>NZ_JBGLOU010000051.1:0-552 GCF_041402765.1 Nonomuraea sp. AD125B | reverse complement strand
GAGACCGGCAGCCCGTCAAAAATATAGGTCGGCATATCGCACGGCTTGCCGGGGCGCAGCGGCATGGAAGCAAGACGCTCGGCCATCGTCGCGCCCGTCAGATGCGGCGACAGACATTCCGGCAGCGGGCTTTTCCAGAAACGCCATTCGACACCGGCATGAACCGCCACAAGAACGAGATCCACAAGCAGCGTCGGCACGCCCAGAGACGCCACGGTTCTGGCCCAGCGTCGCGGCACGAGCAGACCGACTACCCCAATCACCACCAGCAGACGCCATGGCCAGCGTTCCCACAGGCAGAGCGCGCAGGGCGCTATGCCCAGCCCATCCTGCACCCACCATACGAAAAGCATCGCTACCACCCCTGCAAATATCAGCAGGAGGTTGGGCAGGCGGACAGTTCCGGGCGTCTGTTTATTGAAAATTCTGCGTCGTGGCATCAGCACCATGCGCCAAGCTTTCTGTTCCACATGACGGTCATGTGTTTACGGGAAACGTGCGTATAGCAGCACCCCGCCTGAATTTCACCCGGCACTGGTCTTTCTGCTGCGA
>NZ_JBGLOU010000050.1:0-582 GCF_041402765.1 Nonomuraea sp. AD125B | reverse complement strand
CGGCAATCCGTACCTGATACCAGCCGTCGCTCAGTTTCTGACGAAACGCCGGGAGCTGTGTGGCCAGTGCCCGGATGGCTTCAGCCCCCGTTTTCACACGAAGGTCGATGCGGCGACCAAATCGTTGTAAATCCCCGTAAAGGCAGATGCGCGCCATGCCCGGTGACGCCAGAGGGAGTGTGTGCGTCGCTGCCATTTGTCGGTGTACCTCTCTCGTTTGCTCAGTTGTTCAGGAATATGGTGCAGCAGCTCGCCGTCGCCGCAGTAAATTGCGGCGTGATTCGGCACTGATGAACCAAAACAGCACAGCAGCACATCGCCCGGCTGTGCCGCTGACAACGGCACCTGATACAGCCCCGTCGCCTCCAGATTATCCAGATAGAGATTCTGGCCGTTACGCCACCAGTCATCCTCACGATGAAAGTCCGGCATCTCAATCCCCGCCAGATGATAAGCATCCCGGAACAGTGTGTAACAGTCCGTCACACCGTGCTCAAAGCGCCGCCCGGTGAGATGCGGCACACAGCGGAACTTATGAATCGTCCCCCGGCAGACCAGCCACCACGGCAAATCACTCTGCAC
>NZ_JBGLOU010000049.1:0-890 GCF_041402765.1 Nonomuraea sp. AD125B | reverse complement strand
GGTGGATCACGCAGGTCTGGACGATGGTGCGGGGCCAGACCGTCTCCACCGCCTGCGGCAGGCCCTTGAGCCCGTCGCAGACCAGCATGAGCACGTCGTCCACGCCGCGGTTCTTCAGCTCGGTCAGTACCGCCAGCCAGTGCTTGGCGCCCTCACCGCCGTCGCCGGCCCAGATGCCCAGGATGTCGCGGTGCCCTTCGACGGTGACGGCCATAACCAGGTAGATGGGCCGGTTGGCGACGTGACCATCTCTGATCTTGACGTTGATCGCGTCCACGAACAAGACCGGGTACACGCGATCGAGTGGCCGGTTCTGCCATTCGGCCATGCCGTCCATCACCTTGTCGGTGATGGTGGAGATGGTCTGCTTGGACACGTTCGCCCCGTAGACCTCGGCCAGGTGGGCGGAGATCTCCCCGTGCGTGAGGCCTTTGGCCGACAGGGACAGGACCATTTCGTCCACGCCGGACAGCCGGCGCTGCCGCTTACGCACCAGCTGCGGCTCGAAGGTGCCCGCCACATCGCGCGGCACCCGCACCTGGACCGGGCCGACGTCGGTCACCACGGTCTTGCTACGGGTGCCGTTGCGGCTGTTGCCGCTGTTCTTCCCGGCCGGGTCGTGCCGGTCATAGCCGAGGTGATCGGTGATCTCGCCTTCCAGGGCCGACTCCAGCACTCGCTTGGTCAGCTGCTGCAGCAGGCCGCCTTCACCGGTCAGCTGCAGCCCCTCGCTACGCGCTCGATTGACGAGCATCGAGATCAGTTGCTCGTCCGTCATCGAGCGGTCCGGCTCGACAGGCAGTTCGTTCATGGACAGCGACTCCACGGCGGTCTCGGACATCAAGCGTCTCTTCCTTGATCATCAGATCCGCCGTTAGTTTTACAGTCCC
>NZ_JBGLOU010000048.1:0-1037 GCF_041402765.1 Nonomuraea sp. AD125B | reverse complement strand
GTGAGTAGTGGTGAGCGAAAGCGGATGAGGCTAAACCGGGCGTGTGTGATAGCCGGCAGGCGTTGCATGTCCGGGGTCGTGGGACCCTCTGGTGGTTTCTGCCGGAACCGCAAGAAGTTATAAACCTTTGGGGTAGTTGAAAGCTCTGGGAAGGGCTGCCGTAGACCGTGAGAGCCGGGTAGACGAAACCTTGAAGGCTTCTGGAGGGGATCCCAAGTAGCACGGGGCCCGAGAAATCCTGTGTGAATCTGCCAGGACCACCTGGTAAGCCTAAATACTCCCTGGTGACCGATAGTGCACGAGTACCGTGAGGGAAAGGTGAAAAGTGCCCCGGTGAGGGGTCGTGAAATAGTACCTGAAACCGTGTGCCTACAAGCCGTAGGAGCTTACATCAGCTTGCTGGTGTGTGATGTGACTGCGTGCCTTTTGAAGAATGAGCCTGCGAGTTATGGTGTGTGGCGAGGTTAACCCGTGTGGGGGAGCCGTAGCGAAAGCGAGTCTGAAGAGGGCGTTTGAGTCGCATGCTGTAGACCCGAAGCGGAGTGATCTACGCATGGGCAGGTTGAAGCTCAGGTAAGACTGGGTGGAGGACCGAACCCACCAGGGTTGAAAACCTGGGGGATGATCTGTGTGTAGGGGTGAAAGGCCAATCAAACTCCGTGATAGCTGGTTCTCCCCGAAATGCATTTAGGTGCAGCGTCGCGTGTTTCTTGCCGGAGGTAGAGCACTGGATGGCCGATGGGCCCGACAAGGTTACTGACGTCAGCCAAACTCCGAATGCCGGTAAGTGAGAGCGTGGCAGTGAGACTGCGGGCGATAAGGTTCGTAGTCGAGAGGGAAACAGCCCAGATCACCGACTAAGGCCCCTAAGCGTGTGCTAAGTGGGAAAGGATGTGGAGTCGCAGAGACAACCAGGAGGTTGGCTTAGAAGCAGCCACCCTTGAAAGAGTGCGTAATAGCTCACTGGTCAAGTGATTCTGCGCCGACAATGTAGCGGGGCTCAAGCACACCGCCGAAGTCGTGGCACTGACGAGACA
>NZ_JBGLOU010000047.1:0-1320 GCF_041402765.1 Nonomuraea sp. AD125B | reverse complement strand
ATCACGCTCATGCCATCCAGTCTATGGGACGAGGTGTCCCAAGACCGGAACACCTCGTTCTCCCGTCTTCCGGGGAGACACAGATGTTCCAGGAGATGCCGATGCCCCGGTTGAGAGCAGGCCGTAACGGAAGTCAGCCTGGCCGGGCAGGGCTTGTCAGAGCCGGACGTTACGCTGCTCCGCATGAATCAGACGTCCACCGTAGAGATCTGGCGTCGACTCCTGGATCCCGCCAAGTCGTGGGTCCTGTTCGCCCACGGAACCTGCGTGATCCTGATGGAGCCTGCCAACGATCTCACCCAGCAGGCGATCACCCTTCTGCGGGAGTACGGCCCCGTTCACCCAGGCACCCCGGCCGGCGACTTCAACGTCATAGACCTGGACGACGCATCCGGCTGGGCCGTAACAGGCCATCACCCCGACATTCTCACCTACGTCGATCCCAGCGAGTTGGAGAACCACGACGATCTCGCAGTCGGCATCCTCGGCCGTGCCAAGCGTGATCGCGACGGACATGAACTGACCGTCCTTCACCTCGAAGACAAGCGCAGCATCTGAGGCAGAGGCTGCTTCACCTGCCGATTGCGCGCCTTGATTTGCCCGACAAGCGACGGCAGCGAACTCGCGACGTCCCCGGGAGATAGATCTAGGCGTCTCTGATGGGGCGCCCCATCTCCCGCGTACCGACCACCACCGCCACGACGCCGAGTAGAAGGTCGAACGTCAGGATGGCCGGCCTGGCGAAGCAGACAAGGTCTCCGCCAGCATCGTCCACAAGGGTACGGTTCAGGCCTCGCCCGACGTCAAGCCGACCGGGCAGGAGACGCCCGTGCCGCCGATCCCGCAGTACCCATTGGGCACTTTGTACAGGTATTGCTGGTCTAGAGGCTCCTAATCTCGTCGGGCTCCATCGGGCCAGAACACCCGTACGGGCACCTCCCGCCGCCGCGCCTCGACCGCGACGTCAGCAGTGCCGCCATAGCCTCGGGCCGGCTGCCCGTCCCAGACGACGAACAACACATCGGCGTCGTCCAGCATCCGCGCACTGGCCGTCATGTGCGACTCCGCGGTGGACTCCACAAAGTCCAGCCGGTGGGTTCGGATCGTCGTACGCAGCATGGCACTCGCCCGGCAGCCCGTCCCGATACTCCTTGGCCGGGATCACGGCCTCCAGCACATCACCGAGATCGAGTACCGCACGAGCGAAGATCTGATCAGCCCCGTCCGCCAGACAGGAAAACCCGGCGACACCCGACCGGTACTCCGCAAGGGCCACACGTACCGCCCCGTCGATCAGTACGGCGGTATCCTCCGGTGACC
>NZ_JBGLOU010000046.1:0-1323 GCF_041402765.1 Nonomuraea sp. AD125B | reverse complement strand
TGAATCGCCCCGGGTTCGATGGAGACCTCAGCGGTTGATTGCTAGGGCTTCGTTGGGGTGGTGCTGGGCGTAGTAGATGGCCTCGAACTCGTCGGGCGGGAGGTGTCCGATGGCTGAGTGCAGGCGGGTGGTGTTGAACCAGGCCACCCATTCGGCGGTGGCCAGTTCCACCTCGGCGAGGCTGCGCCATGGGCCTCGGGGCTTGATCAGTTCGGTCTTGTAGAGGCCGATCTGCGATTCCATCAGCGCGTTGTCAAGCGCGTCGCCGACCGTGCCGATGGAGGCGTCGATGCCGGCCGCCAGCAGGTGGGTGGTGAATCGGAAAGACGTGTATTGACTGCCCGCGTCCGAGTGATGAATCAGTCCTGGCCCGGCCGGGTGGCCGGTGCGTTCGCGCCGCCACAGGGCCATGTCCAGGGCGTCCAGCACGAGGGTGGTGCGCTTGGTCAGCGAGGCGGCCCAGCCGACGATCGCCCGGGAGTGAACGTCGACGACGAACGCGACGTAGACCACCCCGCACCAGGCGGACACGTGGGTGAAGTCGGCCACCCAGGTGGCGTTCGGCCTCTGGGCGGTGAAGTCCCGCTGCAGCCGGTCGGCAGCCCGCTCGTGTCCTGGATCGGGCGTTGTGGTGCGGATCTTCTTGCCCCGCCGGGCGCCTTGCAGGCCGAGCGCGCGCATCCGCCGCTCCACGGTGCAGCGGGCCACCTGGTGTCCTTCGCGCAGCAGGTGCTGCCAGACCTTGCGGGCGCCGTAGACGCCGTAGTTGGCGGCGTGGATGCGCTGGATGTGGGCGTCCAGCTCGGCGTCGCGTACCGCCCGTGTCGAGGGCGGGCGCCTCTTGGCGGCGTAGTAGGTGCTGGTGGAGATGGGGCAGCCGTGTTCGGTCAGGACACGGCAGATCGGCTCGACACCGAACACGTCGGCGTGCTGGTCGATGAAGGTCACGAGTGCGTGTGTGGCCGGTCGAGCTCGGCCGCGAAGAAAGCCGACGCGGCCTTCAGGATCTCGTTGGCGCGCCGGAGTTCGGCGTTCTCCCGGCGCAGCCGCTTCAGCTCGGCCGACTCGTCCGTGGTGCGGCCGGGCCGGCTGCCCTCGTCGATCTGGGCCTGGCGGACCCAGGTGCGCAGTGTCTCCGCGGTGCCGATGCCGAGCTTGGTAGCCACCGCGTTGATCGTGGCCCACTCGGTCGGGTAATCCGGTCGCACCTCGGCGACCATCCGCACCGCTCGGCGGCGCAGCTCGGCGGGATAGGGAGACTTACCTGGCATGGACTCGATCCTCTCAAGAGATCAAGTCTCCATCGAACCCGGGGCGATTCAC
>NZ_JBGLOU010000045.1:0-1422 GCF_041402765.1 Nonomuraea sp. AD125B | reverse complement strand
GGGTTGCGTCCACGGGAGTGGTGTACGAGTTTGACCTGGTCACAGGCGTGGCGTCGTGAAATGAAGACGGCCATCGCGTGATCCTTCGAGTAGCAAGATCAAGATCGAAGGAGAACCAGGCGATGGCCGTAGACAACAGTGTGACGCCCGGGCAGTGGCTGGCGCGGCAGATCGAGACCGACGACCCGGATCTGTTGCGATCCATGGTGAAGACCATGGCCGAAGCGTTGATGTCGGCTGAGGCCGACAGCCTGTGCGGAGCCGGTTATGGCGAGCGCAGCAGCGAACGGACCAACTCCCGCAACGGCTACCGCAGCCGCGAGTGGGACACCCGCACCGGAACGATCGAGCTGGCGATCCCGAAACTCCGGTCGGGCTCCTACTATCCGGACTGGCTGCTGGAGCGGCGCCGCCGGGCCGAGCAGGCGCTGATCAGCGTGGTCGCCACCAGCTACCTGCTCGGCGTCTCCACCCGCAGAGTCGACAAGCTCATCGAGCAGCTCGGCATCAAGCACATCTCCAAAAGCCAGGTCTCGCAGATGGCCAAGACGCTGGATGATCAAGTCGAGGCGTTCCGGACGCGGGCGCTGGACGCCGGCCCGTACACCTTCGTCTGGCTGGACGCGCTGACCCAGAAGGTGCGCGAGGCAGGGCGGACGATCAACGTGCACGCGCTGGTGGCCACCGGCGTCAACGCCAACGGCCAGCGCGAGGTGCTCGGCCTGGAGGTCACCTCGGCCGAGGACGGCGCCGGCTGGCTGGCCTTCCTGCGCAGCCTGGTCGCACGCGGCCTGTCCGGCGTTCAGCTGGTCGTCTCCGACGCCCACCGCGGCCTGGTGGAGGCGATCGGCGCCGCTCTGCCCGGCGCGTGCTGGCAGCGCTGCCGCACCCACTACCTGCGCAACCTGCTGACCACCGTGCCCAAGAGCGCCCAGCCGTGGGTGGCCACCTTGGTGCGCACCATCTTCGACCAGCCCACCTCCGAGCAGGTGCGCACCCAGCACGCCTGGGTCATCAACGCCCTGGAAGCCAAGTATCCGGCCGCGTGCGAGCATCTGGACGCCGCCCGCGAGGACCTGCTCGCCTTCGCCGCCTTCCCCCGCGAGACCTGGCGCCAAATCTGGTCCAACAACCCGCAGGAGCGGCTGAACAAGGAGATCCGCCGCCGCACCGACGTGGTCGGCATCTTCCCCGACCGAGCCTCGATCATCCGCCTCGTCGGCGCGGTCCTGGCCGAGCAGACCGACGAATGGACCGAAGCCCGCCGCTACATGGGCCTGGACATTCTGGCCAAAGCCCGCGTCCGGCTCATCGCAAGCGACACACCGGCCCAGAACCCGCTCCCGCAGACACTTACCGCTTAACCTGCAGAAACAGGATCACGCGAAGCTTGATTCATACACCACGTCCGTGGACGTGACC
>NZ_JBGLOU010000044.1:0-1842 GCF_041402765.1 Nonomuraea sp. AD125B | reverse complement strand
AAAGTATGCTTTGAGGTCAAGTCCTCGGCCTATTAGTACCGGTCAGCTCCACACGTTACCGCGCTTCCACCTCCGGCCTATCAACCCGGTCGTCTACCGGGAGCCTTACCCCCTCACAGGGTGGGAGACCTCATCTCAAGGCGAGCTTCCCGCTTAGATGCTTTCAGCGGTTATCCCTTCCGAACGTAGCCAACCAGCCGTGCACCTGGCGATACAACTGGCACACCAGAGGTTCGTCCGTCCCGGTCCTCTCGTACTAGGGACAGCCCCTTTCAAGTCTCCTGCGCGCGCAGCGGATAGGGACCGAACTGTCTCGCGACGTTCTAAACCCAGCTCGCGTACCGCTTTAATGGGCGAACAGCCCAACCCTTGGGACCTACTCCAGCCCCAGGATGCGACGAGCCGACATCGAGGTGCCAAACCATCCCGTCGATATGGACTCTTGGGGAAGATCAGCCTGTTATCCCCGGGGTACCTTTTAGCCGTTGAGCGACACCGCTTCCACACGCCGATGCCGGATCACTAGTCCCAGCTTTCGCTCCTGCTCGACCCGTCAGTCTCACAGTCAAGCTCCCTTGTGCACTTACACTCAACACCTGATTGCCAACCAGGCTGAGGGAACCTTTGGGCGCCTCCGTTACCCTTTAGGAGGCAACCGCCCCAGTTAAACTACCCACCAGACACTGTCCCCGATCCGGATCACGGACCAGAGTTAGACGTTCAAAACGACCAGAGTGGTATTTCACCAATGACTCCACCCGAACTAGCGTCCGAGCTTCCCAGTCTCCCACCTATCCTACACAAGACGCTCCAAACGCCAATGTCAAGCTGTAGTGAAGGTCCCGGGGTCTTTCCGTCCTGCTGCGCGAAACGAGCATCTTTACTCGTAGTGCAATTTCGCCGGGTCTGTGGTTGAGACAGCGGGGAAGTCGTTACGCCATTCGTGCAGGTCGGAACTTACCCGACAAGGAATTTCGCTACCTTAGGATGGTTATAGTTACCACCGCCGTTTACCGGCGCTTAAGTTCTCACCTTCGCCCAACCGAAGTCGGACTAAGCGGTCCCCTTAACGTTCCGGCACCGGGCAGGCGTCAGTCCGTATACATCGTCTTACGACTTCGCACGGACCTGTGTTTTTAGTAAACAGTCGCTTCCCCCTGGCCACTGCGACCCCCACCAGCTCCAGGCGCAAAGCCCATCACCAGCAGAGGTCCCCCTTCTCCCGAAGTTACGGGGGCAATTTGCCGAGTTCCTTAACCACAGTTCACCCGATCGCCTTAGTATTCTCTACCTGACCACCTGAGTCGGTTTAGGGTACGGGCCGCCACAACACTCACTAGAGGCTTTTCTCGGCAGCATAGGATCATCCA
The DNA here is from genome assembly GCF_041402765.1 of Nonomuraea sp. AD125B. Lineage (NCBI taxonomy): Bacteria > Bacillati > Actinomycetota > Actinomycetes > Streptosporangiales > Streptosporangiaceae > Nonomuraea > Nonomuraea sp. AD125B. Next base: position 472 of record NZ_JBGLOU010000044.1, on the reverse strand, counting down.
CTTCACCACAATCGGCTCGGCATCACATCTCAGGATTAGTACGAGGCGGATTTGCCTACCTCGCTCCCTACATGCTTACCCCAGGACAACCATCGCCTGGGCTGGACTACCTTCCTGCGTCACCCCATCGCTTACCTACTACCCGATCGGACCGAGCGTTCAGCCTGACACCCGCCCCGAAGGGCCGGCCGACTTAAGGACTCTTAGCATCACGAGGTTCAGTATGGGCGCATTGAAGCGGGTACGGGAATATCAACCCGTTGTCCATCGACTACGCCTGTCGGCCTCGCCTTAGGTCCCGACTTACCCTGGGCGGATTAGCCTGCCCCAGGAACCCTTGGTCATCCGGCGCGAGGGTTTCTCACCCTCGATTCGCTACTCATGCCTGCATTCTCACTCGCACAGCCTCCACGACTAGATCACTCTGCCGCTTCACCGGCTGCACGACGCTCCCCTACCCACCAACAAGAAC
>NZ_JBGLOU010000042.1:0-7615 GCF_041402765.1 Nonomuraea sp. AD125B | reverse complement strand
GTCCGCCCGCGGGCAGGAGTGGCTGGAGCCGTTCCCACTCAGCGTTCGTTAAGTCACCTCGACCCATGCACCAATCGTGACCCCATTACCACGATCAGTCAGCAGATCTAAGAAACAGCCCCTAGGCGCGGTGGCGGCCCCGGCTGCGCTGGCCGGTCGAGGTGGCGCTGATCGCGCCGACCAGCTCGCGCTCGTCGTGGCGGTGCCGGCGGCCGCGCGGCAGCAGGTCCACGAAGGGCTCCTCGGCGGGCGGGTCCTGGCGGCGGCGGCGTCCCCGGTAGGAGACGGGCGCCGGGGCGGGGCCGTCGAGGACGTCGCCGGTCCAGGCGGGGGCGAAGGCGTCGAACGAGCTGGTCGCCTCCGGGATGACGATCCGCTGGAACGGGCCGGTCTCGAAGACGAACGCGCCCGTGTCGCGCGGGTCGGCGTCGCTGATGCGCCGCATCGGGCCGGTGTCCCAGCACGGCTCGAACGGGCCGACGTCCACCGGCTCGCCGAAGGCCTCGGCGTCGGCGTGGCGGCCGGTGCGCCGGTAGGGGTTGTCCACGGCGATGCCGGTGCGCGGGTCGGGGGCGGCGGCACGGCGGCCACGGCCCCGGCGCAGGGGCGCGGCGTCCGCGAACGGGTCGAAGGGCCGGGCCTCCCTGATGCGGCGTACCTGCTCGGCGGGCGAGGCGTCGCTGCCGCTGCCGCCCGCCGCGACGAGCCGGGCGTCCCTGGCCCCGACGGGGGAGGTGCCGGCCGCGACCACGTCGGCGTCGCCCCGTACGAACGGGGTCTCGGCGGCGAACAGGTCGGCGTTCTCCCGCGCGAAGAGGGTCTCGGCGGCGACGCGGTCGAACGTGGTCTCAGCGGCGGTGAGGTCGGCGGCGGTGAGGTCGGCGGCGGACGTGGCGGCCAGGTCGGCGGCCGTCGTGGTGATCAGGTCGGGGGTGGCCGTCGCGGCGACGAGGCCGGCCGTGGTGGCCGGTTCGGGCGTGAGGCTCGGGGCCGGGCCCGTGACGAGCCCCGTGGTGAGCTCGGCGGCGCCGGACGCGAGCGTACGGCTCCACGCGGGCCGCGTGACGGGCAGGGCGGCGCCACGGCGCTTGCGGCGGCGTCCCCGGTGGGACGGGACCGGACGCGGGGCGGGGGAGGCGGCGGCAGCGGCGGCGCGTACCCGGTTCTGGCGGGTCTTGGCGACGGCGAGCAGCGCCAGGGCGGCCACCAGCGTCGAGCCGATCAGCGTCGGCGAGGAGATGGCAGGGAGCGGTCCGGTGGCGCTCGCGTCGGCGTGCGTGGGCAGCGGCTCGGCGGTGGCCGCGGTCGTGTCGGCGGTGGTCGGCTTGGCGTGCTTGCCCAGCTTGGTCCCCTGGCCGGGGGCGGCCGGGGTCGGGCCGGCGCCGGTGCCGGTCGTCGTCGCGCCGGTCGAGGAGTCCGTCGTCGCGCCCGCCCGCACGTCCGCGGGGGAGCCGGTGGACCGCTCGGTCTTCTTCGGGGGCGTGGTCTGCTTCTTGGCGGCGGTGGTCCGCTCGCTCTTCCGCTCCGGGGCGGCGGGCCGGGCGGCGAGCGGGGGCCGCGCGCCGCTCTCCTGCTCGACGCCGGTCTGCGGGATCATCGCGGTGAGCGAGCCGTCCTGCACGTAGAGCGTGGGGGTGCCGGGGCCGGAGTCGGGCGGCAGCGACCCCTCGACCTCGGACTTCTTCTTCGCCGCCTTCGCGTCGAGCTTGGCCTTGACGACGTCGGGGTAGCCGTAGCCGACGACCTTGCTGGTGTCACGCTTCTTGTACTTGGCGACACCGCCGTCGATGTTGCCCTCGATCGTGATGATCGTGTTGCCCTCGACGCGGACCACGACGCCGACGTGGTCGATGCGGTCGATGCTCTTGGAGCCGCCCCAGTCGTAGAAGACGAACGCCCCCGGCTTGGGCTTGTTGCCCCAGGCGCCCTGCTTCTTGAACCACTTGGCGTGCTCCACCGTCCACGCGAACTGCCCCATCCACTCCTCGTAGCCGAGCTTGTGCGCGGCCCAGGAGAGGAGCATGTCGCACCAGGGGGCGGTGGTGAAGGCGTCGTCGAACTCGACGTTCTTGCCGTACCAGTCGCCGAACTTGGTGTACGCGCCGGCCTTCTCGGCGTAGCCGAGCTGGCTCTGGAGCAACTCGATGAACTTCTGCGTCTCTGGCGTCATGGAAGTATGAGGGCACCTTCCGGGCAAGGCCGGTTTCGCCCCACGCCGCACTGGGTAGAGAAGCCCCCTGTGACTGGTGGGACAAGACCGGAGGCTTGTCATCTACCGTGATGAAGCGAGGTTACCGTGCCGTAATACCAGGTCAAGCATGCTCAAAGGGACGGCAAAGCCTGCGGGGCAAGGAATTCGCAGGTCAGGATGCTGCCAGAAATGTCCATGCGAGCGCTGTTTAACCGTAAAAGATCTTACTGTCCCAAGGGTTAGTAATCAGTAGCCCGCGCCCGTGAGCAGCCCGCCGTCCACGGTGAACTCGCTGCCCGTGCAGTAGCTCGACCGGTCCGAGGCCAGGAACGCCACCACGTGCGACACCTCCACCGGCTTGGCGAAGCGCTTGATCACCATCGCCTTGACGAACGCCTCCGCGTCCACCTCCCGCGCGAGGTCCGGATCGTGCACCATCGGCGTGTTGATCGCCCCGGGATGCACCGAGTTCACCCGGATCCCGAACCCCGCCAGCTCCCGCGCCGCCGACTTCGTGAGGCCGCGCACCGCGAACTTCGAGGCCGCGTACGCCGACAGCCCCGCAGCGCCGATGAGCCCCTCGATGGAGGAGATGTTCACGATCGAGCCGCCGCCGGCCGCCCTCAACGGCTCGATCACCGACTTGACGCCCAGCCAGGCGCCCTTGAGATTGACGTCCACCACCCGGTCGAACTCCTCGGGCGGCATGTCCGCGATGCGGCCGTACCTGAGGATGCCGGCGTTGTTGACCAGCACGTCCAGCCGGCCGTGCAGGCCCACGGCGGTGCCCACGGCCTGCTGCCACTCGGCCGCGCTGCGCACGTCGTGCCGGACGTAGGCGGCGCCCGTCTCCTCGGCCAGCGCCTTGCCCTCCTCGTCCAGGACGTCGCCGAACACCACCCGCGCGCCCTCGGCGAGGAACAGCCGCACGTGCGCCGCGCCCATGCCCCGCGCGCCGCCGGTGATCAGCGCGACCTTGCCGTCAAGCAGCCCCATGATCTCCTCCTGCCGCCACGGCCACCGCGGCCGCCTCCATGGACCGGTAAACCGGGATGCCCGCCGCCGCCGCGACGCGCCGTACCTCGTCCTCGACGCCCGGCGGCGCGCACTCGCCGTTCCTGGTGACGAGCGTGAACCTGGTGCGCGGCAGCGTTCCCTGGGCGGCGGCCAGCGCGTGCGCGTAGGCGTACAGGGCCTCGGGGGCGTCGCCGTAGGTGAAGAACGCCTGCACGTTGACGTGCGCCACCACGTCGCGGTACGCCCGTACGCGCAGGATCGCCGCGACCACGGCGGGCACCAGGTCCGGGCGGCCACGCGGGCCCACCGGCGCCTCCAGGGGGTTGCCGAAGGCCGCCACGCCGAGCCCGCGCAGCTCGCCGGCCACGTCCTCGGGCAGCGGGTCCAGGCACACCCCTGCCGCGTCGAACGCGTCGGCCGCCAGCACGCTCGCGCCGCCGCTCGGCCCCACCACCAGCACCCCGTCCCCGACGGCCGGGCGGGCGGCGTGGGCCTGGAAGTACGCGAGCACGCCGATGAGGTCGTCCTGGCTCGTCACCAGCGCCGCCCCGGCCTGCTCGGCGACCGCCTCCCACAGGCGCCGGTCGCTCACCAGGCCGCCGGTGTGCGAGGCGGCGGCCGCCCGGCCCTGGCCGGTGCGCCCGCCCACCAGCAGCACGACCGGCCGGTCCAGCGCGCGCAGCGCCTCGTACAGCTCCCGCCCGTCGCGCGGGTCCTCCAGATAGAGGCCGACGGCCCGCGTCTCCTCGTCCCGCGCCAGCCAGCGCAGCAGCTCGGCCGGGGTGACGTCGGCGGCGTTCCCGACGGTGACGACCCGGCTGAAGGCCAGGCCGCGCCGCTCCCCGACCTTGATCACCTCGCCGGCGAGGCCGCCGCTCTGCGAGATCAGCGCCACCGAGCCCGGCGGCCCCAGGCCGCCGCCGACGAACGTCTGCCGGCCGCGCGGGCAGTAGACGCCCATGCAGTTGGGCCCGAGCAGGCGGGCGCCGGCCGCGCGGGCGGCGGCGACCAGCTCGTCCTCCAGCCCGGCGCGGCCCGCCTCGCCGAAGCCGCCGCTCATCACCTGCACGAACGGCACGCCCGCCGCCTGCGCCACCACCTCGGGGCAGCGCTCGGCGGGCACGGCGACCAGCGCGTAGTCCACGTCCGCGGTCCCGGCGGCTTCGGAGAGCGAGCGCACGGCCGGCACGCCCGCCACCTCCTCCGCCTTCGGGTGCACGGCGACCAGCGGGACCCCGGCGGCCCGGTAGAAGTCGAGGAACATGTTCCCGAAGGTGGGCCGTGTGGTGGACGCGCCCACGACGGCCACCGCGCGCGGCTCGAACAGCGGCAGGAAGTCGGCCGTCCCCCCGCGCGTGACGGGCGGGGGCGGCGCGGCGGGCAGATGACGGGCGTCCACGGCCGTCACGCCGTCCGCGGTCGCGATCACCGGGTTCAGCTCGAACTCGCCGAGCTCCAGCCGCTCCCACAGCCCGCCGGGACCGCCGACCGCCAGCAGCAGCTTGACCAGCGCGGCCAGGTCCACCGGCGGCCGGCCCCTGCTTCCGGCGAGCAGCGGGGCGGCGCGCAGCGAGGCCAGCATGCGCCGCGCGTCCGGCTCCGACACCGGGCACAGCCGCAGCGCCGTGTCCCGCAGCGTCTCCGTCCACACGCCGCCCAGCCCGGCGAGCAGCACCGGGCCGAACGCGGCGTCCCTGACCAGGCCCACGATCAGCTCGACCCCGGCCGCCGCCTGCTCCTCGACCAGGAACCCGGCGAGGTGCGGCACCCGTTCCCGCATCCGGGCCGCCGCGCGGGGCAGCTCGGTCGCGCGCAGCCCGAGCGTCACCGCGCCGGACTCGGACTTGTGCACCAGCTGCGGCCCGAACGCCTTCAGCACCAGCGGCTCGGTCAGCTCCCCGGCCGCGCCGAAGTCCCGCGTGTCCGGGGGGAGCACGACGCCGCGCGGCACCGGCACCCCGGCCTCGCGCAGCATCGCCTTGACGACGTGCTCGTGGACGTGCTCCTGTACGTACTCCGGCGCGCTCACCCGAGCAGGTGCCCGTACTGGTCGCGGATGGCCTTGCGGAGCAGTTTCCCTGGCCCGCCCGAGGCGTCCTGCGAGTGCGGCAGCTCCTCGGCCACCACGATGTGGTCCGGCCGCCGGTGCTCCGGCAGGGTGTCGGCCAGGGCGAGCGCCAGCTTGGACGCGTCCAGCGAGTGCCCGGCGCGCGGCACGACGGCCAGCAGGATGCGCTGCTCGGCCGCCCCTTCGGGCACCCCGACGGCTCCCGCCTCGGCCACGCCGTCGAGCGCCGCGACGGCCTCCTCGACCGCGGCCGGCTGCGTCCACACGCCGCCCTTGGCGATCGCGTCCTCGCGCCGGCCCAGCACCCGCAGCACGCCGTCGGCGGAGACGGAGCCGAGGTCGCCGCCGACGTACCACTCGCCGCGCAGCACCTCCGCCGTCCGCTCGGGCAGGCCGTCGTAGCCCGCCATGCGGTGCGGCCCGGCCAGGTTGATCTCGCCGACCTCGTCGATCACCCGGCGGCCCTTCGGGTCCGTCACCCGTACGGCGTTGCCGGTGCGGGCCCGGCCGGAGGAGCCGAGCGGCGTCGAGCCGTCGTCCACCCGGCCCATGCACGTGTACGGGGCCTCGGTCTGCCCGTAATAGGAGTAGACGCCGGCCTCGGGCAGCCGGGCCTTGATCCGGTCCAGCATGGGCGCGGTCAGCGGCTCGCCGCCCAGCATGATCACCCGGATGGACGACAGGTCCACGTCCTCGTGCTCCGGCGAGCCGAGCAGCGCCGCGTAGAACGACGGGATCTGCGACACGTGCGTGACCCGTTCGCGCGGCACGACGCGCAGGAAGTTCGCCGGCCCCCAGTCCTGCTCCAGCACCAGGCGCATGCCCGCGTACAGTGCGGGGCCGACGATGGCGGGGAAGCCGATGCCCCAGATGATCGCGCCGGTGCCGAACACCGCGTCGGGGCCGCGCGGCACGTCCAGCCAGATCTGCGCCGTGGCCAGCGAGGAGGCGTGCGTGTGCACGACCGCCTTCGGCAGGCCGGTGGTGCCCGAGGTGTAGTAGAGCGCGAGCGGGTCGTCGTGGAAGCCGGCGAGCGGCGGCTCGGCGTCCGGGCCGCCGGTCAGCTCGCGGGCGTCGATCCACGTGGTGACCTCGGGCAGCGAGCCCCTGATCCGCTCGACCGTCTCGGCCACGGTCGCGTCGTGCACGAACGCCGTGCAGCCCGACGCCGCGACCACGTCCCGCAGCGTCTCGACCGGCCAGTACGGGTTCAGCGCCGCCGTCACCGCCCCGATCTTGGCCTGCGCCAGGTAGACCTCGGCCACCGTCAGCGTCTCGTTGAGCAGCGCCGCGACCCGCCGCCCCGGGCCGATCCCGGCGGCGAGCAGGGCGTTGGCGCGGCGGTTGACGTTCGCGTTCAGCTCCTCGTAGGTGAAGCTCCGCTCGCCGCAGTACGTCAGCGCCACCCGGTCGGGGGTGCGCAGCGCGCCGGCGGTCAGGATCGCGTGGCCGTAGTTGCCGTACGGTGATGGGGCCATGGGGGCGCCTCCAGATCGGCGGGGCTCAGAGGGGGGAATAGAGCACGAAGACGTTTCCCGAGGGATCGCGCAGCACGGCCCGCCGCTCGTGCGGCCCCTCCTCGGGGCCGCGCACCACCTCGGCCCCGCGCGCGGCCAGCTCACGCACGCTCTCCCGCACGTCGTCCACCTTGTACGACGGCGCCGCCCCCGGCGTGACGTGCTCGGCGGGCCCGGCCAGCGCCACCGTGACGCCGCCCCCGTCCAGCGCCGCGAACCGGTCGCCGTCGCGGAACTTCACCGGCAGCCCGTAGAAGGCGATGGCCTCGTCCAGGTCGGCCACCGGGATCAGCACGTTGCCCAGCTTCACGCGGGCCTCCAATGCGGCAACTCGTCGACGAACGTCACCCGCACCGGCATGCCGATGCGTACCTCCTCCGGCGCGCACCCCACCACGTGCCCGAACGCGCGCACGCCCACGGGCAGGTCCACCCACGCCATCACGTACGGCTCCCGCCCCTGGTAGTCAGGCGCGAACGACCGGTGCACGACGGTGAAGGTGTGCACCACGCCCGTGCCGGTCACCGGCTCGTACGTCAGCTCCGCGCCGCCGCACCACGGGCACGCCGCCTCGGGGAGGTGCACCCACCGGCCGCAGCCCGCGCAGCGCTGGACGACCAGCTCGCCCCGCGCGCAGGCGGCCCGGTACCCGGCCAGGTGAGCGGGCGGGTCGGGGGGAGGGGGCGTGGCGGTGTCGGCGCTCATCGCTTGCCAAGCTAGCGCACGCTTGGTTGCCCGGCAAGGCCGCGACCGGTCACTCGACGGGGGCCAGCGTCCCGACGAGCTCCGACGGCCCGTCCATGGCCTCCCCGGGGCCGGTGG
>NZ_JBGLOU010000041.1:0-12659 GCF_041402765.1 Nonomuraea sp. AD125B | reverse complement strand
GGCCCTCGCACACCCGCCACCCACCCCGGCCAGGGCGGATGGCCGAGGTGCGCGGGGCGCCGCCGGGGCGGTGAGGCGGACGCGGTAGCCGACCAGTTCGATCTCGCCGTGCTGCTCGATCCCGTACACCTGCCGGTACCGCGCGGCGAAACGGGCGGCGAGCTCGTAGCGGGACGGCGACCAGGCCACCGTGAGGTCGTGGGACTGTCCGAGGAAGCGCACGTTCACCGACCGCTCCACCCGCACCTCCGGATCCGCCGGCGACACCCCCAGGTCGGCGGCCGCCTCCGCCACGAGCCCGGCGAAGACCGGCTCGGGGTCGCCCGCGTCCAGCCGGGAACGGACCCGCTCGGTGGCGAGGTCGCCGGCCAGCAGCCCCGCCGCCGAGGCCACCCCGCAGTGGGCGGGCACCACGACCGTCGCGATCCCGAACCGCTCGGCCACCCGCGCCGCGTGCATGGGCCCGGCCCCGCCGAAGGCCACCAGGGCGAAGCCGCGCGGGTCGATGCCCCGCTGCACCGTCACGACGTGCACGGCGGAGGCCATCGCGGCGCTGACGATCTCGTGCACCGCCCGCGCCGCCTCCTCCCGCGCCACGCCGAGCGGCCCGGCGAGCCGGTCGAGCGCCGTCTCGGCGAGGACCGGCGTCAGCGGGATCGAGGCGGAGGCGAGGTAGCCGAGCACCAGGTTGGCGTCCGTGACCGTGGGCTCCGCGCCGCCCAGCCCGTAGCAGGCGGGGCCCGGGGACGACCCGGCCGAACGCGGACCGACGCGCAGCGTGCCCGCCGGGTCCAGCCAGGCCACGCTGCCGCCGCCCGCGCCCACCTCCGCCAGGTCGATGGCCGGGGTCCTGATCGGCACGCCGGTGCCCGCCCGCCGCCCGCCGAAGCTGCCCTTGCCGCCGACGTGGAACTCGTGGGTGATCTCCGGCCGCCCGCCGCGCACCACGCACGCCTTGGCGGTGGTCCCGCCCATGTCGAACGAGATCGCGTCGGCGAACCCGGCCCCGGCCGCCGCCAGCACCCCGGCCGCCGGCCCCGACTCGATCGTGGCCACCGCCCGCCGCGCCGCCAGCTCGGCGGAGACGACGCCGCCCCCGGACTCCATGACGTGGACGGGCGCGCGGATCCCGAGCGCGGCCAGCCGCTCGCGCAGCCGGGACAGGTAGGAGGCCATGAGCGGGCCGACGTAGGCGGACATGATGGTGGTGGTGGCGCGCTCGTACTCGCGGATCTCCGGCCACACCTCCGAGCTGGTCACCACGGACGGCACCGACGCGCGCAGGATCTCCGCGACCCGCCGCTCGTGGGCGGGGTTGGCGTAGGCGTGCAGCAGGCACACGGCGGCCGAGCCGATGCCGCGCCCGGCGATCTCGGCGGCGACCCGGCGTACGGAGGCGTCGTCGAGGGGTGTCAGGACCTCGCCGCGCGCCGAGACGCGCTCGGTCACCTCGAAGCAGTCCTCGGGCGCGACCGGGGGAGGGGGCGGGGTGAAGCGGAGGTCGTAGCGGTCCTCCTCGACGCGGGCGTAACGGCCGAGCGGCACGACGCTACGAAAGCCCTGAGTCGTGACATAGGCGACACGTACGCCGGTCCGCTCCAGCACCGCGTTGGTGGCCAGCGTCGTGGCGTGCACCACCCGCGTGACCTGCGCGGGATCCCGGCCGCCGAGGGCGCGCGTAACGCCCGCCACGATTCCCGCGATGGGGTCGTAGTGGGTACTCAAGCACTTGGCCACGGAAATCGCGCCGGACGTATCTCGAAGGACCACATCGGTGAAGGTGCCGCCGACATCGACGCCGATCGAGTAGGCCACCCGGGTACGCTACGCCCCCTAGCAAGCGCTTGTCTACGTAGTGGTCTATTGACTTACGACGGGTGATTGGGACGCTGGTCCTAGTCCTTGTGTTGGGAGCGGAGAGATGGCGCGCCTCACAGCTCTTCTCGGTGCCGTCGCGGCTGTCGTGTCGGCCACGGTGTTCCTGACCGCCGCGCCGGTCGCGGCCCACGACCACCCCAGCGGCATCACGGACCTGGTCACCCCCGCCGTGGTGCGCCTCGAAGCGGTCTCCCACGTGGAGATCACCCTGCTCGACCACATCGGCGAGCTCAAACACGTGGAGCGGTCCTACGACATCCCCTTCGCCTCCGGCACCGGCACGGTCGTCAACCCCGACGGCACCGTCGTCGGCCTGCGCCGCCTGGCGGTCAACCCCGACGACGTCGCCGTCTACGCCGCCAACAGGATCTTCGCCGAGCACCACAAGGTGAAGATCCCGGCCGACTACAAGAAGCACAAGCTCTCCGACGACCGGCTCAACCACCACCTGCAGGAGTGCTACCCGCCCAAGACCGACACCGCCACCTGCATCATCGACGTCACGACCGAGATCACCGCCTACCCCAACGTCACCCCCGCCAGCACCGACGGCTACAAGGTCAAGTGCATCAAGGCCGGCCCCGACCCCGACGACCCCGCGGTGCTGGTGCCGCTGACCCCCGCGACCGGCGTAGGCATGCCGACCGCGCCGCTGGCCGACAAGGTGCCCGACCAGGTGGGCTCGCCCACCAACGTCGCGGGCTTCCTCGGCCGCCCCGGCCCGGACGTGCAGCACAGCGTCACGATCGCGCACCTCGGGCAGGGCGGCGGCAAGGGCCAGACGGGCCGGCCGTTCGCCGACCCGGAGAAGAAGGTGGACGAGCCTGCCGAGCTGGGCGCCATGGCCGACAAGGGCATGGTGGGCGCGCCGGTCATCGGCGACAAGGACGGCCACGTCATCGGCCTGCTCATCGGCGGCGGCAAGGAAGGCAAGATGCTCGGGGTCCGCGAGGTCCTGAACGTCCTCACCCAGGCCAAGGTGACGCCGCGTCGCGGCGCCATCGACACCGCGTTCGAGGCGGCGCTCGCCCGCTACCACACCAAGTACTACACCGAGGCCGCGCCGGGCTTCCAGCGCGTGCTGGAGCTCTACCCCGGCGACGTGGTGGCCGCCAACCTGCTCAAGACCACGCTGGCCAAGCGCGGCGGCCCCGAGGACCAGGGCACCAAGCAGCTCGCCGCGCCCCCGGCCTCCTCCTCCCGGCCGCTGTGGCCGTTCCTGGTGGCGGCGGGCGTGCTCTTCATCGCGGCGGGCGGCGGGGCGTATCTGCTGTGGCGCCGCCGCGCTCCTGACAGACGTACGGAAGAACTGCCGCCACCGCTTGCGACCGGCCCCGCCTACGACGAAGGCGCCAGCCAGACCGTCGTCGTCCGGCGCTCCCAGCCGTTCCAGGCGGTCCCGCAGCAGCAGCAGCAGGTGCTGACGGCGCAGGAGGGCCCGATGAAGTACTGCGTGTCCTGCGGCATGAGGCTGGGCGCCGGCCACCGCTTCTGCGGCTACTGCGGTCACCCCATCGAGACGTGATGCACTTGAACGACAGATCGCTCATCGGCCAGGAGGTGGCCGGGTACTACATCGAGGACATCGTCGGCAAGGGCGGCATGGCCGTCGTCTACCTGGCGCTCGACCCCCGGCTGAGCCGCCGCGTCGCGCTGAAGATCCTCAACCCGGTGCTCAGCGTCGACGACCGGTTCAGGCAGCGGTTCATCCTGGAGTCCAGGACCGTCGCCAGCATCGAGCACCCCAACATCATCCCGATCTACGAGGCCAACGCCGACGCCGACGGCGTGCTCTACATCGCCATGCGCTACGTGGACGGCCTCGACCTGCGCCGCTTCATCCACGACCGGGGGCCGCTCCCGCTCGGCCCGGCCAACCGCATCTTCGCGCAGGTGGCCGCCGCGCTCGACGCCGCGCACGCCCACGACCTCATCCACCGCGACGTCAAACCGGCCAACATCCTGCTGGCCGGCGACCACGTCTACCTCACCGACTTCGGCATCACCAAGCACCGCTCGTCCATCTCGGGGCTGACCCAGACCGACCAGTTCATCGGCACGCCCCGGTACATGTCGCCCGAGCAGATCAACAAGGAGCACATCGACGGGCGCTGCGACCAGTACGCGCTGGCCTGCGTGGTCTACGAGGCGCTGTCGGGGCGGCTGCCGTTCCAGCGGGAGAACGACATCGCGCTGCTGTGGGCGCACCTCGCCGAGCAGCCCGTGCCGCTGTCGCACATCAGGCCCGAGCTGCCGCCGCAGGTGGACGCCGTGATGGCGCGGGCGCTGGCCAAGTCGCCCGAGCAGCGCTACGCCACCTGCACCGAGTTCGTCACCGCGCTCCGTGACGCGATCAGCGGCCCCCAGGCCGACCCCGACGCGCTGCTGGGCGGCGGCCTGGTGCCGCGCCCCGGGACGAGCCCGCACTCCGGCCCGTACTCCGTGCCGGGCTCCTCCGGGCCGCGCTCGAATCCGGGCTCGAATCCGGGCTCGAATCCGGGCTCGTTCCCTGGCTCGGGGCCTGGCTCGGGCCCGCACTCCGTGCCGGGGTCTTCCGGGCCGCACTCCTACCCGTACGGAGGGCCGCCGTCCGGCCCGCACCCAAGCCCGGGAACCTACGCCCCCGCGCGGCCCGCCGGCCGCGGCAAGCGCCCCGGCCGGGTGCCGATCGTGGCGGTCACGCTGGTCGCCGCCGTCACCGCGCTGGCGCTGGTGGCGTTCATCGTCTTCAGCCACCGCGGCGACACCTGGACGCGCTACCAGCCCAGCCCGGCCGCGCCGGTCGCCTTCGACTACCCCGGCGACTGGACGGCGCGCACCCACCGGGACCTGTTCGCCGTGGCCTCGCCGCACGCGACGGAGTTCGAGTCGCTGTTCGTGGCCGGTCCCGGCGCCGACTGGTCGGCGATCTCGCAGGTCATCGCCGACGACCCGGAGGGCGCCTCCGGCGTGTACGTGCAGATCTCCGACACCCTGGACCCGGCGGGCGACTCCGACTCGATGAAGGCCAAGATGGACTCCCTGCTGCCCGGCACGGTCGACGTGGGCAAGCCGGTGCAGGACCAGGCGGGCAACAAACCGGCCACCCGCTTCGACGGCTCCATCATCGACCAGTCGAGCGGCGCGCGGCTCGGCTTCGTCAGCTATGTGATCGCCCGGCAGCCCAAGAACATGCTCGTGATGTACTTCTGCGCCAAGTCGAACTGCGACGACGCGACCCAGGCCCGCTTCAGGCAGAGCATCCAGGTCTCATGAGCGGGCGCCCGTGACTTGGAACTGACTTGTGCCCTGCTTGACCTGGGTGTTCAAGGGATATCCCCGGAGTCTACCCTCCGGCTGTGGGCATACGCATAGTCATCGCGGACGATCAGGCGATGGTGAGAGCCGGGCTGCGCATGGTCGTCGACAGCGACCCCGGCATGGAAGTCGTCGGCGAGGCGGCCGACGGGCGGGAGGCGATCTCCGTGGCGCGGCGCACGCGCCCGGACATCGTCCTCATGGACATCTCGATGCCCCGGCTGGACGGGCTGTCGGCGGCCAGGGAGCTGCTCGACACGCCGTCGCCGCCGAAGGTCATCACGCTGACGACGTTCGACACCGACGAGAACCTCTACGCGGCGCTGCGCGCCGGCACCAGCGGGTTCCTGCTGAAGGTCTCGCCGCCGGAGCAGCTCCTCGAGGCCATCCGGGTGGTGCACGCGGGCGACGCGCTGCTCGACCCGGCGGTGACCAGCCGGGTGATCGCCACGTTCGCCGGGCGGGCCGAGCCGAAGCCGTCGCCGATGCTGGGCGAGCTGACGCCGCGCGAGCTGGAGGTGCTGCGGCTGCTGGCGCGCGGCCTCACCAACGCCGAGATCGCGGGCGAGCTGTTCGTGGGGGAGGCGACGGTGAAGACGCACGTGGCGCGGGTGCTCATGAAGCTGTCCCTGCGCGACCGGGCGCAGGCGGTGGTGTTCGCGTACGAGTCGGGGGTCGTCCGGCCGGGCGCGGCCTGAGGTTGTAGGCAACCATCGGGCTATATGTGTATATTTTTCGGCATAAGGCGGTCGATACAGGAGATTTTCATGCGAGCGTTCCCCCGAGTACTGTTCGACGAGGCCCACAGCGAGTCGTGGACCGTGCGGCGCGAGGTGGCCGAGGCCATCAACCCCGCCCACCCCGATGACAACAGTTATGCGCGGGCGGCGGAGCTGCTGCGCCATCTGGGGCACACGGTGACCGCCCGCACCACGGGAACGCTCCAACCCGGCGTCCTCGCCGAGCAGGACGTGCTGGTCATCGCGCACCCCTCGGGCGAGCGCTGGGAGCGCACCACCGGCCAGGGCAGCCCCGTCCTGTCCGCCGAGGAGCTCGACGCCGTCGAGGCGTACGTGGCCGCCGGCGGCGGGCTCGTCGTGCTGGCCGAGGAGGAGCAGGACAAGTACGGCAACAACCTGCGCGACCTGCTCGCCCGTTTCGGCCTCGGCGTCGGCCACACCACGGTCCGCGACCCCGGCCACGCCCACCAGGGCGTCGCCACCTGGGTACGCGCCGAGCGCGCCACCACGGGCGGCCTGCTCGCCGGCGTGCGGGACGCCTGCTTCTACCGCAGCGGCGTGCTGACCGTGGAGCCGGGCCGCGACGCCACGGTGCTGTTCACCACCTCCGCCACGGCCGACCCGGCGGGCGCGCCGCTCGCGGTGGCCGTGCGGCACGGGCAGGGCAGGGTCGTCGCGTTCGCCGACTCCGACCTGTTCGGCGACGACTCGATCGACGACTACGACCACCGCGCCCTCTGGGGCAACGTCGTCACCTGGGCCGCCCGCGTCCCCGAGGACAACGAGGCGGCCGGCGCCCGCGACGCGGTGAAGGCGGAGCTGTTCTCCCGGCTCAAGGAGATCGTGGAGGAGCTGCGGCCGCTGCAGGTCAAGGACGGCTCGGTGCCGGAGGAGGCCAAGGAGCGGGCCGCGGTGCTGGTCGAGCGGGTCGGCGCCACCGTCGGCGAGCTCGCGCCGCACTTCCCGCACGACGCCGCGTACCTGGAGGCGGTCCGCGCGGACCTCGCCAAGTGGGCCGCGTCCGGGCTCGGCGTCCCCGACTTCCTCGACTCGCTCGACCTGTTCCACCCCGACACCCAGCGCGTGGACGGCCTGGAGCACCTGGTCGTCTTCCCGATGTACACCCAGAACGGCAACCCCAACCGCAACCTGGAGGCCGTCTGGATCCGGACGATCTGGCCGGACTGGCTGGCCCGGCTGGAGGCGGGCGGCTACGACAACCCGATGTTCGTGCCGATCGCCTTCCAGGACTTCACCTCCGGCTACGACACCCACTCGGCCGTGCTCTTCCCCGAGACCGTCGCGGTGCGGCAGACGCCGGCCCGCTTCACCTGGGGCGGCATCTTCGCCGACCGCGAGGCCGCGCGCTTCCGCCGGGTCTCGGCGGCGGCGGCCGAGACACTCAAGCTGGACCTGCCGCCGGACGCCGCCCGGCTGCTGGACTCGCAGCCGCTCGCCGAGGACACCTTCGTGCTGTGGGACCTCGTCCACGACCGTACGCACAGCCACGGCGACCTGCCGTTCGACCCGTTCATGATCAAGCAGCGGATGCCGTACTGGCTGTACTCGCTGGAGGAGCTGCGCTGCGACCTGACCGCGTTCGGCGAGGCGGTGAAGCTGGAGCGCGAGGGCGTGCCGCACGCCCGCTACGTCCAGCACGCGATCCTGTTCGACCGGCTGTTCCGCTTCCCCATCAGCGGTGACCGGGTGCGCAACTACGACGGGCTCGGCGGCCAGCTCCTGTTCGCCTACCTGCACCGCAACGACGTCATCCGCTGGACCGACAACCGGCTGTCGATCGACTGGGCGCGCGTCGCCGACGGCGTGGCCGACCTGCGCGGCGAGGTGGAGAAGCTCTACCGCGACAGCATCGACCGGTCCAAGCTCGCCCACTGGCTGGCCGCCCACGAGCTGGTCAGCGCCTACGTGGCCCCGCACCCGGCGTCCGTCTGGGCCAAGGGCGTCGCGGCGCTGCCGGAGGAGCAGAAGGCCAAGGTGGACGCGGTCCTGCCGGACGAGTTCCCCCTGAGCATGTTCTACGAGGCACTGCGTCGTAAGCTGACGGACGTCGTCGAATCGACTAAGGGGCTGCGCGCATGATCATCTTGGTGACGGGGGCCGGCGGCCCCACCGGCGAGGCCGTGACGGCGCACTTCCGCAAGGACGGCCACACCGTCATCGGCGTCGACAAGGACGACGTCGACCTGCTCGACCGCGCCGCCGTCCAGCGGCTCGCCGAGCGTGTCGAGCGCGAGCACGGCCGCGTGGACGGCGTGGTCCACCTGGTCGGCGGCTGGCGCGGGTCAGCGTCCTTCGCCGAGACCTCGCTCGACGACTGGGACCTGCTGCACGACCTGCTGATCCGCACCCTCCAGCACGTTTCGCTGGCCTTCGAGCCGCTGCTGCGCCACAGCGACAACGGCCGCTTCGTGATCGTCTCGGCCAAGGCGGCGGAGAAGCCGTCCGCCGGCGGCGCGGCCTACTCCGCGGCCAAGGCGGCGGCGGAGGCGTGGACGCTCTCCCTGGCCGACGCGCTGTCCGGCACCTCGTCGGCGGCCGTCGTCCTCGTCGTCAAGGCCCTCGTCAACGACGCGATGCGGGCCGCCAAGCCGCAGGCCCGCTTCGCCGGCTTCACCGACGTCAACGACCTCGCCGCGGCGATCGGCGGACTCTACGACCGCCCCGCCGCCGAGCTCAACGGCACCCGATTGGACCTCACCTCTTGATCCCCCGGCACGACCCCCATCTCAAGGCGTTCGCCAGCGACAACTACGCCGGCGTCCACCCGGAGATCCTGCAGGCCATCGCCACGGCCAACGGCGGACACCAGATCGCCTACGGCGAGGACGCCTACACCGAGGCGCTGCAGGACGTCTTCCGCCGCCACTTCGGCGAGCAGGCGCAGGCGTGGCCCGTCTTCAACGGCACGGCCGCGAACGTCGTCTCCCTGCGGGCGATGACCCGCCCGTGGGAGGCGGTCATCTGCGCCGAGAGCGCCCACATCAACACCGACGAGGGCGGCGCCCCCGAGGTCACGGCAGGGATCAAGCTCCTGCCCGTGCCCACGCCGGACGGCAAGCTCACCCCCGAGCTGGTCGACCGGCAGGCGTGGGGCTTCGGCGACGTGCACCGCGCGCAGCCGCGCGTGGTGTCGGTGTCCAACACCACCGAGCTCGGCACCCTCTACACCCCTGACGAGCTCGCCGCGCTCTGCGCGCACGCCCACGAGCGGGGGCTGCTCGTCCACCTCGACGGCTCCCGGCTCACCAACGCCGCCGCCGCGCTCGACGTGCCCCTGCGGGCGCTCACCACGGACGTCGGCGTGGACGTGCTCTCCTTCGGCGGCACCAAGATCGGGCTGCTGTACGGCGAGGCCGTCGTCGTGCTCAACCCCGAGGCGGCGAGCGGCGTCGACTACATCCGCAAGACGTTCATGCAGCTGTCGTCGAAGATGCGCTTCGTCTCGGCGCAGTTCGAGGCGCTGCTCGCCGGCGACCTGTGGCTGCGCAACGCCCGCCAGGCCAACGCCATGGGGCGGCGGCTGGCCGACGCCGTCCGCGACATCCCCGGCGTCGTCCTGCCCCGGCCGGTCGAGGCCAACGCGGTCTTCGCCGTCCTGCCGCCCGACGTCACCGAGCGCCTGCAGAAGCGCTTCCGCTTCTACACCTGGAACGAGGCCACCGGCGAGGTCCGCTGGATGTGCGCCTTCGACACCACCGAGGCCGACGTGGACGCCTTCGCCGCGGCGGTCGCCGAGGAGATGGCGGCCTCAGCCGGCTGACCGCCGGCGCGATCAGGGGCGCAGGGCGAGCCGGGCGGCCTGCCAGCCGCCCATGCCGTGCGCCCCGCCGCCCGGCGGCGTGGCCGCCGAGCACAGGAACACCCCCGGCAGCGGGGTGCGCCACGGTGCCGGCGACCACACCGGGCGGCGCAGGAACTGCGCGAGGCTGGACAGCCCGCCGGAGATGTCGCCGCCCACCAGGTTGGCGTCGAACGCCTCCAGCTCGGCCGGGCCCATGGCGTGCCGGGCCAGCACCCGCTCGCGGAAGCCGGGGGCGTACCTCTCGATCTGGGCCTCGATCGCGCCGGTCAGGTCGGCGCGCGAGCCGTTCGGGACGTGGCAGTAGGCCCACAAGGTGTGCCCGCCCCGCGTCGGATCGGCCGCGTACGGCTGCACCACCAGCACGTACGGCCGCGGCGACACCCGCCCGGCCGCCGACTCCGCCTCGCTGAGCGCGATCTCCTCCAGCGTCCCCCCGAGATGGACCGTGCCCGCCCCGGCGACCGCCGGATCCCGCCACGGCACGGGCCCGTCCAGCGCCCAGTCGAGCTTGAACACCCCCGGGCCGTAGCGGTAGCGCTCCAGCCGCCGCCGGTAGCCGGCCGGCAGGTCGGCCATGGCGAGCAGTTGCCTGGGCGTCACGTCGAGCACCACGACGGGCGCCCGCACCTCGGCCAGCCGCCGCACCCGGTGCCCGGTGACGGCCTCGCCGCCCAGCGCGCGCAGCTCGGCCACCAGCGCGTCGGCCAGCACCTGCGACCCGCCCCGCACCAGCGGCCAGCCCACCGAGTGGGCCAGGGACGCCAGCAGCAGGCCGTAGCCGGCGCTGACGGGGGAGCGCAGGTCGAGGACGGAGTGCGCGGCCATGCCGGCGAGCACCGCCCGCGCCTCGGTCGTGCGGAAGGCCCGCCGCGCGAACGTGGTGGCGGGCAGCAGCGCCGCCGCCCCGAACGCCGCCGCCTGCGCGAACGCCGCCGGCGGCACGCCGCCCCACGGCCCGAGCGGCTTGAGCAGCAGCTCCACCAGCGGCGGCCCGGCCCGCGCGGTCGCGCCGACGGTCGCCAGCCAGGCACGCCGGTCACGGCCGAGCCCGGCGGCGGTGTGGACGGGATCGCGGTGCACCAGCACCGCCGGGCGGCCGTCCAGCGGATGGGCGGCAGGCACCGGCGGATGGACGAACTCCACGCCCTTCAGCTCCAGCCCGCGGAAGGCGGGGGAGGCGAGGGCCATCGCCATGACGGTCGCGCCGAAGTCGTGCACCCGGCCGGGCAGGGTCAGCTCGCCGGAGCGGAGCGCGCCGCCGAACCGGTCGGCAGCCTCCAGCAGCAGCACCCGGCGTCCGGCGCGGGCCAGCGTGACGGCGGCGACGAGCCCGTTGGGCCCGGAGCCGACCACCACGGCGTCAGCGTCCACCCCGGGAGCGCCCGCCTACTTCGGCTGGAGGATCGACGGGAGCGGCTGCGCGCCGCGCCGGTGCAGCAGGTCGGTCATCAGCTTGATCTCGCTGCTCTGCCCCTGGACGATCTTGCGCGCCATGTTCACCACCTCGGACCGGGTCGACAGGTCGAGCAGGCCCTCGGCCATCTCCACCCCGCCCTCATGATGGCGGATCATGAGCTGCAGGAACAGCACCTCGGCCTGCGTGCCGTCGGCCGCCTTGAGCCTGGCCAGCTCCTCCGGGGAGGCCATGCCGGGCATCAGGCCGGTGCTCGCGACGCCGGCGGGCCCGGCTGTGGGCGCTGCGGCGCCGTGCCCGTGGCCGCTCATCCACGCCATCGGCCTGTCGCCGCCCGCCTGGTCGAGCCCCCATTGCTGCAGCCAGCCGAGGAACATGCCGCGCTGGTTGGCCTGCGTGTTGATGATGTCGAAGGCCAGGCTGGAGATCTCCTTGGCGGGCCGCTTGTCCCTGACGACGAAGGACATGTCGACGGCCTGCGCGTGGTGCACGGCCATGTCGCGGGCGAACCCGGCCTCCGGCGAGGAGTCGCCGGGCGTGCCCGAGCGACCGAAGAGCAGATAGGCCGCCGCGGCGAGCACCAGCACGCCGCAGACGATGAGCACGGGGTTTCTGAGGGGCTTGTCCATGACGCGTCCAGCGTACCCACCTGGGGACGAACCTGAGATCCCTGCCTTACGTCCGCCTTATTCTCCGCATACGCCGGAAGGGCATAAGGTGACCCCTGTTGGTACGCCGATGGAGGAACGATGACGAAGGAGAAGGCGCAGGCGCGGCGCGAGCATCTGCAGAAGATGCGGGCCGACCAGAAGCGCAAACAACGCCGCGCCGCGCTGCTCATGTGGGGCACGGGCGGGCTGATCATCGTCGTCCTGGTCGGTTTGGTGGGCTTCTACCTGGTGAAGCAGGCCCGTGAGACCTCGCTGGACGCCGTGACGAGCGCCAAGTACGAAGCCGGCGAGCACGTCTGGACCCCGGTCACCTACAAGGAGACCCCGCCGGTCGGCGGCCAGCACAACAACTACTGGCAGCAGTGCGCGATCTACGACAAGCCGATCCACCCCGAGCACGCCGTCCACTCGCTGGAGCACGGCGCGACCTGGATCACCTACCGGCCCGACCTGCCGAAGGCCCAGATCGACAAGCTGAAGGAAGTCGCCACGTCCACGGGCCAGCAGAACTACATGCTGATGAGCCCGTTCCCCAACCTGCCCTCGCCGATCGTCGTGTCCTCCTGGGGCCACCAGCTCAAGCTGACCGACCCGGCCGACCCCAAGCTGCCCGCCTTCATCAAGCGCTACCAGAACGGCGCCGACACGCCGGAGCCCGGCGCGACCTGCGGCGGCGACGGCGCCATCACCACCACGGCCGACGAGGCCCCGCTGCCGCCCGAGCCCACGGGCCAGCAGAACACCCCGATGGAGACGCTCCGTCCGTCGGCCAGCCCGTCGCAGCAGCAGCAGTAGCCCGCGAGCGGGAACGACCGGCCCGGGACGTGCTCAGCCGA
>NZ_JBGLOU010000040.1:0-15342 GCF_041402765.1 Nonomuraea sp. AD125B | reverse complement strand
GGGTGGCGGGGCGGGCGGCGATGCGGGCGGCGAGGACGTGCTTGCAGGGGCCGCGCGACCCCCGGTGGTCCCACCACCAGGTGCAGGTGCACTCGCCCGACTCGATGCGCACCCGGCGCACGCCGCCGTCGGTGGTGACCTCGGCCGCGTCGTCGCCCATGAGGCGCACCGCGCCGGAGGCGACCAGCCGGCGGGCGGCGGTGAGGCGGGGGTTGAGCTGGGCGACCTGGTCGCGGTCGTACGGCAGCTCGCGGTGGAAGTGGGCGGCCTCGTGCAGGTCGTAGCCGACGCGCCCGGCGACGCCGAGCTGGGTGAGCGCGGCGCGGACGCGTTCGACCGGCAGGCCGGAGCGGTCGGCGAGCAGGCCGAGCTCGACCGTCGGCTCGAAGTTGAGCAGCATGCCGACCAGGTCGGCGTCGCCGGCGGCCTCGTCGGTGGCGAGGTCGGACAGGACGGCGCCCTCGCCGGAGAAGCCGCGCCACGGCTCGGGCGAGACGGCGAGCGTGTAGCGCATGCCGGGCAGCTCCAGCTCCCAGGCGCCGGCGGTGGAGGAGCCGTCGGCGGGCCCGTACACGCGGAGTTTCTTGGCGAAGCGCAGCAGCGGCAGGAGGGTGGCGACGCGGCCGGTGCCGGACAGGCAGACGCCGCCGCGCGCGGGCCCGGAGGACGGGCGCAGGTCGCGCCCGGACGGGACGGCCCAGACGGTCGAGCGGGCGCCGCGCGGCAGGGAGCGCAGGAAGCGGACCGCCTGCGGCCCCGCCAGCTCGGCGCGCAGGTCGAACCCGGCGGCGATCACCTGCACCTCGGCGAAGCCGCGCAGCCACCGCTCGGGCAGCGGCACCTTCTTCTCCACGACGGCGCCGTCGAGGGTGGTGACGGTCAGCTCGTCGGGCCCGACGCCGAGGTGGAGCGGGTCGCGCCCGCCGACCCTGGCGAGGGATTCGCGCAGCGGGCCGTTGACGTCGACGTTGGTGGTGCCCCGGTCGAGGACGTCGCCGTCGAGCTCCAGCACGTCGAGGCGGGCGTAGACGCCGCCGCAGGCGGAGAACGACTCGAACCTGAGCCGGTCGCCGTCGCAGGTCACCACCGGGTCGCGGGTCCAGCCGGGGCGGGGCTGGTGGTAGCGGGTGAGCGCGACGTCGGCGACGGCCAGCAGCCCGGCGGCGGCCGGGGCGGCGTGGGTGAGCAGGCCGCTGAAGAAGCGGGGGTGCGCCTGCGGGCCGGACAGCGCGGTGCCGCCGGAGGTCGAGAGGCCGAGCCTGCCGTCGGTGAGGGTGGAGTGGCCCGCGTAGGAGTAGGCCTGTACGGCTTGAGTCATGGCCCGCACATTAGAGATCAACACCGACACAATTCCGCGGCCGGGATGCCGCCGGGGAACGCCCCCGCCCAGGCCGGTACGTAAACCATCCGATGTGCGGCATCCGGGGACGAAACCACAATGTGCCTGGTGCTCACCGTCGATCTCGCCCGCGTCTCCTTCGCCCGCTTCGCCGTGCCCCCGGCAACGGGCGAGCCTGCGGGCGAGGTGTGGACCGGCGAGGAACGCGAGATCGGCTTCCCCGCCACCCAGCTCGTCCCCTCGTGGACCGCGCGCACCCCGCCCGGCGCCTGGATCGAGATCGCGCTCCGGGCCAGGGTCCCGTCGGGGGCGCTCACCAAGTGGTACGTGATGGGCCGCTGGTCCGAGCAGGGCGCCCCCCGCACGTCGGTCCCCGGCCAGGGCGACGAGGACGGCGACGTGGCGGTGGACACGTTCGTCGCGCGCCGGCCGGTGACCGCCTACCAGGTGCGGATCGCCCGGCACGGGCCCGCGCGGGTGACCGGGCTGGGCGTGATGGCCTCGGCCGTGCCGCGCCGGCCGGTCACGCCGAGCGCGCCGCTCACCGCCGAGCCGGTGGAGCTGACGGTCCCCCGGCACTGGCAGCACGCGCACGCCGGCCACCACCCGCGCTTCGACGGCGGCGGCGCGAACTGGTGCGGCCCGGCGTCGGTGACCATGGTGCTCGGCTACTGGGGACGCGGCCCCGGCCCGGACGAGCTCGCCTGGGTGGGCGCCGACGACCCGGCCCCGGCCGTGGACCACGCGGCCATGGGCGCCTACGACGAGAGCTACCAGGGCACCGGCAACTGGCCGTTCAACGTGGCCTACGCGGGCCGTTACGGGCTGACCGGGTTCGTGACGCGGCTGCGCTCGGCGGCGGAGCTGGAGCTGTTCGTCAGGGCCGGCATCCCGGTGATCACGTCGCAGTCGTTCAAGGCGCACGAGCTGCCCGGCTCCGGCTACTCCACGAACGGCCACATCCACGTCGTCACCGGCTTCACCGCGGCCGGCGACGTGATCGTGAACGACCCGGCCGTGCCCGACGGCGAGGTGCGGCGGGTGTATCCGCGGGCCGCGTTCGAGAACGTGTGGCTGCGGGGCTCGGGCAGCGGCGGCATCGCGTACGTGCTGCACCCGCCCGAGCAGTCCCTTCCCTACAGTAGTGATGGCAATTGGTGAGTTCATGAGTATTCGACCGATCGACGTGGCCCGTACCGACGGCGGCCCCCAGTGGGTGGAGGCGGTGGCCACGCCCGCCGGCGTCGAGGTGTGGTGGGACGAGCCGCGTCCCCACGAGGGCGGCCGCCGGTGCGTGGTGCGCAGACTGCCGGACGGGACGCGGGCGGACGCGCTGCCGCCCGGCTGGAACGCCCGCAACCGGGTGGTCGAGTACGGCGGCCGCTCCTGGCGCCCGCTGCCCGGCGGCGGCTTGGTCTTCACGAACTGGGCCGACCAGCGCCTCTACCGCCGCGACGGCGGGGCCGAGCCGGTCCCGCTCACCCCGGAGGGCCCCGCCAGGTACGCCGACCTGTACCTGCCGCCGGGCCGCGACGAGGTGTGGGCGGTGCGCGAGGTGGACGACGTCCGCGACCTGGTGGCGGTGCCGCTGGCGGGCGGCGAGGTCCGGGTGGTCGCGAAGGCCCAGCATTTCCTCATGAACCCCCGCCTGTCGCCGGACGGCCGGCATGTCTGCTGGATCGGCTGGGACCACCCGAACATGCCCTGGGACGGCACCGAGCTGTGCGTGGCCCCGCTCGGCGCGGACGGCACGGCGGGCCCGCACCGCGTGGTGGCGGGCGGCCCGAGCGAGTCGGTCGCCCAGGCGGAGTGGCGCGACGGGGCGAGCCTGTACGCGGTGACCGACCCCACCGGCTGGTGGAACATCCACCTCGTGCCCCTCGACGGCTCCCCCTCGGTCAACCTCACGCCGTTGGAGTCGGAGTTCGGCGCGGCCACGTGGAAGCCGGGCATGTCGTTCTTCGCCGTCGCGGCGGACGGGCGGCTGGCGGCCCTGTACGGCACGGCCGACCACCGCAGGCTCGGCGTGCTCGACCCGGGGAGCGGCGGACTGCGCGAGATCGGCGGGGAGGCGACGTACTGGGCCTCGACCGTGTCGGTGGCGGACGGGCGGGTGGCCGGGGTGTCGGCGACGCCGTACACGCCGTTGGAGGTCGTGCTGCTCGACCTGGACGGCGGCGCGCCCGAGGTCGTCTCGGCGCCCAAGCCGCTGCCGGACCGGGCGCTGCTGCCCGCCCCGGAGGCGGTGACGGTCGAGGGCGTGCACGCGCACCTCTACCCGCCGTCAGGGGCGCCCGCGGGGCCGGCCCCGTACGTGATCTTCGTGCACGGCGGCCCCACCGGACACATGCCGATCGTGCTCGACCTGGAGATCGCCTACTTCACCAGCCGCGGCATCGGCGTCGCCGTCGTCAACTACGGCGGCTCGACCGGCTACGGCCGCGCCTACCGGGAGCGGCTGCGCCACCAGTGGGGCGTGGTGGACGTGCAGGACTGCGCGGTGGTGGCGCGCGGCCTGGTCGAGCTGGGCCGCGCCGACGCCGCCAGGCTGGCGATCCGCGGCGGCAGCGCGGGCGGCTGGACGACGGTCGCCGCGCTCGTGCACAGCGACGTGTTCGCGGGCGGCGTCGCCCACTACGCGATCACCGACCCGGAGAGCTGGGCGGCCGAGACGCACGACTTCGAGTCCCGCTACCTGGACGGCCTGGTGGGCCCGCTGCCGGAGACCCGGCAGCGCTACACCGAGCGCTCCCCGCTGCTCAACGCCGCCCGCGCCTCGGGCCCGTGCCTGATGCTGCACGGCCTGGAGGACGCCATCGTGGACGTGAGCCAGGCTGAGCGCTTCACCGCCGAGCTGGACCGGCACGGCAAGGAGTGGGCCCTGCTGACCTTCCCCGGCGAGCAGCACGGCTGGCGCAGGGAGGAGACCATCGTCGCGACCCTGGAGGCCGAGCTGGCCTTCTACGGGCTGATCTTCGGCATGGAGACGCCCGAGGTGCCGCCGCTGACCCTGAAGGGACGAGTGTGAAGAGCGTCGCCGAGATCTGCTCGGATCTGATCAGGTTCGACACCACCAATCCGGGATCGGGGGAACGCCCCGCGGCCGAGTACACCGCCACCCTGCTGGCCGACGCCGGCCTGGAGCCGGTCGTGTTCGAGGCGGCGCCGAAGCGGACCACGGTCGTCGCGAGGATCGCCGGCGACTCGCCGGACGCGCTCCTCGTCCACGGCCACCTGGACGTGGTGCCGGCCGACCCGGCCGAGTGGCGGATGCACCCGTTCTCGGGCGAGATCGTGGACGGCTGCGTGTACGGACGCGGCGCGGTCGACATGAAGGGCTCGTGCGCGATGACCCTCGCGGCCGTGCTCGGCATGGCGGCGCGCGGCGAGCGGCCCCGGCGGGACCTGGTGCTCGCGTTCCTCGCCGACGAGGAGGCGACCGGCGACCACGGCTCGCGGCACGCGGTCACCGAGCACCGCGAGCTGTTCGACGGGGTGAGCGAGGCGATCAGCGAGTCCGGCGGGTTCAGCGTGGCCTCCGGCGGGCACCGGGTGTACCCGATCGCGGTGGGCGAGCGCGGCACCGCCTGGATGAAGCTGACCGCGCACGGCGTGGCCGGGCACGGCTCGCGCCCGCCCGTGGACAACCCGGTCGCCACGCTGGTGCACGCCCTGTCCCGCGTCGCCTCCCACCGCTGGCCGGTACGGCTGACGCCGTCGGTGGCGGCGCTGCTGAAGGAGCTCGGGGAGGTCACCGGCCGGCCCGTGGACCTGGACCGGCTGGACGAGGAGGCCGCGCGGCTCGGCCCGCTCGGCAGCCTGTTCAAGAGCCAGATCCGCAACTCGGCCAACCCGACCATGCTGGACGCCGGTTACAAGGTGAACGTCGTCCCCTCGACGGCGGAGGCGCACGTGGACGGGCGTTACCTGCCGGGGCTGCGCGAGGAGTTCCTGGAGACGATCGACGAGCTGCTCGGGGCGAAGGTCACCCGCGAGTTCGTCAACCTGGAGGACGCGCCGGACGCGCCGTACCCGTCGGCGTTCTTCGACGAGCTGGCCGGGGCGCTCACGGCGGAGGACCCGCTCGCGCGGCCGGTGCCGTACGTGATGGCGGGCGGGACGGACGCCAAGTCGTTCGCCAGGATCGGCATCAAGGGCTACGGTTTCGCGCCGCTCATGCTCCGGCCCGACCTGGACTACTTCGGCATGTTCCACGGCAAGGACGAGCGGGTGCCCGTGGAGGGGCTGGAGTTCGGCGTCCGCGTCCTCACCCGGCTCCTGACGAGCCGTACGGACTGATCGCGAGAGGGTGAGCCACCAGTGGAACAAAGCATTCCGTTCTGATAGAGTGGAGTCACCACGAAAGGGGGCTCACACATGAGCGGCATCACCAGCGGTTGGGACGTTCTGGACGAGGCACACGAGGCGCTGCGCACGGCGGTCGCCGCCGTTCCCGCCGGCGGCTGGGACCTTCCCACGCCCTGCGCGGACTGGAACGTCACCGCCGTCCTGCAGCACGCGGCCGGCGACCAGCTCGGGTTCGCCGCCGCGCTCACCGGCGAGCCCGGCCCGGACTTCGACCCGTTCTCCCCCTCCGGCAAACCGGAGCAGGACCCGGCGGCGTTCCTGGAGGCGGCGCTGACCCGCTCGGCCGCCGCCTGGGCGGCCGTCGACCACGACGCCGCCGAGGTGCCCACCCCGGTCCCGCCGCACCGGATGACGGCCTGGTCCGGCATGGCCGCGTGCGCGCTCGACGCCGCCGTGCACGCCTGGGACATCGCGGTGGCGGCCGGCGCGCCCTCCCCGCTCACGCCCGGTCTGGCCCGGCCGCTCATGCGGGTGGCCCGCGAGATCGTCGAGCCGCTGCGCGCGTGGGGCGCGTACGCCGCCGCCCTGGCCCCCGAGCAGGGCGACGACGACGTGGCCGCGCTGCTGCGCTACCTCGGCCGCGACCCCGAGTGGCGGCCGGCCGCTTAGGAGAACTTCGTCCTCGGCCGCTCCTGGAGCTCGCCGTCCACGTAGATGTCGAGCTTCTCGTTGTAGAACGCGATCAGCCCGGCGATCCGCTCGCTCTCCGGCAGCGGCGTCCGGTAGGACCAGGCCAGGTCCTGCTGCCCGTTGACGGACCAGTATTCGGCCGTCCCCTTGTAGGGGCAGTGGGTCACCGTGTCGGTGTGCTCCAGCAGGTCGAGCCGGACGTCCGTCTTCGGCAGGTAGTAGCGGGCGGGCAGCCCGGTCTCGAAGAGGACGCGGGCGCCGCGCGAGTCGGCCACGGTCACGCCGTCCACCTCCACCCGCACGTGGCGGGAGGTGGGCAGGATGTCCACCCGTGTGTACGGGTCGCGCGGGTGGACGTAGACCTCCTCGTCCTCCTCGAACCAGGCGTCCATCGCGTCCCACTCGAACCTGACGTGCCCGCGGATCTCCTCCAGCGGCGAGTCCGGGTAGGTGAGCGCCGCGTCGGGCGCCTCGGCGGCGCCGCTCGTCACGGTGTGCACGACGCCCTCGCCGCGCGACGGCGAGTGCTTCGTGGCGCCGGTCGCCTTCAGCGCCGACTCGTCGACGTCGGCGAGCGGGAAGTAGTAGGTCGGATAGTACGGGACCTCCCACACGAGGAGGGCGGCGGTGGTGTCGGCCACCGCCCGCCCGCCCAGGTAGGCCCTGACACGCTTGGCCGTGCGCTCGACGCGCACCCGGCCGCGAGCTGCGGTATCCATGAACGCGGCAACCCCGCCGCGAGCCCGCCTATTCCGGCGGTCCGAAGGCGGTCACAGCCCGAAGGCGGTCAGGGTGGCCCAGGTCGTCAGCGCGCCGACCGCCGTGCCCGCCGCCACCTGCGGCCACGTGTGGTGGGTCAGCCGCACCCGCGCCCAGCAGATCAGCGCCACCACCGCCGCCCCGGCGAGCAGCGTCGGCGCGGACGGCAGCACGTACGCCAGCACGACGACCGTCCCGGCCGACACGGCGGCGTGGAAGGAGATCTTCCACCGCAGCGTGATCGGCACGGTCACGGCCAGCGCGACCAGCATCGCGGTCACGGTGGCCACGAGCAGCAGCGGCGCGCCCAGCAGGATGAGCAGCAGCAGCGCCACGAGCACCGCCGCCGCGGCCGCCATGAGCGGCCCGGCCCGCCGCGCCCGATCGACGATGTGGTGGGAGTCGAGCCGTCCTGACCGCACCCCGGCCGCGATCACCGCCGCCGGGACGCCGCCGCACAGCGCCGAGGCCACCAGGCCCCACGCGGCCCCGCTCCAGCCCTGCGCGATGAGGCCGACGAGCGGCGGCATGAGGATCACCAGCACCTGGGGCGCCAGCAGGTCCGTCACCCGTCGCGCCAGCGAGTCGGCCGTCATGCCTGGAAAGGTTACGCGATCATGGGCCGCGGCCCGATCACGCCCGCCCGCCGCGTGTCCGAGCCGGGCGCCCGGCTCAGAAGAGGGTCAGGGGCTCGTCCTCGGCGGGCAGCGGCATCGGCTCGGGCAGCGGCTCCAGCTCGGGCAGGCGGGCGCGTACCTCGTCGTGGAAGCGCCGGGCGAGCTCCAGGGCGTCGGCGTTGTCGGGGGTGTGCACGAACACCGTCGGCGAGCGGCCCTCGCGCAGCCACGCCGTGACGGTGTCCAGCCACGGCCGCCAGCCCTCCACCGTGCGCTCGGTGGCGTCGCGGCCGAGGTAGCGGACGATCGGATGCCCGGTCAGCGCGCGCGTCCTGCGCGGCAGGCGGGGCTTCTTGGTCCACGCGTCGCGCTCGGCGTCGCTGGTCGGCGGCGCGGCGAACAGCGCCGTCGTGTCGAACGGCACCCACTCGGCCCCGGCCGCGTCCAGCACCCGCTCCAGGGACCGCTCGGCGCGGGCGTCGGCGAAGAACGCCGGGTGCCGCACCTCGACGGCGCACCGGTAGGAGCGCGGCACCCGGCGCAGGAACGCCGCCAGCGCCCCCAGGTCGCCGGGCCCGAACGAGCCGGGCACCTGCACCCAGAGCGCGTGCGTCCGCGACGCGATCGGCTCCATCGCCTCCAGGAACGCCCGCACCGGCTCGTCGGCGTCCACCAGCCGCCGCTCGTGCGTGACCGGTTTGGGAAACTTCACCACGAACCGGAAGTCCGGCGGCGTCTGCCGCGCCCACGACTCCACGGTGTCGCGCGACGGGGTGGCGTAGAAGGTCGTGTTGCCCTCGACCGCGTTGCACCAGGTCGCGTACGCGCCCAGCCGCTCCCCCGCCGGCAGGTGGGGCGGCAGGAACCGCCCCGGCCACTTCGCGTGCGTCCACATCGCGCATCCCACATGAAGCCGCATGCCCTCGACCGTAGCGGAGGAGGGGCACCGCATAGGCTGGCCCTATGGGCATGGTCGGGACGGTCGGGCTGGTGTTGCATCCGGAGCGCGACTCGAAGAAGGCGATCGACACCATCCTGCGCTGGGCGGGGGCCAAGGACGCCACGGTGCTCGGCCTGCCCGAGGAGGTCGGGCGGATCGACTGCAGCGCCGTCGCGGTGGACGCCGACACGCTGGTCGAGCGGTCCGACCTGCTGGTGGGGCTCGGCGGCGACGGGACGATGCTGCGCACCATGCGGCTGCTGGCCGGGCGGCCGACGCCCATCCTGGGGGTCAACCTCGGGCGGCTCGGGTTCCTCGCGGAGATCGACGTCGACGAGCTGGCGGACACCCTGTCGGCCATCGACGGGCACCGCTACACGGTCGAGCCGCGGATGGCGATCAGAAGCCGGGTGGCGGACGCGCACGTGACCGCCTTCAACGACATCGCGCTCGTCCGCATCCCCGGCGAAGGGCTCGCGGGCGTGGCCGTCACCCCGTCGGGCAGCGACTTCGTCCGGTTCTCCGCCGACGCGGTGATCGTGGCGACCAGCACCGGGTCCACCGCCTACAGCTTCTCGGCGGGCGGGCCGATCGTCTCTCCGCGGGTGGAGGCGGTGCTGGTGGTGCCCGCGGCGGCGCACTCGTCGTTCAACCGGGCGCTGGTGCTGCCCGCGGACGAGGAGGTGACGCTGGAGGTGCTGCCCACCAGCGGGCGGCTCGCGGTCGAGGTGGACGGCAGGGTCGTCGGCCACCTGTGCCCCGGCGACTCGATCACGGTGAGCGCGTGGCCGGGGGCCGCCAAGGTGGTGCGGGTCGGCACCACCTTCTACGAGCGGGCCCGGCGCAAGCTGCGGGTGGACGGCAGCGCCGAGGCGTACTGACTTGACCCCCTCCTGACCTGGCCGCGCGCGCCGGTCAGGCGCGGCGGCGGTGGCGGGAGGCGCGGCGTCCGGCGGGCGGCTGGGCGTGGGCGTCGCTCGCGCCGGACGACGGGTAGGCCGGGTGCGGGTCGGGGCGCAGCGCGGACGGGCCGCCGGGACGCTGCGGGGCCGGGGTGAAGAAGCCGCCCTCCGGGACCGGGGACTCACGGCGCTCGGCCTCGCCCGCCGCGACCACGTGCCCGTCGCCGCCCACCCGGCTGAAGAAGTCGTCGTCGTCGGCGTCGTCCCGGCGGCTGAAGAAGTCCTCGGGCTCGTCCTCGGCCGGCCCGGCCTGCTCGGGCGCGGAGCGGGCGCGGCGGGAGGCGGCGAACGCGGCCAGCGCCGTCGTGACGGGCACGGCCGAGATGAGGCCGAGCGTGCCCGCGATGCTGCGGACGATCTCCTGGGCGACCACCGGCGTCGTCAGCACCTCGCCCAGCGGCTGGGAGCCGATGCTGAACAGCAGCAGCAGCGGCAGCGACGCCCCCGCGTACGCCAGGATGATCGTGTTGATGACCGAGGCGATGTGCGCCCGCCCCACCCGGGAGGCGGCCCGGTAGAGGCGTACGAAGCCGTAGGAGGGGTTGGCCTGCGCCAGCTCGGTCACCGTGACCGCCTGGGTGACGGTGACGTCGTCGAGCACGCCGAGCGCGCCGATGATGATCCCGGCCAGCAGCAGGCCCCGCGTGTCGATGGGCAGGCTCATGCCGACGGTGACGGCGACGTCGTCCGTGGCGCCGTTGAGCTGGGCGAGAGCCAGCGCCGCGGACGATAGCCCGGCGGTGAGCGCCAGCGCGGCGAGCGTGCCGAGCACGGCCGTCGTGGTGGACGGCGAGAAGCCGTGCGTGAGGTAGAGCACGGTCAGCATGATCGCGGCCGCGCCGACGACGGCGACCAGGATGGGCGGCTTGCCCTCGATGATGCCGGGGATCACGAACGTCAGCAGCAGCACGAACGTCACCGCCAGCCCCGCCAGGGCGGTCACCCCGCGCCAGCGGCCGAAGGCGATCACCGCGAGCGCGAACGCCAGCCCGAACAGCAGCAGCGGCATGCCCCGGTCGTGGTCGGAGAGCTGGTAGCCGCCGTCGGGGGCGCGCAGCAGGATCACCGCGTCGCCCGCGGCGAAACGCTGCGATCCGGGCCCGCTGGGCAGGCGGAGCTCGACGTCCTTGCCGGTGTCGGGCCCCTCTCCGAGCTTGACGGTGGCCTTGCCGCAGGTGGCGGGGTCGGGCCTGGGGGCGCCTTCGCTCACGGCCGCGCAGGGCGTGAGCGTGACGGCGGTGACGGTGCCGCCGAGTCTCTGGGTGCCGGTCTCCGCCGGGGCCGCGGACTGGCCGCCCTCCGGCCAGAGCCAGATCAGCGCCGCCAGCGTGACGATCGCCAGCGGCACCAGAACCGCCAGACCGGCCATGAGCGTGCGCCGCGACAGGGGCGCGGCCGGGCCGTGAGCGTGATTGGCGCCCATCGCGTGTTGGTCCTCCTCGCCTGACGAATAGTGACAGTACTGCACGGCGGGGGTCAGGGTAGGCGTAAAGCCGTGACATGGTTGGTGGGCACTTCGGGCTGGCAGTACAAGGACTGGCGGGAGGTGCTGTACCCGGAGGGGGTGCCGCAGCGGCTCTGGCTGGAGACGTACGCCGCCGAGTTCCCCACCGTCGAGAGCAACAACGCCTTCTACCGGCTGCCCCGGCAGGAGACGTTCGCCGCCTGGCGGGAGCGCACGCCGGACGGGTTCGTGATGGCGGTCAAGGCGAGCCGGTTCCTCACGCACATCAAGCGGCTGCGGGATCCCGAGGAGCCGGTGCGGCGGCTGATGGACGCGGCCTCGGGGCTGAAGGAGAAGCTGGGCCCGATCCTGCTGCAGCTCCCGCCGACCCTGCGGGCCGAGCCCGGCCGCCTGGACCAGTGCCTGGCCTGCTTCCCCGGCGGGGTGCGGGTGGCGGTGGAGCCGCGGCACGAGTCCTGGTGGACCGATGAGGTCAAGGGCGTCCTGGAGGCACGCGGCGCGGCCCTGTGCTGGGCGGACAGGCTGGACCGCCCGGTCAGCCCGCTCTGGCGCACCGCCGGCTGGGGGTACGTACGCCTGCACCAGGCCGCGGACGGCTGGGAGTACGGCGAGCCCGTCCTGTCGGCGTGGGCGGCCCGGATGCGCGAGGCGGGCTGGGACGAGGCGTACGTGTACTTCAACAACGACCCGGGAGGGGCCGCGGTGCGCAACGCGCGGCGGTTCACCGCCCTCGCGTAGCGCACCGCCCCGCGGAGCCGGTCAGGGGAACGGCCGTGCCTCGGCGGCGAGCCGCTCGACCGGCACGTCCCCCGCCTGGCCGCCGTCGCGCAGCCGCACCGACGCGCCGCCGGCCGCCGCCTCCCGCGGCCCCACCACCAGCTGGTACGGCACCAGCCGGTGCGCCCTGATCCTGGCCGCGAGGCTGCCCCGGTCGGCGGGCGCCAGCTCGGCCCGCAGCCCGGCGGCCAGGCAGCGGCGCAGCAGCCCGTCGGCGGCGGGCAGCTCGGCGTCCGACAGCGGCAGCACCACGGCCTGCACCGGCGCGAGCCAGGCGGGGAACGCCCCGGCGTGCACCTCGATCAGGTGCGCGACCAGGCGTTCGAGGCCGCCGACGACGCTGCGGTGCACCATGACGGGCCGTCGCGGGCCGTCGGGGCCCACGTAGGCGAGGTCGAAGCGGGCGGGCTGGTAGAGGTCGACCTGGACGGTGGACAGGGTGCTCTCGCGGCCGGCCGGGTCGGTGATCTGGATGTCGATCTTCGGGCCGTAGAAGGCGCCCTCGCCGGGCTCCTCGTCGTAGTCCTGGCCGCGTTCGTCCAGCACCTCGCGCAGCAGGGACTCCGAGCGGGCCCACATGGCGGGGTCGTCGACGTACTTGCCGCCCTCGCCGCGCAGCGACAGCCGGTAGCGGACCGCGCCGACGCCGAGGCGCGCGTGGGCCTGCCCGATGAGGTCGAGCGCGGCCGAGACCTCGGCGGCGGCCCGCTCGGGCGGGCAGAAGACGTGGCCGTCGTTGAGCTGGATGGCGCGCACCCGGCTGAGGCCGCCGAGCACGCCGGACGGCTCGGAGCGGTACATGCCGCCCAGCTCGGCCAGGCGCAGCGGCAGGTCGCGGTGGCTGCGCTGCCGGGAGCGGTAGACGATCGCGTGGTGCGGGCACAGGCTGGGGCGCAGCACGAACTCCTCGCCGCCGACGCTCATCGGCGGGAACATGTCCTCGGCGTAGTGGGCCCAGTGGCCTGATCGCTCGTAGAGCTCGCGTTTGCCGAGGACGGGCGAGTTGACGTGCTGGTAGCCGTTGCGGCGTTCGAGCTCGTGCACGTAGTCCTCGACGGCCCTGCGCACCGCCGCGCCGGCGGGCAGCCAGTAGGGCAGGCCGGAGCCGATGAGCGGGTCGGTGTCGAAGATGCCGAGCTCGCGGCCGAGTCTGCGATGGTCGTTCATGATCATCCTTTCGCGGGAAAGGGCGAACGACCAGCGGTCCCGGGCGTTCGCCCGGGAAGCGTGGAGTCAGCGCGCCGGGACGGGGTCCGGCGTCGTCGTGGCGATGACGTGAGCGCGCT
Source organism: Nonomuraea sp. AD125B (assembly GCF_041402765.1). Taxonomy (NCBI): domain Bacteria; kingdom Bacillati; phylum Actinomycetota; class Actinomycetes; order Streptosporangiales; family Streptosporangiaceae; genus Nonomuraea; species Nonomuraea sp. AD125B. The sequence continues at coordinate 2,199 of NZ_JBGLOU010000040.1, read as the reverse complement.
GCATGGAATCACGGTAGCACCCCGAGGCCGCTGAAAATAATCTTCAGCAGAGCCTCGGAGATTGGCGAATGGTATAAAGGGGCGATGGCCGAGATCACCCTGGACGTCCGCCATCTCCGGGCGTTCGCGGAGGTCGGCTATCAGGTGGCGGGCGGCGGCGACGCGCACGCGGCGATGGCCGCGCTGCGCAGGGTGGTGCCGCTCGACGCGTACGAGTTCGTCGCCTTCGACCCGGCCACCGGGCGCCATCACAGCGTCGTCTCCGACGGCCACCGGCAGATCGACCGCGACGCCGCCGAGGAGTACGCCGGGCTGGAGGCCTACCGCCGCGCCCGCGCGACCCGCTCCCCCGTGCCGATGCCCGAGCCCTGCACCGAGCGCTACTTCCGCCGCCACCTCGCCCCCTACGGCTGGCGGGCGGGCCTGACCGCGCCGCTGTTCCTGCCCGAGGGCCGCTACACGGGGCTGCTGCACCTGGCCACCCGCGACGCGTTCCCCGGCCGCATGGGGGCGGTGGTGTCGGCCGTCAGCCCGCTGCTCGCGCACCTCACCGACCTGAGCCGATGCGTGATCGACCCGGTCGGCCTGCCGCCCGGCTTCCGCGCGGTGGCCTTCGACCGGCTCGGCGTCCGGCGCGAGGTCCCGGGGCGCGAGCCGTCGCCGGCGCTCTGGGACGATCCGGCCGTGGCGGCCTACGCCCGCGCGTTCATCGACTCGCGGGAGCTGAGCCGCCACGGCCTCTGGCTGGACGGCGGCGGGCGCTGGCACGAGCTGCGGCTGCTGCGGGCCGGCGTCGGGTTCCAGGGGTCGCTCCAGGGGGCGGTGGCCGGGGAGCGGCCGTGCGCGCTGCCGTACGAGCTGACCGGCCGCGAGGTGGACGTGCTCACCCGGGTGGCGGCGGGCGACTCCAACCCGCAGATCGCCGCCGCGCTGGTGCTCAGCGTGCGCACGGTGACCACGCACCTGGAGCACATCTTCGCCAAGCTCGGCTGCGACAGCCGCACCAGGCTCACCACGAAGGCGCTCGCCGAAGGGCTGTGCCGCCTCGACGTGTGAGACCGGTCAGGAGGCCAGGCGCATCGGGCGCAGCGCGCCGCCGACCTTGGCCAGCTCGGCCAGCATGGCGTCGGCGGCGGCCACGGTCTCCTCGGCGGGGCGGAACGTGCCGTCCTCGGCCAGGAAGCGCGGCAGGAACGGGATGTGCACCGCCTCCGGCACGGGAACCATCTTGAGCAGGCTGATCACCGAGCGCAGGGCCGCGACGGCGCGGGTGCCGCCGGAGACGCCGCCGTAGCTGACGAAGCCGGCCGGCTTGTACTGCCACTCGTGGTGCAGGTAGTCCAGCGCGTTCTTCAGCACTGCGTTGAAGCTGTGGTTGTACTCGGGGGTCACGAACACGTACGCCTCGCCGCGCTCGACCGTGGCGCTCCACTCCTTGGTGTGGGCGTTGACGTACTGGCGCAGCCGGGGGTGGTGCGGCTCGTCCAGGAACGGCAGGTTGACCTCCGCCAGGTCCACCAGCTCCACCTCGAACAGCCCGGAGGCGGCGGCCCGCTCGGCGAACCAGTCGGCGACGGCGCGGCCGGCGCGGCCGGGGCGGGTGCTGGCGACGATGACCTGCAGGACGGGCTTGTTCATGACTCTCCTCGTGCTCTAGCTGCCGGAACGCAGCACTCAACATTATTGAGTAGCTCAACATTCCTTAGCAAATGTAGGATCAAGAGGTGAGCTCGGATTCCGTCTGCACGCGCTTCCACATCGCCCTGGAGCTGATCGGCGCCCGCTGGTCCGGCGCGGTGATCCACATGATCTTCAAGGGCGCGCATCGCTACGGCGACATCAAGGCGGCCATCCCCGGCATCAACGACACGATGCTCGCCCGCCGCCTGCGCGAGCTGGAGTCGGCCGGGCTCGTCGAGCGCCGCGTCCTGCCCACGTCACCCGTACGCGTCGAATACCACCTGACCCAGATGGGCGAGGAGCTGCGCCCGGTGCTGGACGAGCTGGTCACCTGGTCCCACAAGTGGATCCCGCTCCCCGAGGACCGCCCCGGCCGGGCGGCCGGATGAGCCGCTAGATGTATTGACCACGAGCGTTGTTAACAGTGGGACTTGATCAATAGAGAAGCCTCCGATGTGGTGAAGGTGTCGAATCTGCACCGCACGGAGGCTTCATGTCCCACCGTAACGCCCGGCTGAC
>NZ_JBGLOU010000039.1:11070-19392 GCF_041402765.1 Nonomuraea sp. AD125B | reverse complement strand
TCGAGCGGCGGCCAGGCGCGGTGCGGGCCCGGGAGCACCAGGGCCGGGCCCAGCCTCGGCGGCTGGCCCTTCCGGTGCTGGTCGCGGGCGACCTCGTCCTCGGGCCGCTCGCTGCCGACCCGGTCACCGGCATCCGTACGGGCATCCGAGCGGGCGGCGGCGTCCGACGGGGCGTCGGCGCTCGCCGCGAGCCTTCTCAGTCGCCGCAGCGCCTCGGTGTCGATCGGCTTGGCGGCGGCGGACTTACGACCTTGACCCCCCGAGCGGATGGGCACGACCGTCCCGCCACGGACGTCTCGCCCCTCCGCCTCGCCATCACCACGGGCTTCGCTGCTCTCGGACTCGGCGACCTCGCCATGAACTCGCGCCTCGGCCTGGTCCTGAGCCTGCGTCTCGTCACGCTCGCGAGGGGATGCCGTGCGCTCGCCGGCCGCCGACTCGCCCTGCTCAGGGGCCGATGCCTCATCCTGGCCCTGCTCGGAAGCGGTGGGCTCCTGCGCGGGCCGTGACGGGGTCGCCAGGCGAGTGGCCGGCTCCTCACCAGCTCCGTGGGTTGCCTCGCGAAGAGTGGCCTCGCGGAGGGCCGCCTCGCGCAGTGCCGCCTCGCGGAGGGCGGTCTGCTGGCTGGCGGCCTCCTGGACCGCGTCGTCCCGGCCGAAGATCCGCCGCTTGCCGCCCTTGCGGCGCGCGCCGTCCTCCTGCCGAGCCTGCCCACGAACGGCCTCCGCGCCGCCCTCCTGCCGGACCTGCCCGCGAACGGCCTCTGCGCCGGCCTCCTGCCGCGCCCGCGCCCGCGCACGGGCGGCCTTCGCGCCGTCCTCCTGCCGGACCCGTTCGCGGCCGGTCTCCATGGGCCGGTCCGCGCCGTTCGGGTCGGTGCCGGGTGGGAGGGCCAGCGGGCGCTCGCGTCCGGCGGGAAGTGCCTCGGCGGTGCCCTGTCGCGCCCGCCCGCGCAGCGCGGGAGCCGTGCCGCGGCGGGAGCCCCAGCCCGTACGCCCGGTCGTCGGCTCGGCGACCGGAGCCTGCCCGGCCGCGGCGGCAGCGGCGGCGACCGCCGGCCGGACCTGCCGCGGACCCGCCGCCCGCTGCTCCTCGGCCCGCCGCTGCGCCTGCCGCGCCTTGGCGGGACGCCGGGCCTTGACCCGGACCGGCGCGGTGCGCCACACGCGGGCGGAGAAGGTGACCGTCTCCGGCTCGGCCCCGGGCGCGAGGCGGTACCAGGCCTTCGGCTCACCCAGGTAGCGCATCTGGGACTCCAGCAGCTCGGTGAGCCGCTTGCCCTCGATGACGGGACGGGTCGACAGCCACGTCACGATGCCCGGCGGCACCAGGAACAGCACGTGCCACGGCATCGCGACCGGCACGCCCACCAGGATCAGCAGGAGGGACCACGGGACGAACACCCCGACGAAGACGCCGATCCAGACGATGGGGAGCGGCATCGGCAGGCGTAGGTCGTACAGCTTGTAGAGCCGCTTCTCGATGCGCCAGATGTTCGTGTACGTGGGCAGGTCCACCCGGTCCTCCTCCCTCACCCGCTCGTGTATGACCGCCGCCGGACGGTCTCAACCCTTTACTTGATGCCCAGTGCGCCGGCGATCGCCTTTGCCGTCACCTCAATGATGTTGGGAACGTAGAAGATCACCCCGATGGCCACCGCCAAGATCAAGAACTGCACGAACCGGGTGATCTCCCGGGTGAAGAGGAAGAACAGCGCGACCACCGACACCACCACCAGGAACAACGGGGCGAAGAACGCCCGTAGGAAGTCGGCGAGCCCTCCGGTGTCGATGCCGGTCGACGTGGGCGCCGGCGTCATTTGCAGCAAGGAGAGCACTATGGTCTTCAAGGTCACTTCTCGTCCTCCCGGGGGGTACCGTTCTGCGGCGCGGACGGGCCTTTAGTCAACGACCCGCCCGGCGCCGCGGATGTCGGCGACGAACCACTTGTCGCCCTGCTTCTCGACGGTGAGCCGGTAGGCCTGCTCCAAACGCGCGCCCACCGCCGCGGGGTCGGTGGCGTTCGGGGTGGGCGGGGCGTCGCCGTTCGGCACGACCCACACGACCACCGCCTGAATCTCTCTTGTGGCACCCCCCACAGGCACCACGACCTTCTTGAGCTCGGCGAAGGTGAACGCGCCGCCGAAGCTGGGCAGGCTCTTGCCGGCGGCGACGTAGCGCTGCAGCCCGGCGGTCTCGCCGGACGCGTAGTCCTTGAAGAAGCCCTCCAGCTGCGGCTTCAGCTCGGCGGCCGCCGCGTCGTCGGTCTCCGGCGGCGCGATCTGGGGCAGCTCGGCCGGGCCGGGCGCGGGCAGGATCGCCGGCCGCCCGGACACCACGAAGCGCCTGCCGCCATCGTCGCCCGAGTAGTAGATCGGCACCGACAGCATCATGCGCCGCGGCCCGGACTGGAAGGCCACGCTGACCACGGCGTTCTGGTCGTCGCCGACCTCGATGTCGTACGCCTGGATCGCGACGGCGGCCAGCTTGCCGAAACCGTCCCAGCCCATCTGGGGGTCGGAGGCGTCGGGCAGGAACGCCGCGAGTTTGCGCGACCTGCTGTCCGCGTCGTCAGGGCTGAAATTGAGATAGACCCCTGCGAACTGGGCGGCGAACGCCATCCCCCGCTGCGTGGGGAAACCTGTCTCGGCCGCCGGGGCATCCGCATTGGACGTTGTGCCCTCTTGCTGGGTAAATCGCTCAAATGGTGCACGAATCCCATTCACCACGATAACCACGATAAGCGCCCAGAGAATGATGCGGCCCACCCAGACGAGCCATCGCCCGCCGCCGCCGGACCAGCCACCGCGCCGCGGCCGGCGGGGCGGCGGCACGTCGTAGTCGGCCGGGTCCAGGGTTGCGGAAAGCCCGGGCCCGTCAGCGATCCGAGGATCGTGCTGGACGGTAGACCTACGAGCCATCACGCCTCCGCTCGCGCCGATCCCCCCGGCTGGCGCGGTGTCGTCCGTTGCCGATCCCCATCATCCGCGGTGAAGTAGTCACCCTATCCGGTCTCCGCCATTCTTCCAGGAAAGCCACGCCCATGCTGCAGGCACGACCGCCCTTACGGCAAACCGGGGCTCTGCGACAGGCGTCAGTACCGATTCCCATCAGTCCCCGGCAGAAACGGCTTATGACCAGGACAAACGCCTAAAACCGCCTAGCGCGACGGCCACGGATTCCTGTCCAGAACAGGCATGAACCTCTCACGACCTGCGCATTCGGTATGGGCCGCGGATGTCGGAGCCGCGTTCAGGCGGGCTCGGGATCCTGCATCGAACGCCCCCGGCGCCGGCTCTGGAGATCTACGACGCCGGTGCGGCTCTGGGCATCGGCGGCCCCGCCCTGGACGGTCCCGGCCCTGCTCTGAAGGTCGACGACCGTCGGGCGGACCGACCGCTCCAGCGAGCCGCGCAGGTCGGCCAGCATCTCCGCGGCGTCGCGCTCGCGCATGCGGCTGACCATCTCGTTGCGCTCGTCCACCTTCCTGCGCAGGTAAGCCTCCCTGTTGACGCGCAGGCCGTACATGAGCTCGACCCTGATCAGGGCCAGCTCCTCCTCCAGGCTGATCCCCGCGAGCGTCGGAGCGGGGCGTCGTTTCCGGATGATGCGACGGATCATGAGGGGCCTCCCGAGTCAGCGTGAACGCCGTGACGATTCGACGCGCGGGGGCCCAAAGTGGTTGACACTTAAACACGTTCGGCACGTCACCATGACAGTGTCGGCAACACAGCGTAGCGAAGCGTCACGCAAGGTCGACGAAAGACGCGCCGGGCGCGGCCGTCAGACGTTGAAGCGGAACTCCACCACGTCGCCGTCGCGCATCACGTAGTCCTTGCCCTCGACGCGCGCCTTGCCCGCCGAGCGGGCGTTGGCGATCGAGCCGGCCTCGACCAGGTCGTCGAACGAGACCACCTCGGCCTTGATGAAGCCCCGCTGGAAGTCGGTGTGGATCACGCCGGCCGCCTCGGGGGCCGTGGCGCCCTTGCGGATGGTCCAGGCCCTGGTCTCCTTGGGGCCCGCCGTGAGGTAGGTCTGCAGGCCGAGCGTCTCGAAGCCGACCCGGGCGAGCTGGCGCAGGCCCGACTCCTCCTGGCCGACCGACTGCAGCAGCTCCAGCGCCTCCTCCTCGTCGAGCTCGACCAGCTCGGACTCGATCTTGGCGTCGAGGAAGACGGCCTCGGCGGGGGCGACCAGCGTCGAGAGCTGCTCCCTGAGCGCGGTGTCGGTGAGCTCGTCGGCGTCGAGGTTGAACACGTAGAGGAACGGCTTGGCCGTCAGCAGGTGGAGCTCGCGCAGCTCCTCGCGGTCGAGGCCGCTCTCGAAGATGGTCTTGCCGGTCTCCAGGACGGCCAGCGCGGCCTCGGCGGCCTCCAGCGCGGCCTTCTTGTCCTTGTTGTTGCGCGCCTCCTTCTGCAGGCGTGGTACGGCCTTCTCGACCGTCTGCAGATCGGCCATGATCAGCTCGGTGTTGATCGTCTCGATGTCCCGCTTGGGGGAGATCTCACCGTCGACGTGGGTGACGTCGGGGTCGCCGAAGACCCGGATCACCTGGCAGATCGCGTCGGTGTCGCGAATATTGGCGAGGAACTGGTTGCCCCGCCCCTGTCCCTCCGAGGCCCCCTTGACCAGGCCCGCGATGTCGACGAACTCGACCTTGGCGGGCAGGATGCGCGCCGAGCCGAAGATCTCGGCCAGCACGGGCAGGCGGTCGTCCGGCACGCCCACGATGCCCACGTTGGGCTCGATCGTGGCGAACGGGTAGTTGGCCGCGAGCGCGTTGCCGGTCTTGGTCAGCGCGTTGAACAGCGTGGACTTACCGACGTTGGGCAGGCCGACGATGCCGATGGAGAGACTCACGGACAGCGAGTTTACTTGCCGCCGCGCCCGGGCGGTTCGCCCGTAGCGTGTCGGGCGGAACCGGGCGCGGAGTCCTGCAATCATCGATCGAGTGGACGTCGTCGCGCTTGTCATCGGTCTGGCCGTCGGGCTGCTCGTCGGCTTCCTCGTGGCGAGGACCCGCGCGGCGGTCCGGGTGGCCGAGGCCGACGCCCGCGCCAAGGCGTCCGCCGACAAGCTCGTCTACGTCGAGGAGCAGCTCGCCGAGCGGTTCCAGGCCCTGTCCACCCGAGCGCTCGACGTCAACAACCTCCGTTTCCTGGAGCTCGCGGAGACCAGGCTCGCCGCCACCAGGGCCGAGGCCGCAGGCGACCTGGAGCAGCGCAGGCAGGCCGTCGAGCACCTGGTCGAGCCGCTGAAGGACGCCCTGGCGCGGGTCGAGACCCAGCTCCGCGACACCGAGTCCGGCCAGCGCGCGGCGCGGGCCGAGCTGGCCAAGCAGATGGAGTTCGTCCGCGAGAGCAGCGAGCAGCTCCGCTCCCAGACCACCGCCCTGGTGCGCGCCCTGCAACGGCCGGAGGCCCGGGGCCGCTGGGGCGAGCTCCAGCTGCGCCGGGTCGCCGAGATCGCCGGCATGCAGCGCCACTGCGACTTCGACGAGCAGGTCGCCGAGGGCTCCATGCGCCCCGACATGGTCGTACGGCTGGCCGGCGGCAAGAACATCGTGGTCGACTCCAAGGTCTCGCTGGCGGCCTATCTGGAGGCCGCGGAGGCGTCCGACGAGTCGCTCGCCACGGTCCGGCTCGACGCCCACGCCCGGCACGTGCGCGAGCACATCGACCGGCTGGCCGCCAAGTCCTACTGGCAGGCGTTCAACCCGTCGCCGGAGTTCGTGGTGCTGTTCATCCCCGGCGAGGCGTTCCTCGCCCCCGCGCTCGAACGCGACCCCGGCCTGCTGGAGTACGCGATGGCGCGCCGGGTGCACATCGCCACGCCGACCACGCTGATCACGATGCTGCGCACCGCGCACTACGCCTGGCAGCAGGCCGCGCTGAGCGAGAACGCGCGGGCGGTGTTCGAGCTGGGCAAGGAGCTGTACGAGCGGCTCTCGTCCCTCGGCAGGAACGTCGACTCGCTGGGCCGGGCGCTGAGCCGGGCGGTGGAGGCGTACAACAAGTCGGTCGGATCGCTCGAAAGCCGCGTGCTGGTCACCGCGCGCAAACTCAACGAGCTGGGCGTCGTGGACGGCGACCTGGACCCTCCGGAGATGCTCGACGGCCTGCCGAGGCCCCTCGCATCCCCCGAACTGCTGGAAACCCCGTCACTGTTCTCCCACTCCAACGGTAAGTTGGCCAACGGGACGTAGTGAACGGGGGTGGACCGGTGGTGGAGAAGGGCAGAAAGCCCGCCGTCAGGCTGACCGCTCGGGGCGCCATCGCGCTCGCCCTGGTCGCCACCCTGGCCGGCTACGTGCTGGCGGCGCTGCTCGGCGTCCAGCAGGTCGTCGGCGCGGCCTTCCTGGTGTCGAGCCTGCTGGGCGTGCTGCTGGTCAACCGGCGCGAGCTGCTGTCGCTGGTGGTGGCGCCCCCGCTGGTGTTCTTCTGCGCGACGCTCTTCGTCGAGCTCGGGCGGGCGCTCGGCTCGGTGTCGATCGTGCAGTCGCTGGCGCTCGGCCTCTACACGTCGCTGACCCGCGGCGCGCCGTGGCTGTTCGCCGGCTCGGCCGTCGTGCTCGGCGTGGCGCTGCGGCGCGGCCTGTGGGACAACGTACGCGACCTGCGGGCGGAGCTGAAGGCGGACGCGGAGGCGCCGCGCCCGCGGCAGCCGACGTTCGTGCCCGAGCCCGAGGGCTACTTCGAGCCCAAGGTCTACGGGACGCCGCGCGGCGAGGACTGACCGCTCCCCCGCCGCTCCGGCGACCCGGATTCAGGCTCAGGCTCGGGCGCGAAGGTCCTTGCGCAGCTCGTGGGGCAGGGCGAAGCGCATGCTCTCCTGCACCGGCTCGACCTCGGTGACGTCACCGAATCCGTGCTTGGCGAGACGCGCCAGCACCTCCTCGACCAGCTCCTCGGGCACCGACGCGCCGCTCGTGACGCCGACCGTGGTGACGCCCTCCAGCCACTCGTCGCGGATGAAGTCGGCGTTGTCGACGAGGTAGGAGGCGTCGGCGCCGTAGTCCTTCGCCACCTCGACCAGGCGCTTGGAGTTGGAGGAGTTCTCGGAGCCGACCACGATGACGAGCTGCGCCTCGGCGGCGATCTCCTTGACCGCGATCTGGCGGTTCTGGGTGGCGTAGCAGATGTCGTCGCTCGGCGGGTCGAGCAGGTTGGGGAAGCGCTGCTTGAGCCGGGTCACGGTCTCGGTGGTCTCATCGACCGAGAGCGTGGTCTGCGACAGCCACACCAGCCGGCTCGGGTCCTTCACCTCGACCTGGTCGACGGCGTCGAGGCCGTCGACGAGCTGGATGTGCTGCGGCGCCTCGCCCGAGGTGCCCTCGACCTCCTCGTGGCCCTCGTGCCCGATCAGCAGGATCTCGTAGTCCTGGCCGGCGAACCGCTTGGCCTCGTTGTGCACCTTGGTGACCAGCGGGCAGGTGGCGTCGATGGTGCGCAGGTTGCGCTCCCTGGCCTCCTCGTGCACCGCGGGCGACACGCCGTGGGCCGAGAACACCACGATCGAGCCCTCGGGCACCTCCTCGGTCTCCTCGACGAAGATGGCGCCCCTGGCCTCGAGCGTCTTGACCACGTGCGTGTTGTGAACGATCTGCTTGCGGACGTAGATCGGGGCGCCGTACTGCTCCAGCGCCTTCTCGACCGCGACCACGGCTCGATCGACTCCGGCGCAGTAGCCCCGTGGCTTGGCTACGAGGACTCGGCGGGAAGAGGGGGTCTGGGGCTCCATACTTCTTATGCTACGTGGAGCGACCATCTGGCCCGCCCCGTGCGTGCTAGCCCGCGGTTTGCCAGACTGGCCGTCCAATACTGACCTCCCAGGGAGACGTCATGTCCCTCAGCGACGTGATACGCAACATCGCTAAAACCGTCACCAACAAGGACGAGCTCAAGGAGAAGGCCAAAGACCTTCCGCTGCTCGTCATCCAGAACACGCTCAGCGCCGCCGGACAGGCGCTGCTGGTCGTCGACCGGGTGAAGAACTCGATCAAGGGCATCGGCGGCAAGGCGGAGCGCGAGGAGACGGACGAGTCGCGTCCCTCCGCCGCCGAGCAGATCGCCGCGGCGCCGGCCGTGAGCGAGGAGGACAAGCCGGCGCGCAAGGAGCCGGTCATCTTCGCGCCGCGTCCCGCCGCCGGTGAGACGAACGGCACCGCCAAGGCCAAGCCGGAGCCGGTCATCTTCGCGCCGTCCAAGCCGGCCGCGCAGCCCGAGCCCGCCGCGGAGCCCAAGGCGAAGGCCGAGCCGAAGACCGAGCCGAAGGCTGAGCCGACGACCGAGCCCACGACCGAGCCGAAGGCTGAGGACAAGCC
>NZ_JBGLOU010000039.1:0-11060 GCF_041402765.1 Nonomuraea sp. AD125B | reverse complement strand
GCCTGAGCCCGCCGCCAAGGTCCAGCCGGTCGCCGCTCCTGAGCCCGCCGTCGCGCCTGAGCCCGCGGCCAAGGTCGAGCCGGTCGCCGCGCCCGAGCCCGTCGCCGCCCCTGAGCCCACCGCCGCCTCTGAGCCCGTCGCCGCCCCTGAGCCTGCCGTCGCGCCTGAGCCCGCGGCCAAGGTCGAGCCGGTGTCCGTCGCCCCGGCCGAGCCCGCGGCCAACACCGCGGCCAACACCGTGGCCACCACCGTGGCCAACACCGTGGCCGAGCCCGAGGCCGCCGCTGAGGAGCCGGTCGTCGGGGTGCCCGCGGCCGGGCTCGTGGAGCCGCTTCCCGGCTACGGCGAGCTGACCGTCGCCTCCCTGCGCGCCCGCATGCGCGGCAAGACCCCGGCCCAGATCGGCGACTTCCTCGCCTACGAGCGCGCCACCCAGGACCGCCCCGAGGTAGTGCGCATGTACGAGAACCGCCTCATCAAGCTGCAGGCCGGCGAGTAGACCGCACCGAGCCCGTAGTCTTCCGCCATGACCTCGAAGACCACACCGGAGTCCCCACTGCCGATCCGCACGGTCCTGCAAATGGTGGGCGGCTGGATCGGCAGACTCGGCACGGTGTGGGTCGAGGGCCAGATCACCGATCTGAGCACGCGCGGCGGCACGGTGTTCCTGACCCTGCGCGACCCGGTCGCCAACGTCTCCGCCAGGGTCACCGCTCCCCGGGGCGTCTACGAGGCGGCCGTGCCCAGGCCGGCCGACGGGGCCCGGGTGGTGCTGCAGGTGAAGCCCGACTTCTGGGTCAACAAGGGCACGTTCGCCTTCACGGCGCTGGAGATCCGCCCGGTCGGCGTGGGCGAGCTGCTGGTACGGCTGGAGCGGCTGAGGCAGCTCCTGGCGGCCGAGGGGCTGTTCAACGCCGACAGGAAGCGGCGGCTGCCGTTCCTGCCCGGCACGATCGGCCTGATCTGCGGCCGTGAGTCGGCGGCCGAGCGCGACGTGCTGGAGAACGCCCGCCGGCGCTGGCCCGCCGTGCGCTTCAAGGTCGAAGAGGTGGCCGTCCAGGGCCCGTACGCGGTGGGCGAGGTCACCGAGGCGCTGCGCAAGCTGGACGCGGACGCCGAGATCGAGGTCATCGTGGTCGCCAGGGGCGGCGGCTCGCTGGAGGACCTGCTGCCGTTCTCCGACGAGACGCTGGTCCGCGCGGTGGCCGCGTGCCGCACCCCGGTGGTGAGCGCGATCGGTCACGAGCAGGACAGCCCGCTGCTCGACCTGGTGGCCGACGTACGCGCGTCGACGCCCACCGACGCCGCCAAGAAGGTCGTGCCCGACGTGGGCGAGCAGCTCGCGCTGGTCCGGCAGCTCCGCGACCGGGGCCGCCGGGTGGTGACGGGCTGGCTCGACCGGGAGATGTCGTGGCTGACGTCGGCGCGTTCGCGGCCCGCGCTCGCCGATCCGGTGCGCGAGCTGGAACGCCGCGCCGAGCAGGTGGAGGCGCTGCGCGAGCGGGCCAGGCGCTCGCTGACCGGCTCGCTGGACCGCGCCGGCGACGATCTGGTGCACCTGCGGGCCCGCCTGGTCGCGCTGTCGCCCGCGGCCACCCTGGAGCGCGGCTACGCCATCGTGCAGCATCCGTCGGGCGAGGTGGTCCGCCTGGCGAGGGACGTCCCGCCCGGCTCGTCCCTGACGGTCCGCCTGTCCGACGACCGCCTGTCGGTGCGCACCGAGGGGTGAGCGCTCAGGCGCGGAGTGCCGCCTCGGCGAGCGCGGCGAGGCCCGCCTTGATCTGCCCGACGCTCATGCCCCGCTCCTCCCGCTGGTACGCGATCAGCCCGGCGTTGACCGGCGCGAGCAGCGCGTCGGCGAGGTAGGCGGCGTCGGCGTCCGGCCTGGCCTGGCCGACGAGCGTGGCCAGGTGGATGTGGTGCACCCGGTAGGGCCCGCCGTACCAGGGCTTGCCGCCCTTCTCCAGCAGCAGGAACAGCTCCTGCTGCGCGAGGACCCGATCGACCAGCGCGTCGAGGAACGCCGCGATCCGCTCCTCCGCGGGCGCGCCCGGCCCGAGCGGCGGCGGCCCGGAGAAGAACTCCGTCTGGAAGCGCCGCTCCCGCTCGTCCATGAGCGCGAAGACGAGCCCGCTGCGGTCGCCGAAGCGCCGGTAGACGGTGCCGACGCCGACGCCCGCCATCTTGGCCACCTCGTCGAGCGAGAGGCCGGCGGCGCCGCGTTCGGCGATGATCCGGGCCGTCGCGTCGATGATCTTCTGCCGGTTGCGCGCGGCGTCGGCCCGTTCGGGTTGGGGCTGCCCGAGTACGGGCAGGGAGGGGCGACCGCGCATGGCCCGCAGCATACAGGTTGTAACCGGAGAGTTCTCCGGTTAGTCTTCCCAACCGGAGAACTCTCCGATTAAAAGGAGCCGAGGATGGCCAACGACTTCAACCAGCAGATCATCGACGAGTTCCGCGCCAACGGAGGGCGGGTCGGCGGCATGTTCGAGGGCTCGCCGCTGCTGCTGCTCACCACCACAGGCGCCCGGAGCGGCAGGCAGGTCACGACGCCGGTGATGTACCTGCCGGACGACGAGCGCTATGTGATCATCGCCTCGAACGCCGGCGCCGACACCCACCCGGCCTGGTACCACAACCTGCGGGCCCACCCGGTCGCCACCGTCGAGGTCGGCACGGAGACGTTCCAGGCCAAGGCCGTGCCTGTGGAGGGCGAGGAGCGCGACGAGCTCTACGCCCGCATGGTCGCCGTGGCCCCGGGCTTCGCCGACTACGAGCGCAAGACCAGCCGCCGCATCCCGGTGCTGGCACTGAACCCCGAGAGCGCCTGAAACCCGGGGAGCGCCTAGAAGGGCGTGTCGTCGCCGTGGCCGGGCTCGGCGCGCCGCGCCATGGCGGCGGCGAGCTTGACCCGGGCCCCCTGGAGCCACTCCTCGCAGACGGCCGCCAGCCGCTCGCCGCGCTCCCAGAGCTCGATCGACTGCTCCAGGGTGAGCCCGCCGGTCTCCAAGCGTCGTACGACCTCGGTCAGCTCCTCGCGGGCCTGCTCGTATGAGGGCGTCTTCTCGTCTGCTGCTGCCACGGGAACCACCCTAGACGAGCCGGGACGGGCCCCCGACGGGCTAGGACGTCTTGGGCCGCTGCTGGAGCAGGCCCGCCAGCTCGGCCAGCTCCGGCCAGTCGGCCGTGCCGGTGACCACGAGCGTCACGTCGGGCAGGGCGCGCACCAGCGTGCGCTGGTTCTTGTCCTCGCGGAAACGCCGCTCCCAGGTCTGCCCGCCGATCTCCTGCGTGCCGACGGCCTTGTCGGAGTTGGCCATGCGGTTGGCGAACTCGGCCGCGGGCTTCTCGTCGCTCTGGGCGAACATCGCGTGCTCGCGCTTGGCGGTCGCGTAGCCGAGGTAGAGGACCTGGGCGCCGTTCTGGCCCTTGGCGATGCGGTTGCTGTTGGGCACCCAGTCCGCGGGGTCCTGGCGCGGCGCCCACACCTGGTAGGGGACGTCGTGGGAGAAGTTGGCGACGGTGATGGAGTAGTCGCGCCGCGGGATGTGCTCGTCCCGGCCCTGCGGCGCGATCAGCACGAATGCCGCCGCACCCGCCAGGCAGATGAAGAGCGCTACCGCGTAGCCGTAGAAGCCGTCCGTGAACCGTCGCACATCCGCCGAGGTTACCCGCTGGAGGAGGCGGTCGCCGAAGCGGCCGGGCGGATCTGCCCGATGATCGCGAGGACCTCCTCGGCGAGCGCCCGGTCGCCGGTGCGTACGACCTCCGAGACCGCCGCCGCCAGCGCGCCCGTGATCACCACGACCAGCGCGGACTCGTCCTCGAACAGGGCCGCGTTGAGCTGCGCCCACTTGCGCAGCCGGTCGCGCATGACCACCTCGAAGCCGGGCGGACCGTCGCCGCGCAGGAACAGCGCGGCCAGCTCGCGCTCCTCCAGGCAGCCGGCGAGGTAGGCGCGGGCGGCGCTGACGAACACCCGCATGCGGTCGCTCTCGCCGGCGGCGCGGGCCTCCCTGGCCGCCTGCTTGGTGCGCTGCGACTGGCGGGCCTGCCACTCCTCGAAGAGCGTGAGGTAGAGGTCGGCCTTGCCGGAGAAGTGGTGGTAGAGACTGCCGACGCTGGCCTCCGCCCGGGACACCACGTCGGTCACGCCGGCTTCGGCGAAGCCCTTGGAGACGAAGATCTCCCTGGCCGCCGTGAGCAGCGCGCTGCGCGTCGCGGCCCCCCGCTCCGACGTGCGCGGCTGGGTCACGACGGGTTCCACTTCGCTCATACGCTCTCCTCCACGGCGCGACGCCCTGCTCCATGGTGAAGGCGAGATCCCTGCCGCGCACGTGAATGGCGCAAAATCCGTTCTCCGCCCCGCAGGCGCAGCTCGCAGCTTACCGACCGCGTACGACCGGGCCGAGAACCGAAGGCGGTACATCATCCGCCTCAAGCCGGGAAAAGTACGGCATCTACCATCGAGTGAGTCGTCTTCGAGGAGGCCAATGATGTCCGAGTCGGTCCCGGCGCCGCTCGCCACCAGCGAGCACGCCCCTGATCGCAACCTGGCGCTGGAGCTGGTCCGCGTCACCGAGGCCGCCGCCATGGCCGCCGCCCGCTGGGTCGGCAGAGGTGACAAGAACGGCGCCGACGGCGCGGCCGTGAACGCGATGCGCCAGCTCATCAACACCGTCTCCATGAACGGCGTGGTGGTCATCGGCGAGGGCGAGAAGGACCATGCGCCCATGCTGTTCAACGGCGAGCACGTCGGCGACGGCAGCGGCCCCGACTGCGACGTGGCCGTGGACCCGATCGACGGCACCCGGCTGACGGCGCTCGGCATGCCCGACGCGGTCTCGGTGATCGCGGTGAGCGAGCGCGGCTCGATGTACGACCCGTCGGCCGTGTTCTACATGGAGAAGCTGGTCACCGGCCCCGAGGCGGCCGACGTCGTGGACATCGACGCCCCTGTGTCGGCCAACATCCAGGCCGTGGCGCGGGCCAAGCACTGCTCGCCCTCCGACGTGACGGTGGTCGTGCTCGACCGGCCCCGGCACGAACGGCTGGTCAAGGAGATCAGGGAGACCGGGGCGCGGATCAAGTTCATCACCGACGGCGACGTGGCGGGCGCCATCATGGCGGCGCGCACCGGCACCGGCATCGACCTGATGCTCGGCATCGGCGGCACGCCGGAGGGCATCGTGGCGGCGTGCGCGCTCAAGTGCCTGGGGGGCGTGATCCAGGGCAAGCTGTGGCCGCGGGACGACGCCGAGCGGCAGCGGGCCATCGACGCCGGGCACGACCTCGGGCAGGTGCTCACCACCAACGACCTGGTCCGCTCCGACGACGTGTTCTTCGCCGCGACCGGCATCACCCAGGGCGAGCTCATGCAGGGCGTACGGTTCCGCGCCGGCGCGGCGATCACGCAGTCGCTGGTGATGCGCGGGCGGTCGGGGACCATCCGCAAGATCGAGAGCGAGCACCAGCTCTGGAAGCTGCGGGCCTACAGCGCGATCAACTTCGACACGGCCGGCTGAGCCTGCGGGTCCCTGGGAGGGTGGGCGGGCCGGCTGAGCCTGCGGGTCCCGAAGGAGGGCGGGGCAGGCTGAGAACCGAGGGTCAGCGGCGGCGTTTGCGGCGGGGTGGTTCCTTGACCTTGACCTCGCCCGCGAAGTTCGTCGTGCGGACCTCGACCACGGGCGCGCCGGGCTCGGTGGGCTGCTTGTTGAGCCGGACGGTCTTCCCCTTGGCGACCCTGATGACCTCGAGATCCTCGGGCACCTGGATCTCCAGCCCGCCGAAGACCAGCGTGGCGTTGATGACCACCCTGCTGTTCTGCAGGATGGCGTCACGCAGGTCCAGCTTGGTGGTGCCGAACATGGCCGTCACCGTGAGCTCGGCGGGCACCACCCAGCGCCCGCCCCGCCGTTCCTGCTTGAAGATGGCCGAGACCGGCCGGCCGTCGAGGTTGAGCGGCTGCTGGTCGGCGGGCAGCAGGTCGGCGGTGAGCCCGGCGAGGTCGCCCAGCGTGCGCGCCGAGTAGAGCACGCCGAGGCGTTCCTCCAGCTCCTCCAGCGTGATCCGGCCGTCGGCGTGGGCGTCCTGGAGCACCTGCGCGATGCGTTCGCGGTCGGCGTCGGAGGCCCGCAGCTCGGACGGCGCCGGCAGGCCGGCCGCGGCGGGCGGGCGCCGCGCGGAGACGAACTCCTCGGCCAGCCGCTCACCGACTTCCTGCAGCTTCGGCAACCAGGATCCCGCGCGTTCGTTCACATCTCCGACGATATCCCCCGCCGAGAGGTTTCGCTCGGCGCCATACGCCGGAATCATCACGCATTTCGCTCCGTTGATCTCGGCAAAGGCAGACGGAGGTGGGCGTGCATCGACCGGCACGATGGGGACTGGGCGCGGCCGGGGCGGGCGTGGTGCTGATCCTCGGTCTGGAGCTGACCAGTCTGGACGAGATCAACCCGATCAGGCGGACCATCAGCGAGCACGGCCTCGGTCCCGGCGGCTGGGTGTTCGGCCTCGGCGTGGGCCTGCTGGCGGCCGGTTCCGCGGCCATCGCCGTGTCGCTGGCCCGCAGGCGGCTGGCCGGGATCGTCGGCACGATCGCGCTGATGGGCTGGAGCGTGGGGCTGTTCCTGACGGCCTGGTTCGAGAAGCACGACTGGTCGGTGGGGCCGAGCATGAGCGGCAGCATCCACCGGGTGGGCAGCTTCGTGGCGTTCCTGTGCCTGCCGCTGGCGGCCGTGGTGATCGCCAGGCCCCGTTCGCGGGCGTGGCGGCGGGAGCGGTCGCGGGCCACGCCGGTCGCCTTCTGGCTCGGCGTCTGCTCGGTGCTGTGGGTCGCGGGCATCGGGACGATGATCTTCGTCGGGGCGCAGGACGGGCTGCCGTGGTACCGGGTGATGCCGCTCGGGCTCGTGGAGCGGGGGCTGGCGGTCACCGAGGTGGCCGCGCTGCTCGCCCTCGGCGTGTGGGCGGCGGCCGAGAAGCTCGACGCCGCCCCCTCTCAGCCGGAGCCCGCAGGGCGCAGCAGCGCGATGAGGTCGTCCACGTAACCCCTGAACACGGCGGTCATGTCCACCTGGTCGGGGTCGATGAGCCACTGCGTCTGGAGGCCGTCCATCATCGCGATCAGGCGGTCGGCGTGCGCCTCGGCGTCGATGCCCGGACGGAACTCGCCGCGTTCGACGCCCCTGCGCAGCGCCGCCGCGACCTGCGCGCGCAGCCGGCGGTAGCGCCGCCTGGCCCACTCGTGGCCGGGATGGCCGGGGGTCACGGCCTCGCCGCTGATCACCGAGAACAGTTGCACCAGGCCGGGCACCCTGGCGTTGTTGGCGACCACGTCCGCCAGGGCGCGCAGCGCGTCGATCCCGCCGGCGGCCTCGACGTCGAAGCGGCGTACGTCGAGCTCGTCGCGGTAGTCGAGCACCGCGAGGAGCAGGCGTTCCTTGCTGGTGAAGTGGTGGAGCAGGCCGGCCTGGGACAGCTCGACGCGCTCGGCCACGCGCGCCAGCGACGCGCCCCGGTAGCCGTGCTCGGCGAACTCCAGCAACGCGGCGGCCAGGATGCGCTCCTTGCGCGCCTCTCCCGCCGGGTAGCCCCGTCTCACGTCGGCACCCTATCCGCTGCTGATCTGCTTCTGGCGTGACCCCCTGGCGTGCGGCTAACCTGACTCCGCCTCACGTTTGATCTCCCCCCAATCAACATCAGGAGGCCGCCGTGCCGTCCCCGCGCGACCGCCAGGCCCGTGTGGCCACGTCCGCCGTCTTCGCCCTCCAAGGGCTGTCGTTCGCCTCGCTGCTGGTCCAGGTCGCGAACCTGCAGACCAAGCATGGCATCGACGACGGCACGCTGACGCTGCTGCTGCTCATCGTGCCGGTGTTCGCGGGCGTCGGCAGCATGGCGGCCGGCACGTACGCCGCCCGGCACGGCAGCAGACCCCTGCTGCGCGTCGCCCAACCGGCGGTCGCCGTCGCCGTGGTCCTCGCCGGGCTCGCGCCGAACGTGCCGCTGCTGATACCGGTGCTGCTGGTGTTCGGGGTGTCGGTCGGCGCCGTGGACGCGGGCATGAACATGCAGGGCGTCGCGGTCGAACGCCGCTACGGCGTCCAGGTGCTCAACGGGTTCCACTGCGTGTGGAGCGTGCTCAGCCTGGCCGGGGCGCTGTGGGCGTCGGCCGCCTCCGGGCTGCCGCTGCACTGGATCATGGCGATCCCCATGGTCGTCGTCGTGGCCGGCTCGCTCTACGCCGGGCCCCGCCTGTGCACGAAGGAGGAGGAGCAGCCGGAGAGCGAGGTCTCGCCGCTCGGCGGCTCGCTCCCGTGGCGGCCGCTCATCCCGCTCTGCCTGGCCATGGCCTTCCTCTACATCGGCGACGCCTCGGTCTCCAACTTCAACACCGTCCTGATGAAGAACGAACTGCACGCGAGCGCGAGCGTCATCCCGCTGGCGTACGCCGCCTACCAGGCCACGACGCTGGCCGTCCGGCTCGGCGGCGACGTGGCGGCCCGCCGCTGGGGGCCCGCCGCCATCGTCCGCATCGGCGCGGTGATCGCCACGGCCGGCTTCCTCGGCGTGGTGCTCGCGCAGAACCAGGTGCTCGGCATCGTCGCGTTCGGCCTGACCGGGGTGGGGCTCGCGGTCGTCGGGCCGCAGTCGTTCTCGGCGGCCGGCAAGCTCGACCCGGCGGGCACCGGCGTGGCCATCGCCCGGGTCAACCTGTTCAACTACATCGGCTTCATCCTCGGCGCGGCCATGATCGGCGGCATCGCGGAGGCGGCGAACTACCGGGTGGCGTACGCGGCGCCGCTGGTGCTGGCGGCCGCGATCTTCCTGCTGGCGCCCGCCTTCCAGCCCAAGGCCCCGGCCGCCGCGTGATCACAGGCCGGGGCGGGTGACCTCGGCCAGCTCGACGGGACGCCTCTCGCGCAGCGACAGGTCGGCGGCCTCGGCGACGTACAGGGCGGAGAGGGCGTCCAGGATGGTGCAGGGGTTCGGGGCGCCGGTCAGGAAGGCGTCGATCTCGCTGCGGTAGGCGTGCTCGAACCGGGTGACGAAGTCCGGCCAGGGCTCGTCGGGCTCCGGCAGGCCCTCGACGGTGCGGAGCGGCGCGCGCGGGCCGAGGCCCACCGCCTGCGTACGGCGGGTGCCGGCCAGCTCCATGCGCACGTCGTAGCCGGCGCCGTTGTAGCGGGAGCCCTGGAGGGTGGCGAGCGTGCCGTCGTCCAGCGTGAGCAGCGCCGTGCTGGTGTCGACGTCACCGGCCTCGGCGAAGAACGCGGCCCCCCGGTTGGCCCCGGACGCGAACACCGAGACCACCTCGCGGCCGGTCACCCAGCGCAGCGCGTCGAAGTCGTGGACGTGGCAGTCGCGGAAGATCCCGCCGGACAGCGGCAGGTACGACGCCGGCGGCGGCGCGGGATCGGCCGTCACCAGGTGGACGCGGTGCAGCTCGCCCAGCTCCCCCGCGCGCAGCGCCGCCCGCGCCGCCGCGTACCCGGGGTCGAACCTGCGCTGGAAGCCGATCTGCACCCGATGCCCCTCGGCCGCCTCCAGCACCTTCAGCGTCTCGGCCACCGTGCCGGCCGCAGGCTTCTCGCAGAAGACCGGGATGCCCCGCGCGCAGGCCCTGAGTATCAGCTCGGCGTGGGTGCTGGTGGGGGTGGCGATGACGACGGCGTCCACGTCGAACGGGTCGCCGGGCTCGCCGTGCGGCGTGCTGCGCACGGGGTCGGCGACGATCAACTCGTCCACCAGCGGATGCGCGGCCAGGGTGGCGGCGTGGAAGGCGCCGATCCGGCCGAGGCCCAGCAGTCCCACACGCATGACGGCTCCAGAGACACGACGTGCTTTCTTTCTAGGCGAGGTGTCCGCCTCGGTCAATTTTTTGTCCTGACATTCGGACCTTCAATCCGTGGGCGACCTCCGCCGCCTGGTGCGCGGGCAGCCGGGCGAACCCCACCACCACGGCGGGCGGGCCCGCGAACTCCCGCATCGGCCCCACCGCCTCGGCCGACAGCCCGAGCTCGCGGGCCGCGCGCACCACTTCCTGCTCGGTCCAGCCGTCCGGGAGCTCCAGGTACACGTGCAGCCCCGCCTCGATGCCCTTGACCCGCACCTGGGGCAGCTCCTCGGACAGCGCCGCCACCAGGGCGTCCCTGCGGCGGCGGTACTCCCTGCGCATGCGCCGCAGATGCCGGTCGTAGCCGCCGGTGCGCAGGAAGTGCGCGAGCGCGTACTGGTCGACGACCGGGGAGCCGAGGTCCAGCTCGCCGCGCGCCCGCCGGACCGCCTCGGCCAGCTCGGGCGGCGCGGCCACCCAGCCGAGCCGCAGCCCCGGGGCCAGCGCCTTGCTCACGCTGCCGGACAGGACCACCCGGTCCGGGGCGAGACCCTGGAGGCAGCCGACGGGGTCGCGGTCGAAACGGAACTCGGCGTCGTAGTCGTCCTCCAGGACGAACCGGTCGCCCGCGTGCGCCCACTCCACGAGCGCGGCGCGGCGCGACGGGGACAGGACCACGCCGGTCGGGAACTGGTGCGCGGGGGTGACCAGGGCCGCCTCGCCCGTCAGCCGCCGTACGTCCAGGCCCTCCTCGTCCACCGGCACCGGCACGAGCCGGGCGCCCGCGCGGCGCAGCAGCGGGACCTGGCCGAGGCTCGTCGGGTCCTCCACGGCGAGGCGCAGCTCGCGCTCCCGGCTCAGGACGTGCACCACCAGGCTGAGGCCCTGGGCGACGCCGCCGACGATGACCAGGTTCTCCGGGCGCACGTCGGCGGCCCGGACCCGGCGCAGGTAGCCGGCCAGCTCCTCGCGCAGCTCGGGCACACCGCCGGGGTCGCCGTAGTCGAGGGCGTCGGACGGCACGGTGGTCAGGACATGGCGTACGGCGGCGAGCCAGCGCTGCCGGGGGAAGTGGGCGAGGTCGGGCGAGGTGGGGCGATGCCCGTAGTAACTCCGGCGGGTGGCGGCGACGCCCGCGCCCGGGTCGCGCGGGACGGCGGCGGGCGGGGCGTCCCAGGCCAGGGCGGGCTGGGGCTTGTGCGGCGGAGCGGGTTGGAGGTTGTGG
>NZ_JBGLOU010000038.1:0-19397 GCF_041402765.1 Nonomuraea sp. AD125B | reverse complement strand
GTTATGGCGGGAAGGAAACACCCGGTTACATTCCGAACCCGGAAGTTAAGCTTCTCTGCGCCGATGGTACTGCACTCGGGAGGGTGTGGGAGAGTAGGTCACCGCCGGACAATCTTTATGGAGGGCCCCGACTGGTTCAGTCGGGGCCCTTCTGCATTTGTGCGGTGCCGCAGGGAGTGGGGCGTGGCCGGGAGCGGTGCGAGCAGTCAGTAGGGTTGAGGTGTGGATTATCGTGCCGTCGAACGCGCGATCTTGGAGCGCGGCGTCGAGTGGGACTTCGAGCCGACGCTGGACAGGATCGCGGCCCTGCTGGACCTGCTCGGCTCACCGCAGCGGGCGTACCCGGTCATACACATCGCCGGCACCAACGGCAAGACGAGCACCGCGCGGCTGACCGAGGCGCTGCTCAAGGAGCGCAACCTGCGGGTGGGGCGGTTCACCAGCCCTCACCTGGTGTCCATGCGCGAGCGCATCACCGTCGACGGTGAGCCGCTCAGCGAGGAACGCTTCGCGCAGGTCTACGAGGAGATCATCCCGTACGTCGAGCTCGCCGACACCCAGGGCCGGCGCATCCAGTTCTTCGAGCTGCTGACGGCCATGGCGTTCGCGGCGTTCGCCGACACGCCCGTGGACGTGGCGGTCATCGAGACCGGGATGGGCGGATCGTGGGACGCCACCAATGTCGCCGACGGCACCGTGTGTGTGATCACTCCTATCTCCCTCGATCACACCGACCGGCTCGGGCCCGACATCCCCAGCATCGCCGGGGAGAAGGCGGGCATCATCAAGCCCGGCGCCACCGCGATCCTGGCCCAGCAGGAGCTGGCCGCGGCAGAGGTGCTGATGCGGCGCTCGGCCGAGGTGGGCGCGGTCGTGGCGCGCGAAGGGCTGGAGTTCGGGGTGATGAGCCGCGAGGTCGCCATCGGCGGGCAGCTGCTCACCCTGCGCGGCCTCAAGGGCGTCTACGACGAGGTCTACCTGCCGCTGTACGGCGCTCACCAGGCGGGCAACGCGGCGTGCGCCCTGGCCGCCGTCGAGGCGCTGACGGGCGGCGACGACCCGCTCGACGCCGACCTCGTACGCCAGGCCTTCGCGCAGGCGTCCTCGCCGGGGCGCATGGAGGTCGTCCGCCGTACTCCGACGGTCGTCATCGACGCCGCCCACAACCCCGGCGGCATGCAGGCGACGCTGGAGGGGCTGCACGAGGCGTTCGACTTCGCGAAGGTCATCGGCGTGGTCGCGGTCATGCGCGACAAGGACGTCGAGGGCCTGCTGGAGCTGCTTGAGCCGATCGTGGACGAGATCATCGTCACGCGTAACTCCTCGCCCAGGTCGTTGACGGCGGACGAGCTGGCGGCGCTGGCCGAGCCGATCTTCGGCGAGGAGCGGGTGCACGTGGAGGACCGGCTGGACGACGCCATCGACAAGGGCATCGGCATCGCCGACGCCGAGGGTGAGTTCAGCGGCACCGGCGTGCTGATCACGGGGTCGGTCGTCACGGCGGGGGACGCGCGGCGGCTGCTGAAGGCGGACGGCGTCTGATGACCGGATGCGACGCGTCGGGCCCGCCGGGCGTACCGGCCCGGTTGATGAGGATGAAAGGGGGTTCGAGATGAGCTTTCAGGTGACGCCGGGCATGCGCAGGCTCGGCGCCAGCGTGCTCGGGATGGAGGCGATCGTCGCCGGGCTGATCACGCCTGTCGCGATCGTCATCGGCAAGGTCGAGCCCGCGCTGGCGGTGACCGTCGGGATCGGGCTGGCCATGCTGTGCGTGGTCGCCGCCGGCCTGCTCAAGAAGCCGGTCGGCTACCTGCTGGGCAGCGTCGTCCAAGTGCTGGCGATCGCGAGTGGGTTCCTGGTGACGTCCATGTTCTTCCTTGGGGCGATCTTCGCGGCGCTGTGGATCACCGCGATTATGGTCGCTCGCCGTGTCGAGGGCGCTACTACCCGCTAAAGTCGGCCTACATGGCCGTCCCCCCGATCCAGCGGTCGCTCCGTTCGGTTGCGCCCGGAAACAGCTGGTTGCTCGACACTCTGCTCGGGCTGCTGGTCGTCTGCGCGCTGCCGCTGGCGATCACCACGATCCCCAACACGCTCTCCGTCGTCGCGAGGCTGCTGCCCGCCGACATCGACCAGGTCGGGCTCATGCGTACGCACGGGCTCGCCCTGCCCGTGCTCATGCTGGCCGTGCCGCTCGGGGCGGTGGCGCTGCGACGGGTTCCTGCCGCGCACCTCATGCTCGCCGGGCTGGCGCTGGTGGCGCTGTCCGACGCGGCGGGCGGTTACGCGGTCAGTGAGCTTCTCGTCGGCGTCGTACGCGTGTTGCGCGGCGTCGGGTGCGGCCTGCTCGTGCCCGCCACGCTGGTCGCGGTCTGGACGCGTACGCCGGTGCTTCGCGGTCTGTGGGCAGGGACGTTCAGCCTGAGTCTGCTCACGGCGCAGGCGCTGGCGCTGTGGCCGCTGGACGCGGTCAGCAGCTGGAAGGTGACGTTGCAGCCGTATCCGCTGGTGACGGGGGTCGCGCTGGGGTTGGCGGCGGCGTACCTGCTGGCCTGGATGTTGCTCGGCCGGCCGGAGGCTCCCGTTTTCGCGGTGGGCGAGCGCGGCCGGCTGCTGCTGTGCGTCGTTCTGGCGCTCGGGATCGCCGTGGTGGCGATCAGCACGGCCTCGGCGGGCTGGCGGGCGCCTCCGGTGGTGCTGCTGGCGGCCACGGCCGTGTTCGGGCTGCTGGCGCTGGCGTCGATCGGGCCTGTGGAGAGCCGCCGGGCGGCGTACGTGCTGGTGGCCGTCGGGGTGGTGCTGCTGCCGAGTGCGGCTCAGGTGACGCTGGTGGAGATGGGCGGGCTCGGCGGGCCCGGGTTGCGGGGGCTGTGGATCCCGTACGTCGTCGCGGGAGTGCTGGCGATCGGCGCGGCGGTGGCTGTGCGGCTGTTCGCGGTGGGTGCCGGGAGATGGCTGGCGCCGCTGGGGCTGCTGTCCATGGTGGTGGGGTTGTGCTCGGTCCGGCTGGTGGTGCCGTCGGCCGACGGGATGGTGCTGGCGGTGCCGTTCACGTTGCTGGCGGTGGGAGCGGCGGTGGCCCTGACGGCGACGTTGCAGGAGGTCGGGATCGGGGCGGCGGCGTTCGGGCTGTCGTTGTGCGTGGCCGGGGTGCTGGCAGGGTTCCTGCTGGGGACCGGGGTGCAGATGGCGCTGCTGGACGGGGTCCGGTCGGCGCAGGAGCTGGTGGACAAGTTCGTGGGGGCGTTGCACTGGTGGGCGCTCATCGGCGGGTTCCTGCTGGTGGCGATCATCGTGCTGGCGGCTGTGCTGGCGCGGCGGTCCGAGGGCGACGAAGGAGGCAAACGGGCCTTCGAGGATGTCCTGCTCGTAACAGCCCCGCAGGGTGATCCAGGTGCGGGGAGCGAGGCCGTTGACTGCGCCGGTGAGCGGCGGAAATGGGGAGATGCCTTCGACGCCGCGGACGATTCTGGTCGGGGCGGGGAGCGGGGTCCGGGCGCGACTGAAGGTGGTCGGTCCGTGCCGGACGGGCCTGCGTTCGCCGAGGCCGAGGAGGGGCAGGTGCCCGCTGTTCCGCCTCAGGCGAAGTCACCTGAGGACGACCGTGCCCCCTAGACGGCGCCGTCCGGCCTCCACGACGGCCTGGAGGGCCGGGACGGGATCGCCGTACGAAACGAGGGTGCGGGCCCGGGACGGTAAGCTGAGGCCCGGCTACGGCGACGTCCGGGCCCGTGCCCGGCCGAGGCGTCCTCGCGATGAGGCCGGGGCGCCGGTAGCCGCGACCCCATTCTGTTCGAAGGAGAACTTCAAGTGTCCGAGCGCACTCTTGTCCTGATCAAGCCCGACGGGGTGAAGCGTGGCCTCATCGGTGACGTGATCGCCCGTGTGGAGCGCAAGGGCCTCAAGGTCGTGGCGATGGATCTGCGCACCCTCGACGCCGACACCGCCAAGGCGCACTACGCCGAGCACTCCGAGCGGCCGTTCTTCGGTGAGCTCGTCGAGTTCATCACGTCGGGGCCGCTCGTCGCCCTGGTGCTGGAGGGCCCCCGCGCCGTCGAGGCCTTCCGCGCGCTGGCCGGCGCCACCGACCCGGTGAAGTCCGCCCCCGGCACGATCCGCGGCGACCACGCCCTGGAGATCGGCGAGAA
Source organism: Nonomuraea sp. AD125B (assembly GCF_041402765.1). Classification (NCBI taxonomy): domain Bacteria; kingdom Bacillati; phylum Actinomycetota; class Actinomycetes; order Streptosporangiales; family Streptosporangiaceae; genus Nonomuraea; species Nonomuraea sp. AD125B. The sequence goes on along the minus strand of NZ_JBGLOU010000038.1, from coordinate 15,249 downwards.
CGTCGTCCACGGCTCCGACTCGCCCGAGTCCGCCGCCCGGGAGATCAAGATCTTCTTCCCCGACCGCTTCTAGTTACCTCGCCCTGACCGTCCCTTTCCGAGGGCCGCGAAGGCAACTCCCGCGCCCGCACAGTACTGCACGCTGTGCGGGCGCGCGTGTTTTTGTCGGTGGTCCTGCGTAGCGTGTGCCGCGAGAGTTGCGGGATGCCATGTGGGGCTTTTGGAACGGTCCAGCGGACGTTCGGGCGTTATGCGACAGTCTGGGCAAAATTGCGGTTGAGCTTGGGGCTGGAGATTTTTGAGGAGTGCGATGGCTCGTTGCACTCAGCGGTGGGTACGTCACGTTACGATTCGAATTCAATCCGTAGTCATTCGCGAACGACGTTACGGAGGGCTCCGTTCCCCATGGGCAGCAAGCTCGCGTTCCTCGGCCGTGACATGGCGGTCGACCTCGGAACCGCCAACACACTGGTCTATGTCCGTGGCCGCGGCATCGTGCTCAACGAGCCGTCCGTCGTCGCGATCAACACCACCACGGGCAAGATCGTGGCGGTCGGCATCGAGGCCAAGCGCATGATCGGCCGTACGCCCGGAAACATCGTGGCCGTCCGGCCGCTGAAGGACGGCGTGATCGCCGACTTCGACGTCACCGAGCGCATGTTGCGCTATTTCATTCAGAGGGTGCACAAACGGCGTCACTTCGCCAAGCCGCGCATCATCATCGCCGTGCCGAGCGGCATCACCAGCGTCGAGCAGCGCGCGGTGAAAGAGGCCGGCTACCAGGCCGGCGCACGCAAGGTCTACATCGTCGAGGAGCCCATGGCGGCCGCGATCGGCGCCGGGCTGCCGGTTCACGAGCCCACCGGCAACATGGTCGTCGACATCGGCGGGGGCACCACCGAGGTGGCGATCATCTCGATGGGCGGCCTCGTCACCAGTCAGTCGATCCGCATCGGCGGCGACGAGCTCGACCAGGCCGTCATCGCGTTTGCCAAGAAGGAGTTCTCGCTCATGCTCGGCGAGCGCACCGCCGAGGAGATCAAGATGGCGATCGGCTCGGCCTGCCCGCACGGCGAGGATCTGCACGCTGAGATCCGCGGGCGCGACCTCGTCAGCGGGCTGCCGAAGACGATCATCGTCTCCGGCGAGGAGATCAGGAAGGCGATCGAGGAGCCGGTCAACGCGATCGTCGACGCGGTCAAGACCACGCTCGACAAGTGCCCGCCCGAGTTGTCCGGCGACATCATGGACCGCGGCATCGCGCTCACCGGCGGCGGCGCTCTGCTCAGGGGCCTCGACGAGCGGGTCAAGGCCGAGACGGGCATGCCGGTCCACCTCGTCGAGAACGCCCTCGACTCGGTGGCCATCGGCTCCGGCAAGTGCGCCGAGGACTTCGAGGCGCTGCAGGAGGTCCTGGTGCCGGAGTCACGGCACTGATGAGGGACTCGCGCCGGGGCCGGCTGATCCTCGGAGTGCTGCTGACGGCGGCGCTGGTCATCCTGACCGTCGATCATCGCACCGGCGAGAGCTCGCCGCTGCGCCCGCTCCGCGCCGTCGGGGCCTGGGTCTTCGGGTCGGCCGAGCAGCTCGGGGGCGGGGTGGTGCGGCCGGTCACCACGTTCGTGCAGGCCGTGTTCACCGCGCCGGCGGCGCAGGAGCGCATCAAGGCGCTAACGGAGGAGAACGCCCGGCTGCGGACCGGGATGCTGTCCGACAAGCTCGACGCCGACCGCTCCAGCGAGCTGAAGAAGCTGCTGGGGCTGGCGGGAGTCGGCGGATACAAGATCGTCACAGGCAATGTGGTCGCGCGGCGAGGTCAGCCGGGGTTCGAGGACACCGTGCAGATCGACATCGGCAGCGCCGACGGGGTGCAGCCGGAGATGACCGTGCTCAACGGCGACGGGCTGGTAGGGCGGGTCATCCACGCCTCCACCACCAGCTCGACGGTGCTGCTGATCAGCGATCCGGCCTCGGCGGCGGGCGCGCGGCTGGAGGGCGGCAAGGAGATCGGCGTCGTCCACGGGGTGGGCGAGTACGGCAGGCTCGTGCAGTTCCGGCTGCTCGACTCCACCGCGCCGCTGGTGCGGGGCGGGCGGATCGTCAGCTTCGGGTCGCAGAACGGGCGGCCGTACGTGCCGGGGGTGCCGGTCGGGGTGATCGAGCGGGTCGAGTCCACGCCTGGAGAGCTGACGCGCATCGCCTATGCGCGGCCGTTCGCGGATCTGACGGCGCTGGACGCGGTGGGTGTGGTGGTCGAGGCGCCGAAGAGGGACCCGCGTGACGCGGTGCTGCCCGCCAAGGAGGGGGGCGCGGTGACGCGGACGCCTACGCGCCGAGGGGGGTCACGGTGATGCGGGCGTCTGTGGGCGGAGGGCGGTGCGCGGGGCCCCGGGTCCGGGGGCCCGTGTGCGGGATGCGGGGCCTGGGGGCGCGGGTCCGGGTGTCTGTGTGCGGGATGCGGGGTCTGGGGACGCGGGTCTGGGTGCCTGTGCGGCGAGGGCGGGTCGTGGTGCGGGCGCCCTGTGTGCGGGAGGCGGCTTGTGGTGTGTGTGCCTGCATGTGGGAGGTGGGTCCTAGCGGTGCGGGGCTCGGCTTCTGCCGGCGGGTGGGGGCGGTGCGGGGGGCTGCGCGGCGAGGGTGGGTTGTGGTGTTCAGGGGGCTGGGGCACGAGGAGGGGTCGCGGTGATCGGAGGACTGTGCGTGCTGCTGGCGCTGCTGGTGCAGGTCATGCTGGTCAACCGGCTGCCGTTGCCTGGCGGGGGAGCGCCTGATCTGGTGCTGTTGGCCGTGGTCGGGGCGGCTCTGGCGCGCGGGGCGGTGCCGGGGGCGGTGCTCGGGTTCTTCGCCGGGCTGGTGGTGGACATCGCGCCGCCGGGCGCTCATCTGGTCGGGCAGTACGCGTTCGTGCTGGCGCTGGTCGGCTACGTGGCCGGTCGGGGGGCGGGCGGCCCGGTGACCACCGTGGTGCTGTGCGTGCTGCTGGCGCCGCTGCTGGCCGTGGGCGTCAACCTGCTGATCGGGGACTCCCGGGTGACGCTGGCCACGTTGACCGGGGAGGTGCCCGTCACCATCGTCTACACGCTGCTCGTGTCCCCTGTCGTCATCTGGCTGGCCGCCCGCGGCGAGCCGAGGTACTCGACATGATCAGGATGCGGACCCGGCTGCTGGTGCTGCACGTGCTGGTGCTGACGCTGCTCGTGGTGCTGGTCGGGCGGCTCTACCAGGTGCAGGTGGTGCACGGGCAGGAGTTCGTGACGCGGGCGACGGAGACCAGGACGCGCACGGTGATCGTGCCGGCCGTGCGCGGGCAGATCCTCGACTCCTCCGGGCGGCCGCTGGTGCGCAACCGTACGGCGCTGGTCGTGTCGGTGGACCGCGCGCTGCTGTCCAGGACGCCGGACGGCGGGCTGAAGGTGCTGACCAAGCTGTCGCAGGTGCTCGGCAGGCCGGTGCAGGAGCTGCAGCGGAAGATCACGCCGTGCGGGCCGAAGGTGCCGAAGCCGTGCTGGACGGGGTCGCCCTACCAGCCGGTGCCGCTGGACGAGAAGGTGGACACCCGGGAGGCGCTGCAGATCCTGGAGCGCCAGGAGGAGTTCCCCGGGGTGACGGCGGAGATCCACTCCGTGCGGCAGTACCCGGGCGGCCGGGCGGGCGCGCAGATGCTGGGCTACCTGCAGCCGGTCACCGAGGAGGAGCTGGAGAAGCGCGAAGGGCTCAAGGCGGCCTTCTCCGGCGTCGACCTGGCCGGGCGCGACGGGCTGGAGTACGTCTACGACGACGCGCTGCGCGGCAAGGCCGGGCTGCGCCGGGTGCAGGTCGACCGGATGGGCAAGGCGCTCGGGGTGGAGGACCAGGTCACGCCCGTTCCCGGCGACCATCTGGTGACCAGTATCGACTCCCGGATCCAGGCGGTGACCGAGAAGGCCCTCGAAAGGGCCATGAAGTCCGCGCCGCAGGCCGACGGTGGGGCGGCGGTGGTGCTCGACGCGCGGAGCGGCAGGGTGGTGGCGCTGGCCAGCCAGCCCAACTACGACCCGGAGATCTGGGGCGGCGGGATCTCGGCGCGCGGCTACCAGCGGCTGATGTCGGAGAAGTCGGGCAAGCCGTTGGTGTCGCGGGCGATCAACGGGCAGTTCGCGCCCGGTTCGACGTTCAAGATCTCGTCGGTGACGTCGATGCTGCGGGCCGGCTATCCGCTGAACGGCACCTACGACTGTTCGGGGTCGTACAACGTGGGCGGGCGGGCCTTCAACAACTTCCGCGGCATCGGGCTGGGCCCGATGAACCTGCACACGGCACTGGTGAGGTCGTGCGACACGATCTTCTACCGGGCCGCGTACGAGCAGTACCTCAAGGACGGCGGGCGTTATCCGAAGAAGCCGCCGAAGGAGATCTTCGCGAACACGGCCAGGGCGTTCGGGTTCGGCCGGCCGACGGGCGTCGACCTGCCCGGCGAGTCCGGGGGCCGCATTCCCGACCGGGCGTGGAAGAAGAGCCTGTGGAACCAGACCAACGCGGTCACGTGCGAGCGCTCGCGCAAGGGCTATCCGGAGGTCAAGGACCGCGCGCGGGCGGAGTTCCTGAAGCGGTTGGCGCTGGAGAACTGCACGGAGGGGTTCCTGCTGCGGCCCGGCGACTCGGCCAACTTCTCCATCGGGCAGGGCGACGTGCTGGTGACGCCGATGCAGCTCGCGCGGGCCTACATGGCGCTGGTCAGCGACGGGAAGCTGCGCAGCCCGCGCATCGGCTGGGCGCAGGTGCGGCCCGACGGCAAGGTGGTCAGGACCATCCCCGTGCCGGTGGTCGGCAAGCTGCCGCTGAGCGAGAAGGAGCGGCACTACATCAAGAACGCGCTCAGCCAGGTCGCCCAGGACGGCACCGCGGCCGGGGCGTTCGCCGGTTTCCCGATGGACAAGGTGCGCGTGGGCGGCAAGACCGGCACCGCGGAGGTGTGGGGCAAGCAGGACACCTCGTGGTTCGCCTCGTTCGCGCCGACGAAGAACCCGCAGTACGTCGTGGTCGTCATGGTCTCCCAGGGCGGCATGGGCGCGCAGACCGCTGCGCCCGCCGCGCGTGAGATCTACGAGGGCATCTACGGCATCAAACGGACCCCGGCCGTGCCCGGGGGCAGGCTCACCACCAAACTGCCGGTCTTCCGGCCCGACGGAACGGTGGCGCCACGATGACCGCCCGCACCGCCGCCGTCCAGCGGCCCTCGCTGCTGCGCCGGCTCATGCAGGAGAACTCCGCGGTCCGCAGGCTCGACGGGCTCATGCTGGTGGCGGTCGCCGGGCTGTGCGTGATCGGCACGCTGCTGGTGTGGTCGTGCACCAGGACCTGGGCGCCCGGCTCCACCGGCCTGGTGAAGAAGCACATGCTCAACGAGGCCATCGGCGTGGTGCTGTGCGCCATGGTGGCGACCGTCGATCACCGGGCGATGCGGGCGTACGCGCCGCTGGTGTTCTTCGTGTCGCTGGTCGGGCTGGGGCTGGTGATCACGCCGCTGGGAGCGACGATCAACGGCTCGCACTCGTGGATCCTGCTCGGCGGCGGCTTCGCGGTGCAGCCGTCGGAGTTCGCCAAGGTGGGGCTGCTGCTGATCATCGCCATGCTGCTGGCGCAGCCCGCGGAGGGCACCGACCGGCCGCGCGGGCTCGACGTGATGCTGGCGATCCTGGCGGCGGTGATCGCGATGGGGCTGGTGATGCTCCAGCCCGACCTGGGCACGGCCATGGTGCTGGCGGTGATCACGGCGGCCGGGCTGGTCCTCGGGGGCGTGCGCAAACGGGTCATCGCGGGGCTGGTGGCCACCGCCGCGCTGGGGATCTTCTCGGTGTTCTACTTCCAGTTGCTGGAGCCGTACCAGGTGGCGCGGTTCACGGCGTTCGTCGATCCGAGCGTCGATCCGCGCGGCGTGGGATACAACGCGACGCAGTCGCTGATCGCCATCGGATCGGGGCAGCTGCTCGGCAAGGGGCTGCTCGGCGGCGGGCAGACGACCGGGCGGTTCGTGCCCGAGCAGCACACCGACTTCATCTTCACCGTGGCTGGCGAGGAGTTCGGCTTCCTCGGGTCGGCCGCGGTCGTGGTGCTGCTCGGGGTGGTGCTGGTGCGCGGGCTGCGCATCGCCCGCAAGTGCGAGGACCGGTTCGGGACGCTGGTCGCCGGCATGATCGTGTGCTGGTTCGGCTTCCAGACGTTCGTCAACGTCGGCATGACGATCGGCATCATGCCGATCACCGGCCTGCCGCTGCCGTTCGTGTCCTACGGCGGCACGGCCACGTTCGCCAACCTGATCGCGATCGGGCTGCTGCAGGCCATCAAGGTGCGGGGTCAGTCGTTCCTCTGACCGGCCGGGGGTGGCGCTGACCGGGCGTGAGCGCGCTTGCCGGATTTGCCACCGCCCAGGCCCCGCTACCCTTGACGGTATGCCTGTCGAGTCGATTTTCCACCGCCTGGAAGCGCTGCTGCCCAAGGTGCAGAAGCCCATCCAGTACGTCGGAGGTGAGCTCAACTCGACCGTCAAGGACTGGGACTCCGCCGACGTGCGATGGGCGCTGATGTACCCGGACGCCTATGAGGTCGGGCTGCCCAACCAGGGCGTGGCGATCCTCTACGAGATTCTCAACGAGCTGCCCGGCACGCTCGCCGAGCGCACCTATGCCGTCTGGCCCGACCTGGAGGCCCTCATGCGGGCCGAGGGCGTGCCGCAGTTCACCGTCGACGCGCACCGCCCGGTGCGCGCCTTCGACCTGCTCGGCGTGTCGTTCTCGACCGAGCTCGGCTACACCAACCTGCTGACCGCGCTCGACCTGGCCGGCATCCCGCTGGAGGCAGCGGACCGGGGCGATGACGATCCGATCGTCATCGCGGGCGGCCACGCGGCCTTCAACCCCGAGCCGATCGCGGCCTTCGTCGACGCGGCCGTGCTGGGCGACGGTGAGCAGATCTCCATCGCCATCAGCGAGGTCGTGCGCGAGTGGAAGGGCGAGGGCAGACCCGGCGGCCGTGACGAGCTGCTGATGCGGCTGGCCGAGTCCGGCGGCGTCTACGTGCCCAAGTTCTACGACGTCGACTACCACCCGGACGGGCGCATCAAGCGGGTCGCGCCCAACCGGCCCGACGTGCCCTGGCGGGTCCACAAGCACACCGTGATGGACCTCGACGAGTGGCCCTATCCGAAGAAGCCTCTGGTCCCGCTGGCCGAGACCGTGCATGAGCGGTTCAGCGTGGAGATCTTCCGCGGCTGCACCCGCGGCTGCCGGTTCTGCCAGGCGGGCATGATCACCCGTCCCGTGCGCGAGCGGTCCATCACCACGATCGGGGCGATGGTCGACAACGGCATCAAGGAGTCCGGCTTCAACGAGGTCGGCCTGCTGTCGCTCTCGTCGGCCGACCACTCCGAGATCGCCGAGGTCGCCAAGGGCCTGGCCGACCGCTACGAGGGCACCAACACCTCGCTGTCGCTGCCCTCGACGCGGGTCGACGCGTTCAACATCGATCTGGCCAACGAGTTCTCCAGGAACGGCCGGCGCTCCGGTCTGACGTTCGCCCCCGAGGGCGGCTCGGAGCGGATGCGCAAGGTGATCAACAAGATGGTCAGCGAGGACGACCTCATCCGCACCGTCACCACCGCCTACTCGCAGGGGTGGCGGCAGGTGAAGCTCTACTTCATGTGCGGCCTGCCCACCGAGCAGGACGAGGACGTGCTCGGCATCGCCGACCTGGCCAAGAAGGTCATCAAGGCCGGCCGCGAGGCCACCGGCAGCAGAGACATCCGCTGCACGGTCTCCATCGGCGGGTTCGTGCCCAAGCCGCACACGCCGTTCCAGTGGGCCGGGCAGGCCGACCACGAGACCGTCGACCGGCGGCTCAAGGCACTGCGCGACTCGCTGCGCGGCGACAAGGAATACGGCCGGGCCATCGGCTTCCGCTACCACGACGGCAAACCCTCGATCGTGGAGGGCCTGCTGTCGCGCGGCGACCGCCGGATCGGCGCGGTCATCCGGGCCGTCTGGGAGGACGGCGGCCGGTTCGACGGCTGGAGCGAGCACTTCTCCTACGAGCGCTGGATGGCCGCGGCGGACAAGGCCGGCATCGACGTCGACTGGTACACCACCCGCGAGCGGGAGGAGAACGAGGTCCTGCCCTGGGACCACCTCGACGCCGGCCTCGACCGCGAATGGCTGTGGCAGGACTGGCAGGAGGCGGTCTCCGGAGGCGAGGTCGAGGACTGCCGGTGGACGCCGTGCTACGACTGCGGCGTCTGCCCCACCATGGGCACCGAGATCCAGATCGGGCCGACGGGACGGAAGCTCCTTCCGCTCACCGTGGTCTAGCGCGCTCAGTGGGCGAGCCGTGCCTCGTTGTACACGTCCATACACCGGGGCGGCTTATCCTGAACGAAGGAACTCTTACAAGGGAAGGACGACAGACTCTGAAACCTGTTCCCGAAGGGCCTCCGCCCGCGCCCACGGTGCAGCGCCTGCGTGTGCGTTACGCCAAGCGCGGCCGCCTGCGCTTCACCAGCCACCGCGACATCTCGCGGGCCGTCGAGAGGGCGGTTCGCCGTGCCGGCATTCCGGTGGCCTACAGCGCGGGTTTCTCGCCCCACCCCAAGATCTCCTACGCGGGCGCGGCGCCGACCGGCGTCGCCAGCGAAGCCGAATACCTCGAGATCGGCGTGACCACGCCGTGTGACCCCGAGCAGGTCAGGTCCAGTCTGGACGGATCGCTGCCGCCGGGGCTCGATGTGCTCGACGTCGTGGAGGCGGGTCAGGGTGGGCTGGCCGACCGCTTGGAGGTCTCCGACTGGGAGGTGCGCCTGCCCGGTGCCGATCGCGAGCTCGCCGAGGTGGCGGTGGAGAAGTTTCTCGCGGAGGGCACCGTGGAGGTCGAACGCCTCACCAAGAAGGGACCCCGCCGCTTCGACGCGCGCGGCGCCGTCCTGGGGCTGACGGTTTCCGAGGGAACAGAAAGAACCGCAGCTCAGGTGCAGAGAGAGCCGTGTGTCATACTGCGCATGGTTGTTCGGCACATGACGCCTGCAGTTCGACCCGACGATGTGCTCACAGGGCTGCGCCTTGTGGCCGACTTCGCGCCGCCGGTTCCCCCCGAGGTGACCAGGCTGGCGCAGGGGCCGCTCGACGCCAGCACCGGTGCGCTTGCCGACCCGCTCGGCCTGGACCGCGACACGACGCGCGGCGGCGAGGCGGGACCGGCGGGTGAGCACGTCGGCGGTTGAGGACGCGCCCAGCATGCGCCGGGCACGACCGCTGACAGGACTTGGCGTCGGCGACTCCGTCACGGAGGCGCCGGCGGACAACTGAGACACGATGGCTCCTGCGCGGCGCGGCGACGCGCCCGGGAGCTGACGGGAGAGCGCCCGCATGCTCGACAACGAGCCCAACGCCGGGGCCACTGGCCCCGACGGGGAGACAACTGAACAGTCAACGGGGACCAGGCGCCGCCGCGCCGCCAGCCGGCCCGCGGGGCCGCCGCCCGAGCTGCCCGAGGAGCCGGCGCAGAAGCCGGTCACCGTCATCGCCGCACAGGCCGCGCCGTCGGTGTCGGTGTCGGAGGGCGCGCCGGTGCGGGGCACCGTGGTGCGCAGAGCGGCCGGGTCTCCGGACGCCGAGGTCGCTGTTGCCGTGGAGAACGGGAGCGGAAGCGGCGCCGTGAGCGGCGCTCGCGGGGCCGGTGGGGGTGCGGCTGAGGCCGGCCCTGCTGGTGGCCTTGGTGCTGCCGGGGCTGCTGGTGGCGCTGCCGCTGAGGGTGGCGCTGGTGGCGCTGCCGCTGAGGGTGGCGGTGCTGACGGTGGTGCTGGGGCTGGTGTCAGTCCGGTGGAGGCCGCTGTGGCCGGGGCCGTGGCGGACACGGTGAGCGAGGCCGGAGCCGGCGAGGAGAAGCCCAAGAAGACGTCGCGTACGCGGTCCACCGCGACGACGACGCGGCGGCGTACCACGAAGAAGGGCGCCGAGGCCGAGGAGGCCGGGGCCGAGAGCGGCGCCGGTGCGGCTGTGAGCGCCGAGGGTGCTGCCGCCGGTGCGGTGGAGAGCGGCGTGGCCGCGGCTCCCGCAGAGGAGGCCGCGCCGAAGCGGCGTACCAGGACTCGTAAGAAGGCCGGTGAGGACGTGGCGGCGGAGGCCGTCGCGCCCGCCGGGGAGCAGGGCGTGCCGGCCGCCGGCGCGGCCGAGGCCGCCGCTGGGCCGGTCGCTGGTGTGAGCGCGGCCGAGGGTGTGGGTGCCGGGCAGGTCGGCGCCGAGGGTGCCGGACAGGCCGCGGCACAGGGCGTTGAGGAAGCCGCCGAGGAGGCCGGGAGCGGCCGTGGCACGGGCAGTCGGAGGACGCGCACCCGCGCCACGACGACGCGTAGCCGGCGCGCGGCCGCCGCGGAGGCGGCGCCCGGCGAGACGGGCGAGGACGCGGGCACGCAGGGAGCCCTTCCTGACCAGGCTGGCGCCGGTCAGGGTGCGGCGGTCAGCGGTGCTCGGAGCGCTGAGGCCGGCGCCGGTCAGGGCACGGCGGCTGGAGGTGTCCAGGGCACGGAGGTCGGTGCCGGTCAGGGTGTGGCGGCTGGTGGTGCTCGGGGTGCTGAGGCCGGTGTCGGTCAGGGTGCGGCCCCCGGTGGTGTTCAGGGCGCGGTGGCGGCCTCTGGCGGGGATGTCGAGGGGGTTGAGGGGGAGGACATCATCGAGATCCTTCCCGAGGACGAGCCGCTCGATGACGAGCCCGCCGGTGAGGACCTCGACGAGGAACCGACCCGGCCGAGTCTGCTGGCGGACCCGTTCGGGTTCTCGGCTCGCCATCACGACGAGCCCGGAGCCGCGTTCCAGCGGCCCGCGGCCATCTTCGCGCCGCTGTTCCAGGCGCCGGATCCGACGCAGGCCAAGCCGGCCGTGACGCGGCGTCCCGAGCCGCCCCAGCCGGTCGAGCCGGAGGAGGCCGAGGACCTGGTCGAGGAGGGCGTCGAGGACGAGACCGACGCCGAGGCCGCCGAGGAGCCCGAGGAGGAAGAGGGCGGCGGCCGTCGCCGCCGTCGCCGCCGCGGCGGACGCGGGCGCGGCAAGGCGCGTGAGCGTGGCGAGGGCGAGGACGGCGAGGACCAGGACGAGGAGTCCGAGGAGGAGCCCGCCGAGGAGCCGGCCGCGCAGGAGGAAGAGGAGAGCTCGTCCTCACGCCGCCGCCGTCGCCGTCGCCGCAGGGGTGGTGACGAGGGCGCCGAGCCGGCCAGCGACGACCCGCCCAACACGGTGGTGCGCATCCGCGCGCCGCGCTCCGGCCGTACCGGTGCGCTTGAGACCGCCACGGACGGCGTGCAGAGCGTGCGCGGCTCGACCCGGCTGGAGGCCAAGAAGCAGCGCCGCCGCGAGGGCCGCGAGCTGGGCCGCAGGCGTCCGCCGATCATCACCGAGTCGGAGTTCCTGGCCCGGCGCGAGTCGGTCGACCGCATGATGGTGGTGCGCCGCCAGGGCGACCGTACGCAGATCGCGGTGCTGGAGGACGGCGTGCTCGTCGAGCACTACGTCAACCGCGAGGCGAGCCAGTCGTACGTGGGCAACGTCTACCTCGGCAAGGTCCAGAACGTGCTGCCGTCGATGGAGGCGGCGTTCGTGGACATCGGCAAGGGGCGCAACGCGGTCCTGTACGCCGGTGAGGTCAACTTCGACACCGTCGGGATGGAGGGCCAGCCGAAGCGCATCGAGTCGGCGCTGAAGTCCGGCCAGTCGGTGCTGGTGCAGGTCACCAAGGACCCGATCGGGCACAAGGGCGCGCGGCTCACCTCGCAGATCAGCCTGCCTGGGCGTTACCTCGTGTACGTGCCGGACGGGTCGATGACCGGCATCAGCCGCAAGCTCCCCGACAAGGAGCGCACCCGGCTCAAGAGCATCCTGAAGAAGGTCATGCCGGAGAACGCGGGCGTCATCGTGCGCACCGCGGCCGAGGGCGCCTCCGAGGACGAGCTGGCCCGCGACGTGGCCCGGCTGTCGGCCCAGTGGGAGAGCATCCAGAAGAAGGCCAAGTCGGCCAGCCCTCCCGAGCTGCTGTCCGCCGAGCCCGACCTCACCGTCCGCGTCATCCGTGACGTCTTCAACGAGGACTTCACGAACCTGGTCGTCCAGGGCGACGACGCCTGGGACACGGTCGACGACTACGTCAAGTACGTCGCGCCGCACCTGGGCGAGCGGCTGTCGAAGTGGGACGGCGAGCAGGGCGACGTGTTCGAGGCCTACCGCATCGACGAGCAGCTCGGCAAGGCGCTGGAGCGCAAGGTGTGGCTGCCGAGCGGCGGTTCGCTGGTCATCGACCGCACCGAGGCGATGACGGTCGTGGACGTCAACACCGGCAAGTTCACCGGCCAGGGCGGCAACCTGGAGGAGACGGTCACCAGGAACAACCTGGAGGCGGCCGAGGAGATCGTGCGCCAGCTCCGGCTGCGCGACATCGGCGGCATCATCGTGATCGACTTCATCGACATGGTGCTGGAGTCCAACCGCGACCTGGTGCTGCGGCGGCTGCTGGAGTGCCTGGCGCGCGACCGTACGAAGCACCAGGTGGCCGAGGTGACCTCGCTGGGCCTGGTGCAGATGACGCGTAAGCGGGTCGGCCAGGGGCTGCTGGAGGCGTTCTCGACGCCGTGCGAGTGCTGCAACGGGCGCGGGCTGATCGTCTCGACCGAGCCGGTCGAGAGCAAGCCGGAGCCGCGCGGCACGCAGGGCAAGATGGCCGTCGAGAAGGCGGTCTCGGACAAGGTTTCCGCGGCCAAGGACACCTCCGGCCGTGATACCGTGACCGGTGCGCTTGATGATGTCCCGGCTGAGGACGACCAAGCGGGCCAGACTTCCGGCAGAGGGCGGCGACGCTCCCGCCGAGCGAAGTCCGCCGACTAGCCTTTGGCGGACATCCGACGATCCGTCCGGTTCGCCTAGGGGGCCGTTAATCCGGTACCCTGGTGAACCGGTGCGTCAGGTGACGCGCCCTGTTGGCGCGCCTACTCGGTTCGTCGGTTCGAGACAGGACCGAATGGCAGGCGCAGCATTCGGCGGTCGTTCCCTCAGGGGACGGCTGTGGCAACAGCGAGTCAGTAGAAGGGTTCCGCGGTGTACGCGATCGTTCGTTGCGGCGGCAGGCAGCAGAAGGTCTCCGTCGGTGACGTCCTCGAGGTGGACAAGGTCGCCGGCGAGGTCGGCTCTTCGGTTTCGCTGCCGACGGTGCTCGTCGTCGACGATGGCGACGTGACCACCGAGGTGGGCAAGTTCATGGTCAGCGCCGAGATCCTCGGTGAGACCAAGGGCCCGAAGATCCGGATTCTCAAGTACAAGAACAAGACCGGTTACAAGAAGCGCCAGGGTCACCGTCAGCGGTACACCCAGGTGAAGATCACCGGTATCGACCAGGCCTGATCGGGAGTTTGAGAGATGGCACACAAGAAGGGCGCGTCGTCCACCCGGAACGGCCGTGACTCCAATGCTCAGCGCCTGGGCGTCAAGCGCTTCGGCGGCCAGCTGGTCAACGCGGGCGAGATCATCGTCCGTCAGCGTGGCACCCACTTCCACCCCGGCGACAACGTCGGCCGTGGTGGCGACGACACGCTGTTCGCGCTGGCCGCGGGTCACGTGCAGTTCGGCGTCAAGCGCGGCCGTCGGGCCGTGAGCATCGTCCCCGTCGCGGAGTAGTTCTCCGCTCCCGTCACGGGGGTCGTTGCACCATCGCGTCAAAGGGGTGGATCGCGCGGGCGATCCACCCCTTTCGCGTTTCCGGGGCCTGGGTAGGGTCCCGTTCGACGAGTTGAGAGGCCCCCTGGGCGGGGGCGATGGAGGAGTGCTGCTGCATGCCGGACTTCGTGGACCAGGTGGTCCTGCACGTCAAGGCCGGTGACGGGGGAAACGGGTGCGCCTCCATCCACCGGGAGAAGTTCAAGCCCCTCGGCGGTCCTGACGGTGGCAACGGCGGGCGCGGCGGCGACGTCATCCTTGAGGTGGACCCCAACACCGCGACCCTGCTCGACTACCACCGCCGCCCGCACCGCAAGGCCGAGAACGGCAAGCAGGGGCAGGGCTCCAACCGCGACGGCGCCAACGGCGAAGACGTGGTCCTGCCGGTGCCCAACGGCACGGTGGTCAAGGACGCCCGCACCGGCGAGGTGCTGGTGGACCTGATCGGCGCCGGCACCCGGTACGTCATCGCGCAGGGCGGCCACGGGGGCCTCGGCAACGCCGCGCTGGCCACGGCCAGGCGCAAGGCGCCGGGGTTCGCGCTGCTCGGCGAGCCGGGCGACGGGCTCGACGTGATGCTGGAGCTGAAGAGCGTCGCGGACGTGGCGCTGGTCGGCTTCCCGAGCGCGGGCAAGTCGTCGCTGATCGCGGCGCTGAGCGCGGCCAAGCCGAAGATCGCCGACTATCCGTTCACGACGCTCGTGCCGAACCTGGGCGTGGTGACGGCGGGCGAGACCGTGTTCACCGTGGCCGACGTGCCGGGGCTGATCCCGGGCGCCTCGCAGGGGAAGGGGCTCGGGCACGAGTTCCTGCGGCACGTCGAGCGGTGCGACATGCTCGCGCACGTCATCGACTGCGCCACGATGGAGCCGGGACGCGACCCGGTCAGCGACTACGAGGTGATCGAGGCCGAGCTCGCCGCGTACGGGAAGCTGGAGGACCGGCCGCGCATCGTCGTGCTCAACAAGGCGGACGTGCCGGACGCGCGGGAGCTGGCCGAGCTGGTGACGCCGGAGTTCGAGGAGCGCGGGCTGCGGGTGTTCACGGTGTCGGCGGCCACGCATGACGGGCTGCGCGAGCTGACGTACGCGATGGGGGAGTGGGTCGCGGCGGCGCGGGCCAGCAAGCCGGTGGAGGAGCCCACCCGGCTCGTCATCCGGCCCAAGCAGCTCGGGGACGCCGGGTTCAAGGTCCGGCGGGTCAACGAGAACCTGTACCAGGTCACCGGCGAGAAGCCGGAGCGGTGGATCCGGCAGACCGACTTCACCAACGACGAGGCCGTCGGCTACCTCGCCGACCGTCTGGAGCGGCTGGGGGTCGAGGAGGAGCTGGCCAAGGCCGGGGCCACGGCGGGTGCCGAGGTGGTCATCGGGCCCATGGAGGGTGGCTACGTGTTCGACTGGCAGCCGACGCTGAGCGCGGAGTCCACGCGGCAGGGGCCGCGCGGCACCGACAACCGGCTGGGCTGAGGCCCGGTACGCGACGGGGTCAGGGCTTGAGCCCATGAGGCCGGGGACGGCGTCATGGCTTGAGC
>NZ_JBGLOU010000037.1:0-19642 GCF_041402765.1 Nonomuraea sp. AD125B | reverse complement strand
CCGCCCGCCCCCACCCCGTCTCCGGCCCCTGCACCCCCGCCCGCACCCTCCCCCGCAGGACCGCCCGCCTCCTCCCTTGGGGCGGGGGCGGGCGGCGGGTACCCGGCGACAGCCGCAGGGCCGGGGGACGGGCCGGCGGAGGTGGAGCGGGCGCGGACGACGTTCGCCGACGTCGCCGGGATGGATGCCGTCAAGGAGTCCCTGCGCGTCAAGCTCCTCCTCCCCCTCCAGCAGCCCGAGCTCTTCGCCGCCTACGGAAAGCGCGCCGGCGGCGGCGTCCTGCTGTACGGCCCGCC
Source organism: Nonomuraea sp. AD125B (assembly GCF_041402765.1). Lineage (NCBI taxonomy): Bacteria > Bacillati > Actinomycetota > Actinomycetes > Streptosporangiales > Streptosporangiaceae > Nonomuraea > Nonomuraea sp. AD125B. The sequence goes on along the minus strand of NZ_JBGLOU010000037.1, from coordinate 19,346 downwards.
GGGCGCGGGCAAGACCCACCTGGCCAGGGCGGCGGCCGGCGAGCTGGGGGCGGCGTTCATCAGCGTCGGCCTGGCCGACATCCTGGACATGTACATAGGCTCCAGCGAGCGCAACCTGCGCGCCACGTTCGACCTGGCCCGCCGCAACCGCCCGTGCGTGCTGTTCTTCGACGAGGTGGACGCCCTCGCCGCCCGCCGCTCCGACGCCCGCAACACCCACAACCGGCAGATCGTCAACCAGTTCCTCGCCGAGCTGGACGGCGTGGACCAGAACGCCAACGACGGCGTGCTCGTCCTCGCCGCCACGAACGCCCCCTGGTACATCGACGTGGCCTTCCGCCGCCCCGGCCGCTTCGACCAGCTCGTGTTCGTGCCGCCGCCGGACGCGGGCGCCCGCGCCGCCATCCTGCGCATCCTCTGCCGCGACAAGCCGGTGGCGGACCTGGACTTCGACGCGGTGGCGCGGGCCACCGAGCACATGGTGGGCGCGGATCTGAAGGGCGTGGTGGACCGGGCGGTGGAGGTGAAGCTGCACGAGTCGATGCGGGCCGGCCACCCGATCCCGATGACCACCATGGACCTGCTGGCCGCCGCGAAGGCCGCCCGCCCCACCGCCGTACGCGAGTGGATGGCGACGGCCCGCAACTACGTCCTGCACTCCAACGAGTCCGGCGCCTGGGACGACCTGCTGCCCTGGGTCAAGGGCAAATGGTGAAAGTCGGCGAGTCCCTGGAGCGGGCGCGGACGCTGCTGAGGCTGAGCCGCCCCGCCGACGCCGAGCGGGAGCTGCGCGGCGTCCTCGCCGCCGAGCCCGAGCAGGAGACCGCCCACTGCCTGCTGGCCCTCGCCCTCATCGGCCAGGGCAAGGCCGGGGAGGCCGTCGAGGAGGCGCGCGAGGGCGTCAGGCTGGCTCCCGGCCACTGGTTCCCGCACTACGTCGCCGGCCAGGTCCACTACCGCTCCGGCCGGCCCGACGACGCGGTGCGGGCCGGGGAGACGGCGCTCGCGCACGCCCCCGAGCAGGCGGCGGTGTGGGAGCTGCTGGCCCGCGCCCACTCGGCCGCGGGCCGGTGGCGGCAGATGGCGGACGCGGCCCGCGGCGGGCTGGCCGTCGATCCCGAGGACGCGGATCTGGCCTCGCTGCTGTCGATCGCGCACACCTGTCTCGGCGAGGCCGAGCCGGCCCGCACGACGGCCGCGTACGCGCTCCGGATCGACCCCGAGAGCACCACCGCTCACCTGGCGGCCGGCCGGGCGGCGCTGGCCTTCGGCGATCCGAAGGCCGCGGCCAGGCACTTCCGCGAGGTGCTCCACCTCGATCCCGGTTTCGGCCCGGCCAGGGACCTGCTGGCCGAGGCGCTGAAGCAGCGCAACCCGCTGCAGCGCAAGCTGTCGGAGCTGCGGCGGCGGCACCGGGGCGGCCTGCGGCTGCTGCTCCTGCTGCCGGCGGTCCCGCCGCTGATCGCGGTGTTCGTGCTCATCGCCCTGATGCACTGGGTGGCCTGGGTCTTCGAGGCGGTGACGGTGCTGCGGCTGGCTCGCGCGCGGGCGACCCGGCTGCTGTTCGAGGGGGCGGAGGCCCGGGTCGCGGGTCTCTGCTGCGCGCTGCTGGCCGCCGGCGTCGCGACGCTCGCGCTCGGCGTCGCCCTGGGCGCGGAGGCGGTGGGCATGGCGGGCGCGGCGGTCATGGCCCTGGTCACGCCGGTGCAGGAGGCGGCGCACACGGGCGCGCCGAACGGCCGCGCCACCCTGTACGTCTGGACGTTCCTGCTGGCGGCAGCCGCCGTCGTCGCGGCGGCGGCCGGCGTGCCGACGCTCGCGCTGCTCACCGTGTACGCGGCCCTCGGCACGATCTGGCCGGCCGCCTGGGTGCGCCGCGCCACGGCGGCCCCGCCAGCCTGACCCTCGCATGCGCGACAATCGGGACGTGCAGTTCGGCATCCTGGGCCCGCTCACGGTCCGCGCGGCAGACGGCCGGGAGGTCGCCGTCGGCGGCCCGCGCCCGCGTGCCCTGCTCGCCCTGCTGCTCCTCGACGCCGGCCGCACGGTGAGCGTCGAACGCCTCATCGACGGCCAGTACGGCGACGACCCGCCCGCCGGCGCCGCCAACGCCGTCCAGGCCCAGGTCTCCCGCCTGCGGCGGGCCCTGCCCGACCGGCTGATCGAGTTCCACGGCGCCGGCTACCGGCTGGCCGTCGAGCCGGAGGACGTCGACGCCCACCGCTTCGAACGCCTCGCCCGCGAGGGGCGGCGGCTGCTCGCCGCCGGGCTGTCCGCGCAGGCGGCGGCCGTCCTCGGGGACGCCCTGGAGCTGTGGCGGGGCCCGGCGCTTGCCGACGTCCTCGACGCGCCGCTCGCCGCCGCGCAGGCGCGGCGGCTGGAGGAGCTGCGCCTGTCGGCGCGGGAGGACCTGCTGGCCGCCGAGCTGGCGCTGCCCGAGGCCAGCCCGGTGGGGGCGCTGCGGGAGCTGGTGGCCGCCCACCCGCTGCGCGAACGGGCGCGCGGGCTGCTCATGCGCGCCCTGCACGCCGCCGGACGGCAGGCCGAGGCGCTGGCCGTGTACGACGAGACGCGGCGGCTGCTCGCCGACGAGCTCGGCGCGGACCCGTCGGCCGAGCTGGCCGCCCTGCACCTGGAGATCCTGCGCGGCTCCGCCGCCGGTCCTGCCGCGGTGGCGCGGACCCGGCCGCCGACGCCGTTCACCAGCTTCGTGGGGCGCGAGGACGAGCTGGCCAGGATCCGCTCCCTGGCGGAGGCCCGGCTGGTGACGATCGTCGGCCCCGGCGGCACCGGCAAGACCCGCCTCGCCGTCGAGGCCACCACGGACGGGCGGCGGGAGGTCTGCTTCGTGGACCTCTCCCTCGTGGACGGCGACTCCGGCGGGCAGGTGGCGGCGGCCGTGCTCGGGGCGCTCGGCCTGCGCGAGCCCGCGCTGCGCGCCCCCGAGGCCGGAGGGGCGGGGGACGCCGCCGGGCGCGTGGTGGCCGCGCTGTCGGAGCAGGAGCTGACCCTCGTCCTCGACAACTGCGAGCACGTCGTCGCCGGGGCCGCCGCGCTGGCCCGCCGGCTGCTCACCTCCTGCCCCCGCCTGACCGTCCTCGCCACCAGCAGGGAGCCGCTGAACATCACCGGCGAGCACCTCGTCCCGCTCGCCCCGCTGCCCGATCCGCTCGCCGTCCGGCTGTTCGCCGACCGGGCCTCGGCCGTCCGCCAGGGGTTCGCGCTCGGCCCTGACAACCTCGACGCGGTACGCGGGATCTGCGCCGCGCTCGACGGCCTGCCGCTGGCGATCGAGCTGGCGGCGGCCCGGACGCGTACGTTCGGCGTCGCCGAGATCGCCGCCCGCCTGGCCGAGCACGGCCGCTTCGCGCTCCTGTCGCGCGGCGACCGCACCGCCGCGGCCCGCCACCGTACGCTGCACGGGGTCGTCGAGTGGAGCTGGAGCCTGCTCGCCGAGGAGGAGCAGGAGCTGGCCAGGCGGTTCGCGGTGTTCGCGGGCGGCGCGCGGCTGGAGGCGGTCGAGGCCGTCTGCGGCGCGGACGCCGCCGAGCCGCTGGCCGGCCTGGTGGACAAGTCGTTCGTGGAGACCGACGGCGAGCGCTACCAGATGCTGGAGACGATCCGGCTGTTCTGCGCCGGCCGGCTGGCCGAGGCGGGCGAGGAGGAACGGCTGCGCCGCGCCCACGCCGCCTGGTTCCTGGAGCTGGCCCGGCGCGCCGACGACCACCTCTACCGGGCCGAACAGCTCGACTGGCTGGCCCGGCTGTCGGCCGACGACGCGAACCTGCGGGCGGCGCTGCGCTGGAGCGTGGAGCACGACCCGGCGACGGCGGCGCGGCTGGTGGCGGCGCTGGCCATGTACTGGTGGCTGAGCGGGCGGCGCGGGCAGGCCATCGCGCCCGCGACCCGCCTGCTCGACACGCTGGGGGCCGAGCCGCCCGCCGAGCTGGCCGAGGAGTACGTGCTCACCGTGCTGCACGCCGTGCCCGACGCCGGATCGCCGCACTGGGAACGGGCGCGGGCCGCCGCCGGGTCGCTCGGGCGGCCGATGCGCTGCCGGTTGGGGCCCGCGCTGTGGGGCATGGTCGCCGGGCCGCCGGACGACGACGGCGGCGAGCACTGGCCGCCGCTCCTCTCCGCCGACCCGTGGAGCCGGGCGCTGGGCCGGCTGAGCGAGGCGCTCGTCCTGGTGCTGCGGGGCAGGATCGGGGCCGCCGAGCGGGAGCTGGAGAGCGTGCTGACCGACTTCGGCGCGGTGGGCGAGCGCTGGGGGAAAGCGCAGGCGCTCGACTGGCTGGCGTTGATCACGAGCTGGCGCGGCGACCGGACGCGGGCCATGCGCCTCTGGCAGGACGCGGTGGGGCTGCTGGAGGAACTCGGCGCGGCGGAGGAGCTGGTGGACGTCCTCTGCCGGCGCGCCGAGGCGCGCTGCCGCGCGGACGACCCGCGGGGCGCGCGCGCCGACTGCGAACGCGCGGCGGAGCTGGCCCGCCGTACGGGCCGGCCCGCCCTGATGGCCACGATCCACCTGGTCGTCGCCGAGATCACCCGCATCGAGCACACCCACCTCCCGCCGAAGGAGGACGGGGTGGCGTGGGTCGGTGAGGTGGCCGAGCGGCTGGACGCCGCGCTGGAGATCGTGCAGGGGAGCTGGGCCTTCACCGCGTCCGGGATCAGGTCGCAGGTGCTGACGGCGCTCGCGCGGCTCGCGGAGGCGCGGGGGGACGCGGCGGAGGCGGCGCGCAGGCACGGCGAGGCGCTGGCCGCCGCGCTCGGCTCCCCGATGACCGCCGACCTCGCCGCCGTCGCCGAGGGCCTGGCCGGCCACGCCCTGCTCCCCGCCCAGGAAAACACGGCCCAGGAAACCACGGCCCAGCAAACCACGGCCCAGCAAACCACGGCCCAGCAAACCACGGCCGAGGACGCCGCGCGGGCGGGGCTGCTGCTCGGGGTGGGGGCGGCGCTCCGGGGGATCGCCGTCGCGGGCGACCCCGACGTGGCCGCCACCGCCGCCCGCGCCAGCGCCGTCCTCGGGCCGGACGGCTTCGCGGCCGCGTACGCCAAGGGCGCCGCCATGGGACGAGCCGAAGCCCGGGAAGCCCTGACCGCGCAGCACCCGGGCTGACAGGGAGGCGCGGGGCTGTCAGCCGGTGGTCGCCGGGTTGTCAGCGCAGGTCGCGAGGCTGCCGGACATGAAGAACCTCACCATTCTCATCTCCGGCGCCAGCATCGCCGGCCCCGCGCTCGCCCACTGGCTGATCAGGTACGGCTGCTCCGTCACGGTCGTCGAGAAGGCCCCGGCGCTGCGCCCCGGCGGCCAGGCGGTCGACTTCAAGGGCGAGACCCACCGCACGGTCCTGTCCCGGATGGGCATCCTGGACGACGTGCGCAAGCTCCAGACCGGCGGCACCGACCAGCTCCTCGTGGACGCCGAGGGCCGCACGCTCGCGGTCATGCCCGGCGAGTTCACCGGCGGCGAGCTGGAGATCCAGCGCGGCGACCTGGCCAGGCTGCTCCACGAGCGCACCGCCCCCGCCTGCGAGTACGTCTTCGGCGACTCGATCACCTCGCTGACCGAGACCCCGGAGGGCGTGCACGTGACCTTCGAGCGCGCCGCGCCCCGCACGTTCGACCTGGTGGTGGGCGCGGACGGCATCCACTCCAACGTCCGCCGCCTCGCCTTCGGCCCGGAGTCCGACTTCGTGCGCTTCCTCGGCCACTACTACGCGCTGGTCGACCTGGACCAGGACTTCGGCCCGGTCGGGCGGATGTACAACGAGCCGGGCAGGATGGCGGCCGTCGGCGGGCCGAAGGCGCCGGCGTTCTTCGTCTTCGCCTCCGAGCCGCTCGACTACGACCGCTACGACGCCGGGCAGCAGAAGGACCTCCTGGCGCGGGCGTACGCGGGCATGGGCTGGCGGGTGCCGGAGGTGCTGGCGGCGGTGCGGCGCTCGCCGAGTGTGTACCTGGACTCGATCAGCCAGGTCCGGATCGACCGGTACAGCCGGGGCCGGGTGGTGCTGCTGGGCGACGCGGCGTACGGCAACACGCTGGGCGGGTTCGGCACCGGCCTGGCCGTCGTGGGCGCGTACGTGCTGGCGGGCGAGCTGGCGGCGGCGGGCGGCGACCATCGGGCGGCGTTCGACGCGTACGAGCGCGTCTTCCGCCCGTACGCCAAGATCTCCGAGAACGGCAACGCCGGCCCCTTCCTCGCACCCGGGAGCCCGTCGCGGATCCGGATGCGGAACTGGATGTTCAAGTACCGCTTCCTCCTCGCTTGGATGATGAAGATGACCGACAAGTTCGCGACCGACATCGAGCTCAAGACGTACTGAACTTTTGTGATCAGCAGGACATCCAACCCGGGCATGAACAGATACCGGCACCTCGCGGCCCTGTCCGCCGCCGTGCTCGCCGCGACCGTGATCGCCGCCCCCGCCGCCGGGGCGGCCACCCGTCCCTCCTGCCCGACGCCGTCGAAGGCGGAGGTCAAGCGCGCGAACAGCTCGGACGTCGACCGGCCCGCCAGGAGGTCCAACGCGATCAAGGGCGTCCGCGTCGAGGTCCTGCCGCGCGGCTTCACGCACGGGCAGGTCGAGGTGAGCCGCCACGACGGCCTCACCGAGTACGGCTACCAGTGGTCCGACAACCGCGACGACGTGGACCTCAAGCACCGCTGGCTGTGGGTGCGCGTGGTCTGCAAGCCCGGCCTGCGCGGGCTGAACGCGCTGAAGAAGGCCCCGCTCCGGCTCGGCACGTTCTCGGGGGACGTGCGGACCGCGAAGATCGGCGACCGTAAGGTGCTCACCATGAAGGGCGACGGCGCGCTCGGCCACGGCCGTTACGTCGGCTGGGTGGAGCGCGACGGCGTCGCCGTCACCGTCATGGCCTCCGAGCCGCTCGTCCCCGACCTCAGCAGGATCGTCGCGGGGATCAGGCTTTGACCCGGCCCACCCCGGCCGCGAAGAGCAGGCGAGGCACCCCGTCGATGAGCGGGACCTCCTGATCGTCCGGGCCGAGGCGCCACTCGTGGACCGGCACCAGCCCCGGCCCGATGAGCTCGAACCCCTCGAACAGCGACAGCACCTCCTCACGGGTGCGGAACCCGGCCTGGGCCGAGGTGCCGTCGGTGGACGCGCGCAGCCGGCCGACGGCCTGCGCGTCGCTCTCCGCCAGCGCATGGGAGAGCACCAGGTGGCTGCCCGGCGCCATGCGGTCCCTGAAGGCGGCCACGATGCCCGCCGGGTCCTCGTCGTCCATGACGTAGTGCAGCACGCCCACCATCAGCACGCACACCGGCCGGTCGAAGTCGATCAGCTCGGTGACCTCGGGGCTGTCGAGGATGTCGGCGGGCCTGCGCAGGTCGGCCTGGAGGGCGGCGAGGCCGGGCGCGTCGGCCAGCAGCACCTGGGCGTGCAGGCCCACCACGGGGTCGTTGTCGACGTAGACCACCCGGCAGCCGGGATGCACCTGGCGCACGGTCTCGTGGATGCTGGGCGAGGTGGGGATGCCGGTGCCCAGGTCGAGGAACTGCCGGACGCCCTGCTCGGCGAGGTGGCGGACGGCCTCGATCTGGAAGTGGCGGCATGCCCGGGCGACGAGCCGGGTGTCGGGGGCGACCGCGAGCAGCTTTTCTGCGACCTCGCGATCGACGGCGAGGTTGTCCTTGCCGCCCAGGAGATAATCGTACACGCGGGCCGAACTCGGCACCGTCGGGTCGACACCGGGCGGAAGGCGTTCTAAGTCGGTCACGGGAAGGCCGTCTCCTTAGCCACGCGGCAACGTGAGCGCCATCCTACTCAACGGACCCGACTTTCTTCCGTCCGAAGCCCGAGTCAGGAAGTCCGGTGAGAAATTGGTCCGGATGGCCGATGCGGTGACGGGGTTCGCCTGTGCATCCTGGGGGGAGAAGGGTCCGGCGGGGGCCGGTCCCTCTCGGAGAGGAGTCACGAGGGCATGGACTACGCGGCAGGCCGCCCCACCGTGATCTTGGACAACGGAGTCGTCGGCCGGGTCATGCTGGCCCACCCCTCGCGGCGCGACCTCGTGCTCGTGCTCGGCATGAACGGAACCCTGCTCAGCGTGCAGCTCGACGACATCGCGTGCGTGGTGGGCGGCGAACCGCTCTGTCACTGACCCGATGATCAGGTCAGGAAGTCGCGCAGGCCGGTGGCGAGTGAGGTCGCCATGCGCTGCCGGAAGGCTGGGCTGGACATCTTGCGGGCGTCGCCCGGGTTGCGCATGTTGCCGCACTCGATGAAGACCGCCGGCCGGGTCGACAGGTTGAGGCCGCCGAGGTCCGTACGGGTCTGGAGGCCGTCCTTGGCGGTGTAGTTCGCGTAGGGGATGCCGGTGCCGGCGCGGTAGGCGTCGCGTACGGCGTGGCCGAGCCGCCGCGACGGCTCGATCACCTCATCGTTGTGGCCGGGCAGCAGGCCCGGCATGATCACGTGGAAGCCGTGCCCCCGGGGCGCGGCCCCGTCGCCGTGGATGGACAGCACCGCGTCCGCCCGCGCCTCGTTGCCGATGGCCGCCCGCTCGGTGACGCACGGGCCGACGCCCTTGTCGTTCGGCCGGGTGAGGACGACCTTGGCGCCCATGCGTTCGAGCATCGGCTTGAGCCGGCCGGCGAGGTCCCAGGTGAAGGCGTGCTCGGGGTAGCCGGCGTCGGTCTCGGTGCCGGTCGTGTTGCACGGCTTGGTGCCGTTGATCACGTCGACCAGGCGGTTGATCTGCTCCGGGTGGGAGGCGTTGCCGCCGTTGTGCCCGGGGTCGAGGACGACCGTCTTGCCCCGCAGCGGGGCCGCCGAGGGCGTGGGGGCCGGCGAGGCGGGCGAGGCCGCCTCGGGCGCGGCGGCGGGCGCGGCCGGGCCGCCGCACGCGGTGGAGAGCGCGGCCGAGAGCGTGAGTGTCACCAGGTACGCGCGCATGCGGCCGACGCTACCCGCCTCGGCGCGGCAAACCCAATACATACGCTGACCTGCTATTTCGTGTCGTACGACCGGGTAGTCCAGCGATGTGATCAGGGGTTACGTGGAGCAGCCGAGCCCTCGCGCGGGCGGGACGCTGACCTTGCGGGCGGCGACGGACGCGCCGCGTTTCCGGGTGGAGCTCCACCGGTGCGGCGACGGGCTGACGCTGTCGGCGAAGTCGCCGTGGCTGCCCGGCGCGGACGCGCCGCCGCACCTGCCCGCGCACGACTGGGGCCGCGACGAGACCGGCCCCCGTGGCGAGCCGCTGCCGGCCTGGCCGGGCCACGAGCTGCCGGCCCCTGCCGAGCCGGGGGTGTACGTGGCGGTGCTGGTCGAGGGCGACGACGACGGCGACCGTACGGACCCGGACCGTACGACGCCCGACGGGCGGGAGGCGAGGGCGCTCTTCGTGGTGCGCCCGGCGGTCCCGTCCGCCCGGATCCTCTACAAGCTGCCGCTGTTCACCTATCACGCCTACAACGTCTCCGGCGGCTGGTGCCTCTACGACCATGCGGACGTCCCGGGCGATCCGGCGCCGGGGGTGTCGCTGCACCGGCCGGGCGGCGGCACCGGCGCCACCCCCTACGACGTGACGAACTTCGACCCGTACGACCCGACGCCGCGCCAGACGTTCGTCCACTGGGACGGCCGCTTCGTGGCCTGGCTGGCCGGGCGCGGCTACCGGGTGGACTACTGCACGGACCTCGACCTGCACCGGGACGGCGAGGAGCTGCTGGGGCCGTACCGGCTGCTGGTGAGCGCGGGACACGACGAGTACTGGAGCGACGCCATGCGCGCCGCCGTGTCCCGGCACGTGGCGGCCGGGCGGAACGTGGCCTTCTTCGGCGGCAACACCTGCTGGTGGCGGATCGCCTTCCGCGACGCGGTCACCTTCGAGCGGACCGGCTTCTGGCACGAGCACGGCCCGCCGGAGAACGAGCTGACCGGCGTCAGCTTCCGCAACGGCGGCGAGCGCGACCGCGACGAGCATCCCGAGCCGGTCGGCTTCCGCGTCCAGCACGCCGATCACTGGGTGTACGCGGGCACGGGGCTGCGTGACGGCGACGTGTTCGGGCGGGAGGAGTGCCTGGTGGGCTACGAGTGCGACGGGGCCGCGTTCGACCGGGCCGCCGGGCCGCCCTACGTGCCCACCGGGGCGGACGGCACCCCGGCCGGGTTCACCATCCTGGCGGTGGGCGACTGCGCGGCGGCCGGCTGGGGGTTCGGCAACGGTGCCGCCACGATGGGCCTGCACGCCACGCACGGCACCGTGTTCACCGGCGCGACCACTGACTGGCCGCGCGGGCTGGAGAGCTCGGCGGCGGTCGCGCGCATCACCGCGAACGTGCTCGACCGCCTCGGCGAGCCGCCGCCCAGCCGTCTTCCTGATCAGTCGTCTTCCTGATCAGTCCGTCTTCCTGATCAGGTACGGCGGCATCACCAGCGCGTGCATGCCGGTCGTGCGCAGCGTGTCGATCGAGTGCTCGGGCGTCTCGGTGAGTGGCCGGCCTGGACCGTTCAGCGAGGTGTTGATCAGCACGGGCATGCCGGTCCGCGCGTACCAGCGGGTGAGCAGCGCGTGCAGGAACGGCGTGCGCTCGGGCTCCACCGTCTGCAGCCGGGCGGTGCCGTCCACGTGCGTGACCCCGGGCAGCAGCTCGCGGAACTCGGGGCGGACGTCGGCGGCGTACTGCATGAAAGGGGCGGGCCGGTCCACGTCGAAGAAGCGCTGGGCGTGCTCGGCGAGCACCAGCGGGGCCAGTGGCCGGAACCACTCGCGGCCCTTGACCTCGTAGTTGATGTAGTCCTGGATGTCGGGCCTGCGCGGGTCGCCGATGATGCTGCGGTTGCCGAGCGCGCGCGGCCCCGACTCGCTGCGGCCCTGGTGCAGGCCCACGACCCGGCCGTCCTCCAGCAGCGCCACCATCGCGGCGATCAGGTCCTCCGGCTGCTCGGCCACCAGGCCGTCGGGCAGGCTGCCGACGGCCGCGGCGATCTCGCTCTCGTCGGGGTCGGGGCCGAGGAAGTCGTCGCGCCAGCGCCACCGGCCGCGTACGCCGAGCACGGCCTCCAGCCCGTAGAGGGCACAGCCGATCGCGGTGCCGCCGTCGTGCGGGCTCGGCGGGACGAAGACCTCGCGGAACGGCCCCCGCCTGATGAGCAGGCCGTTGGCCGAGCAGTTGAGCGCCGTGCCGCCGGCGAAGGCCAGGTTGTCCAGGCCGGTCCTCGCGTGCAGCCACTCCGCGAGGGCGGCCAGGGCGTTCTCGAAGGCGCGCTGGCCGGCGGCGGCCAGGTTCGCCGAGCGGCGGAACGGCTCGCCGCCCGGCTCGTAGATGAACTCCTCGCGCCGGGCGAACAGCTCGGTCCACGCGGACGGGATCAGCACCTCGTGCCCGCGCACGTCGAGGCCGGGCAGGCCGAGCGCGTCCGGGTCCCCGTACGGGGCCAGGCCCATGACCTTGCCCTCGTTGCCCTCGCCCTCGGGCCAGAGCGCCTTGGTGAGGAGGGCGTAGAAGCAGCCGAGCCCGGCCGGATCGGCCCAGTCGCCGTGCCAGAGCTGCTTGGCCAGGCATTCGACGCCGTCGCGGGTGCACCGGTAGAAGGAAGCGACCTCCAGCAGGTCGCCGGAGGCGCCGGGCGGCGGCGTGTACGGCTCGGTGAAGCGCCGGACCGGGCTCCCCTGGTTGTCCACCACCAGCCCGGCCGCCTGCTCGAACGGCGACGGGTGGAAGGCGCTGTAGAGGTGGCTCAGGTGGTGCGAGACCTGGACGATCCTGGCGTCCTCCTTGAGGCTCAGGCTCTCGCGCAGCTCCTCGTGGTAGTCCTCCAGGTTCTCGATCTCGGCGTCGGAGGAGTACCCCTCGACCACGAGGTCCACCGGCTCCTTGAGCAGCGGCATCGCCGGCAGGTAGCGGTCGGGCAGGTCGCCGAGCCGGCCCCAGTGGTGCTTGCGCCGGGTGATGCGCTCCTTCTGCAGGCTGTACATGCCCGTGTCGCCGACCGCGACGGCGATGGACCCGTCCTGGGTGCGGTTGATCCCGACGACGATAGGGAAATCGGCCATCTCCGGTGCCTCCTGGGTGTGATCACGGCACCCGTACCCGAGGCCAGGACAAGTGGATCTCTCAAGGGCGTAAGAGACCCGTCAGCGTCAGAACTGGGTCTACGCAGGGGACGGACCGGCGTCTACTGTCAGGGGCGGTACGGAGCCCCGAGTGGATCCCGAGTGGATGGAGCGAGGATGCAACGCCGCACCTTCTTACGTGCCCTCTCGACCGGCCTCGGCGCCGTGGCCTTCTCCGGCGCGGTGTGGCACGACGCCGCCGCCTCGGTGGCCGCCGTCTCGGCGGGCCCGAGCCCGTACGGGCCGCTCGGCGCGCCCGACGCGAACGGCATGGCGCTGCCCGCCGGGTTCACCGGCCGGATCGTGGCGAGGACCGGCCGCGTCGTCGGCGGGACGCTCTGGCACCCAGCGCCCGACGGCGGCGCCTGCTTCCCCGACGGCACCGGCTGGATCTACGTCTCCAACTCCGAGGTGCCGCTGGTCGGCGGGGCCTCGGCCATCAAGTTCCGGGCCGACGGCTCGATCGACCGGGCCTACCGCATCCTCAGCGGCACCACGCTCAACTGCGCGGGCGGCGCGACCCCCTGGAACACCTGGCTGTCGTGCGAGGAGGTCTTCCGCGGCCGGGTGTACGAGACCGACCCGTACGGCGTCCGCTCCGCCCAGCCGCGCCCCGCCATGGGCCGCTTCAAGCACGAGGCCGCCGCCTGCGACCCCGACCACCGGGTGGTCTATCTCACCGAGGACGAGTCCGACGGCTGCTTCTACCGTTTCACCCCCACCACCTGGGGCGACCTGTCCAGCGGCCGGCTCGACGTGCTCTGCGGCGCGGGCGGCGACGCCGTCGAGTGGCGTCCGGTGCCCGACCCCGGGCCCGCCGTGCTGGAGACCCAGACCAGGCACCAGGTCTCCGCCGCCCGCCACTTCAGCGGCGGCGAGGGCTGCCACTACGCGGGCGGGATCTGCTACTTCACCGCCAAGGGCGACAGGAAGGTGTGGGCGTACGACGTGGCCCGCTCGACCGTCACGGCCGTCTACGACGGCGGCGGGACGCTCGACGGCGTGGACAACATCACCGGGCGGCCCTCCGGCGACCTCTACGTGGCCGAGGACGGCGGCAACATGGAGATCAACATCATCACCCCGGACGGGGTCGTGGCGCCGATCATGCGGCTCGACGGGCAGGCCAAGTCGGAGATCACCGGGCCCGCGTTCTCGCCCGACGGCACCCGGCTCTACTTCTCCTCCCAGCGCGGCACCAGCGGCGAGACGGCGGGGACGGGCGGCATTACCTACGAGGTGACAGGCCCCTTCCGGCGCTGACGGCGGACGCCGGGTGATGAAAGTTTCACCGTTCTGAATCATGGGTGGTGCGGGGCCGTTGACGCGGCCCCACCGGCCCTTCAGGATTGGGAGCGCTCCCAACTCCCCCCTAAGGACCTCCATGCCCCGATGCCGGGCCGCCTTACTGGCCCTCCTCACCATGGTCGCCCTGTCCCCCGCGACGTCCGCTCACGCCGCCGACGAGGGACCCGAGCAGATCGTGAACGGCACCTTCGACACCGGCACCGCCCCCTGGTGGAGCACCGGCAACGTGACGCCCGTCGTCCAGGACGGCCGCCTGTGCGCCGACATCCCCGGCGGCACGGCCAACCCCTGGGACGTCATCATCGGCCAGAACGACCTCCCGCTGGTCGAGGGCGAGACGTACGCCTTCGGGTTCTTCGCCACCGCCACCCCGGCCAAGGTCGGCCGCGCCCTGATCCAGCTCCCCGTGGACCCGTGGACGCAGTATCTGTCGGCCGCCCCTGAGATGAGCGTCTCGGGCAACGACTACTCCTACACCTTCACCGCCCCCGTGTCGCTGCCGAACGCGCAGGTGGCGTTCCAGCTGGGCGGCAGCGCCGAGCCCTGGAGGTTCTGCATGGACGACGTGTCGCTGAAGGGCGGCGCGGAACCCGAGGTCTACGAGCCGGACACCGGGCCCCGCGTCCGCGTGAACATGCTCGGCTACCTGCCCTCGGGCCCCAAGAAGGCCACCGTGGTCACCGCCGCCACGGCCGCGCTGGACTGGGAGCTCAAGAACGCCGCCAACGAGACCGTCGCCAAGGGCAGGACCACCCCCAGGGGTGTGGACGCCAGCTCCGGCCAGAACGTCCACACGCTCGACTTCGGCTCCTACCGCAAGGCGGGTGAGGGCTACACGATCACCGCCGACGGCGAGACGAGCCGCCCGTTCGACATCGCCGCCGACCTCTACGACCAGCTCCCGACCGACGCGCTGAAGTTCTACTACACCCAGCGCAGCGGCATCGAGATCCTGGGCAGCCTGCGCCCCGGCTACGCCCGCCCGGCCGGCCACCTCGGCGTCGCGCCCAACCAGGGCGATGTGAGCGTCCCCTGCCAGCCCGGCGTCTGCGACTACTCGCTCGACGTCAGAGGCGGCTGGTACGACGCCGGCGACCACGGCAAGTACGTCGTCAACGGCGGCATCTCCGTCCACCAGCTCATGTCCGCCTACGAGCGCGACCGGGCGGCCTTCAAGGACGGCCAGCTCGCGATCCCTGAGAGCGGCAACGGCCGCCCCGACATCCTGGACGAAGCCCGCTGGGAGCAGGAGTTCCTGCTGAGCATGCAGGTGCCGGACGGCAAGCCGCTGGCCGGCATGGCCCACCACAAGATCCATGACCGGGCCTGGACCGGGCTGCCGCTGCTGCCGCACCTCGATCCGCAGCCGCGCGAGCTGCACCCGCCGTCCACGGCCGCGACGCTGAACCTGGCCGCGACGGCGGCGCAGGCGGCCCGGCTGTTCGCGCCGTACGACGCCGCCTTCGCGGCCCGTAACCTGACGGCGGCCCGCAAGGCGTGGGCGGCGGCCAAAGCCGAGCCCGCCAGGTACGCCGACCCGGCCGACGGCACCGGCGGCGGCGCCTACAACGACGCCGACGTCAGCGACGAGTTCTACTGGGCGGCGGCGGAGCTCTACATCACGACCGGCGAGAAGGAGTTCAGGGACTTCGTCCTGGCCTCGCCGCACCACACCGCGGACATCTGGCGCGATCGCGGCTTCGACTGGGGCAACACGGCCCAGCTCGGCCGCCTCGACCTGGCGACGGTGCCCAACGCGCTGCCCGACCGGGCGCAGGTGCGGAAGTCGGTGGTCCTGGGGGCCGAGAAGTATCTGGCGATCCAGCGGGCGCACCCGTACGGGCTGCCCTACAACCCGCCGGACTACGACTGGGGCTCCAACAACCTGGTGCTGAACAACCTGGTCGTCCTGGCCACCGCCTACGACCTGACCGGTGAGGAGAAGTACCGCGGGGCCGTCCGCGAGGGCATGGACTACATCCTGGGCCGCAACGCGCTCAACCAGTCGTACGTGACCGGCTATGGCGAGGTCGCCTCGAAGAACCAGCACAGCCGCTGGTACGCCCACCAGCTCGACCCCGCCCTGCCCAACCCGCCGCGCGGCACCCTGGCCGGCGGCCCGAACTCCGCCATCCAGGACCCCGTCGCGCAGCGCCTGCTCCAGGGCTGCAAGCCGCAGTTCTGCTACATCGACCACATCGAGTCGTGGTCGACGAACGAGCTGACCATCAACTGGAACTCCCCGCTGGCCTGGGTCTCGGCGTTCCTGGCCGACAGGGGCGAGCGCGTGGACTGCCGGGTCGTCTACACGGCGCACGGCTCGTGGCCGAGCGGGTTCACCACGCAGGTCGTGATCGAGAACACCGGCAGGCAGGCGGTGGACGGCTGGACCCTGCGCTGGTCGTTCCCGGCCGGCCAGCAGGCAGGGAACGTCTGGGGCGCGACGTTGTCGCAGTCGGGCGCGGTGGTGACGGCCAAGGCGCTGGACTGGAACAGCCAGATCAAGCCCGGACAGCGGGTGACTTTCGGGTTCAACGGCACGAACCCCTCCGGCCCGAACCAGGCGCCCGAGGTGTTCCACCTCAACGGGGCACGCTGCCGATAGATCGTGAGGGATCCCCTGGGCGCGTTGCGGACGCTCCGTTGAACGGAATAATGTCGCCCCATGCCCAGGGGAACCTCTGAAGTCAGCGAGCCGATGTACTTCGTGCTCACGGCCCTGCGTGCGGGCCCGCTGCACGGACACGCGATCAGCAAATCGATCAAGGAACTGTCGCGCGGGCGGGTCCAGCCGTCCGTCGGCACGCTCTACGGCATCCTGGAGCGGCTCAACGAGCGGGGCGTGATCGCCGTGGACCGCGAGGAGACGGTCAACGGCCGCAACCGGCGCTACTTCAGGATCACCGACGAGGGCCAGGCGCTGGTGGAGGCCGAGGCCAGGCGGATGCAGGAGGCGGCCGCCCTGGTCCTGCGCCCGTCCGGCGCATGACGGCGCCGACCGGCCCCGCCCTGGACGACCCCGCCCTGGACGACCCCGCCTTGGACGACCCTGCCGCCACGAGCCTGCTCGAACGGCGTTACCGCACGCTGCTGCTGGCCTACCCGCCCCCGTACCGGCGGGCGCACGGCGACGAGTTGCTGGACGTGCTGCTGGAGGACGCGGCGCCCGGCAGGCGGATGCCCGTGCTCAGGGAGGCGTGGGGCCTGCTGACGGGCGGCGTGCGCAGCCGCATCACGCACCAGGCGACCGGCAGCGCCTGGGAGGACGGCCTGCACCTGGGCGTCACGGCCGTCGCGGTGGTGAACCTGGCCGCGTTGCTCCCGTACGCGGGCGAGCTGCCGTCATTGACGCTGCTGTCGGCGGCGGCGCTGCTGGCGATCCTGCGCGGACGGCTGCGTACGGCCTTCGCGCTCACGTTGCTCACCGGCGCGAAGGCGGTCGCGCTCGCCTCGGGCCGGCAGTGGTTCGACGTGACCGTGCTGCCCGTCCACCCGGACGCGCTCTCCGATCGGGCCCTGTTCCAGGACAGCGATCCGTTCCTGGTGGCCGCCGGTTACGCGATCGTGCTGATCGGACTGGTGGTGCTGGTGGCGCTGCGGCGGCCGGTACGGGCCAGGTCGTGGTGGTGGTGGGCGGCGGTCGTACCGGCCGCGTGGGCGGGGCCCGCGTGGATGGCGGAGGGGACGGAGCACCCGATCAGCCTGAGCAGGATGGCCGTCGAGGCGGTGGCGCTCGGGCTCGCGGTGACGGGCGGCTACCTGGCGCGCGACCACCGGTGGGCGATGGCGTCGGCGATCTACCTGCTCGTGGCCCTCGGCGAGCTGGCCTTCCACGCCCAGGACCTCAACAGGCAGCACCTGGCCTACGCGGGCATCCTCGTCCTGCTGACGGTGGCGGCCGTGTTCGTGCCGCTGCGGCAACGAAGGCACTGTCTGGATTGACCATACTTCGTTTAACGGAGTATGGTCTCGTCCCATGCTCAAGAGATCCCGCCTGGTCCTTGCCATGTCCGTCGCGGCGACCGTCCTCTGCGGCTGCGGGGGCGCCGCCGAGAGCCCGGCCGCCGCCCCGGGCACGACCGCCCCGAGCACGACGGTCCAGGACAAGAAGCGCCAGTTCGAGGCCGCCAAGGCCGACTGCATGAAGCAGAAGGGCTTCACGTACGTGCCGTACGTGAAGCCGGAGAAGCAGGAGAGCGACCAGGAGCGCAAGCTCGCCTCCGGCGACTACGAGGCGTTGCGGACCTACCGCGAGAAGTACGGGTTCGGGGTCTTCGCCCAGCACGTCTACCCCAAGGAGCTGAACGCCCCAGAGCACATGGGCGGAGAACCCGTCCAGGATCCCAATATCAAGATCGCGAGTTCGCTCTCGCCGTCCCAAGGGGAGGCCTACCAGGAGGCCAGGGACGCCTGCGTCGCCGTGGCGGGCAAGCAGGCCCTGGGCCTGACCCTGAAGTCGAGCGTCGACTACTACGGCCAGATCGCCAAGGCCCACAAGCGGGCCAAGGCGGCCGAGCTCGACGGCGACCAGGACCTGGTGAGCCTGGCCGGCTCCATGGCCACCTGCCTCAAGGGCAAGGGCTACACCGTCAGCGACACCAAGCCGACCGCCGTGGCCAGGCGCGGTGAGCTCACGTTCCTGGACCAGCAGAGCGAGCTGGGCCGCAAGCAGCAGGGCGACCAGCCCGGCCCGCCGAAGATGACGAAGGACACCAAGCAGATCCAGATGCCGACGCTCACCCCCGAGGAGGCGAAGCCGTACCTCGCCAAGGAGATCAAGGCGGCCCTCGACGACCTGGAGTGCGGCAAGGACTTCTACGCGGCCTACCTGCCCAAGGAGACCGCGGTCCAGCGGCAGGTCAACGAGCAGTTCGCCTTCTGACCGGCGCTCATGAGATCCCCACGCAGGCTCCTCGCCGGCGTCGTGGCCGGCGTGGTCGTCGTCGCGGGCGCCGGCTGGGCGGTCGGCGCCCGGCTGCGCTCCCCCGCCGATGAGGCGGCCCGCCGCGCCGCGCCCGCCGCCTCGCTCGTCACCGCCGCCGTGGAGCGCCGCAAGCTGGTCAGCACGGTCGTGCTCAGCGGCATGCTGGAGTACGGCTCCCCGCTGCCGGTCACCCTGGCCGGCGTGGTCGGCGGCGGCGCCGAGCTGCAGCGGGCCACCCGCGCGCCGCGCAAGGGGCGGCTCAGGGAGGGCGCCGTGCTGATGGAGGTCAACGGCCGCCCGGTGTTCGCCCTGCGCGGCGCGGTGCCGATGCACCGCACGATCGCCCCCGGCGGCAAGGGGGACGACGTACGGCAACTGCAGCGGGCCCTGCGCAGGCTCGGGCACCGCGCGCCCACGTCGGGCGTCTTCGACCGGGCCACGATCGCGGCCGTGACCCGCATGTACGCCAAGAAGGGGTACGAGGCCCAGCAGCCGACGCTGACCGAGCGGCAGACGTACGAGTCGCTGCGCAAGGCCGTGCGGACCGCCAGGGAGAGCCTGGCGACCGAGCGGCAGGCCCTGGACCGGGGGCGTGACGTGCTGCCGCTGAAGGTCCGGCTGGACAACGCGGAGAAGGACCTGAAGGCGGCGCGCGCCGCGCTGGCCGAGGCCGAGGCCGGCGGGCTCACCCCCGCCGACGAGGCCGACCTGGCGGCGGCGGACGCGGCCGTCCGCGCGGCCCGCGAACGCCTCCTCGAAGCCGAACAGGCCCTCCACCAGGCCATCTCCCAACCGACCTCGGACCCGGCGACCCGGCAGGCGGTCGAGCAGGCCGCCGGCCAGACCACCCGGCAGGCCGCCGGGCAGGCCGCCGGGCAGACGACCCGGCAGGCCGTCGGGCAGGCGGCCCAGCCGACGGCCGGAGGCACGGCCGCCCCCCAGCCGACCTCCTCCCAGCCGCCCCCCTCCCAACCCGCCACCCCCCGCCCGACCGCCACCGTCGACACGAGCCTCCTGG
>NZ_JBGLOU010000036.1:0-20564 GCF_041402765.1 Nonomuraea sp. AD125B | reverse complement strand
CCCACCCGCCTGCCCGACGCAGATGACGACGTCCGCGCCGGACTCCTCGACGGCCGCGCGCAGCCGCGCGATGGCGTCGTGGAAGACCACCGGCAGCAGCGCCGTGGTCAGCGACACCCCTTCCGGCGGCGCGGCCTCGGCCAGCCGCACCGCCTGCCACGACGGGTTGACGGCGGAGCCGCCGAACGGCTCGAATCCGGTGAGCAGCACGCGCATCGGGGGATTTCCTCTCGGGCAGGGGGAAGGGGCTCATCCATGATGGCCCACGTGCGGGTCACGGCCGGCGAAGCAGGTTGTAAGTGTTGAACTGAACAAGGTCCTTACCTCAGGTTGGAATCATGCACCCCGGACACCGGCACGACCCCCTCGCCCTGACCGTCGTCTCCTCCCACCGCACCTCCGACGGCGTGGTGTGCTACCTCCGCTGCGCCTGCGGCGCGTGGGAGGTCCGCACCCCGGGAACGGTCGCCGCGATCCAGCCGCGGGGCCGGACCGTCGACTGATCGCGGCCTCCCGGCCTAGAGTCGGCACAACAGCACCTCTGGAGGACAGGCATGTCGAGCATCCCCGCCCTGTTACGCGACCGGATCGCGGCCACCCCCGACGCCGAGGCGTACCGCGTGCCCACCGACGACGGCTGGGAGTCGTTGACGTGGCGCGAGGTGGGCGAGCGCGTGCGCGGGCTGGCACTCGGCCTGGCGGCACTGGGAGCGGGCCCCGGCAGACGGGTGTCCATCCTGTGCTCGACCCGGCTGGAGTGGATCCTCGCCGACCTCGCCGTGCTGGCGACCGGCGCCGCCACGACGACGATCTACCCGTCCAACACGGCCGCCGAGGCGGCCTTCGTCATCACCGACTCCGGCAGCACGATCGTCGTCGCCGAGAACGACGAGCAGGTGGCCAAGCTGCGCTCGGTCCGGCAGGAGCTGTCCGGCGTCACGCAGGTGATCGTCGTCGACGGCTCCCCGGGAGACGACGACTGGGTGGTGCCGCTCGGCTCGGTGACCGGCGAGGGCGACTACGACGCCATGGTGGACGCCATCACCGAGGACGACCTCGCCACCCTGATCTACACCTCCGGCACCACCGGCCGGCCCAAGGGTGTGGAGCTCACCCACGACAACTGGCTGTACGCCGCCGACGCGGTCCGGCAGCTCGGTCTCATCTCCCCCGCCGACCTGCACTTCCTCTGGCTGCCGCTGTCGCACTCGTTCGGCAAGCTGCTGGAGGTCGTGATGATCGGCATCGGCGTGCCGACCGCGATCGACGGCCGGCTCGACAAGATCGCCGACAACCTGGGGGTGGTGCGGCCGACCATCATGGCCGCCGCGCCGCGCATCTTCGAGAAGATCCACAACACCGTGGCCGCGTCCATGCGGCGCGAGGGCGGCGCGAAGCTGCGCATCTTCGAGTGGGCGCGCAGGACCGGCATCCGGGTCAGCCGGGCCCGCCAGCGCGGCGCGAGCCTGCCGCTCACCACCCGCGCCGAGTACGCGCTGGCCGACCGGCTCGTCTTCGCCAAGCTGAGGGAGCGCTTCGGCGGCCGGGTCCGCTACTTCATCTCGGGCGCGGCCCCGCTCAACACCGACATCGCCGAGTTCTTCGACGCGGCCGGCCTGACGATCCTCGAAGGCTACGGCCTGACCGAGTCGTCGGCGGGCAGCTTCCTCAACCGGCCGGACTCGCCGCGCTTCGGCACGGTGGGCCCGCCGCTGCCCGGCACCGAGGTGCGCATCGCCGACGACGGCGAGATCCTCATCGGCGGGCGCGGGATCATGCGCGGCTACCACGGCCTGCCCGAGGAGACCGCGGCGGCGCTGGAGGACGGCTGGCTGCGCACGGGCGACATCGGCGAGTTGGACGAGGCCGGCCGGCTGCGCATCACCGACAGGAAGAAGGAGCTGATCAAGACCTCCGGCGGCAAGTACGTCGCGCCGACCCACCTGGAGGGCTCGATCAAGGCGGCCTGCCCGTACGTGTCGCACGTGTTCGTCCACGGCGACCGGCGCAACTACGTCACCGCCCTGGTCACGCTCGACATGGACGTGGTCGCGCCGTGGGCGGCGGCCGAGTCGCTGCCGGCCGACGCCGAGGCGCTGCGCGAGCACCCGCGCATGCGCGCGGAGATCCAGAAGGCGATCGACCAGGTCAACGCCGACCAGGCCAGCTACGCGACGGTGAAGAAGTTCGCGATCCTCGCCGAGGACTTCACCGTGGAGAGCGGCGAGCTGACCGCCAGCCTCAAGATCCGCCGCAAGATCGTCGAAGAGCGCCACGGCAAGACCCTGGACGGCTTCTACGACGGCTGAGCACGTCCCGGGGGCCGGTCACAGCACGCGATCGGCCCCCGGCAGCCGCCGGACCAGGAAGGCCAGCCCCCAGCACAGGGGCAGCGCCGGCACCAGCATGATCACGAACTTGACCGCGGCGGGCGCGGACAGCCAGCGCAGCGCCCAGCCGAGGCCGACCAGCACGAGCGGGTGGACGACGTAGACGGCGTAGGCGTGCCGGGACAGGAACCGGCCGCGCGGCCCCTGCCGGTTCCACCGCTCGCGGAACCACACGGTCAGGCCGATGATCATGCCGACCGCGAAGACCGACTGCCACACGCTCATCGCGGCCGGGGCCAGCGGCCCCGTGCCGAGCGCCACCGGCATGAGCGCCACCGTGGCGACCCCGGCCGCGCCGAAGCCCACGCGGGACGCGCGCACCGGCAGCGTCTCGAACCAGCCGCGCCGGTGGGCGACGCAGCCGAGCACGAACATGGCCGCGTACTGCGGCATGAAGTCCGGCGTCGGCAGCCCCAGCGCGTAGGTGCCGGTGGGCACCGGGATCCGCCACAGGATCGTGGCCGCCGCCAGCCCCAGCGTGAACAGCACGATCCAGCGCGGCCGCAGCGGGGCCGGGCGGGCGGGGAGCGGCGCGCGCAGCGCCCGCCAGCCGGCGTAGGCCAGCGCGAAGACGATCAGCACCTCGGCGAACCACATCGGGCCCGCGTCCAAGGTGTCGAGGTAGTGCTGCCAGTAGGGGACGTCCGGGTCCTGGAGGTAGTGGCCGAGCATTACCAGCGGTCGCAGCAGCACGACGTAGGCCAGCAGCGGGACGCCGAGCCGGAGCATCCGGTCGACGAGGAAGCGGCCCGCGCCCTTGCGGTCGTAGGAGCCGGGGGTGAACAAGCCGGAGATGAGAAAGAAGAACCCCATGAAGAACGCCTGGTTCACGACGAGCAGGACGTCCAGCAGGAAGCCCGAGGGGTCCTGGGCGGGCTCGCTGTAGTACCAGAGCGGGATGTGGGAGTAGGTGATGGCGGCGTGGTGGACGACCACCAGCGCGGTGAGCGCGACGCGTAAGTTGTCGAGGGAGAGGATCCTGGTGCCTGTGGTGCCGGTGGCCTCGGTCTTCATGTGACACATGCCCTTTCGAGGAGGTCGGCGAGCTGGCGGGCGTGCTCGTCCAGGTCGTGCTCGGGGTGCTCGACCCAGTAGGCGAACATCGCGTCCACCGCGGCGGAGTGGGTGACGGCCATCACCCGGACGTCGAAGTCGCGGAATTCCCCGGCGGCCTGGCCGGCGCGGTAGATGTTCTCCAGGCTCCGGTAGATCTCGTCGTTGGTCCTGATGCCGAAGCGGGGTCTGCCGTCGGCGTCGCGCAGGTTGCCGAAGATCTGGCCCAGCGCCTTGAGCCCCTTGCGCTGCCCCCGCATGTAGGCGGCGACGGACAGCACGTGCGTGCGCAGCAGCTCCCTGGGCGACTCGACGCCCTGCATCGCGGCCAGGACGTGGTCGGCGATGGCGGTGTAGGTGACCACGACGACCTCGGTCATCAGCTCCTCCTTGCCGGCGAAGTGGTAGGAGATGAGCCCCTTGCTGATGCCGGCCTGCCTGGCGATGCGCGCCAGGGACGCCTGGGCGAACCCGACGTCGGCGATCACGTCGATGGCCGCGGCGACGATCTGAGCCCTCCGTGCGTCCTCGATGAACGACCGCGATTTCTGACCAGTTGGCTCATTTTCTGACCGCATGGCCAAAATCTAGCACGCGCGGTCAGGAAACGCGTGTGCGGCGTTCAGATCAGGAGGTGGCGGGGCCGCCTTCGAGGGGGCGTGAACAGGGCCGCTTGAAGACCGAGAGGAGCCGGTCGGCGGCGAGCGCCGGGGTCAGCGAGCCGTCCAGGATCTGCCGCTCCACCTCGTCCTTGATGGCGGCCACCTCGGGGTCGTCGCGCAGCTCGGCCAGCAGCCGCTCGCGGACCATCGTCCACGTCCAGCCGACCTGCTGGGCCCGGCGCCTGGCGGCCAGGTCGATCGACTCCTGGTGCGCCACGACGTGCCGCCACAGCTTCTCCAGGCCGTCGCCGGTCAGGCCGCTGCAGGTCAGCACGGGCGGCGGGGTGCTGTCGGAGCG
The DNA here is from genome assembly GCF_041402765.1 of Nonomuraea sp. AD125B. Classification (NCBI taxonomy): domain Bacteria; kingdom Bacillati; phylum Actinomycetota; class Actinomycetes; order Streptosporangiales; family Streptosporangiaceae; genus Nonomuraea; species Nonomuraea sp. AD125B. The sequence continues at coordinate 16,161 of NZ_JBGLOU010000036.1, read as the reverse complement.
CAGCATGCGCAGCGCGCCGGCCAGCTCCCTGGCCGCCTTCTTGGCGGGCAGCTGGTACTCGCCGTCGGCCTTGTTGACCGCGATCACGTCGGCCAGCTCCAGCACGCCCTTCTTGATGCCCTGGAGCTGGTCGCCGGTACGGGCCAGGGTGAGCAGCAGGAACGTGTCCACCATGTCGGCCACGGCGGTCTCCGACTGGCCGACGCCGACGGTCTCGACGAGCACCACGTCGAACCCGGCCGCCTCCACCACGACCATCGCCTCCCGGGTGGCCTTGGCCACACCGCCCAGCGTCCCCGACGTGGGCGAGGGCCGGATGAAGGCCGCGGGATCAACGGACAGCCGGGACATACGGGTCTTGTCGCCGAGGATGCTGCCGCCCGTGCGGGTGGAGGACGGGTCCACGGCCAGGACGGCGACCTTGTGCCCCTCCCCGGTCAGCATCGTGCCGAACGCGTCGATGAACGTCGACTTGCCCACGCCCGGCACACCGGACACGCCGATCCTGCGGGCGTGGCCGGTGAGCGGGGTGAGCTCGACGAGCAGTCGCTGGGCAAGGGCCATGTGGTCGGGCCTGGTGGACTCGACCAGCGTGATCGCGCGGGCGATCCACGTACGCGAGCCCGCGCGGACGCCGTCGGCGTAATCCTCCAGCGAGTGCACGCCCCGCACCCCTTTCTCCCTCTTGGTCATCATGTCTTCTGACAGATGTTGACTTTGCCAGTATGGTGCTGGGGTTCCCGTCTCAGCCGTCACAGGAGTCACTCCCCTCATGCCCAACGTCGAACCGCTGCGCGCGGGCGACCCGGCTGCCGCCGGACCCTATCGGCTCGTCGGGCGGCTCGGCTCGGGCGGGCGCGGCGCCGGCTATCTCGGCCGGGGGCGCGACGGCAGGCCCGTCGCGGTCAAGCTGCTGCCCGAGGTCCTGGCCGACCGGGAGCGGCTGGTCAGGGAGCTGACCGTGGCGCGGCGGATGGAGCCGTCCTGCCTGGCGCGGGTGCTGGACGCGGCGACCGGCGAGCGGCCGTACGTGGTGCGCGAGTACGTGGACGGGCCCACCCTGGAGCAGGCCGCGCCCGCCCCGGCGGGCGAGCTGCCCCGGCTCGCCGTCGCGGTGGCGACCGGGCTGAACGCCCTGCACCAGGCGGGCATCGCACATCTGGCGCTCAAGCCGGCCAACGTGCTGCTGGGGCCTGGTGGGGCGCTGGTGGCGGACTACGGGATCGCGGGGGCGTACGGGGAGGTGGTGCGCGGGGCCGGGACGGCGGCGGATGGCACCGGGACAGCGAGGGCGGGCGGCGCCGGGGCGCCCGCGTACCTGTCGGGTGGCGGGGGGACGCCCGCGTGCCTGCCGGGTGGCGGTGGGGCGCCCGCCGGCCTGCCGGGCGGGGTCGGAACGCCTGCGAACCTGCCGGACGCCGTCGGAACGCCCGCGGACCTGCCGGACGGCGGGGGAACGCCCGCTTATCTGGCGCCCGAGCAAATCGCCGGGCTGCCGGGCGGCGCGCCGGCCGACGTGTTCGCCTGGGCTGCGATGATCGGGTTCGCCCCCACCGGGGTGCCACCCTTCGGGGACGGTCCCCCGGCCGAGATCGCCGAGCGGGTGCTGCGCGGCGAGCCACGACTGGACGGACTCCCCGCACCCTTGCGTGAGGTGGTGATCGCCTGCCTGGCCAAGGACCCGGCGGCCCGCCCGACCATGCGCGAGGTGCTCCTGCACCTCATCGGCACCGCCGCCCCCACACCGGACGACGACTTCGCCACCCCAGCCGCCACCCAGGAGTTCCGCCCCCCGAGCCTCCCCCTCCGAGCGCCCCACGCCTCTCCCCGGGACCGGCACCTGCCACATCCGGACCCACAGCTCCCGCGCCCGGCCACTCACGCCTCGCGCCCGGACCCGCATCTTTTGCATCCGGCTCCGCAGCACCCGCGCCAGGACCCACAGCCCCCGCTCCCGGACCAGCGCCTCCCCCATTCGGATCCACAGCTCTCTCGCCAGGACCCGGCGGCCCTGCTCCGGGGCCCGCAGTTCCCGGATCTGGGCCCACAGGCGCCGCTCCAGGACCCGCAGCTCCCGCATCCCGACCCGCAGTCCCCGCGTCCGGGGCCGCACGTTCCGTCCCCGGAGTCGGGCCTTCCGTCGCCGGCGGCGCGGGCGCGGGAGACCGGGACGCTCCTGGTGCGTCCCTTCGCGGCCTCCGCGCAGCCCGGTCAGGGGCGGGCGACCGCTCCCCCGCCCGACTGGACGGCGTTCCATCGCTTCGAGCAGCCGCGGGTCGAGGAGGGGCAGCGGTCGGCGTTCGTGAATGTCCTCGTCGCCGGCGACGCGCCGGCCACCCCCACGAGCAGGGGAAGGCGGGTCAGGATGGCGCTCATCACGACCGTCTCGGGCGTTCTCGTGCCGGTCCTGGCCGCCGCGATCGTCTGGCTCACCCCCACCGAGCCCCCGCGCCCCGGGCCTCCCGCCGCCCCGCCAGAAAGCAGCCGCGCCGCCGAGCCGAGCCCCGCCCGGCTCCAGGTCACCCGCCTGCGCCCGCACGGCACCGGCAACGACGGCTGCTGGACCCCCGGCGAGGTCACCGTACGGGCCCTGGCCGCCCGCACCGGCGGCCCGCTGACCATCCGCTACGCGTGGCTGGTCGACGGCACGCCCGCGGGCGCGACCGCCTCCACGCTCATCCCCGGGAACGGCCAGCGCTACCTGACCTCACCGCGGGCCCTGACGGCGGACCCGCCTCCGGAGGGCGCCACCCGCCGCGTCACGCTGCGCATCACGTCCCCGGTCGTCGTCCAGCGGTCGGTCACGCTCACGCTGTGCGCCGCCGGCTGAGCTGGTCGAGCAGGCCGAGCGCGGCGTCGGCGATCACCGTGCCCGGCGGGAAGATCGCGGACGCGCCCGCGGCACGCAGCTCGTCGTGGTCGCCGGGCGGGATGACGCCGCCGACCACGATCATGATGTCGCCGGCGTCGAGCCCGGCCAGCGCCTCGCGCAGCGCGGGCACCAGCGTCAGGTGCCCGGCGGCCAGCGAGGACACGCCGACCACGTGCACGTCGGCCTCCACGGCCTGCCGCGCGACCTCCTCCGGCGTCTGGAACAGCGGACCGACGTCCACGTCGAAACCGAGGTCGGCGAAGGCCGTCGCGATCACCTTCTGGCCGCGGTCGTGCCCGTCCTGTCCCATCTTGGCGACCAGGATGCGGGGCCGGCGCCCCTCGGCCCGCTCGAACTCGGCGCAGGCGCGGCGCGCGCGCTCGATGTTCTCGGCGGGGCCCGATTCGTCGCGATACACGCCTGAGATGGTACGGACCCGCTCGGCGTGCCGCCCGAACACCCGCTCCAGGGCCTCGGAGATCTCCCCCACCGTGGCCTTGGCGCGGGCGGCGTCCACGGACAGCTTGAGCAGGTTGTGCTCCAGCCCGGCCTGCGGGTTCCCGGCGGCCGCGGTGAGCGCGTCGAGTGCGCGCCGCACCTCGTCGGCGTCCCGCTCGGCCCGCAGCCTGGCCAGCTTCTCCAGTTGCCGGCCGCGGACCGCGCTGTTGTCCACCTTGAGCACGTCGATGACCTGGTCGTCGCCGGTCCGGTACTTGTTGACGCCGATGACCGGCTGCCGCCCGGAGTCGATGCGGGCCTGGGCGCGGGCCGCGGCCTCCTCGATGCGCAGCTTCGGCAGCCCGGCCTCGATGGCCCTGGCCATGCCGCCGGCCGCCTCGACCTCCTCGATGTGCTGCCACGCCCGCTCGGCGAGGTCGTGGGTGAGCCGTTCGACGTAGTAGGAGCCGCCCCACGGGTCGATGACGCGGGTGGTGCCCGACTCCTGCTGGAGCAGGAGCTGGGTGTTGCGGGCGATCCGCGCGGAGAAGTCGCTGGGCAGCGCCAGGGCCTCGTCCAGGGCGTTGGTGTGCAGCGACTGGGTGTGGCCCTGGGTCGCGGCCATCGCCTCGACGCACGTACGGGCCACGTTGTTGAACACGTCCTGCGCGGTGAGCGACCAGCCGGAGGTCTGGCTGTGTGTACGCAGGCTCAGCGACTTGGGGTCCTTGGCGCCCATGTCCCTGACGATGCGGCTCCACAGCAGACGGGCCGCGCGGAGCTTGGCGACCTCCATGAAGAAGTTCATGCCGATGCACCAGAAGAACGACAGCCGCGGCGCGAACCGGTCGACGTCCATTCCAGCGGCGACCCCGGCCCGCAGGTACTCCATGCCGTCGGCCAGCGTGTAGGCCAGCTCCAGGTCACAGGTGGCCCCGGCCTCCTGGATGTGGTAGCCGGAGATGCTGATCGAGTTGAACTTCGGCATCTTCTCGCTGGTGTAGGCGAAGATGTCGGAGATGATGCGCATCGAGGGGGCCGGCGGATAGATGTAGGTGTTGCGGACCATGAACTCCTTGAGGATGTCGTTCTGGATGGTCCCCGTGAGCTGCTCCGGCTTCACCCCCTGCTCCTCCGCGGCCACGATGTAGAGGGCCAGGATGGGCAGGACGGCGCCGTTCATGGTCATCGACACCGACATGCGGTCCAGCGGGATGCCGTCGAAGAGCTGGCGCATGTCGTAGATGGAGTCGATCGCCACCCCCGCCATGCCGACGTCGCCCGCCACCCGCGGGTGGTCGGAGTCGTAGCCACGGTGGGTGGCCAGGTCGAACGCGACCGACAATCCCTTCTGCCCGGCCGCCAGGTTGCGCCGGTAGAAGGCGTTGGAGTCCTCGGCCGTGGAGAAGCCCGCGTACTGGCGGACGGTCCACGGCTGGTTGACGTACATGGTCGGGTACGGCCCGCGCAGGTACGGCGCCGCGCCGGGATAGGTGCGCAGGAAGTCGAGCCCGTCGAGGTCGTCCGCCGTGTAGAGGGGCTTGACCGCGATGCCCTCCGGCGTCTCCCAGATCTCGCCGTCCGGCTCGGGCCGCCGTCCCGGCTCCTTGGCCAGGCCGTTGAGCGGTACGCCGGAGAAGTCCGGGATCATCGGGTCACCCCCAGGTCGTCATAGGTGGTGCGCAGCACATGCAAGGCGTCGCAGCCGGCGTGCACGGTGCCGTCCACGCCGTCGTACACGCCCTGGCCCGCGAGCCACACCCGCCTGGCCCCCGCCCGCCTGAGCGCGGCGGCCACGGGGGCGGCGTGCTCGGCGTACAGCCGGTCGCTGGAGCACAGGCAGGCGACGCGGGCGCCGCTGACGGCGAAGGCGGTGGCGATCTGCTCGGGGTCGGCGCCCGGCCCGGCGGTCTCGGTCGCGAAGCCGCCGGCCTGGAACAGGTTGGCGGCGAACGCGGCCCGCGCCGTGTGGGCGGCGACGGGCCCGATCGTGGCGAGGAACACCTTGGGCCGCTCCGGCAGTGACTCGGCGAGGTCGCGCAGCGCCTCGAACTCCTCGGCGTAGCGCGGCGTGGCGATGCCGTTCCCGCTCCTGCTCACGGGCCGCTCCCCGAGGTCGGGGTACTCGCTGACGCCGGTGATCGGGAAGCGGCGGCGGGCGACGTCGGCGGCGCGCCGCTCGCGGGTGACGGCCACGCGGGCCGCGATCAGCTCCTCTGCCGCGTCGGCGCCGCCGGCGGCCTCGATCTCCTGGAACCACGCCCACGCCCGCTCGGCCAGGTCGGCGGTGCGACGCTCGACGTACCAGGAGCCGCCCGCGGGGTCGAGCACGCGGGCCAGGTGCGCCTCCTCCAGCAGCAGGGCCTGGGTGTTGCGGGCGAGGCGGCGGGAGAAGCCGTCCGGCAGGCCGAGCGCGGCGTCGAACGGCTGCACGGTGACGGCGTCGGCCCCGCCGACCCCGGCGGCGAAGCAGGCGACGGTGGTGCGCAGCAGGTTCACGTACGGGTCGCGGACCGTCATCATGGCCGAGCTGGTGACCGCGTGCTGCCGCTGACCGCCGTGCTCGGGCGCGCCGCACACCTCGGCGACCCTGAACCACAGCCGCCGGGCGGCGCGCAGCTTGGCGATGGTGGCGAACTGGTCGTCGGTGGCGGCGTAGCGGAAGTCGATCTGCCCCAGCGCCTGCTCGACGGAGAGGCCGGCCCCGGTGAGCTCGCGCAGCTCGGCCACGCCGCGCGCGATCGAACAGCCCAACTCGTCGGCGTCGCCGCCGCCCGCGTCGTGCCAGCGGGTGGCGTCCACGGTGACGGCCCGCAGGCCGGGGAACTCGGCGGCGCACCGCACCGCCAGCTCCGCCCCGGCCGCGCCGGAGCCCCCCAGGTTGCCGGAGACCGCGACGCCCCGCTCGGCGGCCAGCGCGAGCAGCGCCTCGGCGGCCTCCCGGGTGCGCGGGCCCGCCTCCAGCACCACAGGGGCCAGGTCGAGCAGCACGTCCTTGAGCACGTCTGCCAGCGCCTCCGGCGGGATCGCGCCGTCGCCGACGACCAGCCACAGCGAGGTGACGCCGTTCTCCAGGTCGGCCAGCACCGCCTCGGGGTCGGGCGCGGCGTGCCGCTGCCGGACGTCCCAGCGGGGGACGGTGCGGGCGCCCCGCACGTACGGCGGCGCACCGGGCGACCCAGGGTCGCCGGGCAGGTCGTCCAGGTCGTAGAGGGGCGCGATCGTCAGCCCGTCGTAGGTGGGGGTGGACAGCGCCTCCTCGGGCGAGCCCGCCTCGATCCCGGACCTGCGCAGGACGGCCGACGCCAGCTCCCGCCAGTCGTCACGGGTCGTGGGCGTGAACCCCGCTGCGAGTTCCATGTCTCGGATAGTAGGCGGAACCGGTAGGAACCAGCACCCCAGGGGCCCCCGACACCCTGATCAGCTTTGCGGGGCCTCCCAGGTGAGCCGCCAGGTGAGCGGGCCGACCACGCCGTCGTCGGCGATGCCCTGCTGCCGCTGGAAGGCGAGGCAGGCGGCGCGCGAGGCCGGGCCGTAGGCGCCGTCGGCGTCGAGGTCGAAGCCGCGCTGCCGGATGCGACCCTGCCAGGTGCGTACGTCGTCACCCCGCATGACCGGCGGGTACGACAGCAGCCGCCCGGGGAACGGCGGCGCGACCGGCCCGGACGGAGGCGGCTCCGCTCCGCCCGAGGGCCGGGGCGCGCCCCGCCGCACCCAGGCGTACAAGGGCTCGCCGGGGCAGTCGGTGGAGTAGCCGTCGCGGTGCCCCTTGATCTCCTTGCCGGCGCCGCCGCGGGCGCGTACGTGCTCGACCGCGTCGAGGATGGCGTGCAGGATCAGGTCGGTGGGCTGCACGAGCCCGGTGTTGCCGACCAGGCCGAGCACGGCGTAGTGGCCGGCGTTGAGCCCGGGGCCGTTGGCGGCGGGCAGGTGGTGCAGGCCGCGCCCCTCGAACACCTTGCGGTGCGGGCAGGCCACGAAGGAGTAGCCGATGTCGACCCAGCCGTTGCCGTCCATGTGGTGGGTCTGGATGGAGCGCACCAGGGCCGCGCACGCGCCGTGGTCGCTCACGATGCCGGGATCGACCCTGCCGCCGGTGTAGTGGACCTTCACGCCTTTGGCGGAGTCGAGCTGTGAGTAGTCTCCGCGGGGGGCGCGGGCGTTCCAGTCGCGCCGTGACACCAGGTCGATGGCCAAGACGAACTCCGAGACTAGTGCGGGGGAATACTGAGCGTAACAAGGGATACGCGGACAGGTCCCGGAGTTGGCGGATTTGCCTAGGGCCGGATCACCCGGCTCTCCGTCACGATCGCGGTGATGAGGTCGTGCGGGGTGACGTCGAAGGCCGGGTTGATCGCGTCGGTGCCCTCCGGTGCGACCCGCACGCCCCTGACCGAGACGATCTCGCCGGGGCCGCGGTCCTCGATCTCGATGTGCTCGCCGGTCGGGGTGCCGGGGTCGATGGTGGACTCGGGCGCGACGACGTAGAACGGGACGCCGGCGCGTTCGGCGCCGAGCGCGAGGGCGTACGAGCCGATCTTGTTGGCGGTGTCGCCGTTGGCGGCGATGCGGTCGGCGCCGATGAGCACCGCGTCCACCCCGCCCCTGGCCAGCAGGTAGGGCCCCGCCGAGTCGGCGACGAGGCGGTGCGGCGCGCCCATCCCGGCCAGCTCCCAGGTGGTGAGCCTGGCCCCCTGCAGCAGCGGCCGGGTCTCCAGCGCGAGGACCTCGGCCAGCCGGCCACGCTCGTGCAGCGTACGGACGACGCCGAGCGCGGTGCCGTGCTCGACGGCGGCGAGCGCGCCGGTGTTGCACACGGTCATGATCCGCAGCCGGTCGCCCTCCAGCAGGTCGGCGCCGCGCTCCCCCATGGCCCGGCAGGCCGCGATGTCGTCGTCGCGCAGGCGCAGCGCGGCGGCGAGCACGGCCTCCCTGCCCTCGCCGAGGCGGGCGGCCGCGCGGTCGACGCCCCAGGCGAGGTTGACGGCGGTGGGGCGGGCGGCGCGCAGCCGGGCGATCAGCTCCGGGTCGCCGTCGGCGAGCACGACGCCGAGCGCGCCGGCCACGCCGAGGGCGGGCGCGCCGCGCACGGCGAGCCGGCGGATCGCGTCGACGAGCTCGTCCACGGTGTGGACGCGTAACGTCACGCACTGGTCGGGGAGCAGCGTCTGGTCGATCAGCTCGATCGCGCCGTCCACCCAGTCGATGGTCCTCACGGCACAAACGGTAACGGGTCGGGGCGATCCTGGAGTTCGGCCCTAGTGTTCGGCGAGGACGATGACGGCGTCGCCCTCGCCGAAGACGATCGGGTCGGACTTGCCCGGGTTGAGGACGATCCCGTAGTGCGGCGGGTCGTCGCGGCCCGCGCAGGAGCGGTAGCCGATGGCGGACTCGCCGCGACGCCGCGCGGCCTCGATCACGGTGGAGAACGTCACCTCCGTGCCGATCCTGACGTACGAGGAGGCGGGGCGGGGATAGATCTCCGAGCCGTGCGAGTCGAAGAGGCAGCCGAACACCTCGGCGAGGTGACGGTTCTCGGCGAGCTGGGCCAGGAGCAGGCCGATGACCGTGTCGCTGATGACGATGTCGTCGGCCTCGGTGACCTCGGCGAGAGTGCGGTTGTTCTCGTCGTGCATCTCGCTGACGATCGAGTAGTGCTCGCCGAGCGCGCTCTGCATGTCCCGGAGCTGCAGCAAGGTCATGAGCGTGCGCGTGTCCGCGTGATGCGGGTCGAACCGGTCGTCGGACAGGACGATGACGTGCTGGAACAGGCCGACGCCGAGCGACTCCAGCGCGAAGCGGTCGGTGGTGTCGCAGTCCTTGACGTTGACGGTGAGGTTGCGCAGCCCGGTCAGCCCGGCGCCGGCCCTCGGGTCGCCGGCGGCGATCTCCAGGACCGAGCCGGGCGCCACGTAGGCGTCGAGGAGACGGACGATCCGCTCGGCGCGGCCGTTCCAGTTGAGCAGCAGCGTGCGCTCGGGCGCGGGGGCCGGCCTCCCGGCGGGAGCGGCGATGGCGGACTCGTCCACGGACGGGCCGGCGGCGGCGAGACGTACGTGGGAGTCGTCGGCCGCGATGACGATGACCTGGTCGTCCGCGCCGATCACGGTGTCGCCGGGCGGGTTGAGCACGACGCCGGACGGGCGGCGCAGGCCGATCACGCAGGCGGTCTGGTAGGCGTGCAGCGCCTCCCCGTAGGTGACGCCGACGAGCTTCTTCGGGGTGCGCAGGTAGATCTCGCCGCCGTCGAAGTTCAGCAGGTCCATGCAGACCACGGACAGGCCGGACTGGCGGGAGGACTGCACGATGAGCCGGGCGGCGGTGTCGTCGGAGTCGACGAGGTGCACGTCGGGGCCGCCGGCCAGGCGGGCGGCGGCGAGGTTGCGGCCGGAGGTGAGCGCGGCGACCACCGGCGGGTGCGCGCCCTCGCGCTTGGCCAGCGCGAGCAGGATCTTGATGACGTGCGCGTCGGGGTCCTCGCCCTCGGGCGAGAGCACGACGACGCTCCGCGCGGCGGCGAGGTTCATGAGCGCGAGGTCGTGCGGCTCGGTGGGCTTGCCGGTGCGGCAGACCAGCCGGGTACGCCCGAGGTCACCGAGGTGCTCGCGAAGGTCCTCCTCCATGTCCAGCTTGTCGCGGTCGGCGAGGATCGCGACGGCCGACCGCTTCTGGCTGGCGTGCGCCTTGACCAGCTCGCCCACGATCGTGAACACCTGGTCCGACCAGCCGAGCACCACCGTGTGGCCGGACTCCACGATTCGCGAGCGCCCCCTGCGCAGGCGGTCCACCTTCTGCTTCAGCCCGTTGGACAGCAGGCCGACGAGCATGCTGACGATGAACAGGCCGCCGAGCGAGCCGGCGAACATCACCGCCATGTACGCGACCGAGCCCTTGTCGCTCGCCACCTTGCTCGGGGTGAGCGCGTGCATGAGCGTGATCCATAAGACCTCGCCCACGCGGCCCGTGCCGTCCGGTTCGCCCGGCGCCAGCCACAGCGCGAACCCGGTCACCGTCACGATGAGCGCCACCGACACGACGGCCAGCCACCCGATCAGCGAGGCGGTGCCCTTGGACATCGTGTTGTCGAACCAGTACCGCAGGCGCTCACGGACCGTGACCCTGGACATTTCCCCGTTACCTCCGTGTAAGGAGCTGTTTGACACGGGGCAACAAGGTACCTGGCGATCTTTCCCGACGCAGGAGGACCGGTAACGTATCCGCCATGGTGCACCCCCTCGCCCCGGACGACCCGGAATCGCTGGGCGGATACCGCCTGGCCGGGCGGCTCGGCGAGGGCGGGCAGGGCGTGGTCTACCTCGCGCATCCGGCCGGGGGCGGCGACCCGGTCGCGGTCAAACTGCTGAGCGCGGGCGACCGGGAGACGCGGGCCCGGCTGGCCCGCGAGCTCGACGCGCTGGAGGGCATCGCCTCCTTCTGCACGGCGCGGGTCCTCGACGCCTCCGTTGACGGGCCTCGGCCGTACGTGGTGAGCGAGTACGTGGACGGCCCCTCGCTGGCCGAGCGGGTGCGCGAACGCGGGCCGCTGCGCGGCGGCGAGCTCGAACGGCTGGTCGTCGGCACCGCCACCGCCCTGGCCGCCATCCACGCGGCGGGGATCGTGCACCGCGACTTCAAGCCCGGCAACGTCCTGCTGGGGCCGGACGGGCCGCGCGTGGTGGACTTCGGCATCGCGCGGGCGGAGGGCTCGGCGACGCTCACGTCCGGGATCATCGGGACGCCCGCCTACCTCGCGCCCGAACAGATCAACGGCACGCCCGCCTCGGCGGCCTCGGACGTGTTCGCGTGGGCGGCGTCGATGGTGTACGCGGGGACGGGGGTGAGCCCGTTCGGGGCCGACACCGTGCCGGCGGTGCTGCACCGGGTGCTGCACGCCGAGCCCGATCTGTCGGCGTTACCGGGGCGGCTGCGGGAGCTGCTCGCCGCTTGCCTGTCGAAGGAGCCGGGACGCCGGCCCACCGCACAACAACTGATGGTCGCCCTCGTCGCCCCAGGCCCCTCCCGCCCCTCGGTCCCTCCCGGCTCCCACCCTTCGGCCCCTCGCGGCGCCCTCCCCCCGGCCGCCCCTTCTGACGCCCCTCCCGTCGCTCGGCCCTCGGCTTCTCCCGGCGGCTCCGCGCCCGTGGGGGCGTCTCCGCGTCCGCAGGCCGACACCGTGCCGGGCCGTTCCCGGCCCCGGGGGCTGGTCATGGGCACGGTGGGCGTGGCTGCGGTCCTCGCGGCGTCCGCCGTCGTCGCCGTCGTCCTGCTGAACCGGCCTCCCGACCGCCTCACCGACACCGGCCGTTCCCCGTCGGCCGCCCCGCCCGCCACCACATCCCCCGTCGACCCCGCCACCCCGGGCTCCGGCAGCGGCACCAGCGCCCCCTCCCGCCCCGCCGCCGCCCCGAAGATCCCGGCCGCCTTCGCGGGCCACTGGTCCGGCCACACCACCAGCACCAACCCCTTGGACGGCGACGGCGCCGACAACGAGGTACGCATGAAGAAGGGCGAGTCCACCGCCGAATGGCGCGAGGACAACAACGGGGGCAAGTGCAAGGGCACGATCACCCTCACCCAGGTCGAGGACACCCGGCTCACCTTCTCGCTCGGCGCGAACGAGGGCGGTTGCATCGCCGGCACCATCTGGCTCGACCTGCGCTCCGACGGCACGCTCGGCTACACCTGGCGCGACGAGCCGGGCCTCGGCCTCGTCACGCAGACCGGTTCGCTCAGCAAGAACTAACCAGATCGGCAGGCAAAAACCTTCGACATTTGAGCCCGGCTGACTAGATCATGGACGCTATGTCTGTGATTAAGGAGGTGCCGTTCCCCAGCCCGGAGTCTTCGGAGCTTCCGATGAACATCTGGATCGACGACGCCGACTCCGCCATCGACGTGATCGACGCCCTGGCGCTGTCGCCGTTCGCGACGGGCGCCCAGCCGTGGTCCCGGCTGGCGAACCTGGAGCGCGTGCGTTCCGATGCGCCGCTCGCCCCCAAGGGCGGCCGGGTGCTGCGTACGGCGCGGGTCGAGGACGGCACGGAGTCGCGGCTCATCTGCGGCGACGGCTGGACGCTGCGCGTGGTGCGCCACCGCAACCGCACGGCCACGGTCAGCGTCACGGCGATCGACGAGGAGCTGGCCAAGTCGGTGCTGCGCGAGAGCATCGAAGGCGCCGAGGAGGCCGTGCCCGAGGCCGACCACGTCGACATGGGCTTCTGGTGGCGGGGCACGCACGGGGGCACGCGTTCGGAGAAGCCGATCACCGCCCAGCCCTGGCCGGAGATCAGCCAGAACTACTCGGGCAAGGTGCGTCCCGCCCTCGACCGGCTGATGTCGATCACCCCGGCCGACGTCAACGGCCGGCTCATCCTGCTGCACGGCCAGCCCGGCACCGGCAAGACCACGCTGCTGCGCACGCTCGCCAAGCAGTGGCGCGAGTGGTGCCAGGTCGACTGCGTGCTCGACCCGGAGCGCCTGTTCAACGAGCCCGGCTACCTCATGGAGGTGGCGGTCGGCTACGACACCGACGAGGACGCGCAGCGCTGGCGGCTGCTCGTCCTGGAGGACTGCGACGAGCTGATCAGCTCGGGCGCGAAGGCGCAGGCGGGTCAGGGCCTGTCGCGGCTGCTCAACCTGACCGACGGCCTGCTCGGCCAAGGCCGGGACGTGCTGGTGGCCATCACCACCAACGAGGACCTCGCCCGGCTCCACCCGGCCGTCGTCCGTCCGGGGCGGTGCCTGACCCAGCTGGAGGTCGGGCCGCTGAGCAGGGACGAGGCCGTCGCCTGGCTCGGCAGGTCCGACGGCGTGGGCCCGTCGGGGGCGACCCTGGCGGAGCTGTACGCGCTGCGCGCCGGCCGCGAGTTCACCCCCGCCCAGGGCGACGAGTCCACCGGCCTCTACCTCTGAGCTCCGGCACACCGGCTCACGTCAGATGGGTGTGGAGCCGCCGCGCCTCGCGTACGAAGTTGTTCGACGCCCGGCGCGCGGCGGCCTCCGCGACGCGCGGCACCGCCCCGCGCGCCCCGGCCCATCGTGCCGCGCGCAGGGCGAACGTGAGCACCTGCGCGTGCCGCGCGGCCGGCCGCTCCTCCGGCCCCGGCAGGAACGTCTCCAGCAACCCGGTCACGACCTCCCACACCTGCCGGTGCGCGCCCAGCGCCGCCGCGGCCTCCAGCGTCTCCAGCGCGGGACCCGGCTTGCACCAGCCCCGGCGCAGCAGCCGGCCGAGCTGCCGCCCGAGCCCGGCCCCGTCCAGCTCGCCCCGCGCCGCCAGCTCCACCACCGGCCGGGCCCGCCGCTCCGGGGCGCCGTCCCGTACCCGGTCCGCGGCGACGTGGGCCAGCACGAGCGCGACGCCCTCCCCCGGCGGCCCGCCGGCCGCCGCGAGCGCCAGCGCCTCACCCGGCCCGACGCGCTCGCGAGCGCGCAGGTGGGGCAGGTAGTGCTGCGCGACCACCTCCCGGTCCGACGGCATGACGTACGGCCACCACGACAGGCAGCCGCCGTGCTCCTCGCCCGGATGCGGCCCGGGGCCGGCGAACAGCAGGTCGATCAGCGGCAGCCCGGTGGCGGCGGCTTGGACGCGCGGCACGAGAGCGCCCGACCCCTCGTCCGGCCAGTCGATCGTGGTCAACGGCTCGGGGCGGGCGCTGTCCATCCAGTGGGCCGCCGCGCGTCCTGCCGCTGAGGTGAGCACGCCGGCCCTGGCCACCACCTCGGGCGATACGGCACGGGGCAACCGGAGCAGCGCCTGCTGCAGATCGGCGGGCATGGCCTGAACGCCCGCGCGCTCGTACGACTCCAACCGGGCGACCAGCTCGGCGGGATCGAGGTGACCGGTCGGCTCGGTGGGCTCGGCCAGCAGGAACGGCGGCAACGTCCCCTCACGCAGCCCTTCGCGCACCTCGGCCCAGCGGCGCAGCAGGAACAGGTGGGGCGCGGGCAGACGGGACCTCCCGGCGAGTGAGCTCACGCCCCCGTCCAGGGATTCCCCGGCAAGCCCCTGCGAGGGGTCTTCCGGCCGGTCCATGAGCTGGTCCACGGGCTCGTCCGCAGGCCAATCAGCAGGCCCGCCCGTACGGCGTTCCACGGACTCGCCCGCAAGCCGATCCACGGGCGGGGCCGCAGGCCGGTCGGCCGGCCCCTCCGCTATGAGGGCGGCGATCGCCTCCGAGTACGCCTCGATCTCGTGGCGAGGGCCGCCGGTTCCCGCCCTCCGGGTGGTGCGTCCGGCCAGAGCTGTTGCGAGGCCGCCGGGGTCCTCGCCGTGGAGCCGTACGACGGCCGCCAGCCACCGTTCCATGGCCTGCCAGTCGTCCCGATGAGGGAGCTCCGCGAGGTCGGCGGCGGCTCGGGGCGCGGGCGGCAGTGGCGCGAGAGGCCGGGGGGCGGGCAGCGGGACGGGGACGAAACCGTCGTGCTCGCGCCGCACCCCCGCGTGCGCGTCGCCGCCGAACGCCGCCGCCAGGGTCTCCGCGAGGTCCCGGGGCAGCACCCTGGCTCCGGCCCGGACGGTAGCGACGCCCTCGGGCCCGAACTGCCCGGCGTGCGTGACCGCGAGCCGTACCGCACGCCCTTGCACGTCGGCCGACGGGCAGCGGAAGGCGTCCGCCAGCGCGGGCGCGAACGCGTCCAGCCCGGCGTGCCGGTCGCGCGCGTACTCGTCGAGCCAGGCGAGCCCGGCCGTCACCAGCCGGCGTTCCGGGCGGGGCAGCAGCGCCCGCACCGCCTCCCCCACGTCCTCCGGCCCCAGCTCGGCGAGCCGTCGCAGGTGGCGCAGCGCCAGGTCGGCGACCGAGCCCGGCGCGGCGGGAAGCAGGCGCAGGTAGGCGGGGGCGCGCTCGCGCACCTCGTCGTACGTGGGCTCCAATCGCTCGTGCAGGCGGGCGAAGAAGCGCAGGCCGACCACGGGGCCGCCGCGCAGGAACCGGCGTACGCAGCCGTCGAGCAGCAGCTCACGGTCGATGGCCCCCGCGCCGGCCAGTGTCGTGAGCGCGTCGAGCCAGGCGCCGGAACGGTCACCGCTTTCGTCGCGCAGCGCCCTGCCGACGCCCTCCGCCTCGAACAGCCGGGGCAGCAGGTGGCCGAGCAGCGGGTCGCGGCTCAGCCCGACGGCGGTGGGCGGCCGCGCGGCCCACTCGACCACGAGGGGGTCGTGCTCGGGCGGGGTGACGCCGGTGTGGCGCAGCATGGCCAGCGCGAGGGCGCCCGCGTCGCCGGAGCGAAGGTGGGCGCCCCGGATGCGTCCGGGGAGCTTGAGTGCGGCGCGGGTGGCGAAGTCGGCCTGCCAGGCGGGCGGGCGGGTCGACAGGACGCGTACCAGGATGGGGGTGGCGTCGGGGGCCTCGTGGCGGCGGTAATGGAAGTCGCGGCGGTTGAGCCAGGCGACGGTGGCGGCGGCGCCGGAGATGGTGCCCGCGCCGGCGACGCGCATGGGGTCGATCCATGCTTCGTCGCCGGGTGCGGCGCTGCCCCGTACGACGGGGAGATGCGCCGGCAGTGCGGCGGCCACCGCCTTACGTCCTGCCGCGTCCAGGCTCAGGATGTGGTCGGCGACAAGCCCCGGATCCCCACTGTCGATCGCCACCACCGCCCCCGCCCACGCCCCTTTCCGGGCAAGGTCCCCAGGAAAAGAGGGGGCCGGGGTGACAGGACTCGGGGCAGGAGCCTCATCAAGCCCCTCCGCCCGGGCAAGGTCCCCGGAGAGAGAAGTGCCCGGAGTGGGATGCCCGAGGGCGGGGCTCGGAGCAGGAGCCCCACCCGCCCGAGCGACGTTCCCAGGAGGAGGAGCGGGGAGCCCGGGAGCTCGCTCAGGCCCATCCGCCTCCCCACCCACCCGGACAAGG
>NZ_JBGLOU010000035.1:0-20640 GCF_041402765.1 Nonomuraea sp. AD125B | reverse complement strand
GGGGGGGCCCGGTGGCGTGGGCTGGGTCCCTGGGGTGGCGTATGCCTGGGGGCCCGGCGGCAGGCCGTACTCCTGTGGGGTGGCGTACGCCTGGGGGGCCGGCGGCTGGCCGTACGCCTCGGCGGTGGGCACGTACCCCTGCTGCCCGTAGGGAGGCTGGGCGGGGCCGGGGTCCGGCTCTTGGCCCTGGCCGGGCGGCGGGCCGTATCCCGGTCGGCCAGGTCCCTGTGCCTGCGGGCCCCACTGCCCTTGCTGGTGGGGCTGCGGAGGCTGAGGAGGGTATGCCATCCCTCCATTGTGGGGCAGTTCATCACCATTTGCCCCAGCTACCCGTCCAAAGCCGCCTTGTTCTCCGCGCACGCCTGCCGCTGATAACGGCCGGGCGCGATCCCGAACTCCCGCTTGAAGGCGTTGTTGAACGCGAACTCCGACCCGTAGCCGACCCGCGCCGCCACCTCCGACACCGGCACGTGGTCCTCGCGCAGCAGCCGGGCCGCCACGCCCATCCGCCACCACGTGAGGTATGTCAACGGCGGCTGCCCCACCAGCTCCGTGAACCGCCGCGCGAACCCGGCCCGCGACAGCCCCGCGCGCCCGGCCAGCTCGGCGACCGTCCAGCGGTGCGCCGGATCGTTGTGCACGGCGTCGAGCGCCTTGCTGATCGACGGGTCGGCCAGCGCCAGCGCCCACCCCTTGTGATCGCACACGCCCGGCGACGTCTCGAACCAGGCCCGCAGGATGAGGAGCTGGAGCATGTCGAGCAGGGACGTGACCACGGTGCCGCCACCCGGCCGGGGCGTGGCGATCTCGTTGCCGAGCAGCTCGACGGTGGCCCTGAGCTCGGGGTGGCGGCCGAGCGTCGTCGGCAGGTGGATCACCTCGGGGAGCGCGCCGAAGATGGGGTGGGCGCGGGCCGGGATCGTGCGGTAGGAGCCGTAGACGGTGACGGTCTCGGCGCCCGTGCCCCCGCATGCCGTCAGGGAGGACAGCGCGCCCCCCTCGCACGGCTCGCCGGCCTGCTCGGTGAGCGGCGTGTCGAGGCTGTCGGCGAGCGCGTATCCGTGGCCGTGCGGCAGGAACACCACGTCGCCGACGCTCAGCGCCATCGGCTCGCCGCTCGGCGGGATGAGCCAGCACGACCCGCGCAGCACCACCTGGAACGCCGCGGATCCGGGCTGCGGCGGGATCGCCACTCCCCAGGGGGCCCGCCACGTGACGCGGGCCGAGACCGGCCGCCCGATCCGCATGAGGGCGACGACATCACTGAGCATGTCCACCCCACAATCTAACCACGTAGACGATGAAGCAAAAAGAAGAGCCGCTGAAGCATTCATACGCTCTGCGGTCCGGCCTACGGTGGTGTGCGCACCGCGACAGTCACTGAAGGAAAGGCGCGTTGTCATGATCAGAGTAGGCATCATCCTCGGCAGCACCCGTCCAGGCCGCAACGGCGAGGCGGTGGCCCGCTGGGTGCACGATCTGGCCGTCAAGCGCGGCGACGCCACGTACGAGGTGGTGGATCTGGCCGACTTCGAGCTGCCCCACCTGGACGAGCCGATGGCGGCGGCCTCGGGCGACTACCGGCATGAGCACACCCGGCGGTGGGCGGACAAGATCGCGTCCTTCGACGCGTTCGTCTTCGTGACGCCTGAGTACAACCACTCCTTCCCCGGGGTGCTCAAGACGGCCGTCGACTTCCTGTACGCCGAGTGGGGCAACAAGGCCGCCGGCTTCGTCGGCTACGGCGTGGACGGCGGGGTGCGGGCGGTCGAGCACCTGCGGCACGTGCTCGCCATGCTCGGTGTCGCCACCGTGCCGGCGCAGGTCACGCTGTCGTACTGGACCGATTTCGAGAACGGCGTGGACTTCCGCCCGGCCGCCATGCACGAGGAGCGCCTCGGCATGGTCCTCGACCAGGTCCTCGCCTGGGGCGGCGCCCTCCTGCCGCTGCGCGCCTGAGGTCGCGGGGAGGGCCATGCTTGAGTCGTGGACGGAGATCTCCTGCCGATCGGGCAGTTCGCCAGGCTCAGCCGGTTGAGCGTCAAGCAGTTGCGGCACTACGACGAGCTGGGGCTGCTGCCCCCGGCGTACGTGGACGCCGCCTCCGGCTACCGCTACTACCGGCGGGCGCAGGCCAGGCAGGCGCTGTCCATCGGGCTGCTGCGCTCGCTGGACGTGCCGCTGCCGGTCATCGCCGAGGTACTGGGGGGCGCGGCGGACGCCCTGGTGGGGGTGCGCGAGACGCTGGAGGCCGAGCTGGCCCGGCGGCGGCGGACGCTGGCGACGCTGGAGCGGGTGATGGCCGACGGGCTGCCCGCCACGCCGGTGCGCGTCGTCACCGAGCCGGACCGGACGGTGGCGGTGGAGCGCGAGAGCGCGGCCGGGCCCGCCGACGTGGGCCGCGCCACCTCGGCCGCGATCGCCCGCCTGCTGCGGGCGCGGCCCCGCACCGGCCCGCCGCGGCTCGTCGGGCTGTTCCCTGTCGAGCTGGAGGACGCCTTCGAGGTACGGGCCGGGCTCGTCGTCGATCCCGGCGACCCCGCGTGGGAGGGGGCGGGCGTCGGCCTGGAGAGGCTGCCCGGCGGCACGTTCGCGTGCGCGACCCACGTCGGCCCGTACGACCAGATCATGCTCACCACGCACGCCGTCCTGGCGTGGTGCGCCGAGCGAGGACATCCGCTGCGCGGGCCGATCCGCGAGGTGTACGTCTCGGACCCGGCCACCACCGAGCCCGACCGGCTCGTCACCCACCTCATGCTTCCTCTGGACGCCTGAAGAGTGGTCGGGCAGATGGTCGGCCCAGCAGTATATTGCGAAGTATGACCGTCGAGGAGAAGGCAGACGAGCGCGACTTCGGCTGGTCCCTCGGCGTGCTGCTGCGCGCCCTGCACGGCTCGATGGGCCGGGTGCTGAAGGACCTTCCACACGGTCCGCGTGGCTACCAGACGCTGTCCACCGTCGTCCACGGCGACCAGCCGAGCCAGCTCGCCCTGGCCGCCCACCTCGGCATCGACAGGACGGTGATGACGTACCTCATCGACGACCTGGTGGAGGCGGGGCTCGTGGAGCGGCGGCCCAACCCCGCCGACCGGCGGCAGCGCAAGATCGTGCCCACGGAGCAGGGGGTCGCGGTGCTGCGCGACCTGGAGCGGCAGGTGCGCGCGGTCGAGGACCACGTGCTGCGGTCGCTGTCGCCGGAGGAGCGGGAGGCGTTCAGGGGCCTGTTGCGGCGGGTGGCGTGCGGCGTGGCCGACGTGGACGCCGGCACCGACCCCTGTGACGTCGTGGACGAGCTGCTGGGCTGAACCCCCGAAGCGGGCGCAGGGGGAATACTGCTCCGAGATGTGCGGTTTGACAACACATCTCCACCACATACGGTTTGTGGAGCCGCACATATCCCGAGGGGATCACATGCCTGACTACGGCCACGACCTGACGTTCGGGTCGTTCATCACGCCCGCCAACGCCGCGCCGGAGCAGGTGGTCGGCCTGGCGCGGGAGTCCGAGGACGCGGGGCTGGACCTCGTGACGTTCCAGGACCATCCGTACCAGCCGGGCTTCCTCGACACCTGGACGCTGCTCAGCTACGTCGCCGCGCGCACCGAGCGGGTGCACGTCTCGGCCAACGTCACGAACCTGCCGCTGCGCCCGCCCGCCGTGCTCGCCCGCGCGGCGGCGAGCCTCGACCTGCTCAGCGGAGGGCGGTTCGAGCTGGGGCTGGGCGCGGGGGGCTTCTGGGACGCGATCGAGGCCATGGGCGGGCGGCGGCTCACCCCGGCGCAGGCCGTGGACGCGCTCGACGAGGCGATCGACGTCATCCGCGGATTCTGGGACGCGGGCAACACCGGGCGGTTCCGCGTGGACGGCACGTACTACCAGGTCAACGGGGCCAAGCGCGGGCCCGCTCCGGCGCACGACATCGGGATCTGGCTGGGGGCCTACAAACCGCGCATGCTCCGCCTCGTCGGGACGAAGGCGGACGGATGGCTGCCGTCGCTGTCGTACCTGCAGAGCCTCGACCAGCTCGACGAGGGCAACGCGATCATCGACGAGGCGGCGCTGGCCGCGGGGCGGGAGCCCGGCGCGGTGCGCCGGCTGCTCAACATCGGCGGGCGCTTCGGCCCGCCCAGCGACCGGCTGCTGTCGGGGCCGCCCCGGCAGTGGGCCGAGCAGCTCGCCGCGATCTCCCTGCGGTACGGGATCGGCACCTACATCGTGATGGCCGACGACCCGGTGACGTTGCGGACGTTCGGCCAGGAGGTCGCGCCCGAGACGCGCCGGCTCGTGGCCGCCGAGCGCGCGGGCAGGTGAGCGATGGACTACGGGCAGCCGTTGCGTTTCGGGACGCGGATCGCCGCCGGCGGGCCGGCCGAGGAGGCCGTGGCGCGGGCGGCGCTGGCCGAGGAGCTGGGGCTCGACCTCGTGCTCTTCGCCGAGACCTCCGAGGGCGTGGACGCGTGGACCTCGATGAGCTGGGCCGCGGCGCGGACCACGCGCGTCAGGATCGCCGCCGGGCCGCTGGACGGGGCCGTGCGCCCGCCCGCCGTGCTGGCCCGCGCGGCGGCGAGCCTCGACCTGCTCGCCGGCGGGCGGCTTGAGCTGGGGCTGAGCCCCACCGGACGGTGGGACCCCCGTGAGGGCGTCCAGGAGCTGCCGGCCGAAGAGGCGGCGGCAGCCCTGGAGGAGGCCGTCGAGATCATCCGCGGCGTCTGGGCGGAGGGCGAGTCCGCGCCGCTCCGCTTCGCCGGCGAGCACTACGAGGTGGCGGGCGCTCCTCGCGGTCCCGCGCCCGCCCACAACATCCCGATCTGGGTCGCGGGCACGGAGCCCCACGCCCTGCGCCTGGCGGGGACCACGGCCGACGGCTTACTGTTCCGGCTCCAGGACGACCTGGCCGGGGTCGCCGCCGCGCAGGCGGCGGTGGACGAGGCCGCGCGGGCCGCCGGGCGTGACCCCCGGGAGATCGAGCGCGTCGCGGTCCTGCCCGCCGGCGCTGCCGAGCTCATGGAGGCGCTGGCGGTGGAGCACGGGGTCGGGACGTTCGTGCTCGACGACCCGTCCGAGGCCGACCTGCGCGACTTCGCCGCGCTGCTCGCCCCGGCCCTGCGCGAGAGCGTGGCGGGGAAGCGCGCGGCCCGCGGGATCGCCGAGGCCAGGGTCGCCCGCCTCGGCCTGCGGTCCCGCCGCCATCCCGGTATCGCCTACGACGCCGTCCCCGCCCACCTCGAACGGGTCGAGCCGGGCGACGCGGGGTATGCCCGCGTCCGCTCCACGTACATGCGGGGCGGCTCGCCCGGTCTGGTCCTGCGACCCGGCACGCCCGCCGAGGTCGCCGACGCGCTGGCCTTCGCCCGTACGCAGCCGGTCAAGCTGGCGATCCGCAGCGGCGGCCACGGCATCAGCGGCCGTTCGACCAACCACGGCGGCATCGTGCTCGACGTCTCCCGCCTGAACACGATCGAGGTGCTGGACAAGGCCACCCGCCGGGTACGCCTCGGTCCCGGCGCCCGGTGGAGCGACGTGGCGGCGGCGCTGGCCCCGTACGGCTGGGCCCTCACCTCCGGCGACTACGGCGGGGTCGGCGTCGGCGGCCTGGCGACGGCGGGCGGCATCGGCTGGCTGGCCCGCGAGCACGGCCTGACCATCGACCACCTGCGGGCCGTCGAGCTGGTGCTCGCGGACGGCAGCCTGGTCAGGGCCGACGACACCGAGAACGCCGAGCTGTTCTGGGGCGTGCGCGGCGCCGGGGCGAACTTCGGCGTCGTTACGAGCTTCGAGTTCGAGGTGGACGAGGTGGGCGACGTCGGTTTCGCGCAGTTGATCCTCGACGCCTCGGACCCGGCGGCGCTCCTGCGCGACTGGGGAGCGGTCGTCGAGGCCGCGCCGAGGGACCTCACCAGCTCGCTCATCCTCGGCCGCCCGCAGCCCGGTCAGCCGCCGATGGCCCAGGTCATGGCCGTGGTGGACGCCGACGACGCGGAGACGGTGCTGGACCGCCTGCGCCCGCTCGCCGCCGTCGCGCCGCTGCTCGACCACAGCATCCAGATCCTCCCGTACGCGGCGCTGATGAACGTGCCGCCGGGGCCGCACCACGGCCAGGGCGAGCCGGTCAGCCGCTCCGCGCTCGCCGACCACCTCACCCCCGAGCTGGCCGAGGCCGCCGCCCGCCTGGTCGCGAGCGGTCAGACGTACTTCTTCCACATCCGGGCGGCCGGGGGCGCGGTCTCCGACGTGCCCGCGGACGCCACCGCGTACGCGGGCCGCTCGGCGAACTTCTCCCTCGCCGCCTTCGGCTCCAGCAGGTCCGGGCTGGACCGCCTCTGGGACGCGATGCGCCCCCACTTCTCCGGCCTCTACCTCAACTTCGAGACCGACACCCGCCCGGAACGCCTCCACGACGCCTTCCCCGAGCCCACCCTGAGCCGCCTGCGGGCGCTCAAGCGCCGCTACGACCCCGGCAACGTCTTCCGCGACAACTTCCCGATCACGCCTTGACCTCAGGTCGACCTGAGGTCGCAGGCTGGAGGGCATGCCCGAGACGAAGGAACAGATGGAGGCGCTCGTCCGGCGGCTGGACGCGGTGGACGGCCGGCCCGAAGCCGCCGCGTTGCGCGCCCGGTCGTACGAGCTGCTGGAGCTGCCGGCCGGGGCCGGCGTGGTGGACGTCGGCTGCGGAGCGGGGCGCGCGGTCGCGGAGCTGGCCGGGCGCGGGGCGCGCCCGGTCGGCGTGGACGTCAGCGCGGAGATGCTCGCGGTGGCCCGTCACCGCTGGCCGGAGGGCGACTTCCGGCTCGGCGACGCCTGCGCGCTGCCGCTGGAGGACGGCTCGGTGGCGGGATACCGCGCCGACAAGGTCTTCCACGAGCTGGCCGAGCCGGCGCGGGCGCTGGCGGAGGCGCGCAGGGTGCTCGTGCCCGGCGGCCGGGCCGTGCTGGCCGGCCAGGACTGGGACACCTTCGTCATCGACTCCGACGACCCGGCGCTCACCCGGCGGCTGGTGCACGCCCGCGCCGACCTGGTGACCGCGCCCCGGGCCGCCCGGCGGCAGCGCAACCTGCTGCTCGACGCCGGGTTCTCGGACGTGCACGCGGAGGTGCGCACCGAGGTGTTCACGGACGCGGCGATGCTGCCGGTGCTGGCCGGGCTCGCCGCGGCGGCCCGGGCGGCCGGCGCCGTCGACGCCGATCAGGAGACGGCGTGGGTCGCCGAGCAGCGCCGGCGCGCCGAGACGGGCCGGCTGTTCCTGGCCCTGCCGATCTTCGTCGCGTCAGGGGTGAGCCGCTAGGAGCTCCGCGAAGCGCCCGACGTCCAGGTTGCCACCCGAGACGATCACGCCGACGCGCCGCGGCGGCTCACCCAGCCGCCCGGCCAGCAGCGCGGCGAGCGGCGTGGCGCCGCTCGGCTCGACGACCGTCTTCATCCGCTCGAACGCCGTCCGCATCGCCTGCCGGATCTCGTCGTCGGAGACCAGGACGACCTCGTCCACCAGACGCCTGTTGATCGAGAACGTCAGCTCGCCGGGGATCTCGGCCGCCATCCCGTCGGCGATCGTGCGCGGGATCGGGATCGACACGCGCTCCCCGGCGGCCAGCGAGCGCCTGGTGTCGTCGCCCGCCTCGGGCTCCACGCCGATCACCCGGATGCCGGGCAGCAGCCCCTTGGCCGCCGTCGCGCTGCCCGCGATCAGGCCGCCGCCGCCGATGGGGACGACCAACGCGTCCAGCTCGCCGACCTCCTCGATCAGCTCCAGCGTCGCGGTGCCCTGACCGGCGATGACGTGCGGATGCTCGTACGGCGGGATGAGCGTCAGCCCGCGCTCGGCGGCCAGCGCCTCCCCGATCGCCACCCGGTCGCCGGTGTAGCGGTCGTAGGTGACGATCTCCGCGCCGTAGCCGGCGGTGGCCTCGCGCTTGAGCCGCGGGGTGTCCTCCGGCATGACGATCACCGCGCTGCTGCCCAGCTCGCGCGCGGCCAGGGCGACGGCCTGGGCGTGGTTGCCCGAGGAGTAGGTGGCGATGCCCCGCGCGAGCTGCTCGGGCGTCAGCCGCGAGATCGCGTTGTACGCGCCGCGGAACTTGAACGCCCCGACCCGCTGGAGGTTCTCGGCCTTGACGAAGACCTCGGCCCCGGCCAGCGCGTCGAGCGTGCGCGAACGCAGCACGGGCGTGCGGTGCGCGACCCCCTTGAGCCGGGCCGCGGCGTCACGGACGTCGTCGAGGGTGACCGGGAGTGCGTCGGGCATCAGTGCTGCTCCTCGTGGCGGGGAGACCCACGATAGCGGGAGGTCAGCCGGTGGTCTCCTCGGCCAGGGTGCCGCAGCGGAAGCCGGGCTCGCGGTCCGGGTCGAGTTGCAGGTTGCCGAGGTTCGTGGTCGACATCGAGCGGCGGAAGGTCTCCTGCTTGTCGCAGTCGTAGAACACGTAGGTGTTCTCCTTCTCGCCGAGCAGCATCATCCAGCGGCCGTCGTAGAGCGGCTTGTCGGTGGCGGCGTCCCGCAGCACCGCCCACTGGTCCTGGAAGCCGACATAGCCGAGCAGGTCGTTGGCCTGGCCGGTCTCCTGCACCTCGATCGCGCCCTTGACCAGGCTGAGGATCAGCACGAAGCCCAGTCCGAGCCCGGTCAGCGCGGCCACCAGCACCGTCATCCCCGCGCGGCCCACCCGCTTGCGGCGCAGCAGCCGGAACGGCACCAGGAAGGCGAGCACGCCGAGCCCCACGGCGACGGCGACCATGAGCCCCAGGGTCAGGTCGGCGACCAGGTTGAACAGCCCCCAGTACGTCGCCCCCGACCACAGCGCGGCCAGCGCGGCCACGATCCACGGGCGCTCGCGCAGCCGCCTGAGCAGCCGGCCGGCCGCGCCCCGCGTGACCCTGTCGATGAGCCAGCCGAGCCCGACCAGGACGCCGATGGCCGGGATGAGCGCCAGCAGGAGCAGGATGAGCGTGCCCATGAGCCGGCCCAGCAGGACGGACTGGTCGATGCCGGCCTGCTGCGGGTTGACGCCGAAGACCCAGTAGACCTGCTCGATGCCGAGGTAGAGCACGGCGTACAGCGCGACGCCGACCGGCACCACCACGGCGCCGATGCGCTCCAGGACGGTGAGGACACCGCCGCCGTCCTCCTGCTCCGGCGCGGTGGGAACTGGCTCCCGGACCTCGGTGAGCGTTGAGGGGGAATGCATGGGGGTGTCCCTTTCGAAGCGTGCGGGCGTCCGTGACGCCGCGCCGATGCTACAGCGGACAAGTTCCGAAATATTGAACTTTCAGCCACATAAGAAACCGCGTGTTAGGTTCCCTTCCGGACGTTCCCCTTCCGGATCAGCAGCGGAGGCCCCATGGAGCCCGGCGCGAGCCCCACGGCGCGGGCCCTGATGACGCTCGACCTGCTCCAGGGCCATCCCGGCATCACGGCCGACCGGCTGGCCGGCCGGCTCGGCGTCTCCGAGCGCGCCGCCCGCCGCTACATCGGCATCCTGCGCGAGGCCGGCATCCCCGTCGAGGCGGTCCGCGGCCCGTACGGCGGCTACCGGCTCGGGCGTGGGCTGCGGCTGCCGCCGCTGACGTTCACCGCGGCCGAGGCCCTGGGCCTGGTCATGGCGGTGCTCGACGGCCACCACGACGCGGGCGACCCGTCCGACCCGGTCGGCAGCGCGCTCGGCAAGATCATGCGGGCGCTGCCCGAGCCGGTGGCCGCCCAGGCCGAGGCGGTCCGGCGGACCACGGCGCCCGTGCCCGACCGCGCGGCGGCCCGCCCGGACCCGGGCATCACGGCCGCCCTCGTCCAGGCGTGCTCGGCCCGCCGACGGGCGCGGCTCGGCTACCGTTCCGAGGCGGGCAACGAGCGGACGATCGAGGTGGACCCGTGGGCGGTCGTCGTCCGCCACGGCCGCTGGTATCTGCTGTGCTGGTCCCACACCTCCGCCGGCCGCCGCGCCTACCGGGTCGACCGGGTCGGCGACGTGCACGTCCTCGACGTCCCCTTCGAGCCGCCCGCCGGGCTCGACCCGGCCGCCGTCCTGGAGGAGCACCTGGCCGTCGGCTGGGACCACGAGGTCGAGGTCGTCGTCGAGGCCCCCGCCGAGCGGGTGGCGGGCTGGCTCTCCCGCGTCATGGGCCGCCCGGAACCGCTCGGCGCCGCCACGACCCGCCTGGTGGGCAGCACGAACAACCCGGCCTGGTACGCCGAGGAGCTGGCCAGGCTGCCGGTGGCGTACCGGATCGTGAGATGTCCGGATCTGGTGCGGGCGGCGCGGGCCCTGGGGGAGCGGCTGCTCGCCGCGAGCGCCGGGCCCGCGGACCCGGGCTGACCGCGCTACTGCAGCGCGGCGATGGCCAGGTCGCGGCTGTCGTAGAAGGAGAGCAGCCGGTCCAGGCCCATGATCTTGAAGACGTGGGCGATGTCGGGCTCCATCCCGGCCAGCGCGAGCCGGGCGCCGGCCTCCTGGGCCCGCTGGTGCGCCGTCACCAGCACGGAGATGCCCGTGGAGTCGCAGAACGGCAGCGCCGACAGGTCGATCACCAGCCCGTCGCCGGGCGCGAGCGCGACCTGGTCGAGAGCCGCCTGGAGACGCGGCGAAGTGTGGTGGTCGAGGTCGCCGGCGACGACCAGCACATGGATGCGAGCCGAATGCGGTTGGTAGGTGACGGTCAGACCGGGATCCTGCTGCACCGAGGCTCCTGAGAGAGGGGTGTGGGTCCTCGCGCCTGGGGGAGAGGGGCACGAGCCATGGGGTGATCTGCCCTATTCTACGTACTGGCGAGCTGGTGTCTGACCTGCCCGGCAACGAACGAAAGGGTCTCGTGTGGCACGCGACGACGCTGAACGCGGCCCGGTGCCGGCGGCCGGGGCCGGGATCTTCACCGTGGACGACGAGATCGGCCGCGACCTCGCCGTGGTGGACTGGCGCGCCACCCCGCTCGGCCCCCCCGAGGAGTGGCCGCAGAGCCTCCAGACGGCCGTGAGCATCCTGCTGTCGTCCCGCTTCTCCATGTGGATGGCGTGGGGGCCGGAGCTCACGTTCTTCTGCAACGCCGCCTACCGCCGCGACACGCTCGGCAGGAAATACCCGTGGGCGCTCGGCCGCCCGGCCAGTGAGGTGTGGGCGGAGATCTGGGACGACATCGGCCCCCGCATCCACACCGTGCTGGACACGGGCCGGGCCACCTGGGACGAGGCGCTGCTGCTGTTCCTGGAGCGGGCCGGTTATCCGGAGGAGACCTACCACACCTTCTCCTACAGCCCGCTGCGCGACGACGACGGCGCCGTGGTCGGCATGCTCTGCGTGGTCAGCGAGGAGACCGAGCGGGTCGTCGGCGAGCGGCGCATGGCGACCCTGCGCGACCTCGGCTCCGACCCCAGCGTGGTGCGCACCGAGCAGGAGATGCTGGCCTTCGCCTGCCGCCAGCTCGGGCACAACCCGCAGGACCTCCCCTTCACCCTCACCTATCTGTTCGACGACGACGGCGGCGCGCGGCTGGCCGAGGCGACCGGCATCCCGGCCGGGCACCCGGCGGCCCCATCCGTGCTGCCCGCAGGCGACCCCGACCCGGTGTGGCCGCTCGCCGCGCCGGCTCGGGGCGAGACCGAGCTGGTGGCGCTCGACGGCGCGGCGTTCGCCGGCCTGCCGTCCGGGCACTGGAGCGAGCCGCCCACGCAGGCGCTCGTGGTGCCGCTGCTCCAGCAGGGCGGCGCGCCGTACGGGTTCCTGGTGGCCGCGCTCAACCGGTACCGGCCGCTGGACGACGGCTACCGCGGCTTCCTCGAGCTGGCCGCCGGCCACGTCGCGGCCGGCATCTCCTCCGCCCGCAGCTACCAGGCCCAGCAGCGGCGGGCCGAGGAGCTGGCCGAGCTGGACCGGGCGAAGACCGTGTTCTTCTCCAACATCAGCCACGAGTTCCGCACCCCGCTCACCCTGATCATGGGGCCGGTGCAGGAGCTGCGCGGCGCGCTCGCCGACGGCGCCCCGCAGGTGCGCCAGGACCTCGACGTCATCCACCGCAACGCGCTGCGCCTCGGCAAGCTCGTCAACACGCTGCTCGACTTCTCCCGTCTCGAAGCCGGCCGCATGCAGGCCCGCTACGAGCCGGTGGACCTCGCGGCCGTCACCGCCGAGCTGGCCAGCGTCTTCCGCTCCGCGATCGACAAGGCCGGGCTGGAGTTCGTGGTCGACGTCCTCCCGCTCCCCGAGCCGGTCCACCTCGACCGGAGCATGTGGGAGAAGGTCGTGCTCAACCTGCTGAGCAACGCGCTGAAGTTCACCTTCGACGGCTCGATCGGCGTCAGCGTGCGCGAGCACGACGGGCACGCGGTGGTGACGGTCACCGACACCGGCATCGGCATCCCGGCCGAGGAGCTGCCGCGGCTGTTCGAGCGGTTCCACCGGATCGAGAGCGCCCGTTCGCGCTCCCACGAGGGCAGCGGCATCGGGCTGGCCCTGGTGCAGGAGCTGGTCGGCCTGCACGGCGGCACCGTCTCCGCGGAGAGCACCGAGGACGAGGGCACGACGTTCACCGTCCGGCTGCCCTTCGGCGTCGCGCACCTGCCTCCCGGCAGCATCATCGCGCCCGGGGCTGCGGAGACGGTCACGGCCGGCGCCGACCCGTACGTCCAGGAGGCCCTGCGCTGGCTCCCCGAGGACGACGACGCCGCCCAGGCGGCGGCCGAGGTCCCCGCCGTGGCCGGCGTGCCGGCTCCGGACGGCGGCCCGGCGCCCCGCGTGCTGATCGCCGACGACAACAGCGACATGCGCGAATACCTCCTCCGGCTGCTCAGGGGCGCCGGCTACCAGGTCACCGCCGTCGGCGACGGGCTGGAGGCCCTGGACGCCGTCCGCGCGGACGCGCCCGACCTCGTGGTCAGCGACGTCATGATGCCGCGCCTCGACGGCCTGGCCCTGGTCTCGGCGCTGCGGTCCGACCCGCGCACCGCCGGCGTTCCGGTGCTGCTGCTGTCGGCCCGCGCCGGGCAGGAGGACTCGATCGAGGGCCTGGAGGCGGGCGCCGACGACTACCTGGTCAAGCCGTTCTCCGCCGCCGAGCTGCTGGCGCGGGCGCGGGCCAACGTGGAGCTGGCGCGGATGCGCAACCACCACACCCGGTGGCGCAGCGCCATGATCGACTCGTTGCAGGAGGGGTTCTTCGTCACCGACGAGACCGGCGCGGTGATCGAGGTCAACTCGGCCTTCACCGACATCCTCGGCTACGGGCCCGAGGACCTGCCGTACACCCCCGAGCACCCCTGGTGGCCGGACGCCGACGCCGATCCGCAGGCGCACGCGCAGGTCGCCGAGGCGTTCGAGCGCATGATGCGCGAGGGCAGGGGCAGCGTCGACGTCCCCGTCACCCACCGGGACGGGCACCACGTGTGGATCACGGTCACCTTCAACGCGGTCACCGACCCCGACACCCGCCGCCGCCGCGTCGTGGGCACGGTGCGCGACGTCACCGCCGAGCACTACCTCGTGCAGCGCGAGAGCGCGCTCGCCGCGCTCAGCATGCGCGTCTCCCAGGCCGGCAACCTGACCGACGCCCTGGCCGGCGGGCTGGAGGCGTTGCAGGAGGTGTGGCGGGCCCGGCAGGTGCTCGCCGCCGTGTGGAACGACGGCCGGCCGCTCGGCCTGGTCCGCGCCCCCGCGGGCGGCGACTGGCCGGACCTGCCGGAAGAGCTGCGGGAGAAGCTGACGGCGCTGTGCGAGCAGCCGCCACTCCGCCCGGTCGCGCCCGGCGCGGACGGCGCCGGCATCACCCTGGAACACCCCGAGGGCCTGCTCACCGTCTGGGTGGACCTGGGCCAGAACCGGCCCTTCACCGGCGAGGACCAGACCCTGCTGGCGCTGCTCGCCGGTCACCTCGGCCAGGGCCTGCACCGGGTCCACCAGCTCGACCAGCAGCGCGAGGCAGCCGTGGCGCTCCAGCGGGCCATCCTGGGCCCGTCCGAGCTGCCCGACGGCTTCGCCGTCCGCTACGAGCCGGCCGGCCGCCCCCTGGAGGTCGGCGGCGACTGGTACGACATCGTGCCGCTGGCCGAAGGGCGCATCGGCATCGTGGTCGGCGACTGTGTGGGACGCGGGCTGGAGGCCGCCGCCGTCATGGGGCAACTGCGCAGCGCCTGCCGGGCCCTGCTGCTCCAGGACGCCGGCCCCGCGCAGGTGTTCACCGCGCTCGACCGGTTCGCCGCGCTCATCCCCGGCGCCAAGTGCACCACCGCCTTCTGCGGCGTGCTCGACACCGTCACCGGCGACCTCGTCTACTCCAGCGCCGGCCACCCGCCCGGCATCCTCGCCCACGCCGACGGCAGCACCGAGCTCCTCCAGGGCGGCCGGTCGGCCCCGCTCGCGGTGCCGACGGGCAAGGCGCGGCCGGAGGCGAGGTGCACCATGCCGCCCCGGTCCACGCTGCTCGTCTACACCGACGGGCTGGTGGAGCGGCGCCGGCGTCCGCTGACGGCCGGCATCGACGAGGCCAGCGCGGCCGTACAGGCGGGCCGGGCCACCCCCATCGAGGCGCTCGCGAGCGAGGTCATGGCCAGCCTCACCCCGGACGGCGGCTTCAGCGACGACGTCGCGCTGCTCCTCTACCGTCAGCCCGCCCCCCTGGAGGTCGCCTTCCCCGCCGAGTCCAGCCAGCTCGCCCCCGTGCGCGCGGCGCTCCGCGACTGGCTGAGCCGCTGCCAGCTCGCCCCCGCGCAGCTACAGAACGTGCTCGTGGCGGCGGGCGAGGCGTGCGCCAACGCCATCGAGCACGGGCACCGCGACGCCCCCGGCCGGACGATCCGCCTGCGGGCGGTCGCCACCGGCAGCGGCCTGCGCCTCACCGTCACCGACACCGGCCGCTGGAAGATCCCCGAACCCGAGGCCAATCCGCACCGCGGACGGGGCGTCGCGCTCATGCGCGCCCTGATGAACGAGGTCACCATCCAGCCCGGCGCCGCCGGGACCACCGTCGACCTGCAGACGAGGATCTCCCGATGACCGCACCTCTCACCGTGGTCGCCTCGCAGCGGCCGGACGGCACCCTGGTCCTCGCCTGCGCGGGCGAGATCGACATGAGCAACGCCGGCGCGCTGGACGAGGCCCTGGCGGGCGCCGACGGCGACGGCACGGTGCTGGTCGACCTGAGCGCGGTCGAATATCTGGACAGCGCGGGCCTGACCGTGCTGTTCTCCCACGTCGAACGCATCCGGCTGGTCGCCAACCCGCTGCTCGAACCCGTACTGACGATCTCGGGGCTGGCCGACCTCACCACCGTCGAGGGCCTCACCGACGACGGCCGGTAGCGGCGGTGTTCCCAGACTTGACCGCTGCCGGGAGTAAAAGGGGGAAGATGGCGGCCAACGAGAGGCTCGACCCGCCGGCCGAGGTGCTCGACCAGGCGGCGGCCGTGTTCGGGCTGCTGTCCTCGCCGTCCCGGCTGCACATCGTGTGGGCTCTCGCGCAGGGCGAGTGCGACGTGTCCGGGCTGGCGGAACGGGTGGGCGGCGCGCTGCCCGCGGTCAGCCAGCACCTGGCCAAGCTCAAGCTGGCGGGCCTGGTCCGGTCGCGGCGCGAGGGCCGCAGGGTGGTCTACCTCATCGACGACCAGGACATCGTGACCACGGTGCAGGGCCTGGTCGGCCGGCTTGCCGAGCGGCGGGGCCCCGGGGAGCACGCCCGTGGTCTGGGCGCCTGAGGCGGCCGACACCCCGCTCCGGGTCCTGCGGCGGCTGGAGACCGGTCCGCGCGGCCTCGTGACCGCCGACGCCGAGGCGCGGCTGCTCGACCACGGCGAGAACGTCGTCCCGTCCCGGCTGCCCCCCACCTTGCCGCGCCGGCTGCTCCGCAGCGTGCGCGACCCGTTCACGCTGGTGCTGCTGGGGCTGGGGCTGGTCAGCGCGCTCATCGCGTCCTGGGCGACGGCGGGCGTCATCGTCCTCCTGGTCGCGGTGAGCTGCCTGCTGCGCTCCAACGGCGAGCATCGCGCCGACCGCTCGACGGCCGCGCTGCGCCGGCTGGTCGCCACGACGACGACCGTACGGCGGCGGGCGACGAAGGACGCCGAGCCGGAGGAACGGGAGATCCCGGCCGACCAGCTCGTGCCCGGCGACGTGATCAAGCTGGGCCCCGGCGACCTGGTGCCCGCCGACGCGCGGCTGCTGCGGGCCAACGGCCTGACCGTGCACCAGGCGCAGCTCACCGGGGAGTCGGCGCCGGTGGCCAAGCGGGCGCTGGACCTGCCGGACGGCGACGAGCACCTGCTGTGGCAGGGGAGCAGCGTGGCCTCGGGCAGCGCGCTCGCCGTGGTGACCGCCACGGGAGCCGCCACCCGCTTCGCCGGCGCCTACGCCGGGCCCCCACCAGGAACGCGGCCAGGAACGCGGTCAGGAACGCTGTCAGGAACGCGGTCAGGATCGCGGCTCTCCCGGCGGCGGGGCGCGCGGCGGACGTCGGCTTTCGACCGGTCCGTGTACGGGCTCTCCTGGATCCTGGTCCGGGGGATGCTGGTCATCCCGCCGGTCGCCCTGGTCGCCAACGCGGTGCTGCGCGGCAAGGGGCTGGAGGCGCTGCCGTTCGCGGTGGCCGTGGCGGTCGGGCTGACGCCCGAGATGCTGCCCGTCGTGGTGACCACCGTCCTGGCCAGGGGGTCTGCGCTGCTGGCGCGGCGCGGCGTGATCGTCAAACGGCTGTCCGCGCTGCCCGACATGGGCGCGATCGACGTCCTGTGCATGGACAAGACCGGCACGCTCACGCGCGACCGCCCGGTGCTGAGCGGGTCCGTCGGTCCCGGCGGGCGGCCCGACCCCGAGCCGCTGCGCTGGGCGGCCGTCAACGGCCTGGTGACGCTGCACCTCGCCGACCCGCCCGCCCCCGACCCGCTCGACGAGGCCATCCTCGCCGGCGCCCCCGAGCTGGGCGAGGTCGAGGGGCTGGACGCGGTGCCGTTCGACCCGCTGACCCGGGTGTCCCGCGCGCTCGTACGGGACGGCGAGGACGTCGTCGTGGTGGTCAAGGGCGCCGTCGAGGCGGTGCTGGAGCGGTGCGCGATCGGCGAGCGCGAGCGGCGGCGCGCGAACGCCACCGCCGCGGCGCTGGCGCGGTCAGGTGCGCGCGTGCTGGCCGTGGCCCGCGGGGCGGCGTCCGTCCCCGGCCCGGACGCCGTGGCGCGTGGGGCCGCGTCCGTCCCCGGCCTGGATGCCGGGGCGCACGGGGGCGCGTCTCAAGTCGGCTTGGACGCCGTGGCCCGCTGGGGGGCATCCCCTCCGGCCGGTCTGGACGAGGCCGGCGAGCGCGGGCTCACCCTCGTCGGCTTCGTCACCCTGGCCGACGAGCCCTCCCCGGACGCCGCCGCAGCCCTCGCGGTGCTGGCCCGCCGTGGCGTCAAGGTCAAGATCCTGACCGGCGACCACCCGGGCACGGCGGCCAGGATCTGCCGTGAGCTGGGCCTGGAGGCGGGCGAGGTGGCCGACGCGGCCGGCCTCACCGCCGCCATGGCCGAACGGGCCACGGTGATCGCCCGCTGCACGCCCGAGCAGAAGGCCCGCGTGGTACGCGCCCTGCGCGCCGCCGGGCACACGGTCGGCTTCCTCGGCGACGGCGTCAACGACCTGCCCGCCATGCGCGCCGCCGACGTCGGCATCTGCCCGCGCGCCGCCGTGGACGTCACCCGCGAGGCCGCCGACGTCGTGCTGGCCGGCAAGGATTTGTCGGCCATCGGCCAGGCGGTCGTCGTGGGCCGGCGCAGCAGCGGCAACATCGTCACCTACTTGCGCATCGCCCTGTCTTCGAACCTGGGCAACGTGATCGCCATGCTGGTCGCCGGGCTGGCGCTGCCGTTCCTGCCGATGCTGCCGGTCCAGGTGCTCGCCCAGAACCTCTGCTTCGACGCCGCGCAGCTCGCCCTCGCCTTCGAACGGCCGGGCCCGGCCGTGCTGCGCCGCCCGTTCCGGCTGCGGCGGCAGGCCGTGCTCCGCTTCATCACGGGGTTCGGCCTGGTGAACGCGGGCGTCGACCTGGTCACGTTCGCGGTGCTGACCCGCGTCCACGGCACGCACGACGAGTCGGCCTTCCACACCGGCTGGCTGGTCGAGAACGTGCTCACCCAGGCCGCCATCATGTTGCTCCTGCGTCCCGTCGCGCGGGTGTCGCGCCCGCTCGGCCTGGCCACGGGCGCGCTCGCGGCGGCCGGCCTGCTGCTGCCGATCTCGCCGCTCGCGCCGGCGCTGGGGCTGGTCGCGCTGCCCGTCACGAGCCTGCTGTGGCTGCTGCTGGTGCTGGTGCTGTACGCCGGGGTGCTTCTGGCCCTGACTACCCGTACGAGACGCAAGCCGTGATACTTGGTCCGCCCGGTGCATGATCGACCAAGGGAGCGGACCGATGGAGTCCAGAGGCCAGACGGCCGAAATCATGATCGCGGAGGCCCGCAAGGCGTTATGGGTGATGGTCGGGTTCCTGGCCGTCATCTGGGTCCTGCAGATCCCCAACTGGCTGTCCGGCTACGCGCTCAGCCGTGAGTACGGCGTGCAGGCGTGGAACCCGGAGACGTTGCCCGGCATCATCTCCTCGGCGTTCCTGCACTGGAGCTGGGAGCACATCGAGGGCAACTCCGGGCCGCTGTTCGTCTTCGGCTTCCTCGCCGCCTATCGCGGCGTGGCCAAGTTCCTCAGCGTGACGGCGCTCATCGTCCTGGTCAGCGGCCTCGGGGCATGGCTCACCGCGGACCCGGACGCCGTCGGGGCGGGGGCGAGCGGCGTCGTCTTCGGATATTTCGGGTACGTCCTGGTCCGCGGCGTCTTCGACCGGCACCTGATCGACATCGTGATCGGCGTGGTCATGGCGCTGTCCTTCGCCTACCAGTTCACCGGGCTGCTGCCGCAGGAGGGGATCGGCTGGCAGGCGCACCTGTTCGGGTTCCTCGCCGGCACGCTGGGCGGCTGGATCTTCCGCGACCGCAGGGCCGCCGCCCCCAAGCCCGCCGCCTCGCCCGCTTCCGGCGGCTCGCGTTCCTCCCTCCACAAGGAACTGGACGACCTCGGTCTCTGAGCGCGTACGCCCGGCGGAGTACGCGCCCCGGGCGCCCGACGTGGTGATCGCCGTCCCCTAGGGGCGGGCCCCTGAGGACCAGGGCGGTAGACCCTGACCCCGCCGTACCCGTGGCGGCGTAGCAGGAGTGCCGCCCGAGGCCGGATGTCCGGCGCCTCCCGATTCAGGAGTCTTGAGCACGACGCAAACGACTTCTTCAGACAGGGAGCGCGACATGACCGCCGCCATCGAGACCATGCTCTCCAAGCTGGCCGCCTGGCTCAGCCGGCACAGCATCGACATCCTGCGGATCAGTCTCGGGCTGGTCTTCGTGGCCTTCGGGACGCTCAAGTTCTTCCCGGGGGTGAGCCCGGCCGAGGCGCTGTCGGTGGCCACGCTGGAGCGGCTGTCCATGGGCCTGCTGTCGGGGTACGCGGCGCAGGCCGTGATCGCCGGGCTGGAGGTCTTCATCGGCCTCACGCTGGTGACGGGCCGGCTGCTGAAGACCGGGCTGGTGGTGATGGCCGGTGCGCTGGCCGGGTTCTTCGCCCCGTACGTGCTGTTCTTCACCGACCTGTTCCCCGGTGCGCCCACGCTGGAGGCGCAGTACATCTTCAAGGACATCGTCCTCGCCGCCGCAGCCCTGGTGATCGGCGCCCGCGCCCTCGGCGCCCGCCTGGTCCCCGCCCGCGCCGCGCTGTGAGCCCCGAGTGCTGGGGAGGTCAGGCCACTTCCGTATGCTCCCCGGCATGACCGCCCGCGCCACCCGTGACACCGGACTCACCCTGCGCGAGCTGCTCGCCTTCGACGAGGGCGGCATCCTGCGGCTGCTGCTCGCGCCCTCCGGGCAGGACGTGGCCATCACCGGGATGATCATCGGGGAGGAGGGGGCGGCCCGCTCGTACGCGGGGCGGATCGTGCTGGCGGTGGGGGTGCTGCCGTCGGTGCACGACTTCGTCCGCGAGGCCGCCGGGCGCGGGGCCGCCGCGGTCGTGCTGCGCGATCACCCCGGCCTCGACCCCGAAGACGTGCCCGGGGAGGCGGGGGCGCCGTCCGTGGTCGCGGTCGCGGAGCGGGCCGGCGTCGCGCTGCTCGCCCGCGCCGCCTGGGCCGACTGGGACGACGTGGCCACCCTGGTGCGCTCGGCCGCCGCCTACGCCGGAGCCGGGCGCGGGGACCGGATGGCCGACGTCACGGCCGGCGGCGGGCTCGCGGCGCTGGCTTCGGCGGTGGCCGAGTTCACCGGCGGGTCGATCACCATCGAGGACACCGCGTTCCGGGTGCTGGCCTACTCCGCCATCGGGCCCGAGGCCGACGAGCTGCGCCGCTCCACCATCCTCGGCGGCCGGGTGCCGGACTGGCGGGTGGAGGAGCTGCGGCGCAGCGGCCTGCTGCGTACGTTGTGGTCCTCGGACGAGGTGATCCACCGGCCCGCCGACGGCTCCAGCCCGGAACGGCTCATCATCGCCATCCGCAGCGGGCGGGAGATGCTCGGCTCCATCTGGGCCGCCGCGGACGCCGACCGCCCGTTCACCGAGGGCGCGGCGCGGGCGCTGCGGCGGGCGGCCGAGGTGGCGGTGCCGTACCTGGTGCAGCACCGGCTGCGGGAGAGCGGCGCGCGGCGGCGCGAGGAGCACGCGCTGCGCGG
>NZ_JBGLOU010000034.1:0-22905 GCF_041402765.1 Nonomuraea sp. AD125B | reverse complement strand
TGACCGTCCTGGGGGTGGGCGACAAGGTGGGCTTCTTCTTGCGCTTGGTCACCGTCGGCGTGGGCGACTCGGCGTCCATGTGCTCGGTGCTGGGTGTGACCTGAGGCGGCGCGTCGGTGGTCATGCCGGTGAGCGCGACCGCGGTCGCGCCCGCGCCGAGCACCACCACGGCGGCGATGGCCGCGACCAGCCCGCCCCGGCGCGGCGCCTTGGCGGCCCGCCGCCCGCCGCGCCGCTCGGCGACCGTGGTCTGCTCCTGCGCCGGCAGGTGGGCGCCGGTCTTGTACTGCTCGTAGTGGCCGGTCTCGGCGTAGTGGCCGCCCTGCTCGTAATGGCCGCTCTGCTGCGGGTAGTCCGTTGGGGGCGCCATCGTGGCGCCGGTGACGGGCGGCGCCTGGCCGGGGGACGGCTCGGGAAGGGCCGGGGCCTGCCCGCTGCCGGCGGCCCTGGCCGCGTCACTCATGGCCCTGGCCGACGGGAAGCGCCGGGCCGGGTCCTTCGACAGCGCGATCTCGACCAGGGCACGCACCGGCTGCGGGATGTCGGCAGGCAGCGGCGGCGGCGCCTCGCGGATGTGCTTGAGCGCGATCGTGACCGCGCTGTCACCGTCGAACGGCCGCTGCCCCACCAGGCACTCGTAGGCGACCACGCCGAGCGCGTAGATGTCGACGGCGGGCGTGACGGGCGCGCCCTCGGCCTGCTCGGGCGCGCAGTAGGCGGCCGTGCCCAGCACCATGCCGGCGTCGGTGAGCCGGTTGGCGAGGTCGGAGCGGGCGATGCCGAAGTCGGTGAGCACGAGCGTGCCGTCGCGCTGCACGAGCAGGTTGCCCGGCTTGACGTCGCGGTGCACGATGCCCTGGTCGTGGACGGCCTGCAGGGCGGAGGCGGCCTGCGCGATGAGCTCCATGGCCGCCTGCGGCGGGATGCGGCCCAGCCGGGCCAGCAGCCGGTCGAGCGGCTCGCCGTCGACGAACTTCATCACCAGATAGACGGTGTCGCCGCTCACCCCGTAGTCGTAGACGTCGACGACGCCGGAGTGGTTGATCGTGGCCATCGCCCGCGCTTCCCCCTGAAAGCGAGCGACGAAGCCGGGGTCCTGCATGCGGCCCGGAAGCAGCACCTTGACGGCGACGGTGCGAGCGAGGACGGTGTCCTCACCCCGCCACACCTCGCCCATGCCACCGGCGCCGATGCGGGTATCCAAGCGATACCGCCCCGCCAGTGTGGTTCCTTGGGCCACCATGATTCCCCCGCTACCCTCCTACCTCTGTAACCTCTCGCCCCCGCGGGTTCCCAACAAAGCGAACTTGTGTCGCGGCGAGGTAACACGGTGGTCACGAAGCTCAGAGAGTGTACGACTCACCTGACCCACATGCCACTCAAATGTCTTAAGCCGTACAAACCATATCCTGGGGCCTTGTGGTGGCACTTGTCCGCGTTTCCGGGAAGTCGGCATCCCTGTCGCTAGGCTGACCCCATGACGCTCGCTCCTGGTCTCCGCTCTCAGCTGCTCATCATGGTCGAGATGTCGGACACCGCGAAGCGGGCCGGCAGCGGCGACGTGCCCGTGCTGGCCACGCCGCGCCTGCTCGCGCTCGCCGAGGCCGCGACCGTGCAGGCGGTCGAGAAGCACCTCGCGCCCGGCGAGACCTCCGTCGGCACCCGGGTGGCGCTCGAACACCTCGCGGCCAGCCCGCTCGGCACGCACGTGCAGATCGGCGTCGAGCTGACCGAGGTGGACGGCCGCCGGCTGGTCTTCGCCTTCGAGGCCCACGACAAGCGCGGCGTCGTGGGCCAGGGGACGATCGAGCGCGTCGTCGTCGACCGGCACAAGTTCCTCGCGGGCGCGCAGCGCCGGCTCGGCTGACCGGGCGGCGGGCGGGCGGCTAGTCGATGACGGCGATGAGATCGCCCTCCTGGATCACGTCGCCCTCGGCGACCTTGAGCTGCGCGACCACGCCGTCGTCCTCGGCGAGCACCGGGATCTCCATCTTCATGGACTCCAGGATGACCAGCGTGTCGCCGTCCGAGACGGTGTCGCCCTCGCTCACGAGGACCTTCCAGACGTTGGCCACCATCTCAGCGCGTACCTCAGCCACCGGGGCTCCCCTCTTTCGTCAATGTGTTCACTCTAGGCCCGTCCGCCGCGCATCCGCGCGACGAGCGCGGTGTCGTAGTCGCCGCTGACGAACTCCTCGTCGTCCAGCAGCTCGGCGCAGAACGGCAGGTTGTTCTTGGGTCCCGCGACCGCGAACGCCTCGACCGCCTTGCGCCCCTTGGCCAGGGCGTCCGCGCGGTCCTCGCCGAACACGCACAGCTTGGCCATGAGCGGGTCGTAGAACGGCGTGACGGTGTTGCCCGCCTCGTAGCCCGAGTCGACCCGTACACCCTCGCCGACCGGCTCGTCCCAGGTCGTGATGACGCCGGGGCCGGGGAAGAAGCGCTTGGGGTCCTCGGCGTAGACGCGGAACTCGATCGCGTGCCCGCGGGGCCGTACGTCGAGGTCGGGGCTCTCGCCGGCCGCCACCCGCAGTTGCAGCTCGACCAGGTCGAGGCCGGTGACCAGCTCGGTGACCGGGTGCTCCACCTGGAGCCTGGTGTTCATCTCCAGGAACACGAAGTCCTGCTGGTCGGCGTCCACCAGGCACTCGACCGTGCCCGCGCCGAGATAGCCGACCGCCTCGCCGGCCCGTACCGCGGCGGCCAGCATGCGCTCGCGCAGCTCGGGGGTGATGCCGGGGGACGGCGACTCCTCGACGACCTTCTG
The DNA here is from genome assembly GCF_041402765.1 of Nonomuraea sp. AD125B. Lineage (NCBI taxonomy): Bacteria > Bacillati > Actinomycetota > Actinomycetes > Streptosporangiales > Streptosporangiaceae > Nonomuraea > Nonomuraea sp. AD125B. Next base: position 20,138 of record NZ_JBGLOU010000034.1, on the reverse strand, counting down.
GTGGCGGCGCTGCACCGAGCAGTCGCGCTCGCCGAGCGCCAGCACCCGGCCGTCGGGCAGGCCCAGGATCTGCACCTCGACGTGACGGGCCCGCTCGATGTAGCGCTCGATCAGCACCGCGGGGCCGTCGAGCGCGTCGCCGGCGAACCTGGACGCCGCCCGCGCCGCCTGCTCGTACGCCTTGGCCAGCGCCTCGTCGTCGTGCGCCACGCTCATGCCGATGCCACCGCCGCCGCCAGCGGTCTTGACCATGACGGGGTAGCCGATGCGCTCGGCGGCCCGCAGCGCGAGCGACAGGTCGGTGACCGGCTCGCGGGTGCCCGCCGCGACCGGCACGCCGGCGGCCTCCATGAGGTTCCTGGCGTTGATCTTGTCGCCCATCCGGTCGATGGCCTCGGGCGACGGCCCGATCCAGGTCATCCCGGCCGCGACCACGGCGCGGGCGAAGGCGGCGTTCTCCGAGAGGAACCCGTAGCCGGGGTGGATCGCCCGCGCTCCGGTGGCGCGCGCCGCCTCCAGCACCTTGGCGACGTCGAGGTAGCTCTGCGCGGGGTTGGCGGGGCCGAGCAGCACGGCCTCGTCGGCCTCCCGTACGAACGGCAGGTCGGCGTCGGCCTCCGAGTGCACGGCGACGGCCCGCAGGCCCATCCGTTTGACCGTACGGATGATCCGGCGCGCGATCTCCCCTCGGTTGGCGATCAGAACGGGTCCGAGCGTCTCAGTCAGCACGCGGATTACCCTATGACCGCGGGTGGCTTTTCCCCTTTCGCCCGAAACCACCGATCCGGCGGAGCCGAACTGTAGGAACCCCACAATGGGGTCAGAGCCGGCCCCGGTCGATCACCCGGGCCAGCGCCTCCAGCGCGTGCGGGTCGTAGGCGCCGCCCGGCGCGCAGCGGATGCGCTCCAGCGCCGCCCCCGCCCGGTCACGGTCGGTCGAGGGGCCCACCAGGTCGTCGTAGGCGTTGGCGACCTTGATGATCCGGCTGGACAGCGGCGGGTCGGCGGAGATCGGGTCGCACTGCCGCCGCACCACCTCGGCCACCCGGTCGAGCACGCCCGTCTGCCTGATGACCTCGGCGCCCAGCTCGGCGATGCGGCGGGCCTGCTCGGGCTCGGTGAGCACGGTCGCGCCGCCGGGGATCGGATCGCGCAGCGAGAGCTGCCCGATGTCGTGCATCAGGGCAGCGTACTCCAGCTCCAGCAGCTCGGGCTCGGCCATGCCCAGCTCCCTGCCGACGGCCACGGCGAGGCGGCTCACCCGGCGCGAGTGGCCGGGCTCGACGTAGCCGCCGACCTCGGTGACCCGCGACAGCGCGCGCACGGTCTGCAGGTAGGTCGCCCGGATGCCGGCGTACTTGCGGAAGGCCACCTGCGTGACCAGCAGCGGCGCGGCGAACACCAGCAGCGCGACGAGGTCCATGCTGTGGGTGGCGAGCGCCAGCAGCACGCCGGAGGCGGCCACGGCGGCGCCGAGCGGGAAGGCCATGTTGAGCTCGTCGCGCACCGCCACCCGGAACGCGGTGCGCACCTGCTCGGCCCGCAGCCAGGCGGCGATCAGCACGTCGACCAGCAGGCTGACGGCGATGAGGGTGACCATCACGGCGAGCGCCGGCCACCAGGTGCTGGTGGGCGGCTCGGTCATCCGGCGGAGCGGATCGGCCAGCGGACGGAAGGCGAAGGCCAGCAGCGCGCCGGTGAGCAGCCTGCGGGCCATCGCGTCCAGCCGGGGCGGGCGGCCCACGGCCAGGTGGGGCGCGGCCCCCGCCGCCATGCCGACCGCGATCACCGCCACGACCTGCAGCGCGGAGTGGGTCAGGGGGTTCTGGCTGAGGTCGAGCAGCAGGGTGTAGCCGAGCGCGGCGGCGGCCCCGATGGGCGCGACCTCCCGGTTGCCCGGCATGGTGAGCCTGGCCAGCTCGCCGACCGCGATCAGCGCGCCGAACCCGACGGCGATCTCCGGCCGGTCCAGCCCGACGGTGGCGGTGTGGGCGACGCCCGCCACGGCGACCAGTCCGGCCGCGCAGATGAGCAGCAGCTGGCCCGAGTCGAGCCTGCGCAGGACGGTGCTGAACGAGCGTCCCGTGGTGCGTGAGACACGTCCGGTGGCGATCATGGCCCGGTCACGACCTGGATGGGCGTGGTGGGGTCGTCGTGGTCCTTGATGGTCGTGGCGACGGCCTCGGGCGGCGGCGGGTCGACCCGGCGCGGCGGCTGCCACGGCTCGCGTTCGAGCGCCCGGATGAAGGCGTCGACCATGACGGGGTCGAAGTGGGTGCCCGCGCTCTTGCGCAGCTCCTCGACGGCGACGGGCACCGGCCGCGCCCCGCGGTAGGAGCGGTCGGAGGTCATCGAGTCGAACGCGTCGGCGACCGCGATGACCTTGGCGAACTCGGGGATCTCGTCGCCCGCGAGGCCCATCGGGTAGCCGGTGCCGTCGTGCTTCTCGTGGTGGTGCATGATGCCGGCGTAGGCCTCGTCGAGGAAGCCGATGCCCCGGACGATCTCCAGGCCGCGCATCGGGTGGAGCTGGATCGCGGCGAACTCCTCCTCGGTGAGCGGCCCGTCCTTCTGCAGCACCTTGGTGGGCACGCCGAGCTTGCCGACGTCGTGGAGCATGCCGGCGTAGCGGATCGCCCGCACCCGCTCCAGGCCCATGCCGATCTCCTGCGCGATCATCGAGGAGGCGTGCGAGACGCGCGTGCAGTGGCCCCGCGTGTAGTAGTCCTTGGTCTCCACGGCCTGGCACAGGGCGGCGATGGTGGCGTCGTACGAGCGCTGCTGCGCGTGATACTGCCCGAACGCCCACCGCGCCACGAACAGCGGCAGCAGCACCAGCACCGCCGAGATCGACTGCACGGTCGCCCAGAGCCCGGCCACCAGCAGCCCGAACGTGCCGTAACCCAGATAGGACAGCAGGAACTGCGCCATCCCGCGCATCGGCACCTCGGTGTCCCGCACCCCGGTGGCCAGCGCCACCATGGTGAGCGTGAGCACGATGTTGAGCGGCACGTAGACGGCGGTGGCCGCGGCGTAGGGCCCGATGAGGTCGTCGAAGGCATCGACCTGGGGCACGCCGACCCGCCCGTCGAGCGCGAGGTAGACCTGCCCGGCCGCGTAGCCGCAGATGGCGAACTGCGCGCCGTTGAAGAGGCGCTTGATCAGCGGCAGCCCCGGCCGGACGCTCAGCACCGCGGTCAGCCCCACCAGGGCCGCGCCCTCGGGGCCGATGAGCACCACGGCGGCGAGCGAGGCGGAGAAGCTGACCGACACCGCGAACTGCTCCACGTTGAGCAGCGTGGGCATCGACTCGCAGACGAGGAACAGCAGCGCGAGCACCAGCAGGACGTCGAGGTCCCCGGTGGCCACGGGCATGCCGGAGACCATCCCGGCGCGGGCGATGAGCGCGCCCGCCGCGCCGATGACGGCGACCAGGTAGACCCTCGCGGGCCATGGCAGGTCACGCATGCGGCTCCCCCTCCGGCGTCGTCAGGTCCAGGACACGCCGCGAGGCGTCACGCCGCCGGCCCGCGCAGGCGTCCGGGCGACCGTCACCTTCACCATGCGATGCCTCCACGTCGACTTCTGGGCTTCAACGCTACAGAAGACGACGCGACCGCACCGGCCGGCCGGAGAATCGCAAGCAAAGCGTAATCAAGCCACTACGTGCGGCGATGCGAGCGCGCCCATTCGACGGTCTGCTTGATGCCGGTCGCGAGGTCGGTGCGCGGCTCCCAGCCCAGCCCGACCTGGGCGGGCACCGGGTCGACGGCCATGGCGGGCAGGTCGCCGAGCCGCGCCGGGGCGAAGCCCGGCTTGTCGGGCGCGCCGGCGGCGTCGGCGATCAGCGAGTGCAGGCGGCGGTCGGTGGTCTGGATGCCGGTGCCGAGGTTGAACCTGCGGCCGTCGCCGCGCTGGCCGCAGGCGCGGGCGAAGCCGTCCACGACGTCCTCGACGAAGACGTAGTCGCGGGTCTGCGTGCCGTCGCCGAAGACGACCGTCGGCGTGCCGTTGAGCAGGGCGTCGGTGAAGATCGACACGACGCCGGCCTCGCCCTGGGGCGACTGGCGGGGGCCGTAGACGTTGGAGAGCACCAGCGTGGTGTACTCGATGCCGTGCAGGGCGCGGAAGGTGGCGAGGTAGATCTCGCCGCTCAGCTTGGAGGCCGCGTACGGCGAGCGCGGATCGGTCGCCGCGTCACCGGGCACCGGAATGGTGGCGGGCCGCCCGTAGACCGCCACGGACGAGGCGAAGACCACCTTGCGGGCGCGGCCCTCGTGCGCCGCCTCCAGGACGCGGGCGGTGCCCTCGACGTTGACGGAGGCGTCGTGCACCGGGTCGGCGACGCTCTTGCGCACGCTGATCTGCGCGGCCAGGTGGCAGATGACCTCCGGCTGCACCTCGGCGGCCAGGCCCACCAGGGCCGGCTCGCGTACGTCGAGGACGTGCAGCCGGAACCGCTCGCTCCCCGCCGCCCCGGTCAGGTTGTCCCTGCTGCCGGAGGACAGGTCGTCCACGACATGGACCTCGTGACCGTCGGCAAGCAGCCGATCGACGAGGTTCGATCCGATGAACCCGGCACCCCCGGTGACCAACACGCGCATGGGGAGCATCCTAGTCGGCGAGGTCGGCTCTCACCTGTGCGATTCGGTCCAGCACTTTCGAGCGCAGGTCTGCGGGGACGGGATCACAGCCGCAATGTTTGGCTACGAGCGCCTTGACCGCTTTGTCGAGGTCGTACTCCTTCAGACACGGGCTGCACTCGTCGAGGTGCACGCGGATCTCGACGACGTCGTGCTCGGTCAGCTCGCCGTCGAGATAGGCGTAGACCTTGTCGAGCACCTCGCGACAGTCCGTGTCATGTGGGTTGCCACAGCTCATTTCGATTCCTCCGCCGGGACCAGGCCGCGCTCACGGGCGTAGTCCTCAAGGAGGCCCCGCAGCTGCCTGCGTCCCCTGTGCAGCCTCGACATCACGGTGCCGATGGGAGTGCCCATGATGTCGGCGATCTCCTTGTAGGGGAAGCCTTCGACGTCGGCCAGGTAGACCGCGATCCTGAACTCCTCGGGCAACGCCGCGAGGGCCTGCTTGATGTCGCCGTCGGGCAGGTGCTCCAGCGCCTCGACCTCGGCCGACTTCAGGCCGCTCGAGGTGTGGGACTCCGCCCGCGCGAGCTGCCAGTCCTCGATCTCCTCGGTGCCGGACTGCTTGGGCTCGCGCTGCTTCTTGCGGTAGCTGTTGATGAAGGTGTTCGTGAGGATCCGGTAGAGCCACGCCTTGAGGTTGGTGCCCTGCTGGAACTGATGGAACGACGCGAACGCCTTGGCGAAGGTCTCCTGCAGGAGGTCTTCCGCGTCCGCGGGATTTCGGGTCATCCGGAGCGCGGCGCTGTAGAGCTGTTCGAGATACGGCATGACGTCGCGTTCGAATCGCTCGCTCCGCTGCTCCAGCGTCTCCGCGCCTGTCGCGGGCACCGGACCCACCCCCCTAAGATCACCGGTGGCCGGCTGCTGCGGGTCACCGTACTCGGGGAAGGATACCCGCTGGCCCAGGGCGGGCCTGGCATCGGGGAGGGGCGCTGCCAATGTGAGCATGCTCGTCGCAACATCCCCGCGCCCCCGTCTGTTCCCGCAAGATAGAAGGTACGAAGGACCCGGTGCGGGGAACGTCATACGTACCGGCTGGTAGCCCTTTTTCCGTCACCCAGGAGTCGCGTGTGCTGCCCATTCCGGCCGAGGAACTCAACGGCTCAGGGACGCTCGGGCCGTACTGGACGTTCTACCGCGCCGTCGCCGCCGAACAACTCAACCGCTGGCTTCCCGCCGACCCCTCCGTGATCCTCGACCTGTCCGGCGGCCGTGGGCGCTGGTCCGGGCAGGCGGCGAGGGCCGGGCACAAGGTGATCGAACTGCTGGACTTCCGCCGTACCGTGGACCTGCAGTCCCGGTTGCGGGACGCTGACCGGGTTCGTCATATACGCGCCGATGATCTGGCGTTCCTCCCCGACGCGAGCGTGGACGCGGTGCTCGCCGAGGAGCGCGTGATGTCGATCGAGCTCATGGCGGAGTCGGCCATGAGCGACGTCGCCCGGGTGCTGCGGCCGGGCGGCCGGGCGCTGGTGTGCGTCGACTCGCTGGTCCTCGGCATGGCGATCCTGGCCGAGCAGGAGCAGTGGCAGCACCTGCGGCAGACCGGCGAGGTCATGCTCGTGCCCTGGCCCGACGGCAGCATCACGCGCTGCTTCAGCAGCGGGCAGTTGCGCGAGCTGCTGATCGGCGCCGGCCTGGAGGTGGAGTGGGTGCGGCCGCGCACGGTGCTGTCGCCGTCCACTGTCGACCACGTGCTCGGCTCCGACGCGCGCTCACTGACCTGGCTCGTCCGCACCGAGCTGGAGGCCCACCCGGACGACGACGACACCGTGGGCATCCACCTCGTGGCCAGCGCCAGGAAGAAGGGCTGACACCCTCAGGGGTTTCTCGGCGGCCGACCTGGGGTGCGCTCAGCGGCGCCGCTCCCGCTTGCCCTGGCACTCGACGCACCTGGCGGCCTCCGGCCGCGCCTCCAGGCGGCCTTCGGGCACCGGCCTGGCGCAGTCGACGCAGCGGCCGTACACGCCTTCCTCCAGGCGTTTGAGCGCCTGGACGACCGCGTCGCGCTGCGTCCCCGCCACGGTCAGCATGGCGCGGGCGCGATCGGCGTCGGTCAGGTCGGAGCCGGCGTCGGCCGCGTGGTGCTCGCGCACCGCGACCGGGTCTCCCTGCAGAACGGCGATCGAACGGTCCAGTTCGGCCAGCATGTCTTCCAGCCGCTCACGAGCGGTCGTGACGTCCACGAATCCGCACCTCCGGGTGAAAGGAAGCAGCCCGTGGCGAGAACTCCCCGGCTGTTCCGCCCGGTGCAGTCAAAGGGGCATGTGCGGCGGTGACCTCGAGTAAACGAATGCACGCGCTTTCCTCACCGGATGCCCATTTACCGCACTTCCTACACCTTCAGAAAAGGGCGGTCTCCTCTTGTTCGGGGAGAGGTTTGATGAGGTCGGGCCCATTGTTTCTGACGTTGTTGACATCGGTCGACACCGCGTACGCGGTGAGCCTCCCCTGCTCGGCCGGCACCAGCAGCCGGGTGGCCTCGGCGGGGTCGGTGAGCTTGGGATCGAGCCATTCGGCCCAGCGCTCCCGCTCGATCATCATGGGCATCCTGTCGTGGATGCGGCCCAGGTCGTCCTCGGCGTCGGTGGTGATCACGGTGCAGGTGACGAGCCATTTGAGCGGGTCGTCGTCGGCGCGCGAGGGGTCCTTCCAGAACTCGTACAGGCCGGCCATCGCCAGCACCCCGCCGTCGGCCGGATGAATGTAGTAGGGCTGTTTCTTACGCTTCTCGCCCTCGACCGGCATCCATTCGAAGTAGCCGTCGGCGGGCAGCAGGCACCTGCGCTTGGCGAACGCCCGTCGGTAGGACGGCTTCTCCGCCACCGTCTCGATCCTGGCGTTGATCATGCGCGAGCCGATCGACGGGTCCTTGGCCCAGGCCGGCACGAGGCCCCATTTGACGACCCTGAGCTGCCGCACCGCGCGGTCGCCCTCGTCGGGCACACGGTCCATGATCGCGTAGACGTTCTTGGTGGGCGCGACGTTGTAGTCGGGGCCGAGCTCCTTGTCGGGCTCGCCGTCCAGCTCGACCTGGAACTCCTCCAGGAGCTCGTGCTTCTTGCGCGCCGAGGCGTATCTACCGCACATGACCCCACCCTGCCACGCGGCACCGACACCTACGCCTTCCCGCTACGTGTTCACCGTCGTCCGCAGGTGGTGACCCCGGCCCGTCACGCCCGGATAGGCTTTGACCATGTCCGTTCCGCACTGGCCCGCGCCCACCGCCGCCGCGCCCGTCAGCGCCGCCGTGCCGCTGCCCGGCAGCAAGTCGGTGACCAACCGCGCGCTCGTCCTGGCCGCGCTCGCCGAGGATCCCGGCGTGGTGCGCAGGGCCCTGCGCAGCCGCGACGCCGACCTCATGGTCGCCGCGCTGCGCGCGCTCGGCGCCCGGCTGGAGCCGTCCGCCGAGACCCCGGCGAGCGTCGACTGGCACGTCACGCCCGGCCCGATCCGCGGCGGCGCGGCGGTCGACGCCGGCCTCGCGGGCACGGTCATGAGGTTCGTGCCGCCGATCGCCGCGCTGGCCGACGGGCCGGTCTCCTTCGACGGCGACCCGCACGCCCGCAAGCGCCCGATGGGCCCCATCCTCGACGCCCTGCGGGCGCTCGGCGCGCGGGTCGACAACGACGCGCTGCCGTTCACCATCAGCGGGCCGCTGACCGGCGGCGAGGTCACGCTCGACGCCTCGGGCTCCTCGCAGTTCGTGTCGGGGCTGATGCTGTCGGCCGCGCGCTTCGCCAAGGGCGTCACGATCCGGCACGCCGGCCCGCCGGTGCCCTCCCAGCCCCACATCCGGATGACCGTGCAGATGCTCAGGGCGGCCGAGGTCGTGGTCGACGACGGCGAGCCCGACGTGTGGCGGGTCGAGCCGGGGCCGATCGCGGCGCGCGACGTCACGGTGGAGCCCGACCTGTCCAACGCCGCGCCGTTCCTCGCGGCCGCGCTCGTCACGGGCGGCACGGTCACCATCCCCGCCTGGCCGCGCGTCACCACCCAGCCGGGCGACGCGCTGCGCGGCCTGCTCACGTCCATGGGCGCCACCGTCGCCCGCGACGAGCACGCCGACTCCGCCGACCTGGTGGTCACCGGCACCGGTGAGATCACCGGCATCGACGCCGACCTGCGCGAGGTCGGCGAGCTCACACCCACCATCGCGGCCCTGGCCGCGCTCGCCACCACGCCCACCCGCATCCGCGGCGTGGCCCACCTGCGCGGCCACGAGACCGACCGGCTGGCCGCCCTGGCCACCGAGATCAACCGGCTCGGCGGCGACGCCGAGGAGACCGGCGACGGGCTGATCATCCGCCCGCGCCCGCTGCACGGCGGCGTCTTCCACAGCTACGACGACCACCGCATGGCCACCGCCGGCGCGGTGATCGGCCTGCGGGTGCCCGGCGTCGAGGTGGAGAACATCGCGACGACCGCCAAGACCCTGCCGGAGTTCGTCCGCATGTGGACGGCGATGCTGGAGTCCCGGTGACCGTCCGGGCCGGTTTCGCGACCGGCGCTCCGGGCACCTCGCAAGGGGGCCGCACAACCCGAAGGAAGGACCTCACGCATATGGGAGCGGACCGCTGAGAAAGCGGGAATACGACGAGGACGACGTACGGGTGAGGCCGGGCAAGGGCTCGCGGCCGCGCACCCGCATCCGTCCTGCGCACGAGGACGCCGTCGAAGGATTCGTGGTCGCCGTCGACCGGGGCCGCTACACCGTCCTGGTCGAGCCCGACCGCGCCAAGGGCTCGGCGCACAAACGCAGGCAGCAGCACCAACGCCGGCTCGTGGTCGCCATGAAGGCCCGCGAGCTGGGCCGCAAAGGCATCGTCGTCGGCGACCGGGTGGCGCTGGTGGGCGACGTGTCGGGCCGGCCCGACACGCTGGCCCGCGTGGTGCGGGTGGAGCCGCGCACCTCGATGCTCCGCCGTTCGGCCGACGACACCGAGGACACCGACGGCATCGAGCGCCCGATCGTGGCCAACGCCGACCAGCTCGTGATCGTCACCGCGCTCGCCGATCCGCCGCCCCGGCCGCGGATGATCGACCGCATCCTCGTGGCGGCGTTCGACGCCGAGATCGACACCCTGCTCTGTCTCACCAAGTCCGACCTCGCCCCGCCCGACGGCCTCGTGGCCCTCTACGAGCCGCTGGGCGTCTCGCACGTCGTCGTCCACAAGGGCGGCTCGCTCGACGAGCTGCGCGAGCACCTGACCGGCCGGATCAGCGTCCTGGTCGGCCATTCGGGGGTCGGCAAGTCCACCCTGGTCAACGCCCTGGTCCCTGACGCCAACCGGGCCGTCTCCCAGGTCAACGCGGTCACCGGCAGGGGCCGGCACACCTCCACCTCGGCGGTGGCCCTTGAGCTGCCGGAGGGCGGCTGGATCATCGACACGCCGGGGGTGCGCAGTTTCGGCCTGGCCCACGTGTCGGTCGAGACGGTGCTGGCCGCCTTCCCCGACCTGGTGGAGGGCACGGTCGACTGCCCCAAGGGCTGCACGCACCTGGCCGACGGCTGCGCGCTCGACGCGTGGGTGGCCGCGGGCAACGCCGATCCCACCCGGCTGGAATCGCTGCGCCGCCTGCTGTCCAGCCGCGAAGGCGCGCTCGACGACGCCGCCGAGCGCGCCACGTGACGCTCAGCGCCGGTGGGGCCTTGGCGTCCACGTGACGCTCAGCGCCGGTGGGGCCTTGGCGTCCACGTGACGCTCAGCGCCGGTGGGGCCGCAGCGTCCACGTGATGGCGACCGTCGAGACGAGCACGCCGTCGCCGTCCGTCAGCTCCACCGCCACGTCGAACTCCGGCCGCCCGCCCGCGTCCAGCTCGGCGACCACCGCCTCCCGCGCCGCCAGCAGCCGGGCCTCCGCGCGCACCTCGCCCTTGGCGAACTTGCGGTACTCCACCCTGGCGCCGGTCGTGAGCGGCGTGGCCCGGCCGAGCTCGTCCCCCAGCAGCGAGAGCATCGCCGCCCCCGAGGCCGTCTCGGCCAGCGTGAACAGCGCTCCGGCGTGCGGCCCCGCCACGTGGTTGCGCACGTCCTCGCGGTCGGGCAGCCGGCAGACCGCCCGCCCGTCGCCCACCTCGTCGAAGACGATTCCCACAGTCCGGGCAAAGGGGACGCTCTCCAGCAGAAATGCACCAACATCAAACGACATATCCGCATGCTACCCGCGAGTAACTAGGGGGGCGGTTACCAGAAAAGGGGCCTCTGCGACTGATGTTCCCTCCGCCCGGCACGATAGCGTGGGCGACCGTGCAGGGTTACAACGATGATCTACGCCTCGCGCACGTCATGGCGGACGCCGCCGACGACCTCACCATGCGCCGGTTCAAGGCCGTCGATCTCAAGGTCGACACCAAGCCCGACCTCACCCCGGTCAGCGACGCCGACCGCGCCGTCGAGGAGGCGATCCGCGGCACGCTGCGCCGCGCCCGGCCCCGCGACGCGGTCGTGGGCGAGGAGTACGGCACGACCGGCCACGGCGCCAGGTCCTGGATCATCGACCCCATCGACGGCACCAAGAACTACGTGCGCGGCGTGCCCGTGTGGGCGACGCTGATCGCCCTCATGGAGTACGGCCGCGTCGTCGTCGGCCTCGTCTCCGCCCCCGCGCTCGGCCGGCGCTGGTGGGCGGCCACCGACGGCGGCGCGTGGACCGGCAAGAGCCTGGCCAAGGCGTCCAGGATGCACGTCTCCTCGGTCTCCGACCTCGGCGACGCCTCCTTCTCCTACTCCAGCTTCGGCGGCTGGGAGCAGACCGGCAGGCTCGACACCTTCCTCGACCTCAGCCGCGCCTGCTGGCGCACCCGCGCCTACGGCGACTTCTGGTCGCACATGATGGTCGCCGAGGGCTCGGTCGACTTCTCCGCCGAGCCCGAGCTGTCGGCCTGGGACATGGCCGCGCTCACGGTCATCGTCGAGGAGGCCGGCGGCGTCTGGACCGACACGACGGGCGTACGCGGGCTGGAGGGCGGCAGCCTGGTCTGCAGCAACGGCCTCCTGCACGACGAGGTCATCGCCCGGCTCAACGGCACCCGCGTCCGCTGAACGACCACGCTCAGAGCTCCAGCACCCGCCGCACCGCCGCCATCAGGCTCCCCCGGTAGGACCCGCCGTACAGCACGACGTGCACCAGCAGCGGATGGAGCTGGTGCAGCGGCACCCGCTCGCGCCACCCGTCCGCGAGCGGCCACTCCTCCCGGTACGCCCCGAGCACCCGATCCAGGTGAGGCAGCCCGAACAGCGCCAGCATGGCGAGGTCGGTCTCCCGGTTCCCGCCGTGGGCGGCCGGATCGACCAGCACCGCCGAACCGCCCGACCACAGCACGTTCCCGCTCCACAGGTCACCGTGGATCCTGGACGGCGGCCCGGCCGGGCCCGCCACCTCGGCGAAACGGTCCACGGCCCGCTCGACCTCGGCCACGTCGGCCGCCGGCAGCCGCGCCTGACGCAGGAACGGCAGGACCCGCCGCTCGGCGTAGAACTCCGGCCACGAGCCGCACGGCCGGTTGTCCATCGGCAGCTCGGCGATGAACCCGGGCCACGGCGCGCCGAACGCCTCCGCGCCCGCCCGGTGCATCCTGGCCAGCTCCCGCCCGAACCGCTCGGCCGCCGCAGGACCAGGCCGCTCCTCCTCCACCCAGGACAGCACCAGCCGGTCCGGCCCCGCCTCGATCACCTCGGGCACCGCGGCGACCTCGCCCAGCCAGCGCAGCCCCGCCGCCTCCGCGGCGAACACCTCCGACACGACGCCGGCGGACCCGCTCTTGACGAACACCGGCCGCCCGTCGTCCAGCACGCCCTGCCGCAGCCGCCAGCCGTGGGACGTGCCGAGCTCCCTAACCGATCTCATCGGCGACGTGCTTGGCCACGCCCTCGGCCGCCGACTCCACCAGCGAGAGCACCTCCTCGAACCCCTCGCGCCCCCCGTAGTACGGATCGGGCACCTCGGCCCCGGACGGCGCCGCCGGGTCGAACGAGCGGAACAGCCGCACCTCCACCCCGGGAGGCGCGAGCCGCCGCAGGTTGGCCAGGTTGTCGCGGTCCATGGCCAGCACCAGGTCGTAACGGTCGAACCAATCGGCGGTGAACTGCCTGGCGCGGTGCGCGGCCCCGTCGTAGCCGCGCTCGGTCAGGATGCCGAGCGCCCGCTCGTCCATGGGCTCGCCCACGTGCCAGCCACCCGTCCCCGCGCTCTCGACCACGACCTGCTTGCCCAGCCCGCGGTCCTCCAGGACCCGCCGCAGCACGACCTCCGCCATGGGCGAGCGGCAGATGTTCCCCATGCACACCACGCAGATGCGATACGTCATAACACCCATCATGAGGGTGACCGAGGGCGTTCACCGTACGTTCACCCTTGCTAGGGATCCGAGTCACTTTCGCTGCGTAACTTCATCGGCGACTGAGGACCAAGTGAAAAGGAACCCCACCGTGAAGTATGCAGGCCGGCTCGCCGCCGTCGCCGTCGTCGGTGCGCTCTCGCTCGCTGCGTGCGGCACAGACAACAACACTCCGGCGGGCAACGGCGGCACCACCGCCGCCAGCGCCCCCGCCGCGGGCAACGACAACGCGCTGAGCGGCACCATCAACGCCGCGGGCTCCTCCGCCCAGGCCAACGCGATTGACGAGTGGAAGAAGAACTTCCAGGCCACCAACTCGGGCGTGAGCATCAACTACCAGCCCAGTGGCTCGGGCGCGGGTGTGCAGGCCTTCATCCAGGGCACGGTCTCCTTCGCCGGCTCCGACTCCGCTCTGAACGACGAGAAGGGCGAGCCGGCCCAGGCCGACGCCCGCTGCAAGACCGGCAAGGCCATCAACATCCCGATGGTGACCGGTCCGGTGGCCGTGGTCTACAACCTGCCGGGCGTGGACGGCCTGCAGCTCTCGCCCAAGACCATCGGCGGGATCTTCAACAGCCAGATCACCAAGTGGGACGACCCGGCGATCAAGGCCGAGAACCCTGACGCCAAGCTGCCCTCCACCCCGATCCAGGCGTTCCACCGCTCGGACGAGTCGGGCACCAGCGACAACTTCACCAAGTTCCTCAAGGCCACGGCCGAGTGGCCGTACGAGCCGGCCAAGGCCTGGCCCGCCGACGCCAAGGGCCAGGGCGCCAAGGGCTCCGACGGCATCGCCTCCTCGGTCAAGGACACCGAGGGCGCCATCAGCTACGTCGAGATGTCGTACGCCGACAACTCCCAGCTCCAGAAGGCCAAGGTGGCCAACGGTTCGGGCGAGTTCGTCGAGCTGACCCCCGAGAGCGCTGCCAAGACGGTCGAGACCGCCGAGGTCAAGGGCACCGGCAACGACCTCAAGCTCTCGATCGACTACGGCACCAAGACCGCGGGCGCCTACCCGATCGTCCTGGTGACGTACGAGATCACCTGCGAGAAGGGCCTGCCGGCCGAGGAGGCCAAGCTGGTCAAGGAGTTCCTCACCTACACCGCCAGCGACGAGGGCCAGGCGGCGCTCAAGGACCTGGGCTACGCCCCGCTCGCCGGCGGCCTGCTCACCAAGGTCCGCACCGCCATCGAGGCCATCTCCTAGCGGCCGATGACGACCGACACGAAGATCCGCGACGGCGGACCGGCCATGCGCCGGTCCGCCTCGCGGCGCACCTCCGGTGAAGGGGCCTTCAAGTTCCTGGCCACCGCGGCCGGGGTCGTCCTGCTGGCGATCATGGCGGCCATCGCCGTGTTCCTCATCGCCGAGGCGGTCCCCGCGCTGCAGGCGAACAAGGGCGGCTTCTTCACGGACCTCGTCTGGGAGCCCAACAGCAGCCAGGTGTTCGGCATCGGCGCGCTGGCGTTCGGCACGGTGCTCAGCTCGGGCATCGCGCTGGTCATCGCGACCCCGATCGCGGTCGGCGTCGCGCTGTTCATCTCCCACTACGCGCCGCGCCGCCTCGCCGGGCCGCTCGGTTACCTCATCGACCTGCTCGCCGCCGTCCCCAGCGTCATCTACGGCCTGTGGGGCCTGGCCTTCCTCGTGCCGCTGCTGCGGGAGCCCTCGCAGTGGCTCAACGAGCACCTCGGCTGGTTCCCGCTGTTCGCCGGCGAGGGCGCGATCGGCGGCAAGACCATGCTGGCCGGCGGCATCGTCCTGGCGATCATGATCCTGCCGATCATCGCGGCCATCTCCCGCGAGGTCTTCCTGCAGGTGCCGCGCATGAACGAGGAGGCGGCGCTCGCGCTCGGCGCCACCCGCTGGGAGATGATCAGGATGGCGGTGCTGCCGTTCGGCCGCCCCGGCGTCATCAGCGCCGCGATGCTCGGCCTCGGCCGCGCCATGGGCGAGACCATCGCGGTCGCGCTCATCTTCCCGGCCACGTTCGACATCAGCATCCAGATCCTCACCCCGCACGGCAACAGCATCGCGGCCAACATCGCCAACGGCTTCGGCGAGGCCACCCCGATCGGGCGTGGCGCGCTGATCGCCTCCGGCCTGGTGCTGTTCGTCATCACGCTGCTGGTCAACATGGCCGCCCGTATGATCATCAACCGCCGCAAGGAGTACGCGAGGGCCGGCGCATGACCCTGCAACAGGAGGCCGTGCGCAAGCCGCGCGGGGTCCAGCACATCTCGACCGGCCGCCGGGTGAAGGACCGCTTCGTCCAAGGGCTGGTCTACCTGGCGTTCGCGCTGGCCGTGGTGCCGCTGGTCTCGGTGCTGTGGCTGGTGATCTCCAACGGCCTGGCCCGCTTCGACCTGGAGTTCATGACGCACTCGATGCGCGGCATCGGCGCGCGGGACGCGGGCGGCGGCGCCTACCACGCCATCATCGGCACCGTCGAGCAGGTGCTGCTCGCCTCGGCCATCTCGGTCCCGATCGGCCTGCTCACCGCCATCTACCTGGTCGAGTACGGCAACGGCGGCCGGCTGAGCCGGGCCATCAGCTTCTTCGTGGACGTCATGACCGGCGTCCCCTCGGTGGTCGCCGGTCTGTTCATCCTCGCGTTCTGGATCCTGTTCCTCGGCATGCCGTACAGCGGGTGGGCGGGCGCGATGGCCCTGTCCATCCTCATGATGCCGACCGTGGTCAGATCCACCGAGGAGATGCTCCGGCTGGTTCCGGGCGATCTGCGCGAGGCCTCGTACGCGCTGGGCGTCCCCAAGTGGCGCACGATCATGAAGATCGTGCTGCCGACCGCGTTCACCGGCATCGTCACCGGCGTCATGCTGGCCGTGGCCCGCGTCGCCGGCGAGACCGCGCCGATCCTGCTCACGGTGTTCTTCACCGACTCCATCAACAACGACCCGTTCAGCGGGCCGCAGATGGGCCTTCCCCTCTATGTCTTCGACCAGGCGGCACGTCCCAACGACACCGCCATCGACCGGGCGTGGACCGGAGCCCTCACGCTCATCCTGATCGTCATGCTGCTCAACCTGGTGGCGCGCCTGATCGCCTGGTGGCGTGCGCCCGCCAAGGGCCGATAGGGGGTACCGCCACTCATGTCAAAGCAGATCCAGGTTTCGGGACTGGACGCGTACTACGGCGCGCACAAGGCCATCGAGGACGTGTCGATGACCATCGAGCCGCGCTCGATCACCGCGTTCATCGGCCCTTCGGGGTGCGGCAAGTCGACGTTCCTGCGCACGCTCAACCGGATGCACGAGGTGATCCCCGGCGCCCGCGTCGAGGGCAAGGTGCTGCTCGACGGCGACGACCTCTACGGCGCCTCCGTCGAGCCCGTCTCGGTACGCCGGATGATCGGCATGGTCTTCCAGCGCCCCAACCCGTTCCCCACGATGTCGATCTACGAGAACGTCGCCGCCGGCCTGCGCCTCAACGGCCGCCTGCCGAAGTCGCAGCTCGACGGCATCGTCGAGGAGTCGCTGAAGGGCGCCAACCTCTGGAACGAGGTCAAGGACCGCCTCAACAAGCCCGGCGCGGGCCTGTCCGGCGGCCAGCAGCAGCGGCTCTGCATCGCCCGCGCGATCGCGGTCAAGCCGCAGGTGCTGCTCATGGACGAGCCGTGCTCGGCGCTCGACCCGATCTCCACGCTGGCCATCGAGGACCTCATGGCCAAGCTCAAGGACGAGTTCACGATCGTCATCGTCACCCACAACATGCAGCAGGCCGCCCGCGTCAGCGACCGCACCGCCTTCTTCAACCTGGCGGGCCAGGGCCAGCCGGGCAAGGTCGTCGAGATGGACGAGACCTCACGCATGTTCACCAACCCGAGCCAGAAGGCCACCGAGGACTACATCACGGGGCGCTTCGGCTGATGACCCAACAGCAGTCGCCCGCCACGATGAACGGGGACGTGAGGACCAGGCCCGTGCTGCTCATCGCCGACCCGGACCGGGCCGTGGTCGACGAGGTCGCGGACGCCCTCGAACGCGAGGGCGTGGCCGTCACCGGCGCCTCCGACGGCGCCCAGGGTCTGCTGCAGGCGGGGGCCCTGCAGCCGGACGTGGTGCTCGTCTCGGCCACGATCGCGGTCATCGACGCGGTCGAGTTCGTCCGCGCGGTACGGCTCGCCAGGGCCGTACCGGTGCTGCTCGGCGTCGGCGAGGGGCACGCCGAGCAGGCCGTCCGCGCCCTCGCGGCCGGCGCCGCCGCCTGCGTGGCCAGGCCGTACCGGGTGCCGGAGCTGCTGCCGTTCATCCACGCCGCCTCGCCGGAGTCGCGCGACGTGCTCCACGTCGGCGGCGTGGAGCTCGACGCCCAGGCCTACCAGGTACGCGTCGGCGGGCGCACCGTCCACCTGCCGCTGCGCGAGTTCGAGCTGCTGCAGTACCTGATGCGCAACGCCGACCGCACGGTCACCCGCGAGCAGATCATGCGGCACGTCTGGCACACCGCCGCGACGACCTCGACGAACACCATCGCGGTGCACGTCAAGCGGCTGCGGGCGCGGCTCGGCGACGAGGACGACCAGCTCATCCAGACCGTACGCGGCGTCGGCTACCGCCTGGTCACGCCGAGCATCTCCGGAAGTCCCGCATGATGCGCCGGGCCACGCCCTCGACGGTCGCGATGCCCTGACGGACGTCCGAGGCGCCCTCGCTGAGCACGGCCACGGCGTAGTGGTGGCCGTCGCCGCTGATCAGACCGACGGTGACGACGGCCCAGCGCCCGGTCGAGACCCGCCTGAGCCAGCCGTTCTTCAGCGCGGCCCGCTCGCCCCGGCACGCCGCGGCGCTCAGACCCCAGTCCTGGCCGTCCACGACCGTGCCCATGAGGTCGAGCACCCGCGAGCGCTCCCCGGCCTTCAGCGGGCTCTTGGGGGACGCCAGGGCACTCATCAGCCGGATCTGGTCATCCACCGACGTACGGGTGATTCCCCAGCAGAACAGGTCGACGCAGGAGCCGGGCACGCCCAGGGTGTGCTTGAGCCCGAACCGCCGCGCCGCCTTCGTGAACCCGCCCGCGCCGCCGATCCGCAGCCAGAGCCGGTCCGCAGCCTGGTTGTCGCTGGTGCGGATCATCACCTCGGCGTCCCGCCGGACGTCCCGCGGCAGCTTCTTCCACGGCGTCCGCAGCAGCAGCGCCATGAGGATGAGCGCCTTGGAGCTGCTCGCGGTGATCAGCCGCTCGCCCGGGTGATAGCGATAGAGCCGCCCGCTCTCCAGATCCTTGACCATGGCCGTGACCCGCCCGGGGCGGCCCGCCAGGTAGCGGTCGAGCCGCTTGCCGATCCGTTTCGCGGGGACCGGCCGCAGCGGCTCCGCGGCCGCGACCCGCTCGGCCCGCCGCAGCGTCACACCGGCCGTCGCCCGCGCCACCACCATGACGACCCGATCGGTCCGCTCGATCTGCCCGATCTGCTCAGCCGGAACGGTGACCAGGGACAGGAGCAGGGCGAGAGCGAGCAACACCCGCACCGTCACCTGCCCCTGGCCTGTGATCACCCGGGCATTATGGCGAGAACCCGGACGAGTGGGCTAGACGGCTGAGGCCATCAGCCGGGCGATCCAGTCGTCGTCGCAGGTGGCCCAGAAGCCGCCCACGACGTCCTCCAGGTGCTCCAAGGACTCCGCCGCGAACAACACATCCTGATATTTCGTGATGTCGTAGTGCGTGGTCCCCATGGCCGCCAGCTCCAGCGGCCGGATGTCCATGCCGCGAAACTCCTCGATCTCCCCGTACGACGACAGGATCCCCGCCCCGTACGCCCGCAGCTCGCCCTGCTCCCGCATCACCCCGAACTCCAGGGTGAACCAGAACACCTTCGAGACGAACTCCAGCGCCTCCTCGCCCTCGACCCGCCGCGCGGCCTGCCCGGCCAGCCGGTAGAGGGCCGCGTACCGGTCACTGGCCAGCGCGTTGGCGTGCCCGATGACCTCGTGCACGACATCCGGCTCCGGCGTGTAGAACGGCACCGAGTGGTGCCGGATGTACTGCGTGGAGTGGAAGAACCCGTCGGCGAGCACCCCGTAGAAGTCACGCAGCGGCACCAGCCCGGCCGCCGGCAGATACCGGAACCCGGTCAGCGGCTCCAGCAGCCGCGAGACCTCCTCCAGCTGCGGGATGCGATCGGCGGGCAGGCCCAGCCGGTCCACGCCGTCCAGGTATTCGGCGGTGGCGTACTTGGCGTGCTTGATCGCCAGCTCCCTGCTGACCATCGCCCACACCTCGTGCTCCTGCTCGGTGTACTCGGCCGCCGGGATGGGCGTCCCCGGCCGGTAGCCGAGCGCCAGAGCGGCGATCGCGTTCCGCCGCGCGCGGTACACCGGGTCCGCGAACCCCGGATGCGACGCGGCCAGCTCGACCACCACCGACCCGTCCTCCTGGGCGGCGACCGGCGCGAAGTACTGTGCTTCCTCGAACATGTCCAGATAACAGCAAGTCTCGCTTTTCCTGGCAAGAGCGCTCACCTTTGCTGCGCGATACGCTCAATTCCGCCCGCCCGAACCAGCGTTCCCTGGTCGAATCGCACACTTCCCCGGAGGCCCTCCATGGACGATCTCGACGCCCGACTGCTGGTGACCATGCGCGCGCACCCGCGCGTCGGCCTGACCGAGCTCGCCCGGCTGCTGGGCGTCGCCCGCGGCACCGTGCAGGCCCGCGTCGAGAAGCTGACCGCGCGGGGCGTCATCCAGGACTTCGGCCCCACGGTCTCACCCGCCGCGGCCGGCTACCCCATCCTGGCCTTCGTCTGGCTCCAGATCGCACAGGGCCGGCTGGAGGAGGCGGTCGCCGCTCTTGGGTCCGTACCGCAGATCCTGGAAGTGCACGGCACCAGCGGCCAGCACGACCTGCTCTGCCGCGTGGTGGCCAGAAGCACCGATCACCTGCAGGAGATCATCGCCCGCATCCTGGCCTCGCCCGCCGTGCAACGCACGGACACCACGATCGCCCTG
This sequence comes from Nonomuraea sp. AD125B, assembly GCF_041402765.1. NCBI lineage: Bacteria > Bacillati > Actinomycetota > Actinomycetes > Streptosporangiales > Streptosporangiaceae > Nonomuraea > Nonomuraea sp. AD125B. Next base: position 182 of record NZ_JBGLOU010000034.1, on the reverse strand, counting down.
AGCACCCAGATCCCGTACCGCATCGAGCCCCTGCTGCAGTAAGACGCAAAGACCCCAGAAATGCAGAAGGGCCCCGACTGAACCAGTCGAGGCCCTCCATAAAGATTGTCCGGCGGTGACCTACTCTCCCACACCCTCCCGAGTGCAGTACCATCGGCGCAGAGAAGCTTAACTTCCGGGTT
>NZ_JBGLOU010000033.1:0-45691 GCF_041402765.1 Nonomuraea sp. AD125B | reverse complement strand
ACACCCGCAGCACCGTCACCGGCCCCCTCCCCCCACACCCCGCCCCCGACGTCACCGCCTCCCTACCCCCGGCCCCCGGCCCCATCGTCCCCCTGACCAGGAACGCGCCCCCCACCGACCCACCGGCCAAGGACGCGATCCCGGAGGCCACCCCCTCCCTCACCGGGGGTGGGCGCGTGGGGAGGCCGGAGGGCCCGGTGGGCGAGGCTCCCCCGGCCGGGCCGCCCGTCTTCAGTCCCGACGGCCGCCTGCTCGCCCTCCCCGGCGCCGGCGAGGTACGGGTCTGGAACGTCGCGGAGCGCCGCCTGTCCGGCTCCTACCCCCTCCGCGACCCCCAGCCCGGCCTCGCCTTCTCCGCCGACGGCCACTGCCTGCGCTACCTGAGCGGCACCGGCTCGGTGGTCTCGCTGGACGTCTCCGGCCTGCCGGTCCCGTCAGAGGCGCGCGAGGCGGCGGCGTTCTCCGGCAACGGCAAGGTGGCCGCCAAGGCGGTCGGCGACGCGATCGAGGTCACCGACACCGAGGACCGTACGAAAGTGGGCAGGATCGCGGCCGACGGCGACCTGGCGTTCGACGCGAGCGGCAGGCTGCTGGCCGTCGCCGGCGACCCGGTGACCGTCTGGCAGGTGCCGGGCGGCGAGCTGCTCAGCTCCGTCGACGCGGGCGGCGACGTCCTGGCCGTGGCCCTCTCCCCCAAGGGCGACCTGCTGGCCACGGCGCGCGGCCGCACCCTGGAGACGTGGGAGGTGCGGACGGGCCGCCGCGTCAGGGTTTACGAGGGCGCGGGCGACCTGGCGCTCGCGTTCAGCCCGGACGGCGCGACGCTGGCCGCCGGCTCCACGCTCCTCGACCTGCGCAGCGGCCGGGTCACCCTGCTGGACCTGCGGACCGGCGGGGCCACGTCGGACGCGCCGGTGCCGACGGCGCTCGCCTACTCCCCCGACGGCCGCACGCTGGCGTTCGGCCTGGACGGCGGCCGGGTGCTGCTCTGGGACACCCGCGAGCGCGAGCGCGTCGGCACGATCGACACCGGCACCTCGGCCGTCGGCGCGCTGCGCTTCTCCCCCAAGGGCGACCTGCTCGCCGTCGAGGCGGCCCGTACGACGCTCTGGGACGTCCGCACGCTGCGCGAGGTCGGGCAGGTCGCCTCGTGGACGTCCGGGCTCGCCTTCAGCCCCGACGGCAAGCGGCTGCGCGGCGTGGCGCTGGACGGCACCGTACGCGAGAGCCCCGTGGACCCGGCGCTGGCCGCGCGGGAGGTGTGCGACCGGGCGGGCGGGTCGCTGAGCCGGGCGGAGTGGTCGCGGCTCATCCCGGAGAGCGGCTACCGGGACGTGTGCTGACCCCGGTCCGGGGTCAGTCGTGCGGGTAGAGCCTCAGCACCTTGCCCTTGACGTCGGCGACCAGATAGCCGCCGCGTTGGTGGTCGTCGCTGACGTACACGCGCAGGATCGGGCGGGGGTTGGCGGAGAAGGTGTCGGGGCCCACGATCACGTAGCGGGACGTGATCTTCTTGACGCCGAGGTCCTTCTCGGCCTTCCTCAGCAGGGCCGGCAGGGCGTTCCAGCCGTATTTGTCCAGGTCGACGATGGGGTCGTTGATCTCCCTGCCGAAGCCGGGTGACAGAGTGACCTTGCCGCCGCGGTAGTCGTAGGAGTCGGAGACCTCCGGGTCGTCCTTGTTCGGGGCCTGGATGACGGCGTAGGTCGGGTAGACCACCATCTCGGCGACCTTGCCGCCGCCGATCGCCGGCTTCAGCTTGGCGATCATGGCCCGCATGCCGTCGGGGGTGAGCAGGTTCTCCTGCGCGGGCTCGGCCTCGCCGGTCGAGGTCTGCTCGGGGGTGGTCTGCTCGGCGTCCTCGCTCGCCTGCGGGGAAAAGGCCTGTGTGGTGGGCCCGGTGTTGCCGACGGCGTCGTCGAGCGGGAGGAACCGCCAGGCCAGGACGCCCGTCACCACCACGGCCGCCATCGTGGCCGCGCCGATCGCGTTGCGGACGCCGCGGCCGGAACGCCGGGAGCGCACGGTGTCCTTCTCCGACACGGGCCTCGCGCCGTACGGCGGCGGCGTGGCGGCGTAGCCGTACGGTAAGCCGCCCTGCCCGGGACCGGTGGCGACCTGGGGCGGCCCCACCGGCCCCGGCTGGGGAGGAACGGCAGGACCGGGCGCACCGGCGGCCGTGGCCAGCATGCGGTCCAGCACGTCCGGGTGCGGGCGGGCGCGCGGGTCGCTCTGGAGCAGGGCCTGGAGCACCGGGGTCAGCGCCCCGGCCCGCTCCGCCGGCGGCACCGGCTGGTTGAGCACGGCGGCCAGCGTCGCCAGCGGCGTGGCCCGGCGCATCGGGTGCCGCCCCTCGACGGCGACGTACAGGAGCATGCCGAGCGACCACAGGTCGGAGGCCGGATCCCCTTCGTGGCCGTTGATGCGCTCGGGCGCCATGTACTCGGGCGAGCCGATGAACGACCCGGTCGCCGTCAGGCTCGTCGACTCGCGGACGGCCGCGATGCCGAAGTCGGTGAGCACCGACCCGCCGTCCTCGCGCAGCAGCACGTTGGCGGGCTTGACGTCGCGGTGCTGGATGCCGACGGCGTGCGCGGCCCGCAGCGCGGACAGCACCTCCCGCCCGAGCCTCGCCGCCTCGGCGGGCGTCATGGGGCCGCGCTGGAGGCGGTCCTGCAGGGAGCCGCCGGTGACCAGCTCCATCACCAGCCACGGATAGGCGTGCTCGCCGGGATCGACGATGTGGTGGATGGTGACCACGTGCGGGTGGTTGAGCCGGGCCAGCGCACGGGCCTCGCGCAGGACGCGGGCGCGCAGCTCGGCCGCCGCCGCGGGGTCGCGCGCGTCGTCGTATGCGGGGTCGGGCGGGCGGACCTCCTTGAGCGCGACCTCCCGGTGCAGGGCCACGTCGCGGGCCCGCCACACCAGGCCCATGCCCCCGCCGCCGAGCCGCTCCAGCAGCTCGAAACGGCCGTCGATCACCCGATTCTGCATGAGGAGCAGCGTAGGGCCGCCACGCTCCTCCCGTCATCACGCCTCCGTCGTCCGGGCCCCGCGTCCGCATCGCCGGACGCGGGGAGAATTCACTTAGAGGAAAGGAGTCATTGCGGCCTGTGATCGACGCCGATTGCCCCTACCTTTGTGCTCATGGATCCCCTCATCAGCCGCCGGGCGCTCAACCGGGCCACGCTGGACCGCCAGCTCCTGCTGAGCCGCACCGACCGCGGCGTGGTCGACGTGGTCGAGCACCTCGCCGGGCTGCAGGCGCAGACCCCGCACACCTGGTACACCGGCCTGTGGAACAGGATCGCCGGCTTCGACCCGGTGGCGGCCGGGGACCTGCTGCTCAAGCGCGAGCTGGTCCGCATCGCGTTGCAACGGTCCACCATCCACCTGGTCAGCGCCCGCGACTGCCTGGCGATGCGGCCGCTGCTGCAGCCGGTCACGACGCGCATGACGCGCAGCGTGTTCGGCAAGCGACTGTCGGGGGTCGATCTGGACAAGCTGGCCGAGGCCGGGCGCGAGCTGCTCGCGTCGCGGCCGATGACCTTCGCCGAGCTGGGACGCGAACTCGCCGCGCGCTGGCCGGAGGCCGATCCGCACGCGCTCGGCCAGGGCGTGCGCTCGCTGGTGCCGCTGGTGCAGGTGCCGCCCCGCGGCGTGTGGGGCCGCAGCGGGCCGGTCGCCCACGCCGACGCCGAGTCGTGGCTCCGCTTCCGCACCACGCCGATGGCGGCGGGCGAGCTGGTCGAGCGCTACCTGGCGGCGTTCGGGCCGGCCTCGGTCATGGACATGCAGACCTGGTCGGGGCTGACCCGGCTGTCGGAGGTCGTGGAGACGCTCGACCTCAGGCGCTTCGGCGACGGGTCCGGCCGCGTCCTGTACGACCTGCCGGACGCCCCCCGCCCGCCGGAGGACGTCCCCGCGCCGGTGCGGCTGATGTACGACTTCGACAACCTGTTCCTGTCGTACGCCGACCGCTCGCGGGTCATCAGCGACCTCGGCGGGGCCGTGCTGACCCGCTTCTCGGGGACGAACGTCCAGCCCCGGATGATCCTGGTCGACGGCTTCACCGTCGGCGACTGGACATACCGCCGTGCCCAGGGCGTCGCGACGCTCAACGTGCACGCCTGGCAGCCGATCAAGGAGCGGGACGAGGTCGAGAAGGAGGCGCTGGCGCTGCTGGCCTTCCTCGCGCCCGGCGACGAGCACGAGGTGGCCTTCTTCAACGCCTCCTCCATGGGCTGATCAGGCGTCGGAGGCGGCCGAGAGCTCGGCCGTCCGCTCCACCTCGGCGATCTGCTCGTCGGTGACGACGAGGCTGCCGAACTGCTTGACCGCCTGGTAGTACGTCCAGGCGAGCCCGTCGCAGGTCGTCTTGGAGACCCCGGAATACCCGGCGCACACCTGCCGCAGGTCATAGTAGAAGGCGTCGTCGATCCGCGGCTTGTTCGCCGGGAACTGGCTCACCGACTTGTAGTTGCGATAGCCGAAGTCGTGCCGGCGGCAGGGCATGCGGAAGTCGAAGCCGAGCGGCTGGTCGGGGCTGCTCGAGCACAGGTCGGTGGACCAGTCGAAGGCGTAGTCGGCCCAGGCCGCCTGGTTCTCCCAGGCGGAGCGCCACGCGACGGCGCTCGGCGTCGTGGGCTGGCTGAACCCGGAGAGCGCGGCGAGCTTCTGCTCCAGCGTCACCGCGTGGGCGGGCAGCCCGTACACGGTGGTCAGGGAGATCGCGGCGAAAAAGAGCGTGGCGAGGCAACGTCGGACCATGGGAATCTGCTTCTCCTGCCGGGAAACGTGAGGACTCGATCAGATTCGCGTGACGTCCTTACGATGAAGGGGAAAACCGGGTAACGCAGAAGCAGAAAGTGCTCAATTTCCCCGCCGTGATTGACGGAACGTCGCCCTTTACAGAAACGCCGTTCCGTGGTCAGCCAGGTAGGTCAGATTTCGTGCAGGCGGCGGATCACGGCCTGTTTGGCGGAGGCGAATTCCTCGTCCGTCAGCACGCCCGCGCGGTGCAGCTCGCCGAGCTCGGCGAGGCGGCGCAGAACGGCGTCGTGCGCGTCACCGCCGGGCGGCGGGGCGGGCGGCAGCTCGGGCGGCTCCTTCGGCAGCTCGCGGGGCAGGCGGGCCAGCACCGCCGCGGCCACCAGGGCGGTCGCCCCGCCGAAGCGCTGGATGCCCCACGACACGCAGCGCAGGTCCTTCTGCGGCGGCTGCGCCGGGCCCTCGCCCTTGATGCGGAAGCGCAGCGTGCCGTAGCCCATGCCGGACTGCGGCTTCCACTCCACGCCCGTCACCGCCGACAGCGGGTATTCCTGCGGCCCCGCCTTCTCCTTCTCCGACGCGGCGAAGCCGGTCCACTCCAGCCGCACCCGCTCGCCGTCGAAGATCACCGTGCCGTCGCCCGCGGTGGCCGAGATGGGGACGTCGGGGCCGGGCAGCAGGTATTCCTCGCAGGGGCCGGCGGGCTGCTGGTAGATCTCCAGCGTGTCGCGCACCTCGTCGGCGAAGTATTCGGCCGCGCCGGCGCGGGCCTTCGGAACCGCGAGCCGGTAGGGGTCCGCGGGCGGCCCGAGCGTGCCCGCCACCGCGTCGGAGAGCGGATCGGCCCCCTTGCGCAGCCGCAGCCGCAGGTGACCGCCCTTACGGGCGGGCTCGAACGTCACCCCCGCGATCGCCTCGCGCGGCACGGTGACCGCGCCCAGCGTGCGACGGAGCTCGTGCACCTCCTTGCCGCTGCCGGGCACCACGCGCAGGAGGTCACCGTCGAACGTCCATGACCCGTCGGGGATCGCGATCTCGGCCATGTCCACAGCCTAGGTCAACGCCCAAGGCGACGATCACGACAAAAGCGGCCACTCCAGGAGCGCCGACCACCCAGCCGCTCACGCCGCTACGCGCCCCCCAGCCGCCCACACCGGCACGGCGCCCCCCGGCCGCTCACACCGGCACGCGCCCCCCGGCCGCTCACGCCGGCACGCGCGTCTCCCTGGCGACCCTGGCCAGCCAGCCGGCGGCCTCGCCGGCGGGCAGGATCCGGCGCAGGCGCACGTCCGGCCGCATCAGCGGGTAGATCCGGCCGGCGCGCCACGACCGCTCGTACGCGGGCCGGTCCAGGACGAGCACCCGCACCCCGGCCACGCGGGGGATGTCGGCCGGGCGGCCCTCGTCCCAGATCCGCCCGCCACGGCCGTCCAGCAGCGCGAACGAGCTCCGCACCGTGGGCGCGGCCGGGTCCGCCGGCCCGTCGGTCGCGGCCCGCACCCACGCCGGGTCCGGCCGCACCCCCTCCAGCAGGCCCTCGGCCTCCGGCCCGCTCAGCACGTCGGCGAGCAGCGTGTGGAGCTGGGCGTTGTCGCCGATCCCGCCGATCACGACCTCGTAGCCGCGCCCGGTGGGCCGGTGCAGCACGATCAGCCGCTCGTCGTCGAGCACGCGTAGCAGCCCGGCCAGGAACTCCAGGTCGGGGCGCTCGTCCAGCACCGTCCCGAGGGCGGCGATCAGCCTCTCGCGGCCCGGCAGCGCGTGCCGCAGCCGGGGCGAGAGCTGCAGGATCGACAGCACGGGCAGGCTCCGCAGGTGCGCCATCGACCAGGCGTCGGCCAGCTCCACCGCGGCCTCGCGGGTGAGCGGCGCGGCGGCCAGCCGGTCGGCGGCGGCCTCGGTCCAGTCGTGGTCGTCGGCCACCGGCTCGGGCGGCGCCTCGCCGGTCGCCGTACGCCAGTGGGCCGCGAACGTGCCGGCCAGCTCCAGGCAGTCGGCCAGCTCGGCGACCAGCGGCGCGGCCACCGGCTCGGGATCGCCGCCCAGCTCGACCAGCGCGCCGCAGAGCACGCCCAGGCGGGCGCCGATGCGTACGGGGACCCGCTCGAAGAGGTCCCCGAGCCGCGCGAGGACGGCCGACAACGCCGGCTCGTCGGCGGATCGGGCGGCGGCGTACAGCCTGGGCAGGGTGTCGAGGAGACGAAGAGGGTTCCGGTCGGCCGCGGCGCGGTGAAGTTCGTCGGAGAGTTGATCGAGCATTGCGGAAGGCTATGACATCAAGGGTGACGTACGTCGCTCTTTCGGGGTTGAGCCGGTTACAAGCAGCGGACGATCCGGTTGCCGCCGAAACGACCCAATCCCGACTACGGAGACGTAGGCCAGAATTTAGGCGAGCTCAGCGCAGGATCGATCACCCGCAGCCGACTCGCCACCGTGGGATCGACGCCCCGTAAAGTGATCAGGCGTGGTCCGCCGGCTTCTTCCAGCACCGCCAGCGCGCTCGGCAATCCAGCGGCGACCGTCGCGATCGCGGCCCCCATCCCGACCAGACCAGGGTGCTTGTGCGGGTATTCGATCCGGTGAATGCCAGAGGCGGCGATGGCGGCCACTTCCCGCGGTCGCTGCATCTGGCGGCCGTCGTTGGTGAGGACGACATGGAACCCCTCGGCCGCGGCTCGCGGATACAGGGTCTCGTCGCGGGTGCCCGACCAGCCAGGAAGATCCAACAGGTGGACGATGTCGTGGTTCAGTACGAAGCTCGTCAGGACCTGGTGCAGCGGGCGGGGGACGTTCTCATCCAGCAGCAGCCGCACGCTGTTCCCTGGAGGGCTCGTAACTGTCGACGTAGTCGGCGAAGTCGGCGGCGTCCAACGCCGCGGTGGCCGACACGCTCGGGTAGTAGTCCGCGATCCGCTCGGCCGGAACGCCGTCCCGCAGCAGCGCCGCGATCTCGTCGTAGGGCACGCGGGTCCCTTCGATCACCGGCATCCCACCACGGACCGCCGGGTCGACCGTGACGTGTTCCCGGGGACGGAGCAGGTCCGGAATGTGCCGTCCGTCACGGTAGAACGGCCGAAGCACCTCGACCATGTCATGGATGACGACGTTGGCCCTGCGATGCACCAGATCGGTGGCCTGGCCCTGCTCGACCAAGTAGATCGTCGAACCGTCGGTCACCAACCGGTAGGCCGACAGATGCTCCCGCTCCTGCAGGTCGTCGCGGAGCGTGTCCAACGCCCGGCGGATCTTCTGCAGGGGCGCGTCGTTGCGCAGCTTCACACACGTACGCAACGCCACCAGATCACGGAACGAATACAGCACCGGACGCACCGGCGAGACCTCCGGCACCAGCACCGCGCCACGGCCGGAACCGGCCTTACGCCAGTGCGCGAGCTGACGAAGCGTGGCGCCCGACAACGCCGCCGCCAGTTTCGGACTGTAGGACACCCACGTCACCTCCCTTGCCTGACACGACCCCCCTCATCATGGCAAACATCCCCGAGGTTCACCGGCCATTACTCCGGCTCGGTCGGAAGGCGGCTCATAAAAAATCAGGCCCGGCTTCCACGTGGAAGCCGGGCCTGATCTGAGATGGTGCGCCGCCAGGGACTCGAACCCCGGACCCGCTGATTAAGAGTCAGCTGCTCTGACCAACTGAGCTAGCGGCGCAACACGAGTAACTGTATCAGCCGCCGAGCGGTGCCCGCACATCAACCGAGGCGGGCGGCCAGCCTCCCGTACGCGGCGATCATCAGGTCCCAGAAGCGCGGCACGTCCAGCGCGGTCGCCACCAGGGCGTTCGCCTGGCGGCCCGTCACGGCGAAGTCCGTCACGGTCATGCCGCGGGTGTGGATGCCGGCCGTCTCGACGTTCACGACGGCGGGGACGCAGGTGAACAGCGACGGGTCCAGCACGTACGCGACCGCGCACGCGTCGTGGATGGCCGGCCCGCCGTCGTCCGTGACCTCCTTGTACGACTGCGCCCCGGGCACCAGCAGCTCCGCCAGCCGCCCGAGCGGGCGCATCCGGTCGAGCACGGCGGTGTCGACCACGGCCGACAGGGTCACGTCGAGGCCCAGCATCGTGACGGTCCACCCGGCCTCGAACACGATCGCGGCCGCCTCGGGATCGGCGAGCATGTTGAACTCGGCGGCCGGGGTGTGGTTGCCGCGCGTGTAGGAGCCGCCCATGATGACGATGTCGCGGGCCCACTCGACGACGCGGGGCTCCTTGCGTACGGCGAGGGCGAGGTTCGTCAGCGGGCCCACGCCCACCAGCGTGATCTCGCCGGGGGCGGCGCGCAGCGCGTCCACGATGAAGTCGACCGCGTGACCGGGCGACGGGCCGCGCAGCGGTGCGGGCAGCACCACGGTCCCGAGCCCGCTGGTCCCGTGGACGGTGGCCCGTACGGTGTGCCGCAGCAGCGCGCCGGCGCTGCCCGGCGTCACCGGCACGTCCCCGAGGTCCAGGAACTCCCGCAGCGCCAGCGCGTTCGCCGTGGTCAGGGAGAGGTCCACGTTGCCGCCCACCGTCGTGACGCCCACCAGGTCGATGGCGTGGCGGGAGCCGGCGATGAGGGCGAGGGCGAGTGCGTCGTCGATGCCGGGGTCGCAGTCGATCAGAACTTTCTTCACGTAACGGGAGGATACGCACCCGGGCGCGCTCGGCGCCCGGGTGCGGGCATGGATCGGGCCGGGCAGTTCCCCCAAATCTGCCCGGCCCGATCGGTGGCGGTCCAGGCCGGTGTCTTCCCCCAAAAACACCGGCGGTCCCGCACTTGCGGCTCGCGGTCCCCCTCCGCGTCCGCTTCGGTGAAGGTCGGTCGGCCAGAAACCCAGTGCTGTGCTCCTGACCTGCTATAACGCTACCGAGACGAATGCAACGGTCGCGTCATAACGGGGTCGAATATCTGTTTAATCCGACTCAGGAAGCTCCCGACTAGGGCAGCTCCAGCCGAACCTCCGTGCCGTCCTGGAGCGACGTGCTCACCGTGCAGTACTTCTCGTGCACCCGCCCGGCCACCGCGCGGAACACCTCGCCGGCCGCCTCCGACGGCAGCTCCACGTCGTAGGTCACCGTCACCGGGCCCAGCCTGTTGGACTCCACCTTCTGCGCCTCCACCGTCATCGCCAGCCGCACCAGCCGGTGCCCGCGCTGAGCGGTGAGCGGCTCGACGGTGACGATGTTGCAGCCGCCCACCGCCGCCAGCAGCAGCTCCACGGGCGTGAACGCCCCTTCGTCGTCGCCGCCGCCGATCCGCACCTCTGCCCCACGGGCGTTGGTGGCCCGGAATCCGCCGTCCTCGGTCCGTTCGACCCACACGTTAGCCATGTTTCAGACACTACTCAGAAAGCTTTCATGTTCGTTCAGCACCGTGGAGACATGGCAAGCCAGGCGCACGCTCATCATCACGGTCCCGTCCTGTTCTGGTGCGGTGTCGCGGTCGCCGAGCTCGGCGCGATCCAGCCGGGCCCCGGTCTCCTCTGGAGGCCCACGGCGTACGTGGCCGCCGCGCTGCTCGTCGCGATCGGCTTCCTCACCGCCGAGGCCGCGGAACGGCTCAGCAGCCCGCGGGCCAGGCAGCGGCTGCTGCTCGCCAGCTATCTCTCCGGCGCGCTGCTGGTCGCCCAGCAGGCCGGCGCGTTCACCGGGACGGCCGGCCCCGTCCAGGCCGGCTCGCTCCTGCTGTACGTCGTGGCCGCGGTGGCGGCGCTCCACGGCCACGACCCCTCCCGCGTCACCGCCAAGGGCACCCTGCTGATCGCCACCGGCCTCGACGCCGGCGCGCTGCTGGCCCGGCTCGACGGCGGCACAGGCGGCGACGGCGCCGGTGACGCCGACACGATCGCGATCTACCGTACCGACCGGGTCACCGACGAACTGCGCGACCTCGCGGCCCGGCACCGGCTCGTGCTCGTCGAGGGCGCCGAGCACGACCCGCGCGCCAAGGAGCGGATCAGCGCCTCGGGGCTGGCCCGCGAGATCCCCGACCTCGCCGAGCGGGACGTCGTGGTGGCCGGTCCCCGGCCGTTCCAGCGCTATGTCGGGGGCGCGCTGTCCCGCCTGGCCGTGCCCCGGTCACAGATCCGGTTCACCTCGCGGCTGAAGGCGCGGCCCGCGCTCGGCGCCGAGCTGCCGCCGCTCCCGATGGACGAGGAGGCGAGGTGACCGTTCTCCCGTGAAGGACGCTAGGCGTCGGGGTGTTCGCGCAGATAGCTCAGGTACACCGGGCGCAGCGCCTCGCCCAGCTCGCCTTCCCCGGCCGCGATGGCGTCCGCCAGCAGCGCCGACACCTTGGTCAGATCGGCGTCCGTCTCGTGACCGGAGGCGGCCTCCGCCGCCGGGATGACCTTCAGCAGTTCCCACAGGAACCCCAGATCGCCATGACGCACGGCGTAGCGCACCGCGCGCTCGTGCAACTCGTGTGCCGGCAGAGATTCGAGCCCGTTCGCGTTCATCTCGCTCCTTCCCCCGCCCGCCCCTTCCCCTCGCGGGGGCGGCGATAACCGATCAGCGACCATCAAGCCGGGCACGTAGTCACCGGCAGCCCCTATCGCGGCGCCGAGCGCAAAGTGGGAGTATCAACCAGCGTGAAGTTCATCATCCGAACCCTCGCGGCGGCGGTGGCCCTCTGGGTGGCCGTCCAGTTCATCCCCGGCATCGACGTCAACACCCCCGCCAACTCGGCACAGTACTGGGGCGTCCTGCTGCTCGTGGCGCTGATCTTCGGCGTCGTCAACGCCATCGTCAAGCCGATCGTGAAGGCGCTCGGCTGCGCGATCATCGCCCTCACCCTCGGGCTGTTCCTGCTCGTGATCAACGCGGCCATGCTGCTGCTGACGAGCTGGATCTCCGGCCAGCTCGGCATCCCCTTCCATGTGGAGGACTTCTACCCGTCGGCGTTCTGGGGCGCGATCATCGTCAGCCTCGTGAGCTGGCTGCTCGGGCTGATCCTCCCCGACGGCGACTGACCCTCCGATGGCGACGGCGGTCCTGCTCGACGGCTCCGGGCTCACGTGCGCGCAGGTCCACGACGTCGCCCACGGCGGCGCCCGCGTCGAGCTCGGCTCCCTGGACCGGGCGCGGGCCGCATGGGTGACCGCCCAGGAGCTGACCGGCCCGGTGTACGGGCGCAGCACCGGGGCGGGCGCCAACAAGGACGTCCCGGTCCGGGAGCCCGGCCTCGGCCTGCTGCGCAGCCACGCCATCGGCGCCGGCCCCCCGATCGAGCCGGCCCGTGCGCGGGCGATGCTCACGGTCCGGCTCAACCAACTGCTCGCGGGCGGCTCGGGGCTCGACCCGGCCGTCCTTCCCGTGCTGGCGGCGGCGGTCAACGACGGCTTCGTCCCGCCGGTCAGCACGTACGGGGCCATCGGCACCGGCGACCTCACCGCCCTCGCCACGACGGCCCTGTGCCTGCTCGGCGAACTCCCCTGGCTCCACTCCCCGGCCACCTCCGCCCCCGCGCCTGCCGAGCCGCGGTTCGCGCTCGCCTCCGAGGACGCGCTCCCGTTCATCAGCTCGGGCGCCGCCACCCTGGCCGACGCCGCCCTCGCCTGCCACCGGCTCCGCGTCCTCCTCGACGGCGCCGTGGACGTGGCCGCCCTGTCCTACACCGCCATCGGGGCCTCGGCCGAGCCGCTGGCCGCCGTCGTACAGGAGGCCCGCCCGCATCCCGGGCAGGCCGCGGTCGCCGCCCGCCTGCGCGGCCTCCTCGCCCGCGAGCAGGCCGCCCGCATCCAGGACCCGTACGGCTTCCGCGCCTTCGCCCAGGTCCACGGCGCCGCGCTGGACGCGCTCGGCCGCGCCCGCGAGGCCGTCGAGACCGACCTGAACGCCGCCGCCGAGAACCCGCTCATCGCCGGCTCCCTCGCCTGGCACAACGGCAACTTCCACGCGGCCCCGATCGCCCTCGCCCTGGACGGCCTGCGCGCCGCGGTCGCCCAGACCGCGCAGCTCAGCACCGCCCGCCTGGCCACCCTCATGGACCCGGACTACACGGGCCGCCACCGCTTCCTCGCCGACCGGCCGGGCGCGTCCGGCGTCCTGATCCTGGAGTACGTCGCCCAGGACGCCCTCGCCGAGCTCCGCCACCTCGCCGCCCCGGTCACGACCGGCACCGCGGTCATCTCGCTCGGCGTCGAGGACCACGCCAGTTTCGCCACCCAGGCGGCCCGGCACGCGCTGCGCTGCCTCGAACCCCTGGAGATCGTCCTGGCCTGCGAACGCACGGCGGCCACCCGCGCCCTCCATCCACCGCCGCCCGACCGCACCCTGACCGCCGACCTCACCGCCTCCCGCCAGGCCCTCACCGCCTGGTGACCAGGCAGCTCAGGGGCGAGGGGCGGTGGAGGCGCGCGGGCGCAGGGTCGGGGCCTGGACGACGCGGCGGCGGCGGGTCGCCCCGTCGGCGGCGGCGGCCGTGAGGCGGACGGCGGCGCGGACGATCCCGTCGATGTCCCAGTCGACCGTCGTCAGCCCCGGCGTCAGCAGCCCCGACATCGGATGGTCGTCGTAGCCCATGACGGACACGTCGCCGGGGATCGACAGCCCGAGCTCCTGCGCCGCCGCGTAGACGCCGTAGGCGATCGAGTCGGCGAAGCAGAAGACGGCGCTCGGCTTGCGGTCGAGCAGGATGTCGCGGGCGGCCGCGGTGGCGGCGGTCATGCCGTGGGGCGCGGTGGTGACCGCGATGTCGAGCCCCAGGCGCTCGGCCTCGGCGGTGACGTGGACGTCGGCGGGCCGGTCGGGGGTGCTGGGCCGGGTGGGGGTGAGGACGGAGATGCGCCGGTGGCCGAGGTCGCGCAGGTGCTCAAGGGCGAGGGTGACGCCGCGCCGGTTGTCGAAGATGACCTCGCCGGCGGTGCCGGGCAGCGAGTCGCCGATCGCGATCACGGGCAGCGACTCGCACAGCTCGCTCCAGAACCCGGCCGACGGGTCGAGCGGCTGCACGATCAGGCCGTCGACGCGCTGGTCGCGGAGCTGCTGCGCGAGGACGCGCTCGCGGGCGGGGTCGCCGACGGCGTCGAGGATCAGGGCGTAGCGGTCCTTCTCCCGCAGCCCCCTGCTGATGCCGACCGCCAGCGACTGCTGCCAGAGGTCTTCGAGCGATCCGCAGAGCAGGCCGATCATCCCGCTGCGCCCGCTGGCCAGGGCCCTGGCGATGGGGTCGGCCTCGTAGCCCAGCTCGGCCGCCGCGGCGCGCACGCGCTCCATGGTCTCCTCCGAGACCTGAAGGCCGCGCAGCGCGTAGGAGACGGCCGCCGGCGACAGGCCGGTGGCCTGGGCCACCTCACGGATCGTCGCTCTCTTGCGAGGCATTGGACCAGCCTATGGCCTGCCACCGACAGAATCGGGTTTCCCCGGGAGTGAGCGCGACGGGCCGGCCGTTGACAGCGATTAGGTGAAGCGTTTCACTGAACCGTATCACTGAATCGCTTCACTCTCCCGGTGTCCCTGGACAACAGGTTTGTATGTAATATCAGTAGGAAATGAGGGGAGGGGTGATCGTGAGCGGTGGGATAGACGTCCATCAGCATCTGTGGACGGGTGCGTTCGTGGCGGCGTTGCGGGCGCGCACGGCCCCGCCCCGGCTCGACGGCTGGACGCTGATCCTCGACGGCGAGCCGCCTTACGAGGTGAACCCGGCCGACCACGAGCACCGCGACACCACCGGCCTGGACCTGGCGCTCGTGTCGCTGTCGAGCCCGCTCGGCATCGAGTTCCTGCCGCCGGAGGAGAGCTGGCCGCTGCTCGACGCCCACCACGAGGGGGCGCTCGCGCTCGGGGCGCCGTTCGGGGTCTGGGCGGCCACCTGCCACAGCGAGCCCGATCCCGACCGGCTGGCGGCCGACCTCGACCGCGGCTGCGCCGGACTGCAGATCCCGGCGACGGCCGTGCCCGACGACCGGCTGCTGGAGGTGCTGACCGACCGCGATCTGCCGCTGTTCGTGCATCCCGGCCCGGCGCGCGTCCCCGAGGGAGCGCCGCCGTGGTGGCCTGCGGTGGTGCCGTACGTGCAGCAGATGCACCAGGCGTGGCACCACTTCCAGGCCGTCGTCCGGCCCCGGCACCCGAGGCTGCGCGTGTGCTTCGCGCTGCTCGCCGGCCTCGCGCCGCTGCACTCGGAGCGGCTGCTGGCCAGGGGCGGGACCGGCCGGGGCCTGGTCGACCCCGGCTCCTTCGTCGAGACCTCCTCCTACGGCCCCCGCGCGATCGACGCGATCGTCAGGGAGCTCGGCGTCGACGTCGTCGTCAACGGCTCCGACGCCCCCTACGCCACCGCGCCCGACCCGGGCCTCGGCGCCGCCGCCGCCCACGCCATCCGCGTCACCAATCCCCGCCGCCTGCTGGGCATCCGTCCCGGGGCGACCGTTCCATCGTCCAGAGAGGAGACACGTACGTGAGCACCGACCAGATCCAGCAGGACGGGGGGACCTGCCACGCCCTCCCCGAGCGCACGCTCGACCGGCGCGAGCTGCGCGACCTGGTGGACCGGCTGGCCGCCAGCCCGCAGGAGTGGGAGGAACTGGTGGACTTCCCCGAGGACGGCGGGCGGCACTACGCCTCGCTGCACCGCGACGCGTACGTGGACGTATGGGTCCTGTGCTGGCGTCCCGAGGACGACACGGGCTGGCACGACCACGACATCTCCTCGGGGGCGGTGCGCGTGGTGCAGGGGGCGCTGCGCGAGTGCAATCCGCGCATCGGCGGCGAGCACCTGGAGACGGTGGTCACGGAGGGGCAGTCGTTCTCGTTCGGGCCCGACCACATCCACCGGCTGACGGGGGCGGTGGAGCGCAGCGTCTCCATCCACGCCTACTCGCCGCCGCTCTGGCGGCTCGGGCAGTACTCGATCGACGGCACCGGGGTGATGCGGCGCGTGTCCGTGAGCTACGCCGACGAGCTGCGGCCGCTCGACGACGCCGGGGTGCCTGCCGAGGTGGCCGTCGGGGTGGCCTGACGTCAGCGCGGGCGCAGCACGCAGCAGCTCGCGCAGGGCTCCACGCCGGGGAGCGTGATCCACAGGCAGCAGGTCCTGCGGAAGTAGCCGTCGCCCGCCGGCTCGATCAGGCCGTCGACCGGCGGGCCGATCCGCCTGAGCAGCTCCATGTAGTCGCCGGGCACGACGGAGGTCAGCGGCTGCGCGAACGCCTCGGCCGTCGAGCCCCACAGCGTGCGCTCGCCCACCCTGGCCCGGCGGCTGATGGCGGTGACCAGCGGCTGCTGGGCCTCGGCCAGCGACTCGCCGATGGCGTCCGTGCCCTCGGTCCAGATGACGCGGGTGGCCGCGATCGTCACGCCGGCCTCGGAGACCTTGAACCAGGTCTCGGCCGGCCGCATGATCGGCACCCGTCCGTCGAGCGCCCAGCCGAGCGCCATCGGCAGCGTGTGCCAGTAGCCGTACGTCTTCCAGAACAGCGCCGCGCCGACGTGGTGCGGCGCGTTCCAGCGCCGGGCCGTCTCGTCGATCAGCTCGTCCAGCAGCGTGTGAGGCTCCCGCATCAGCTCCGTGACCGGTGTCCAGGTGTCGTCCGGCTCGATGACCAGGCCGGGCTCGACCCCGAGCACGCCGCCGCGGTCGTCGGCCATGCGCTGGAGCACGTCGGTCAGCACCCCGAAACCCCTTTCCGTACTCTTCACGGTCGGCCCGGCCCCAACGTAGCAGGGCGGCCGGCGAACCAGCCGGCCACGATCTGCACCGCCAGCACCCCCAGCGCCACCGTGAGCGGCACGTTCCAGCCGCCGGACAGCTCGCGCAGGTAGCCGAAGAGCAGCGGGCCGAGCGCGGCGATCACGTACCCGACCGACTGGGCCACGGCCGACAGCGCCGTCACCGCGGCCGGGTCCGCCGGGCGCAGCGCGATGATGAGCAGCGCGAGCGCGAACGACGCGCCCTGCCCGAGCCCGAGGACGATCAT
The DNA here is from genome assembly GCF_041402765.1 of Nonomuraea sp. AD125B. Lineage (NCBI taxonomy): Bacteria > Bacillati > Actinomycetota > Actinomycetes > Streptosporangiales > Streptosporangiaceae > Nonomuraea > Nonomuraea sp. AD125B. Next base: position 29,000 of record NZ_JBGLOU010000033.1, on the reverse strand, counting down.
CCACAGCCACGGGAGGGTCGTCGGCGCCAGCAGCACGCCGAGGTAGCCGAGCACGGTCAGCACGCCCGAAGCCACCACGTACGGCACCTGCGAGGCCCGCCGCCCGGCCAGCACGGGGACCGCGAGCGAGGCGGCGACCTGCACCAGGTTCGTCAGGCTGAGCAGGTAGCCGGCCTGCTCGGCGGGCACGCCCCGCTCCATGAAGATCGTCGGCAGCCAGGCCAGGACGACGTAGAAGGTGAGGGACTGCAGGCCCATGAGCGCGGTGACGTACCAGGTGACGCGGCTGCGCAGCACCGTGCGGAAGGGGCGGGGGCCGCTCGGCTGAGGGGGCTGCGCGCGCAGCGCCTGCGGCAGCCAGAGCAGCGCCGCCAGCAGGGCGGGCACGGCCAGCAGCGCCGTCACCCCGCGCCAGCTGAACCCGGTGAGCCGCTCGACCGGGATCACCGCCGCCGAGGCGATGGCCGCGCCGGCCACCACGGCGGAGACGTAGACGCCGGTCATCACGTTGATCCGGGTCGGGAAGTGCTGCTTGACGACGCCGGGCATGGAGACGTTCATGACGGCGATCGCGGTGGCGGCCAGCGCCGAGCCGAGGTAGAGCATCGGCGCGCCGTCGAGCCCGCGCAGCGTCACGCCGCAGGCGATCACGAGCAGGCCCGCCAGCAGCGTGCGGTCGAGCCCGATCCGCCGCGCCAGCACGGGCGCCACCGAGCCGAACACGCCCAGGCAGACCACCATCACCGTGGTGATCGCGCCGCCGCCCGCGGGCGAGAGGCCCACGTCGCCCATGATCTCGTCGAGGAGGGGGGAGACGCCCGCGATGGCCGGGCGCAGGTTGAGCGCGGCCAGCACGAACCCGGCCACGAGCACCACAGATCGCAACGACATAAGCGTCCACTCTCGCACACGCCCTGACAGCGTTGTCCGCCCCCGTACGGTGAGACATGATCCAGGCGTGAGACCGACGATGAAGGACGTCGCCACGGCGGCGGGGGTGGCGCTGAAGACCGTGTCGCGGGTGGTCAACGGCGAGCCCGGCGTCCATCCGGCCACGGCCGAGCGGGTGCGCGCGGCCATCGACCGGCTGGGTTACCGCCGCAACGAGAGCGCGCGGGTGCTGCGCAGGGGCAGGACCGCGACGATCGGGCTGGTCATCGAGGACGTCGCCGATCCGTTCTACGCGGGACTCAGCCGGGCCGTCGAGGACGTCGCGATCGCGCACGACTGCCTGCTGCTCAGCGGCTCGTCCGGGGAGGAGCCGGGGCGCGAGCGCGAGCTGGTCGAGACGTTCTGCGCGCGGCGGGTGGACGGGATCGTCGTCGTGCCGGCCGGGGCCGACCACGGCTATCTGCGGCCGGAGCTGGACGCGGGCACGAAGGTGGTCTTCGCCGACCGGCCGCCGGGGGCGGGGCTGGACGCCGACACCGTGCTCGCCGACAACGCGGGCGGGGCCGGGCGGGCCGTAGGCCACCTGCTCGGGCAGGGGCACGAGCGGGTCGCGTTCGTCGGGGACGCCCCGGCCATCTACACCGCCGCCGAGCGCCACCGCGGCTACCGGGACGCGCTGGGCGACCGGTACGACCCCCGCCTGGTCGCGATGCGGCCGCCCGCCGAGGAGGCGATGCGGGCGGACCTGGAGCGCATGTTCGCCCTGGACCGGCCGCCCACCGCGCTCTTCACGGGCAACGGGCGCTGCACGGTGACGGCGCTGCGGGCGCTCGCCGGGCGGAAGGTGGCGCTGGTGGGCTTCGACGACTTCGAGCTGGCCGACCTGCTGCGGCCAGGGGTGACGGTCGTGGCGCAGGACCCGGCGTGGATGGGACGGGTGGCGGCCGAGCTCCTGTTCCGCCGCCTGCTCGGCGACGAGGGCCCGCCGGAGCACATCCGGCTCCCGGTCCGCCTCATCCCACGCGGCTCGGGCGAGCTTCCGCCGTGAGTGCTCAGCGCGCGCGGCTCGGGCGAACTTTCCCCATGAGCGCTCAGCCCGCGTGACTCGGGCGAGCTTCCCTCATGAGTGCTCAGCGCGCGTGACTCGGGCGAGGTTCCGCCTTGAGTGCCGGCGGGCGCAGGATGCCGGTGAGGGCCAGGGCCACCAGGATGCCCGCGACGCCCGCGACCGCGATGGCCGTCCCGGGGCCGGCGGCCTCGCCAAGCGCGCCGACGGCCGCCGCGCCCAGCGCCTGCCCCGTCATCAGCCCCGCCGACTGCAGCCCGAACGCCTGCCCGCGCGTCTCCTCCGGCACCACGTCCACGAACCGCCGCTGCAGCCCGAGCTGGTACGCCAGCCCCGCCGCCCCCAGCGCGGCCAGCACCGCGGCCCAGCCCACGCCGGGCGCGAGCGCGAAGCCCACCCAGGGCGCCCCGAGCAGCACCGCGAGCGGCAGCGACAGCCGTTCGCGCAGCTCTGGACGGGCGAAGCGGCCCACCACGAACTCGCTCACCGCCATCCCGCCCGCGGCCGCCGCCAGCACCATCCCGGCCTGGCCCTCGCCGCCGAGGTAGGGCACGACCATGGCCTCGGCCCCGGCCACGCACACGCACGGCAGCCATTGGGCGAGCAGCAGTCCCCGTACCCGCCGGTCGCCGACCAGCCGCCGGTTCACCCGCAGCGTCTCGCGCACCGCGTCGCCCCACCCGGACAGCACCCGCCCGGCCTCCCGGACGACCCGGGCCGGCCGGTGCGGCAGGCCCACGCGCAGCACCACGGCCGCCACGACGGACAGCGCCGACGTGACGGCCAGCCCCCCGGACGGCCCGGTGACCGCCAGGAACGCGCCCCCGGCCGCGAGCCCCACGATCTGCGCGCTCGCCGAGGCCACGTTGAGCACCGACCGCCCCAGCACGAACGCGTCCCCGGGCAGCACCTCCGGCAACATGGCCGCCCGCGCCGCCATGAACACCGGCGAGAACAGCCCGGTGGCCAGCACGAGCGCCAGCAGCGCCCACACCGGCAGCTCCGCGTACGCCAGCACCAGGCAGGTCACCGCCCGCACCACCTCGCCGGCGATCATCAGCGCCCGCGGCGCGACCCGGTCGGCCAGCGACAGCAGGAACAGCCCGCCCACGATGAACGGCAGCCACCCCGCCATGTACGCCGCCGCCGACAACCCCGCCGACCCGGTCCGCGCGTACACCAGCACGGACAGCGCCAGCATCTTGACCACGTCCCCGGCGATGAGCAGCACGAAGCTGCCGAACAGCACCCGGAACTCCTTGACGGCGAACACCTCGCCGAACGTCGCGCCCTTCACCCGACCGATGGTGCGGACCGCACCGCCACTCGCGCGACTTCTTCGGATATAACCGAAAGGTGCCGGTGCGCATCGACGTGACCTCGCAGGACCTGATGGCCAGCAGGTTCGCCATCTCCCCGCTGATCGAGACCATGCACGCCCAGTGGATGCTGGCCGGGCGCGTCCAGGCGGGCCCGCACGCGGAGTGGGTGGAGCGGTGGCGGGGCACGTACGCGCGGCTCGCCGCCCGCTACCCGGCGCTGCGGGCCGCGGCCGCGGTCAGCGGCAACATCGGGGCGGCGAACGTCGACTTCATCGCCCCTCCCCCGACCGCCGTGGACGTCGCCTTCGCCGACGAGCTGGCCGCCGTGCGCGCCACCCCGGTCGCGCGGGCGCACGCCGAGATCGAGCGGGTGCTGGCCCAGCGCCCGCCGGTCACCGGCTGGGTACGGCACCTGCTGCTCGGCCCGGAGGTGGTGGAGCTGTTCGCGGAGGCGTACGAGGCGCTGTGGACCGACATCCTCGTCCACGACTGGGCGCGCCTCCACGCGATCCTGCAGCGGGACGTGGCCTACCGGGCGGGCCGGCTGGCCGCCTACGGCTGGGCGGCGGCCCTGGACGACCTCAGCCCCCGGGTCCGGTGGCGGCGGAGCGGGCACATCGAGGTGCGGATGCTCTCCGGGCGCGAGGAGCGGCACGACCTCGGGGGCAGGGGCCTGCTGTTCCTGCCGTCGGCGTTCATGACGTCCATCGCCACCTATCTGGACGAGTCGTGGCCGTACGCGCTGCTCTATCCCGCGCGCGGGCTGGGCGCGGCGCCGCCCCGGGCCGACGCCGGCCTGGCGCTGCTGATCGGCCGCAGCCGGGCCCGCATCCTCGCCGAGCTGGCCGAGCCCGCGACCACCACGCAGCTCGCCGCGCTGCTGGGCCAGAGCCCCGGCACGACGGGCGAGCACATCGCGGCCCTGCGCCGCACCGGCCTGATCGCGGGGGCCCGCGTGGGCCGCGGGGTCCTCTACACCCGAACGCCGCTCGGCGACGCTTTGATCAACGGCTAGCCTGGGACATCAAAGGTATGCTCGTTGAGCATCAGTTCTGCAAACCTGTTCAAGGAGGGCGCATGAACGCCGCCGACGCCGCCCCCGACACCCAGCAGGCCAGGTTCCCGCACGAGCTGATGTACGCGGCGGCGCAGCAGTACTACCTGGAGGACGCCACCCAGGGCGACATCGCCAAGCGGCTCGGCGTCTCCCGCGCGACCGTGAGCCGGCTGCTCACCGAGGCCCGCAGGCAGGGCATCGTCGAGATCAGGGTGCACCGCCCCGACACCATGGCCGACGGCCCGCTGGCCGACGAGGTGGCTCAGGCGCTCGACCTGCGCCGGGTCCACCTGGTGCCCAAGGTCAGCGGCCCGGCGCTCGGCCCGTGGCTCGCGCCCGGGGTGGCCCGCGCCCTCGCCGGCGTGGGGCTGGAGTCGGGCGACGTCGTGCTGGTCGCCTCCGGCACCACCGTGTACGAGTGCGCCCGCGAAGGGCTCGGCCAGTTCCCCGGCGTCACGATCGCCCCGGCCGTCGGCGGCCAGGAGGAGCCGCAGCCCTGGTTCCAGACCAACGAGACCACCCGCATCCTGGCCGAGCGCGTCGGCGGCGTGCCCGCCTACCTCTACGCGCCCGCGCTGCCCGGCCCCGAGCTGTTCTACTCGCTGCAGCACGAGCCGTCCGTGCGCCGGGTAATGGACCTGTGGGCGCGGGCCAAGTGCGCGCTGGTCGGGGTCGGCTCGGCGCCGCTCATGCGGCAGATGGTGCCCTCGCTCATGCCGCGCGACGCCGAGAGCCTGCGCCGGGCCGTGGGCGACGTGTGCATGCGGGTCTACGACCGCGACGGCGAGCCGGTGACGTACCCGGGGAGCGAGCGGCTGGTGGCCGCCAAGCCCGAGGAGCTGCGCCGCATCCCGTCCGTCATCGCGGTCGCGGTGGGCGCGGAGAAGGTCCTGTCGATCGTGGCCGGCGCCAGGGGCGGCTACTTCAACGAGCTCGTCACGGACACCCCGACGGCCGAAGGGCTCGTGGCCGCCGCCCACCAGCTCTAGCCGCTGAACATGTGTGCTGGACAAAGTTTCTGACTGCACGCTAACGTCGTCGCGTGAGCAGCGAGGGCAGGACCTGATGGCGGTCGTCTGCGTGGACGCCGGCACCACGGTCATCAAGGCGGTCGCCTACGACCACACCGGCGCGGAGTCGGCGCTCGCCCGCCGCGCCACCGCCGTCTCGCGCCCCGCCCCCGGCCACGCCGAGCAGGACATGGGCGCGGTCTGGGACGCGGTCGCGGCCACGGTGCGCGAGGTGGCCGCCGCCGTCGCCGAGCCGGTCGAGCTGGTCGCCGTTACCGCCCAGGGCGACGGCTGCTGGCTCGTGGACGCGGGCGGCGAGCCGACGGGACCCGCCGTCCTCTGGAACGACGCCCGCGCCGCCGCCACGGTCGACGCCTGGACCCGCGACGGCCTGGCCGCCGCGGCCTTCAAGATCAACGGCTCCTCGGCCGCCTCCGGGCTGCCGCACGCCGTCCTGTCCTGGCTGCGCGCCCACGACCCGGCCAGGCTCGACCGGTCGGCCGCCCTGCTCACCTGCGGCGGCTGGATCTGGTCGCGGCTCACCGGGGAGCTCGCGGCCGAGGAGTCCGACGCCTCGGCGCCGTTCATGGACCTGCGGGCGCGGGCGTACGCGCCGGAGCTGCTGAGCCTGTTCGGCATGGAGTGGGCCGGACGGCTGCTGCCGCCGGTGCGCTCCTGCCCGGTCGCCGGGCTCACGCGGCGGGCCGCCGACGCGCTCGGCCTGCGTGCCGGCGTTCCCGTGGTGATGGCGCCGTACGACATCGTCACGACCGCGCTCGGCGCGGGCGCGGTCGCTCCCGGGCAGGCGTGCGCCATCCTCGGCACCACCCTGTGCACCGAGGTCGTCGCCGAGTCCCCGGCGCTGGACGGCGAGCCGACCGGCATCACGATCGCGCTGCCCGGCGGCTACCTGCGGGCCTTCCCCACGTTCGCCGGGACCGAGGTGGTGCAGTGGACCTGCCGCCTGCTGGGCCTCGGCGGCCCGGAGGAGCTGGGCGAGCTGGCCGGGCGGAGCGAGCCCGGCGCGGGCGGGCTCGCGTTCCTGCCCTACCTGTCGCCGGCCGGGGAGCGGGCGCCGTTCTCCGACCCGCTGGCGCGCGGCGCGCTGCTGGGCCTGTCGTTCGAGCACGGGCCCGAGCAGATCGCGCGGGCCGCGCTCGAAGGGCTCACCCTGGTCATCCGCGACTGCCTGGCCGCCACCGGCACGGACCCCGGCGAGCTGCGGGTGTGCGGCGGCGGCTCGGCCAGCACCACCTGGCTCGGCCTGATCGCCGACGTCACCGGGCTGCCCGTGCGGCGGCCGGCCGACGCCGAGGTGGGGGCGCGGGGCGCGTACGTGGCGGCGCTGGCGGCCACGGGAGCGGCCCCGTCGCTCGCCGCGGCGGCGGCCGAGCACGTACGCCTGCGCGACGCCGTCGAGCCCCACCCGGCCCGCCGCGCCCGCTACGACCGGTTGTTCGAGGACTTCCTGACGCTCCGCGCGGGCCAGGCGGACGCCTGGCCGCTGCTGGCCGAGATGCGGGGCCGGGCATGAGCGTGTGGATCGGCGTCGACCTCGGCACACAGAGCGTGCGCGCCCTGGTCGTCGGCGGCGACGGCGAGGTGGCCGGCGCCGCCGCCCGCCCGCTCACCAGCCGGCGCGAAGGACCCCGCCACGAGCAGGACCCCGAGCAGTGGTGGCGCGAGCTGGCCGCCGCCACCCGCGAGGCGCTGGCCGGCGTGGCCCCTGAGCGGGTGCGGGGCGTGGCGGTCGCCGCGACCAGCGGGACGATCCTGCTCACCGACGCGGCCGGCCGCCCGCTGACGCCCGCCCTCATGTACGACGACCGCCGCGCCTCCGCCGAGCGCGCCAACGAGGCGGGCGCGGCCGTGTGGGAGCGCCTGGGCTACCGGCGCATGCAGCCCAACTGGGCGCTGCCGAAGCTGCTCTGGCTGCTCCGCGACGCCCCGGCGGGCGCCCGCGCCGCCCACCAGAGCGACTTCGTCAACCGGCGGCTGGTCGGCCACGAGGTCGCCATCGACCTCGGCAACGCGCTCAAGACCGGCGTGGACCTCGAAGCCGAACGCTGGCCGGACGAGGTGCTGGACCTGCTGCCCCCGGGCGTGCTGCCCGAAGTGGTCCGGCCCGGCGCGCTCCTCGGCACGGTCTGCGCCGAGGCCGCCGCAGAGACCGGCATCCCGGCCGGCACGCCGGTGGTCGCGGGCTCCACGGACGGCTGCGCGGCCCAGCTCGGCGCGGGCGCGACCCGCGTCGGGAGCTGGAACTCGGTGCTCGGCACCACGCTGGTGCTGAAGGGCGTGACCGAGGAGCTGATCCACGACCCGCTCGGCGTCGTCTACTCCCACCGCGCCCCCGACGGCTCCTGGCTGCCGGGCGGCGCGTCCAGCACGGGCGCGGGGGTCCTGTCCCGCGACCTGCCGGGGCGCGACCTCGACGCGCTCAGCGCGGCGGCCGCCCGCAGGGAGCCGGTCCCCGCCGTGACCTATCCGCTCGTCTCGCGCGGGGAGCGCTTCCCGTTCGACGCGCCCGCCGCCGAGGCGTTCACGCTGGGCGAGCCCGCCGACGACGTCGAACGGTACGCCGCGATCCTGCTCGGCGCGGCGTTCGTCGAACGGCTGTGCTTCGACTACCTGGACCTGCTCGGCGCGCCCGTGGACGGCGAGATCATCCTCACCGGCGGAGCCACGCGCAGCGACCACTGGACCCGGCTGCGCGCGGACGTCCTCGGACGTCCCGTGACGCTGCGCGAGAACGCCGAGCCCGCGCTCGGCATGGCCGTGCTGGCCGGCGGCGACCCGGCCCGCATGATCAGGACCAGGGCCGTGGTCGAGCCGTCCGGGGCCGGGCGGCCGGAGCTCTACCTGCGGTTCGTCGCCGAGCTCGAACGGCGCGGCTGGCTGGACCCCCACGTCGCCGCACACGCCCGCGAGAGGACCACCCGATGACCGATCTCGTGCTCGTCCGCCACGGCGAGACCGTCTGGCACGCCGAGAACCGCTACGCGGGCGTCAGCGACGTCGAGCTGACCCCGCGCGGCCACGAGCAGGCGGCCGCGCTCGCCGAGTGGGCCGCGGACGCGGGTCTGACGGCCGTCCTCGCCTCCACGCTCAGCCGAGCCGTGATCACCGCCACCGCCGCCGCCGAACGGGCCGGCCGCGAGCTGCGCACCGACGCGCGCCTCGTGGAGCTGGACTTCGGCCAGGGCGAGGGGCTGACCTCGGCGGAGATGGCGGCGCGCTTCCCCGAGGCGCGGGCCGCGTTCGAGGCCGACCCGGCCGCGCATCCGCTGCCCGGCGGCGAGGACCCGCGCGCCGCCGCCGAACGGTTCGTGGCCGCGCTGCGGGACGCCGCGGCGGCGCACCCCGGCGGGCGGGTGCTGGTCGTGGCGCACACGACGGCGATCAGGCTGGCGCTCTGCGCGCTGATCGGGGTGCCGCTCGGCGAGTACCGGCGGCTGTTCCCGCGCCTGGACAACTGCGCACTGACCGAGCTGCGGCTCCGCGACGACGGACGGCCCGCACTGCTTCACTACAACTGCCCGATGGGAGCCGTTCGTTGACCATCCGAGTCCTTGCCGCAGGTGACCACTTCGTCACCAACCGCCTGCTGGTGGACGCGCTGCGGCGCGAGGTCCCCGGCGAGGTGGACGTCCGCGAGCTGACGCTGCCGTGGCCGGTGGTGCCGTTCGGCCGCGTCGGCGAGGTGGACGAGGCGTCGGACGTCGAGGACGAGCTGATCGAGGCGCTGCGCGACGTCGAGGTCTGCGTGACCCAGATGGCCCCGCTGACCAAGCGCGTCCTCGACGCCTCCCCCGCCCTGCGGCTGTTCTGCGTCAGCAGGGGCGGTCCTGTGAACGCCAACCTGGAGGCGGCGGCGCGGGCCGGGGTCCGGGTGACGTTCGCGCCGGGCCGCAACGCGGTGGCCACCGCCGAGCACACGCTCGCCATGCTGCTCGCCGCGACCCGCCGCATCCCCCGGACCCACGCCGACCTGGCGGGGGGCGTGTGGCGCGGCGACTACTACACCTACGACAACGTGGGGCCCGAGCTGGAGGGCGGCACGGTCGGCCTGATCGGCTATGGCGCGATCGGGCGCCGGGTGGCCAGGATGCTGGAGGGGTTCGGGGCCGAGGTGCTGGTGCACGACCCGTACGTGGACGTCCCCGGCAAGGTGGAGCTGCCGGAGCTGCTGCGCCGCTCGCGCTTCGTCTCCCTGCACGCCCGCGCCACCGCCGAGACCGCCGGCCTGATCGGCGCGGCCGAGATCGCCGCCATGCCGCCGGGGTCGGTGCTGGTCAACTGCGCGCGCGGCGCGCTGCTCGACTACGACGCGCTCTGCGACGCGCTGGAGTCCGGCCACCTGTTCGGCGCCGCGATGGACGTCTTCCCCGAGGAGCCGATCCCCGAGGGCTCGCGCCTGCTCACGGCGCCGAACCTGGTCATGACCCCGCACCTGGCCGGGGCGAGCAAGGAGACGGCGGCGAAGGCCGCCGCGATCGTCGCGGCCGACGTGGCCCGCTACGTCCGCGGCGAACCCCTCCTCCACGTCGCCAATCCCTGAGCTAACCCTTGAGCGCCCCCGCCATGAGCCCGCGCATGAAGAACCGGCCCAGCAGGACGTAGATCACCATCGTGGGGATCGACGCCAGGATCGCCGCCGCCATCTGCTGGCTGTACGGGGTGGCCTGCGCGCCCGCGATGTTGTTGAGCATCACGGTCGTCGGCCAGCTCGTCGGCCCGGTGAGGAAGACGGCGAACAGGAAGTCGTTCCACAGCGAGGTGAACTGCCAGATGACGACCACCGCGATCGCGGGCCCGGACACCGGCAGCACCACCGACCGGTACGCCCGCAGCATCCCGGCCCCGTCCACCCGCGCGGCCTCGATGAGCGTGGTGGGGATCGTCACGTAGTAGTTGCGGAAGATCAGCGTGCAGATCGGGATGCCGTAGACGACGTGGGCGAGCACCAGGCCCGGGATGCCGCCGTAGAACACGCCGTCCAGCCCGGTCAGGTCGTTGAGCCCGACGAGGAGCTGCACCAGCGGGATCATCACCCCCTGGTACGGGATGAACATCCCGAACAGGAACAGCGTGAACAGCACGTCCGCCCCGGGAAAGCGCCACTTCGACAGCACGTAGCCGTTCATGGAGCCGAGCGCGCACGACAGCAGCGAGCCCGGCACGGCCAGCAGCACGCTGTTCCACAGCCCAGGGGCGAGCTTCTCCCACGCCACCCGCCACGCCTCGACCGTCCACGTCCGCGGCAGGTTCCACGCCTGGCTCGGGTCGGCCTCGGTGAGCGGCTTGAAGCTGGTGACCAGCAGCACGTAGATCGGGATGAGGAAGACCACCACGAACAGGCACAGCACGCCGAACCGCGTCCACCGGAACACCGCTCCCCGCCGCCCGGCCACCGCCGTCATGACGTCCTCTCCTTGCGTACGGACCAGATGAGGTACGGGATCACGAAGATCGCCACGCTCACCACGATGTAGGCCGCGATCGTGGCCCCCTTGGCCGGGTCGTGGGAGTCGAAGACCGCCACCCACATGAAGACCGCCGGCACGTCGGTGATGATCTGCTTGCCGGACACCGCCACGATCAGGTCGAAGACCTTGAGCGAGATGTGCCCCAGGATGATCAGCGCCGACAGCAGCACCGGCCGCAGCAGCGGCAGCACGACGTGGCGGTAGACGCCCCACTCGGTGCAGCCGTCCACCCGCGCCGCCTCGCGCAGCTCCTCGGGCACGCCGCGGAAGCCGGCGAGGAACAACGCCATGATGTATCCGGACATCTGCCAGATCGCCGGCAGCGCCATCGCGGCCATGCCCCAGTCCTGGTCACGGAACCACTGCCACTCCGGCAGTCCCAGGTAGCCGAACAGCCGGTTGAGCCCGACGGCCCGCTCCCCCGTCCCCGAGTTCATCAGCCACCGCCACACGATGCCGGTGGCCACGAACGAGATCGCCATGGGGAACAGGTAGATCGCCCGGAACGTCCCCTCGCCCCTGATCCCCTTCTCCATGAGGAACGCCAGCAGCCAGCCGAGCAGCAGCGCCCCCAGCACGAACACGATCGTGAACTGGATCGTGTGGTTCACGGACAGGTGCCAGCGGGGCTGGTCCCAGATGTCGACGAAGTTCTTCAGCCCCACGAACTCGCCCTCGGCCACCTGGCTGTGCTTGTCGGTCATGGCGAGCTGGAAGTTCCAGCCCAGCAGGCCGTACACGAAGACGCCGATCAGGATGATCGACGGGGTGACGAGGAGCAGCCCGGGCAGCCACGTACGCGCCCGCCTCACGATTCTTCCCTCCAGGGACGCGACGGCCGGCCGGGCCGCCGCGTCCCGCTCGATACGCCGATGAGAGTTATTGGGCGTTGGCCGTGGCCGCGTCGGCGAGCCCCTGCTGGAGGGCCTTGACGTCCTTGCTGCTGATGTAGAGCCCGACCGCCTCGGTGATGGCGGCCAGCCACGGCTGGTTCACCGAGACGCCGTGCTGGACCGAGCCGGCCAGCTTGTCGCCCGACCAGTCCTTCAGCGCGTCGGCCAGGTAGTCGGTGTAGAGGGACTTGTCGGCGTCGGTGCGCGCCGGGATGGAGCCCTTCTTCGGGTTGAAGGCGTCCTGTCCCTCCTTGCTGGCCGCGACCTTGAGCCAGGCGATGGCCCCGTCGCGGTGCTTGGCGCCCTTGGGCAGGGTGAAGCTGTCGGACAGCCAGAGGTAGGTGCCCTCGGTGCCGGGGGCCGGGGCCCAGTCGAAGTCCGTCTTCGAGGTCTTGCCGAGGCCGCCCTCGGGCGGGTTGTGGAAGTAGCCGTAGGCCCAGTCGCCCATGATGTTGAACGCGGCCTGGCCGTCGGCCACCTGCTTGGCCGCGGGCTGCCAGTCGTCCTGCGGGTCGCCCGCGTACGACATGATCTTGTTGAAGCTCTCCAGGGCCTTGGCCACCTCGGGCCCGGCCCAGTTGCCGCCCGGCTTGAACAGCGCGTTGTAGGCGTCGGTGCCGAGGCTGCCGAGCAGGACGTTCTCCAGCAGGTGGGTGACGGTCCACTCCGAGCCGATGGACAGCGGGATCTTGCCCGTGGCCTTGACCTTCTCCAGCGCCGCGATGAACTCCTCGATCGTCTTCGGCGCGGCGGCGACGCCCGCCTCCTTGAGCACGGCCGGGTTGAACCAGAGCACGTTGGAGCGGTGGATGTTCACCGGCACCGAGTAGATCTTGCCGTCCACGCTGATCTGGTCCACGAGCTGCTGCGGGAAGACGTCCTTGAGCTTCAGCTCGTCGTAGAGGAAGGTGAGGTCCTCCAGGTTGCCCGCCTTGATGTAGCCCTGCAGCTCGGCGCCCGCGTGGCCCTGGAAGGTGTCCGGCGGCTGGCCGGCCTGGAGCTTGGACTCCAGCAGCGCCTTGGCCTTGTCGCCGGAGCCGCCCGCCACGGCGGCGTCGAAGAAGGAGTAGGCGGTGTTCTGCTGCTCGAAGATCTTGCGCATCTCGGCGAGGCCGTCCGCCTCACCGGGCCCGGTCCACCAGGAGAAGACCTCGACCTGCTGCTTGCCGCCGCCGGCCGCGGGCGGTTCGGAGGTCTCTCCTTCGCCGCCACCGCCGCCGCACGCGGCTAATCCCAGGACGCCCGCCATCATGATCGAGGCGGTTGCCAACCACCGTCGCATCGCACACCATCCCTTCGAAGTCCCCCGAAGCAGGTGATTCTTGACAACGTTGTCAACTGGGCTATCAACCCACTTCCCCCAACGGGACGTCAAGGGATGAGGTGGTAACAGCTCCGCATACTCCCCCTGACGCGGGCGCTTGTTCCTTGTCACTCCGGGGGGCGCGGCGCTCACGCTGGGCACACTTCCTGGCATGCCCGACGAGCCCCTGGAACTCGGCGAGATCTCCTTCTCGGACTGGCACGCCCACACCGGCAAACTGGCCGAGGTCGGCTTCCTCACCATCGCCAGGCGGCTGCCGTCGCTGGTGTCCCAGGCCATGAGCATCGCCTGGCGGGCGAGCCCGCGCGACACCGCGCTGGCGATCACGCTCAACCTGCTCGGCGGGGTGTTCACCGCGTTCGGGCTGCTCGCCACGACCGGCGTGCTCACCGCGCTGTTCAGCGCGGGCCCGACCGCCGACCGGGTGATGGCCGCGCTGCCCAGCCTGGCCCTGGTGGGCGCGGCGGCGGCGCTGCGCGCGGCCGTGCAGGCCGGCGCGGGCTGGGCGCAGGCCCGCCTCGACCCGCAGGTCAGCCGGCTCACCGAGGAGCGCCTGTACGGGCTGACCAGCCGCGTCGAGCTGGCCGCCTACGACGACCCCGACTTCCACGACGCGCTCCAGCGGGCCCGGCTGCGCGGCGTGGCCATGGCCGACTCGGTGGTGTCGGCGACCGTGGACGTGCTGACCGCCGCCGTCGGCATCGCCGCCGTGGCCGGCGTGCTCGGCGTGCTGCACCCGGTCCTGCTGCCGCTGCTCCTGCTGGCGGTGCTGCCGGACGCCTGGGCCATGGTCCGCAGCGCCAAGATGCGCTACGCCACCCTGTACGCCCTCATCCCCGCCGCCCGCCGCAAGTGGATCATCGGCGAGCTGCTGGCCGACCGCGACCCCGCGGCCGAGGTGCGCGCGTTCACCATGCGCGGCTTCCTGCTGCGCATGTACGACGCGGTCGCCAAGGTCGAGCAGGACGTGATGCTCGGGCTGGCCCGGCGGCAGACGTACGCGCGGGTCGCGGGCGAGGCGCTGAGCGGCCTCGGCGCCGGCGCGGTCTACGTCGCGCTCGGCGTGCTGCTCGCGATCGGCGCCATCCCGCTGGCCGTGGCGGGCACCGCGGTCCTCGCCATCCGGTCGGCCCAGCAGTCACTGGCCACCCTGATGTACGCCACCAACCGCCTCTACGAGGAGGGCCTGTACTTCACCGACTTCCTGGAGTTCTGCGCCGACGCCGAGCGCCGGGTGCCGGGCAGCCGGGCCACCCCGATGCCGGCCGGCTTCCAGCGCATCACCGCCGCGAACATCACCTTCACCTACCCCGGCGCCGAGGAGCCCGCGCTGCGCGAGGTCTCCGTCGAGATCAAGCGGGGCGAGATCATCGCGTTCGTCGGCGAGAACGGCTCGGGCAAGACCACCCTGTCCAAGATCCTGGCCGGCCTGTACGAGCCCGACTCCGGCACCGTCCGCTGGGACGACACCGACCTGCGCCTGGTGGACCCCGACGAGCTGCGCCTGCGCACCGCCGTGATCGCCCAGGACCACACCCGCTGGCCGCTCGCCGCCCGCTACAACATCACGATGGGCACCGACAAGGGCGAGCGGGCCCTGCACTCGGCGGCGACCGTGGCCGGGGCCGACGAGGTCATCGCCGGGCTGCCGCACGGCTACCGCACCCTGCTCGACCGCCGGTTCAAGGACGGCCACGAGCTGTCCGGCGGCCAGTGGCAGCGCATCGCCGTGGCCCGCGGCTTCCACCGCGACGCCGACCTGCTCATCTGCGACGAACCCACCGCCGCGCTCGACGCCCGCGCCGAGCACGCGCTGTTCGAGCGCATCCGCGGCCACGCCGACGGCCGTACGGTGCTGCTCATCACCCACCGCCTGGCCAGCGTCCGCTACGCCGACCGCATCTACGTGCTGGAGCACGGCCGGGTCACCGAGGAGGGCGACCACGACGCGCTCATGGCCAGGGGCGGGCTCTACGCCGACCTCTACAGCCTCCAGGCCACCGCCTACCGGTGATCATGAGAGGGCGGCCTGGATGACCGCCCGCGCGATCGTCGCCACGGCGGCGGCCCGCGCGCCCGGCCGCTCCAGCACCACCCCGACGGCCACCTCGGGCCGGTCCGCGGGCGCGAACGCGGTGACGAGCGCCTGCTCCTGATCCGGGGCCGCGGACTTCGCCGTCCTGGCGGCCACCTGGACCGCTGCCGGCGCCGCGCTCGTCCCCGTGCCGCCCGCCCGCGTCACCGTCGTCATCATCGCGGCCAGGTGCCTGGCCAGCGCCGGCGGCATCGCCACCCGCCACGGCGCGGGCGCGGACTGGTTGATCACCGAGCCGTCCGGCAGCCGTACCTCCTCCACCAGGTACGGCCGCATGAGCACCCCGCCGTTGGCCACCGCCGCCGACAGCATGGCGATCATGAGCGGCGTGGCGCGGTTGTCGTGGTGCCCGATGGCGGCGAGCGCCGTCTGCGCCCGGTCCATGCTCAGCGGATACCTGCTGGGCGTGGCCGGCAGCGGGATCGCGAGCGGCCCCGCGTTGAAGCCGAACGCCTCCGCCTGGTCGCGCAGCAGGTCCTGGCCGAGCTGCAGCCCGATGCCGGCGAAGGCGGTCTCGCAGGAGACCTGGAAGGCGTAGATGAGGGTCGGGTGGGCGTCGCCGCAGGTGGGGCTGTTGCGCACGGTCTGCCGCCCGCCAGGAAGGGACAGCAGCGCCGGCGCGTCGAGCAGGCTGGAGGGGGTGTACTCGCCCGAGGACAGCGCCGCCGCCGTGGTGACCAGCTTGAACGTGGCCCCCGGCGGATAGGGCCGGTTCAGCGCCCGGTTCAGCAGCGGCCGGCCGGGGTCCTCCCTGAGCCGCCGGCCGGTCGCGTCGAGCAGGTCCCGGTCGAAGGTGGTGAAGGCGTTCGGGTCGTACGACGGGTACGACGCCAGCGCCAGCACGGCCCCAGTCGCCGGGTGCAGCGCCACCACCGCCCCCGGCACCCCGGCCGCCCGCAGCCCCTCGTACGCCGCCCGCTGCGCCCGGTCGCTGATCGTGAGCCGGACGTCGGCCCCCTCGACCTCGCCCGCCCGCACCAGCGAGCGCACCTTGACCCGGGCGTCGGCGCCGGACAGCACGCCGTCCTCGGCCTGCTCCATGCCGGTGGCCCGCTGCAACGACAGATGGCCGGTGACGGCCGCGTAGACCGGCCCGTGCGGGTAGACCCGCCGGAACCGGTAGGGGCCGCCGCCGGACGGGCGGCTCACGGCGACGGGCGTGCCCTCGTAGGTGAGGATGTCGCCGCGCGGGTGGGAGTAACGCTCGATGAGCGGCCGCTCGTTCCTGCGGTCGGCGTTGAGCGCGGACGTGCCGAACGCCTGGATCACGGTGACCTGCCCCAGCAGCGCGAACAGCAGGCCGCCGCACATCAGGGCCACGCGGCCCACCGACTCGTTGATCCTCCCGGCCCGCGCTCCCGCCATAGCTCTCGTTTAACAGCCGGAGCGCAAAGGGCGGGCTAGAGCAGGCTGCGGTAGTAGGAGATCTTGTTGTGGATGTAGTCCTGCCGTTCGGCGAGGTTGGCGATCTGCTCCTGGACCTGCCGGTCGTGCTCCTCCAGCAGTTTGATCCGGTCCGGCACGGTGTGGTCGCCGGCCCGGACGAGCTCGGCGAAGCGGAGCATGGTGGCGATGGGCATGCCGGTCTCGCGCAGGCAGCGCAACGTGCCCAGCCAGCCGATGTCCTCCTCACTGAACCTGCGCTGCCCGGCGGCGTTCCTGTCGACGCGCTCCAGCAGCCCGATCTTCTCGTAGTAACGCAGGGTGTCGAGGGAGAAGCCGGTCTCCTCGACGGCTTCGGCGGGGGTGTACACGCTCACCCCTCCAGGATTTCACCTGGAGCGTGCTCCAGGTCAACCGTTTGACATGGAGCGCGCTCCAGGTCCGAGAGTCTGACCCATGAGATTCGCACTCGGGACGATCCCCTTCGGCACCAGCGTCGGCCTGGAGGACACCTTCGCCCTCCTCGACCGCTTCCACGAGGCGGGCGGCACGATGCTGGACACCGCCAACAACTACCCGTTCTGGGTCGAGGGCCGCACCGGCGACGAGAGCGAGCAGGCCATCGGGGCCTGGCTGGCCGCCCGCGGCAACCGCGACCAGGTTTTCATCAGCACCAAGGCGGGGGCGCGGCCCACCGTGCCCGGTGACACCACCCTGGACTCGGCCGAGGGCCTGTCGGCCGCCGCCGTGGCGCGGGCGGCGGAGGGCAGCCTGCGCCGGCTCGGCACCGACCGGGTCGATCTGTACTGGGCGCACATCGAGGATCATTCGGTGCCGCTGGAGGAGACGCTGGGGGCCTTCGACGAGCTGGCGCGGGCCGGCAAGGTCGGGGCCATCGGGGCCAGCAACACGGCGGCCTGGCGGCTGGAGCGGGCGCGGAGCGTGTCGGCGGCGCGGGGCTGGCTGCCGTACACGTACGTGCAGCTCCGCCACACCTACCTGCGCCCGCGGCCGCTCACCAGCCCCGCCGAGGCCGGGCACCGGCTGGTCACGGACGACCTGCTCGACTATCTGGCCGCCGAGCCTGACGTGACGCTGTGGGCGTACAACACGCTGATGTTCGGCGCCTACACGCGGGCCGACCGGCCGATCCCGGAGATCTACGACCACCCCGGCACCACGGCCAGGCTGGCCACGCTGCGCGAGGTGGCCGGGGAGCTGGGCGCCACCCCGAACCAGGTGGTGCTGGCGTGGCTGATGGCCGACGGGATCGTGCCGATCGTGGGGGTGTCGACGATGGCCCAGCTCGACGAGGCGATCGGCGGGGCCGGGCTCAAGCTGGACGCGGAGCTGAAGGCCCGCCTGGACGCGCCCCGCTGACGCATCAGGGCAGGTGGTCGGCGAGGTAGCGGCGGACGAGCTGCTTGCACTCGGCGATGAGCTGCGGGTCGCCCGCCGGGTCGGCGCGGAAGGCGAGCTTGAGCACCGCGTCGGTGGCCTCCACCGCGACCAGCAGCGCGCGGTCGAGGCCGGACCCGGCGGGCGCGTCCAGCAGCTCCTTGGTGAGCAGGCGCAGCCGGTCGGCCACGATCTCGTTGTTGTCCCTGGCCTCGTCGAGCGCCCGGTGGGTGCCGGCGAGCGCGGGCCCGCCGGGGGCGATGAGCACCTCGCCGAAGTCGACGACGCCGAAGCCCGGGGTGGTGCGCTTCATGTGGACGAACTCGTCGACCGCGAGATCGACGAGGTCGGTCCAGTGGCCGAGGTCGGCGCCGGCGACGCGCTGCGTGATCCGATCGAGGAACGCGTCGAGGTTGCGCAGCGCGAGCGCCCGCACCAGGGCCTGCTTGTCGCGGAAGAACTGGTAGAAGGTGCCGATCGGCACCTCGGCGCGGCGCGCGACCTCCTTGGTGGTGAGCGCTTCGTAGCCCACCTCGTCGAGCAGCAGCGCGCACTCGTCGAGCATGCGCTCCACGCGGACCGCGCTGCGGCGTTGGGCGGGACGGCGGCGCAACACACTCGTCATGCCTCCATCCTTGCCTATTACCTGCAAGTAAAGGGAATCCGCCGTGACGGCGTTAACATGAGCCACACTCGCACCGACTGAGGAGCGCGCATGTTCCTGTGGGGCACCGCCACGGCCGCCTACCAGATCGAGGGGGCCGCCGACGAGGACGGCCGCGGCCCGTCCGTCTGGGACGTCTTCGCCCACGAGCCCGGCCGGGTCCGCGACGGACACACCGGCGACGTGGCCTGCGACCACTACCACCGCTGGCCCGAGGACGTCGCCCTCATGGCCGGGCTCGGCGTCAACGCCTACCGCTTCTCCGTCTCCTGGCCCCGGGTGCTGCCGAGCGGCGCGGGCGAGGTGAACGCCAAGGGACTCGACTTCTACGAGCGGCTGGTGGACGCCCTGCTGGAGAAGGGCGTCCAGCCGGTGCCGACGCTGTTCCACTGGGACCTGCCGCAGGCGCTGGAGGAGCGCGGCGGCTGGCTGAGCCGCGACACGGCCGCGCGCTTCGCCGACTACGCGGCCGTCGTCGCCGGGCGGCTGGCCGACCGGGTGCCGCTGTGGATCACGCTGAACGAGCCGTTCGTGCACATGGCCTACGGCTACGCCATGGGCCTGCACGCCCCCGGCCGGGCGCTGCTCACCGAGGCCCTGCCGGCCGCGCACCACCAGCTGCTCGGGCACGGCCTCGCGGTGCGGGCGCTGCGCGCGGCCGGGGCGCGCGAGGTGGCGATCACCAACAACTGCACCCCCGTGCGGCCCGCCTCGCGGGAGGAGCCCGACCTGCGGGCGGCCGAGGCGTACGACATCCTGCACAACCGGCTGTTCCTCGACCCGGTGCTGCTGGGCGCGTACCCGGACCTGTCGGCGTACCCGCCGGGGCTGGACTGCGTGCGGGACGGCGACCTGGAGGTCATCGCCTCGCCGATCGACGCGCTCGGCGTCAACTACTACAACCCCACCAGGATCGCCGCGCCGGAGGCCGGGGCCGGGCTGCCCTTCGCCGACGCCGGCCTGCCCGGCCACCCCACGACGGCCTTCGGCTGGCCGGTCGTCCCCGACGGCCTGCGCGAGCTGCTCACCGGGCTCAAGGCTCGCTACGGCGCGGCGCTCCCGCCGATCCACGTCACCGAGAACGGCTGCTCGCAGGAGGACGTGCTCACCGCGGGCGGCACGATCGAGGACGAGGGCCGCATCGCCTTCCTGCGCGACCACATAGCGGCGATGCGGCAGGCGATGGACGAGGGCGTGGACGTGCGCGGCTACTTCGTCTGGTCGCTGCTGGACAACTTCGAGTGGGCCGAGGGCTACCACCAGCGGTTCGGCCTGGTGCACGTGGACTACGCGACGCTGCGGCGCACCCCGAAGGCGTCCTACCGGTGGTACGCGGAGTTCGTGAGGAGTCAGAACACCGACACGTGAACGTGGTCGTAGTGGTTGGCCGTGATGCCGCCGCGGTCGGACATCATGTCCCAGCCGCCGCCCGAGCGGATGTCGTAGTAGCGCTGTTTCCAGATGATGTACATGACGCCGATGCGGGCGCCGTTGCTGATCAGCCAGGCGGCCAGGGCGTCGCCGTTGGCCGCGTCGGCGCCCGTGGCCATGGTGCCGCCGCGTGACATCATGAAGTCGCAGGCCCGGCCCTTGCCGTGCTCGCCGGGGTCGCCCGGGCGCAGGCAGCCGACGCCATACTTCATGGGGAAGTTCGCCATGATCTCGGCGCGGACCGCGACCATGCGGGGGGTCAGACCGTCGGCGCCGCCGGGCTGCTGGAAGCCGAACTTGTTGAGCAGGCGCTGGATCTCGTCGCGCTTGCTCTGCAGCCGCTTGATCTCCCTCTTCATCTTCTGGATCTTGTCGTTGGCGTTGAGCTTCGCCTCTTTCGACTTCTTGATCAGGCGCTGGATGCTCTTGACCTTCTCGGTGCGCTCGACGGCCATGTAGGAGAGGTTGGCGGCCTGGCCCAGGATCTGGTGGGGCTGGGCGCGCAGACCGAAGAGCTTGGTGGTGTCGAGCGGGCCCAGGATGTAGGAGCTCTGGGCGATCCGGCCCACGTCGGCCTGGGCGGCGCGCAGCTGCGCCTCTAGGTCGCCGCTCGTGTCGGTGGCCTTCTTGGCCTGGATCCTGATCTCCTCCAGGCTCTGGATCTGACCACGGTAGAGCTCGTTGAGCTGGGCCGCCTGCTTGGTGAGCCTGCGCAGCTCGGCGGGGCTCGGGGCGGCGGAGGCGGGCGGCGCGCCGGGGAGGGTGAGCAGCGCGGCGAGGACGGCGACCAGAACGGCGACGCGCCCGGTTCTCACACCCGTCCCCTCCTTCATGGTCGGTCCGAAACTATAGAAGATGATCTTGATATCTGTCATCCGAACGACCGAACTGCTGCACCTTTAGCGAGGTTCCGGTGATTTGTCGGAATTAAGGAGGACGTAAAAAGTTGGGCCTTGTAGGGATCGCTCCAACGGTCTGAGATGGCGGTCGAATCCGTCTCGCAAGGGGGGCAACAAGCGTGACTCGATTAACGACCCTCGCCTCGGCCGTCGTGCTCGGCGTGGCCACGGCCGTCGTGGCCCTGCCGGCCCAGGTCTCCGCGGCGCCGCTCCCGCCCTCGGACCGCA
The DNA here is from genome assembly GCF_041402765.1 of Nonomuraea sp. AD125B. Lineage (NCBI taxonomy): Bacteria > Bacillati > Actinomycetota > Actinomycetes > Streptosporangiales > Streptosporangiaceae > Nonomuraea > Nonomuraea sp. AD125B. Next base: position 7,850 of record NZ_JBGLOU010000033.1, on the reverse strand, counting down.
TCGAGCTCTACGAGCTCGACAGCGCGCCGGGCACCGGGCAGACGCTCAGGGAGAAGGGCTTCGACGTCGTCCATCAGCAGGTCGAGGGGGGCAAGGAGCACGTCGAGCTGACCGCCGCCGCGGCCGGGCTCGCGGGGCTCAGGAAGCTCGGCTACAAACCCGAACCGGTACGCAACCCGCAGGGCCAGACCCAGCTCGAAGCCGCCAAGTCGCAGGCGTCAGGCGGCTACACCGTCTGGCGGTCCTACTCCGAGCCCGGCGGCATCGCCGACCAGCTCAAGGCGCTGGCGAGCGCCAACAAGGACGTGGTCAAGCTCCAGTCCATCGGCAAGACCCTGCGGGGCCAGGACATCCTCGCCGCCAAGGTGAGCACCGGGGCCAGGCTGCTGCCCGACGGACTCAAGCCGGCCACGCTCTACTCCGCCACCCAGCACGCCCGCGAGTGGATCGCCACCGAGGTGGACATGCGGCTGCTGAAGTACGTCCTCGCCAACAAGGGCCGGCTGCGCGACCTGCTCAACAGGACCGAGCTGTGGTTCGTCCCGGTCGCCAACCCCGACGGCTACGACTTCACCTTCACCGAGGGCAACCGCCTGTGGCGCAAGAACCTGCGCGACGTGAACGGCGACGGCCAGATCACCGTGGGCGACGGCGTGGACCCCAACCGCAACTACCCCACGAACTTCCACTACGACGAGGAGGGCTCCTCCAGCATCCCGAGCAGCGAGACCTACCGCGGCTCCGGCCCGGCCAGCGAGCCGGAGACCCGGGCGCTGGACGGGCTGCTCAAGCGGGTCGGGTTCGAGATGCAGCTCAACTACCACTCCTTCGGGCCGCTGCTGCTCTACCCCGCCGGCTTCCAGATCGCCACGCCCACGGCCGACAACCCGATCTACGAGGCGATCACGGGTGACGACGAGCACCCGGCCGTCCCCGGCTTCGACCCCGACCTCGGCGCCGAGCTCTACACCACCAACGGCGAGACCACCGACCACGCGCACTACACGTACGGCACGCTGTCCTGGACGCCGGAGCTCGACGAGGGCTGCGACGGCTGCGGCTTCGTCTTCCCCGACGACGAGGCCCTGGTGCAGGCGGAGTTCGAGAAGAACCTGCCGTTCGCGCTCGACGTGGCGAACTCGGCGGTCAACCCGGTCGAGCCGGTCAACCACCTGGGCAACACCACCCCCGACTTCGTGCTCGACCCGTTCCAGGTCAGCCACGGCAAGGACCAGGTCGTGCAGGTCAACGCCAAGCGCAAGCTCGGCCCTGTGCTGCTCAACTGGCAGGTCAACGGCGGGCGTACGAAGACCGCGCTCACCGGCGAGTGGAAGGGCGGCGAGCGCTACGGCAAGGGCTACGACCGCTACTACCACTGGATGCGCGGCAAGATCACCGGGACCAGGCCGGGCGACCGGGTGAAGGTCTGGTTCAGCGCGATCGGCAAGAAGAGCGCCGACTTCACCTACACCGTCGCCTCCGACATCGGCGGCAAGGTGCTCGTGCTCGCCACCGAGGACGTCACCGGCCTCAGCCCCGCCCAGGGCGCCACCGAGGCCAAGTACGCCGCCGCCTACACCGCCGCGCTCACGGCCGCCGGATACACCTCCGACGTCTACGACATGGACAAGATGGGCCGGGTGCCGCCGCATCCGCTCGGCGTGCTCAGCCACTACAAGGCGGTGGTCTGGGAGACCGGCGACGACGTCATCCCGAGGTCGCAGGGCCAGGTCCCCGGCACCACGTCCAAGGGCGGGGTGCAGACCGAGCTGGCCGTGCGCGACTACCTCAATGAGGGCGGCAAGCTGCTGCACGCCGGCAAGTACCCGTCGTACGCCGCCAACAACAACGGCGCCTACTACTACGAGCCGGACGCCGGCCAGCCCGAGTGCACGGTGCCCGACGACCCGCCGTGCATCCCCGTCTTCAACGACTTCCAGCAGTACTACCTCGGCGCCTACGTCTTCTTCGACGACGCCGGCACCGACCACGACACCGGTCAGCCGTTCCCGCTGCGTGGCCAGGGCGGCGCGTTCGAGGGCTTCCAGGCGACCCTGGAGCCGAGTCACACCAACTCGTTCGTGGCCGCCTCGGCCATCCTGCCGGCCGCGCAGTTCCCGCTGTTCGCCAGCTCCGCCCAGGTCAAGTGGGTACGCCCCGGTGGCCCGTTCGACCCGCACACCGGCTCCTGGGACGTCTACAGCGGCATCGCCGACGTGGCGTGGAAGCGGCTGACGACGACCGTGGACCTCACCGGGAGGAGCAGCGGCGAGCTGACGTTCTGGACGTCGTACGACACCGAGGCCGACTGGGACTTCCTGACCGTGGAGGCGAGGACGGCGGGCGGCGACGACTGGACCACGCTGCCCGACGCCAACGGGCACACCAGCCAGAGCACCGGCGAGAGCTGCCAGACCGCCAACAGCGGCGGCTGGCGGGTGATCCACCCGTTCACGCAGCGCTACCAGGGCCCGGCCTGTGAGCCGACCGGCTCCTCCGGCGCCTGGCACGCGGCCTCGGGCAACTCGGCCGGCTGGCAGCAGTGGCGGATCGACCTGACCCCGTACGCGGGCAAGCAGGTCGAGCTGTCCATCTCCTATATCAGCGACTGGTCCACCCAGGGCGCGGGCGTCTTCCTGGACGACGCCAAGGTGACGCTGGACGGCGCGACGGCCGCGGAGACCTCCTTCGAGAGCGATCTCGGCGGCTGGGCCGTCGGCGCGCCGCCCGCCGGCACCTCGGTCTCCATCAACAACTGGTTCCGTACGGACCAGGTCTTCGAGGAGGGCGGCGGCATCGTCACCAAGGACACCGTCTACCTCGGGTTCGGCGTCGAGAGCGTGACCGACCAGGCGGCGCGTACGGACCTCGTCAAGCGGTCCATGCGACACCTGCTCGGCGACCGGCGCTAGCGAGCGGAACGCGGAGGGGCGCGGCGCGGGCCGCGCCCCTCTTGCGTGCGCGAGCAGAACATGATTCGGTCGCCTTTGAGGCATACACCCATCCCGTCCAGCAGGAGGCTCTCGACATGCGCCAGCACGACACGCTTTTCATCGGGGGCGAATGGGTGGCCCCCGCGGGCACCGGCACCATCGACGTCATCTCGCCCCACACCGAGGAGGTCGTCGGCCGGGTGCCCGACAGCACCGCCGCGGACGTGGACCGCGCGGTCGCCGCCGCCCGCGAGGCGTTCGACCACGGGCCCTGGCCGCGCATGACGTTCGCCGAGCGGGCCGAGGTCATCGCCAGGCTCGCGGCGATCTACAACGAGCGGCAGAGCGAGATGGCCCAGCTCATCACCGAGGAGATGGGCTCGCCGATCACCTTCTCCAACCTCGCGCAGGCGCCGCAGCCGCTGGAGATGCTCAACTTCTACGCCGAGCTCGGCCGGACGTTCGAGCAGGAGGAGCAGCGGCCCGGCCTGTTCGGGCCGGTCACCGTGCGCCGCGAGCCCGTCGGCGTCGTGGCCGCCGTCGTGCCGTGGAACGTCCCGCAGTTCGTCACCATGACCAAGCTCGCGCCCGCCCTGCTGGCCGGCTGCACGGTCGTGCTCAAGCCCGCTCCCGAGACGCCGCTGGACGCGTACCTGCTGGCCGAGTGGGTCGTCGAGGCCGGCATCCCGGCCGGCGTGCTCAACATCGTGCCCGCCGGGCGCGAGGTCGGCGAGCACCTGGTCTCGCACCCCGGCGTGGACAAGGTCGCCTTCACCGGCTCCACCGCCGCCGGCCGCCGCATCGCCTCCATCTGCGGCGAGCAGCTCAAGCGGGTCAGCCTGGAGCTCGGCGGCAAGTCCGCGGCCATCATCCTGGACGACGCCGACCTCGCCTCCAGCATGGGCTTCCTGTCCATGGCCTCGCTCATGAACAACGGCCAGGCGTGCGTGGCTCAGACCCGCATCCTCGCCTCCCGCAACCGCTACGACGAGGTCGTGGACGCCGTCGCCGGCATGGTCGCCTCCCAGCAGGTCGGCGACCCGGCCGACCCCACGACCGGCATCGGCCCGCTGGTCGCCAAGCGGCAGCAGGAGCGGGTCGAGGGCTACATCAGGATCGGCATGGACGAGGGCGCCAAGGTCGTGCTCGGCGGCCTCGACCGGCCCCAGGACCGCGGCTGGTACGTCGCCCCCACCGTCTTCTCCGGCGTCACCAACGACATGCGCATCGCCCGCGAGGAGATCTTCGGCCCGGTCCTGGCGGTGATCCCGTACGAGGACGAGGCCGACGCCGTCCGCATCGCCAACGACAGCGACTACGGCCTGGCCGGCACGGTGTGGACCGCCGACACCGAGCACGGCATGGACATCGCCCGCCAGGTCCGCACCGGCACCTACGGCGTCAACTGCTACATGCTCGGCGCGAACACGCCCTTCGGCGGGTTCAAGGCCAGCGGCATCGGCCGGGAGCTCGGCCCCGAGGGCCTGTCCGGCTACCTGGAGTACAAGAGCATCGCCCGCCTGGGCTGAGACCGCGCGTGAGAAGCGGCCCCGCACCCGTCGAGTGCGGGGCCGTTCCCGTGCCGAAGGCCACCCAGCGCGCCCCCGCGACGCTGGGCAACCGCCTGACTACTGAAGTATGTCCCATGTCCGGCCCGTAGCCGGATTTCATCCCCAGGGACTTTCTCCCGGCGGTTTCCTTCCATACGCCTCAGTACGACGTGTATTACTCAGGAAAAGTTCGAGGAGATCCATTTGCCGATCCGGCGGACGAGATCGGGGGTCGCCGCGGCCTCCGCGTGTCCGTAGCCCGGCTCGATCCAGAGCTCCTTCGGCTCGCGCGCCCCGGCGTAGATCTGGTGCGCGTGCTCCAGGGGGAAGAACGTGTCGGCGTCCCCGTGGACGACCAGCAGCGGCACCGGCGCGATGAGCGCGGCGGCCTCGTACGGCGGCAGCGGGACCGGGTCCCACGGGCCGCGGCGGATCCTGGTCCGCTTGACCAGCCGCGCCGCGAACCGGCCCACCGGCTGCTCGATCGCCCAGTGGACCTGGCGCATCGGCTTGGTGCCCCGGTAGTACCAGCGGGCGGGGCCGCTCACCGCCACCACCGCGTCCACGCCCTTGAGCAGCCCGGCGTGGCGCACGGCCACCGCCGCCCCCATCGAGAAGCCGACCACCGCCACCTTCTCGTAGCCGATCGTCCGCGCGTGCCGGACGGCCGCCTCGACGTCCAGGATCTCCGCGTCGCCCACGGTGGTCTCGCCGCCCGAGCGCCCGTGGCCGCGGAAGTCGAAGGCGAGCACGCCGCCGTAGCCGCTCAGCACGTGCACGATGCGGCGCGCGCTGCGCTCCCGCCACGAGCCCGTGAAGCCGTGCGCCACCACGATCCCGACCCCGTTCCCAGGCGCGCCGCCGTTACGGCGGTGCGGGGTGTGGGCGGCGTCGATGCGGACGCCGTCCTCGGTCCTGAGCATGACGGGGAAACTGGGCGCGAAAGGCATGGATGCGAGCTTAGGCGCGGCCCGCGCCCTGCCCGCGACCGGCGTCCCCCTCCCCCGCCGTGTCGTCCCTGTGGGGCACGCCCAGGTCCGCCACGCCCAGCACGATCCGCACCCACGACTCCTCGGCGGCCCTGATGGCGTGCGGCACGTCGGAGATCAGCACGCGGGCGCGGCTGGCGCGTACGCGGTCCCTCAGCGTGGCGGCGGGAAGGTCGGCGGGCACCGGGTAGGCCACGCCGCCCGCGGCGATCACCGCGTCGGTCGCCACCAGCAGGTCGGGCCCGACGGGCAGGCAGATGAGCACGGTGTCGCCCGTCCGCACGCCACGGCGGCGGAGCTGGACGATCGCGACGGCCGACCGCTCGTCGAGCTGCTCCTCGGTGAACTTCACTCCGGTGTCCGCGTCCACGATCACGTAGCGCTCATCCATGCCGACCACCGTAGGGAGGGCGTCTCGTGCGTACATGGGGCGGAATATGCAGATCCCTATGCAGAAGGACCTGACGCCTGCTCGGCCGCCCACACCGCGATCTGGGCGCGGGAGGTATAGCCAAGTTTCTCCATGATGTTGGCGATATGTCGGGCCACCGTGGCGGGGCTGATGACCAGCTCCCCGGCAATCGCCCGGTTGGACAGGCCACGGGTGAGCAGGCCGGCGATCTCCTGCTCGCGGGCGGTGAGCAGCGGGCGGCGTACCGGCTCGACCGGCTCGACCGGCACCGGCGGCTCCCCGCGCGGCCGCCGCTCGCCCTCCAGGACGCGGCGGGCGGCGTCGTCGGGGCCCATGACCCGGCCGCGCGACCACAGAGCGGCCGTACGACCCTCGCCGAGCCGGGCGCGCGCCCGGCCGAGCAGCTCCTCGATGCGGAGCGTGGCGTGCTGCTGGCCGATGGACTCGCGCAGCGCCGCGGCTGCGGCGGCGGCCGGCAGCGCGCCCTCCAGGTCGCCCTCGCACTCCGCCAGCACCGACAGCCCCATCAGACAGCGGGCCACGCCCTGGCGCTGGCCGGTCTCCCTGCTCAGCGCGAGGCTCGCGGCCAGCCGCGCCCGCGCGACGGCGAACTCGCCCAGCATCGCCGCCACCCGCCCGCCGTGGGCCAGGCAGCGGGCCAGGTCGGCGTCGGTGCCCACCTCGCGCAGCCAGGGGACGGCCATCTCGTACCTGGCCTTGGCCGTCACCAGGTCGCCGCGCGCCTCGGCCACCGCGCCGAGCTGGGCCGCCGCCCGGGCCATGATCCACCGGTGGCCGTGCTCGCGGGCGCGGGCCAGCGCCTCCTCGCCGTGCCGCTGCGCCTCCCGCAGCCGGCCGCGGGTCAGCGCCACCGCCGACAGCCCGGCGAGGCCCGCCGCCTGGTTCCACGGATCGCCCGTACGGGTGGCCGCGGCCAGCCCCTCCTCCGCGTGACGCACGGCCTCGTCGGCGCGGCCCATGCGCAGCAGCACCACGACGACGAGGCTGTGCATGACGCAGCGCGGGAACACGTTGTCCGGCGCGAGGCCCGCCAGGCTCTCCTCGGCCGCCTCCAGCGACCGGCTCAGCTCGTCACGCGCCTCCAGACCGTAGGCCAGGTATGCCTTCGCGTGGGCGACCTGCTCCGGGGACACCGCCGACACGTCCAGCGACAGCAGCCGCTCGATCCAGCCGACGATCTCCGCGGGATTGCCGCCCAGCGGCAGCAGGGCCGTGCTCACGGTGCACAGCCGCAGGCCCGGCGCCACGTCGCCGGACTCGACGGCCCAGTCGAGCGCCGCCCGCTGGTCGTCCAGCAGGCTCCGGCTCGCGGTCAGCGCCCGCAGCCGCTCCGGCCAGGGCACGCCGGGGTCCATCATCTCGGTGGCGAACAGACGTTCCTGCAGCTCGCACATCACGCCGAGGTGCCGCTCGCGCAGCAGCTCGTGCTCACCCGCCTGCCGCAGCCGCTCCAGCGCGTAACGCTTGATGGTCTCCAGCAGCCGGTAGCGGGTGCGGTTCTCGTCGCACAGCACGAGCGACTTGTCGACCAGGCCGCCGAGCAGATCGACGATCTCCGCCTCGGCGACGGGCCGCACGGCGCACACCCGCTCGGCCAGCCCGAGATCGAACCCGCCCGCGAACACCGCCAGCCGCCGCAGCACCACCTGCTCCTTGTACGACAGCAGGTCGTAACTCCACTCGACGGCCGCGAGCAGCGTGCGCTGCCGCGCGGGCGCCGTCCGCCCACCCGTGGTGAGCAGCGAGAAACGGTCGTCGATGCGGTCGGCGATCTGACCGGGACTGAGCAGACTCGTACGCGCCGCGGCCAGCTCCAGGGCCAGCGGAAGCCCGTCCAACGCCCGGCACAGGCGTACGACGTCGGCGATGCTCTCCGGCCCCAGCCGCGTCCCCACGGCCGCCGCCCGATCAAGAAACAACTGCACCGACTCCACCTCCACCACCC
>NZ_JBGLOU010000032.1:0-46961 GCF_041402765.1 Nonomuraea sp. AD125B | reverse complement strand
GGGGCCGGGGGGTGGGGGGGGGGCCATGACGGTCGAGCGCGTCGCCGTCAATCTCGACGTCGCCAGGATCCCGGACAACAAGGGCGTCCAGCCCGTCGACGAGCCCGTCGTCGCGGGCGGGCCGGCGGCGTACTTCTCCACCCTCCCGGTGAAGGCGTGCGTGGCCGCCGTCCGCGACGCCGGTCTGCCGGCGTCCGTGTCGCACACGGCGGGCACGTACCTCTGCAACCACGTCTTCTACGGCCTGATGCACCACCTGGAGTCCGGCCGGCCGGGACGGCGCGGCGGCTTCGTGCACGTGCCCTACCTGCCCGAGCAGGTCCCGGACGGCGACAAGCCGTCGATGCCCGCCGGGTCGATCGCCGAGGCGCTGACGGCGATCGTGTCCGCGGCGGTCACCACGACCGAGGACCTGAAGGAGACCGGCGGCGCCCTCCACTGACCCGTGGTTGCCCCTGCTCGGGGTGATCCCCTAACCTGGAACGGTCTTATCGCCGACCCACGGGGGCAGTTGACGTGAGGATCTGAGGTCGCGGGCACCGCGCAGTTCCGCCCTGTCATGGGCTTTTCGTGCGCACACCTGGACCTCTCGGCGATCCTCTTCGCCCCTCCGTCGCGGGCTCGGCCCCGGCTTCCATGTGTCGCGCGTCTGCGGTGTTTCCCGCCTGTCACGAAATTTGTCGCACGATTTCGACTTTTGTGCTGGGAGCCGCCTCTATGCCTTTTTCCATCGTCGTCGACCGCGTCAGCTTCGCCTGGCCGGACGGCACCCGGGTGCTCGACGGGCTCGACGCCGCCTTCCCCGCCGGCCGTACCGGCCTGATCGGGGTCAACGGGTCGGGCAAGTCCACCCTGCTGAAGATCATCGCTCGTGAGCTGGCCCCGCGGTCCGGCTCGGTCACCGTCACCGGAGAGGTCGGATACCTGCCGCAGAACGTGCCGCTCGCCGCCGCCCGTACGGTCTCCGACCTGCTGGAGATCAGCGGGAAGCGGGCCGCGCTGCACGCCGTCGAGAGCGGCGACGTCGCCGAGGAGCACTTCACCGCGATCGGCGACGACTGGGACGTCGAGGAGCGCGCGCGGGCCGAGCTCGACCGGCTCGGCCTGTCCCACCTCGGGCTGGACCGCACGGTCGGCACGCTGTCCGGCGGCGAGACCGTCATGGTCGCGCTCGCCGCCCAGCTGCTCAAGCGGCCCGACGTGCTGCTGCTCGACGAGCCCACCAACAACCTCGACCTGGACGCCCGCGAGCGGCTGTACGCCGCCGTGACCGCCTGGCCGGGAGTGCTCGTCGTGGTCAGCCACGACCGGGCGCTGCTGGAGCTCGTCGACCAGGTCGCCGAGCTGCGCGAGGGCGGCGTGCGCTTCTACGGCGGCAACCTCACCGACTACGAGGAGCAGGCCGCCGCCGAGCAGGAGGCCGCACTGCGGACCGTACGCGCCGCAGAGGGCGAGGTGCGGCGGCAGCAGCGCGAGCTCGTCGAGGCGCGGATCAGGATCGACAGGAACATCAGGGCCGGCAAGAAGGCCGCCGCGAACAACAGGGCCCCGAAGATCGTCGCCAACGGGCTCAAGCGCAAGGCGCAGGCCACGGCGGGCAAGCAGCGGACCCTGCACGAGGAGAAGCTGGAGGAGGCGCGCGAGCGGCTGGGCGAGGCCGAGCAGGCGGTGCGGGGCGACGCGGAGATCAGGATCGAGCTGCCGGGCACCGAGGTCCCGTCCGGCCGCACGGTCCTGTCCCTCGCGCTCGCCCCGCCTTCGAAAGAGGGGGAGACGGGGGAAGAGGCCGCGACGGAAGAGGGCGCGGCAGAAGGGGAGACGGCGGCGGAGGACGCGGCGGAGGACGCGGTGGAGGACCGGGTCGTGCCGCTGGAGGCGCTGATCGTGCGCGGGCCCGAGCGGATCGCGCTGCTCGGCAGGAACGGCTCGGGCAAGACGACCCTGCTCAAGCGCATCGCCGCCGGCGAGGGCGCGCACGTGCCGGTCCGCTACCTGCCGCAGCGGCTCGACCTGCTCGACGACGGGCTCAGCATCATCGACAACGTCCGGGCCGTCGCGCCCTCGGCGTCGGTCAACGAGGTACGCGCCCGGCTCGCGCGCTTCCTGTTCCGCGGCGAGCGGGCCGCCCAGGCCGTCGGCACGCTGTCGGGCGGCGAGCGCTTCCGCGCCACGCTGGCCGCGCTGCTGTCGGCCGAGCCGCCGCCGCAGCTCCTCCTGCTGGACGAGCCGACCAACAATCTCGACCTGGCCAGCGTCCGCCGGCTCGCCGAGGCGCTGGCGGCCTACCGGGGGGCGCTGATCGTGGCGAGCCACGACCTGCCGTTCCTGGAGACGATCGGCATCACCCGGCGGCTGGTCCAGGACCGGGAGAGGGGGTTGACGGAGGCCTGACCGGAGGGGGCTCCGATTGACGGGCGGGGAGCAACCGGGCGATAGTGTGGCAGGTGGCTTCACCCCGTTTGATCTCGTGTGTTCTCGCTCTCGCGACCCTCACGGTCGGCGCCTGTTCCTCCACCGCGCCGACCCCGGAAGGCGGCTCGTCCACGGTCTCCGGCGTGGCCGGCGGCACCGGCGGGACCGGCGGCTCGGCCTCGGCCGCGCCGAGCGCGAGCGCGCTCACCCCCGAGGCGTACAAGGCCGAGCTCGACGGCAGGCACAAGCCGATGGCCGACGCGATCGGCTCGCTCGCGGGGGCGCGCGGGGTCAAGGCGCTCGACCAGCGGGTCAGCAAGGCCGAGGAGACGTTGTCCGGCGCGGCCGAGTCGCTGGCCGCGCTGGTCCCACCGGCCGACGTGCGCCCGCAGCACGACGCGTACGTCACCAGCCTGCGGGACTTCGTCACCGCGCTCGGCACCACGAGCGGCAAGGTCGGCGCGCGTGCCCTGTGCACCTCCTCGGCCGTGCTCGCCGACCTCGGCGCCAAGCTCAAGGCGCTGGACGAGGCGGGGGAGGCGCTGCAGAAGGCCGGCGACTACCCGGCCGACGTGGTGGACGTGAAGGCGGCGCGCAAGCAGACCCGGCGGCTCGGCAACGGCTCGTTCGTCCGTAACGGATCGTTCGGCGGGCGCAGCTCGCTGGAGATCGACAACGGCGCCGGCAGGGACGCGGTGGTGACCGTGATGCGCGGCAAGAGCAAGGCGTTCAGCGTGTACGTCCGCCGCAAGGCCAAGTTCAAGGTGAAGGGCGTGCGCGACGGCTCGTACAAGATCTACTTCACGCACGGCGTGGACTGGGACGGCCGGAACAAGGCGTTCACCCGGGAGTGCAGCTTCGAGAGGTTCCAGAAGTCGGTGACGTTCAAGACGACGGTCACGGCCACGCAGATCCGCTGGCACGACTGGCGCGTCACGCTGCACGCCATCACGGGCGGCAACGCCCGAACCGCCCCGGTCGACCCGGAGTCCTTCCCCGGCTGACGGCCAGGGGCCGCGCCCTCGCGAGGAGGACGCGGCCCGCGCACGATCAGGTGGAGAACAGCATGCCCACCCAGCTGCGCTGGTGGCGGTGGTGGCCGTGGTGGTAGCCGCCGTGCGGCGCGCCCCAGGCCGGGCCGGGGGCGGGCGGCGGCGGGGGAGCCGCGTGGTACTGCGACTCCATCCTGGTCAGGGTCTCCAGCTCGCCGTAGTCGAGGAAGATCCCGCGGCAGTTGTCGCACTGCTCGATGTGGACGCCGTTGCGCTCATAGGTCCGCATGTTCCCGCGGCACTTGGGGCACTGCATCGAAGTCGCTCTCCTTGGCTTTCAGGTTCCAGGATGAAACCTACCGCGCGCAACCCGCCTACGCTCTGACGATTCGGTTGCACGCCTCGATCAACGAATGCTCGACGTCGTCGAGTTCCCGGCCCTCGCGCCCGGCATTGACCACGGCCACGGCGGCCAGTTGCACGGTCAGCGCCCGCGCCGGGACGTCCAGCCGCGCCCACGGGTCGCCGCCGCCCAGGGCGGGCCCGCCCGCGGCCAGGTAGGCGCCCAGGAACCGCTGCCACACGGCGGGGTCGAGCAGCCCGGCGGCGTACCAGGCGGCCGGCCGGGCCAGGTCCCAGGCCGGGTCGCCGACGCCCAGGTCGTCGACGTCGATGAGCAGCCAGCGGTCGCGGCGGACGAGCTGCCCGAGATGCCAGTCGCCGTGCGTGAGCAGCCCTGGGGTGGGCGGGGGCGCGGGCAGCTCCTTGAACGTCCGCCGGATCAGCGCCTCCACCGGGCCGTCGCCGCTCATCCTGCCGACGGCGCGGGCGGCCCGCGCGGGCCCTCCCGCAGGGGGCAGGGCGGGCATCAGCGTGAGCGGCACGGCGTGCAGCGCGGCCAGCAGCCTGGCCCCCTCCTCCCAGGGCGCGTGGTCGAGGTCGTCCTGACGGACGGGCCGCCCGGCGGGCCACACCGTGACCGCGCGCCCGGCGACCGTCAGCACCTCGGGGTCGAGCGGAGCCAGCATGACCGCGCTCACCGCGGGGGAGGCGGCGGCCCGTAACCGTACGCGCAGCTCCTCCGCGTCGTCGCGGGCCGAGTGGGCCTTGACCACCACCTCGCCCCTGCGCAGCACGACCACGTCCGTACGCGTCGGATGCAACACGGGCGCGCCCGTGCCGCCGTAGCCGGCGGCGATCTCGGCCAGTTCCTCCTCAAGACCCACGGGGTACAGACTATTGGCGGCAAACCGGTCGGTCAGACTGGGAGCATGAGAATAGGTTTCGCCGTACCGCAGTCGGGCGCCTGGGCCACACCGGACAACCTGCGCCGGGTCGCCGTCCGGGCCGAGGAGCTCGGCTACCACGACCTCTGGACGTTCCAGCGCCTGCTCTACCCCGTGGGGCACGAGATGGGGCCGACCTACCGCAGCGTGCACGACCCCGTGGTGACGCTGGCGCACCTGTCGGGGGTGACCGGGCGGATCGGGCTCGCGGTCGCCGTGATCAACGCGTACGTGCAGCCCGTGGTGCTGGCCAAGCAGCTCGCCACGCTGCAGACGCTGTCCGGCGGCCGGCTCATCGCGGGCATCGGGCTCGGGTGGGTGCCGGAGGAGTTCACGGCGGCCGGAGTGGCGTTCGAGGGGCGCGGGCGGCGCGGCGAGGAGTTCGTCGAGGTGCTGCGCAAGGCGTGGAACGACGACCCGGTCGAGCACGAGGGCGAGTTCTACCGCGTGCCGGCCTCGCACCTCGACCCGAAGCCGGAGCCGGGGCCGCCGCCGATCCTGCTCGGCGGCACGGCCGAGGTGGCGCTGCGCCGGGCGGCCCGGCTGGCGGACGGGTGGGTGAGCTCCAGCAGGGAGGACCTGACGGCCATCGCGGAGCGGATCAAGCTGATCAAGGCGGAGCTGGCCGCGTCGGGGCGGGACGCGGCCGGGTTCCGCTTCGTCTGCCGTGGCGTCACGCGGGTCAGGCCCGAGCCCGGCGAGCGGCCGCTGACCGGCCCGTACGACAAGATCAGGGCCGACGTGGACGCGCTCGCCGAGGCAGGCGTGACCGACGTCTTCCACGACCTCAGCTTCGACCAGGAGTTCGTCGGCCTCGACGCCGGGGAGGCCGCGCGCCGCGCCGAGGAGGCCCTGGAGGCGCTGGCTCCCTAGCCCCCGCCGTACGGGACGGTGATGATCTCCAGGTTGTGCCCGTCGGGATCGGACCAGTAGAGGCCGCGCCCGCCGTCGTTGGTGTTGATCTCGCCGGGCCGCCGGTGGAACGGATCGGCCCAGTACGTCAGCCCTCGCTCCTTGATACGCCCCCAGATCCGGTCGAACTCCTCCTCGCTCACCAGGAACGCGTAGTGCTGGGCGGTCACCGGCCCGACGGCCTGGGCCACGTCCAGCGAGACGCCGTTGCCGAGCGAGACGACCCGGAAGGGGCCGTAGACGGGCGCGGGCTCCAGCCCGAGGATCTCGGTGAGGAAGGCGGCGGTCGCGTCCCGGTCGCGGGCCGCGACGATGGTGTGGTTCAGCTGCACTGCCATGACTTCCACGCTATGCGCAGAAGCGGCAGAACGGTCAGCCGGCCAGGCGCAGGGCTTCGGCGGCGACGGCGTGGCGCAGCTCGCGGATGCCGTCGCGGCCCCGTACGGGGTGGACGGCGTTGGTGAGCAGCACCACGGTGAGGCGGCGGACCGGGTCCACGACGAGGGACGTGCCGGTGAAGCCCGAGTGGCCGTAGGCGCCGGTCAGCGGCCCGACGATGGCCGGGTCGCCGAGGCGCACGCCGAGCCCGTGGCGGAAGGGCGCGCCCGTCGCGCCCTGGTCGCGGGTCAGCTCGGCCACGCTCTCCGGCCGCAGCACCGGGCCGCCGCCGCGCCGCAGCGTCTCGCCGAAGGCCAGCAGGTCGGCGGCGGTGGCGAACACCCCGGCGTGGCCGGTGACGCCGCCGAGGGCCCAGGAGGTCTCGTCGTGCACCTCGCCGCGTACGCAGCCGGCGCCGGGACGCCCGGCCTTGCACTCGGTGGCGGCGACGCGGGCGGGGTCACGGGGCCCGTACCCGGTGTCGGCCAGGCCGAGCACGCCGGTGACGCGCTCGCGGACGAGCACGTCGAGCGGCGCGCCCCCGGCCAGCTCGGCGAGCCCGCCCGCCATGATCATGCCGACGTCGCTGTAGAGGTAGGGACCGCCGACCGGATGGGCGGGCGGCGTGCGCCACATCGCCGCCATGCGTTCGGCGGCGCTGGCGTCGGGCAGCTCCCTGTCGATGCGGCGGCCGGGCGGCAGGCCCGCGGTGTGCGTGAGCAGCCGGCGCGGGGTGATCCCGGCGTCGAGGCCGGGGACCAGCGCGGCGGCCGGCTCGTCCAGCGCCAGCCGGCCCTCCTCGGCCAGCGAGAGCAGCACGACCGTGGTGAACAGCTTGCTGACCGAGGCCAGGTCGAAGATCGAGTCGTGCCGCACCGGCGGGCGCTCGGCGGCCAGCGCGCCGTCCGCGCCGGTGTAGCGCACCAGCTCGCCCGTGGCGGCCGTGGCGGCGACGTCGCCGTCCACGGCGATCATCGCCACGGCCGCCGGGCAGACCCGCGGCACCGCCCCCGCGAGGATCGCCGCAAGCCCGTCCGGCATGTCCGCCCCCTCCACCCGTGATCAGCCGTTCAGCTCGCCGCTCAGCCGCTCAGCCGCTCAGCGCGTCGCTCAGCCGCTCGCCGTGCGTGGCGAGCAGGGCGCGGGCCGCGTCGGCGTCGATGCCGTGCTGGATCATGAGCACCGCGACCTTCGTCCGCCCGCCCGCCGCGTCGAGCGCCGCCCCCGCCGTCTCCCGGTCGGCGCCGGTGATGTCGCGGACCATGCGCAGCGCCCGGTCGGCCAGCTTGGAGTTCATCGCCGACATCTCGACCATCTGGTTGCCGTACGTCTTGCCGAGCTTCACCATGCTGATCGTCGAGATCATGTTGAGCACGAGCTTCTGGGCCGTGCCGGCCTTGAGGCGTGTCGAGCCGGTCACCACCTCAGGCCCCACGACCACCTCGATGCCGTGCTGGGCGGCGGCCGACAGCGGCGCGCCCTCGTTGCACGACAGGCCCACCGTGAGCGCGCCGCGCACGGCCGCCTCCGCCAGCGCGCCCAGCACGAAAGGGGCCCGCCCGCTCGCGGACACGCCGACCACCGAGTCCAGCGCGCCCACGTCGAGGTCCCTCATGGCGGCGGCGCCCGCCTCGGCGTCGTCCTCCGCCCCCTCGACGGACCGGGTCAGCGCGTCGGGGCCGCCCGCGATGACGCCCTGGACCAGCGACGGGTCGGTGCCGAACGTGGGCGGGCACTCGCTGGCGTCCAGCACGGCCAGGCGTCCCGACGTGCCGGCGCCCACGTAGAGGAGCCGGCCGCCCTGCGACATGCGGGCGGAGATCGCGTCGATGGCTCCCGAGATCGCCGGGATGGCCACCGCGACGGCCGCGGGCACGGCGGCGTCGGCCTGGTTCATCAGTCGGGCGATCTGCTCCGTCGGCAGCCGGTCGATCTGGCTGTAGCGGGGGTCGCTCTGCTCGGTGGACAGCTCGGGTAGCGGATCAATCATGACGCTAATTTCCACCCTTATCTTCCCTCTTGTAAATATCTTTCAGCACAATGGCTCCATGACTCTTGTGCGTACCGGAGCCGAACGGCTGGCCAACGATCCCGCGCTCGCGGGAGGTACCCGCCTCGGCCTCGTCACGAACCCCACCGGCGTGCTGCCCGACCTGACCCCCACGGCGGAGGCGCTGCTGGCCGCCGGGGCGCCGGTGACCGCCCTGTTCGGCCCCGAGCACGGCCTGCACGGGACCGCCCAGGCCGACGGGGGCGAGGCCGACGGCGTGGACGAGCGGACCGGGCTGCCGGTGCACAACACGTACAAGCTGGCCGGCGAGGAGCTGGACGCGGCGGTCGCCGCCGTCGGCGTGGACACGCTCGTCTTCGACATCGCCGACGTGGGCAGCCGTTTCTACACCTACGTGTGGACGATGTACGACCTGCTCGCCTCGGCGTCCCGGCTGGGCCTGCGGTTCGTGGTGCTGGACCGGCCCAACCCGCTCGGCGGCACGGTCGCCGAGGGCCCCCTGCTCGACCCCGCGTACGCCAGCTTCGTCGGCCGCCACCCCATCCCCGTGCGGCACGCGCTGACGGCGGGCGAGCTGGCCGGGCGGTTCGGCTTCGACGCGGACCTGACCGTCGTGGAGATGACCGGCTGGCGGCGCGACACGCCCTGGGAGGAGACCGGGCTGCCCTGGGTGATGCCCTCGGTCAACATGCCGACCCCCGACACCGCCCTCGTCTACCCGGGCACCTGCCTGTTCGAGGGCACGAACTTCTCCGAGGGCCGCGGCACCACCCGGCCGTTCGAGCTGATCGGCGCCCCCTACGTGGACGGCCGGTTCGCCCCGGCGCTCGACGCGCTCGGCCTGCCGGGGGTGCGTTTCCGGGAGGTCCGCTTCACCCCCACCTTCCACAAGCACGCCGGCACGCCCGTCCGCGGCGTTCAGCTCCACGTGCACGACCGCGAGGCGTTCCGTCCGGTGCTGACCGGCGTGTCGATGCTGCACGTGGCCCGCACCCTCTACCCCGACGATCTGCGCCTGCTGCCGGGCCTGGACCACCTGTGGGGGTCCGGTGAGCTGACCCGGCGGCTGGAGGCCGGTGAAGACCCGCGCGAGCTGTGTCCGCCGCCGGGAACCCCTTCGGGACCGCTGCTCTACGGCTGACATCACGCCAGGGCGCGCCGGTAGAGCCAGAAGACCCGCTCCGCCCGCGCGCCCACGGCCCGCGAGTAGAACCGCAACGGCCCGACCCACCCGATCTGGGCGTCCGCCTGCCCGGCGGCCCGCTGCTCGGCCAGGCACCTGCGGAGCAGCACCCGGCCCAGCCCGAGCCCCCGCGCGGCCGGCGCGGTGCCCATCGGCCCGAACCAGGACGGCCGCGCCCCCCACGCGGCGAACGCGAGGATCTCCCCGTCGCGCTCGGCGAAGTGCAGCCCGGTGGCGTTGGCCGCCTCCCAGGCCCACCGCTCGTTCCAGTGGCCGGCGACGAACGCCGCCACCCGCTCCCGCTCGTCCGCGTCGGCCGCGCGCACGGCCACCCCGGCCTGCTCCAGCCGGACCAGGTCGTCCTCGACCGACAGGTCGCCGCCGCCCAGGTCGGCCGTCATGTTCCAGGCCACGTGGTAGCGCTCGTAGCCGAGGCTCTCGGCCAGGCAGGCCGCGGCGGTGTAGCGCACGTCGATGCCGGGCCAGGCGTAGCAGGGCGGGTTGCCGGCCCAGCGGGCCTCCCGCGCGCCCCGCTCGCGCAGCCACTCCTCGGCCGCCAGCACCAGCGCCCGGCCGCGGCCCTCGCCGCGCGCCGACGGGTGCACGGCGAGCAGGTCGAGATGCCCGGTCCCCGGGTCCTTCTCCGACAGGGACGTCATCACCACGCCGCCGTCCACGGCCAGCGCGGTCCACGTCCGGCCGGGCGGCGGCGCGGCCAGCCGCCGGACCAGCGCGGCCCCCTCCCCGGGGTCGCAGGTCAGCGCGTCCGCGGCGATCCCGGCCGCCTCCGCCAGCTCCGCCGCGTCCGCGATCGGCCGCGCCTCGAAGGCCATCACACCTCACTCATCGGGCGCGCGATCACGCTGCGCCGCTCGGGGTAATAGCACGCGTGCTCCTGCGGGATCCCCTCGGTGATCCGCAGCAGCGGCCGCTCGTCGGCGCACCGCTCGCCCTGGAACGGGCATCGGCGGGCGAACAGGCAGCCCTCGTCGGACTGGCTCTCGTCCAGCGACGACAGCGGCGTCACCGGCTCCTCGCCGGGCCGCTCCAGGCCGTGCAGCACCGGGATGGCCGACAGCAGCGACTGCGTGTACGGGTGCACCGGATCGGCGATCACCGTGTCCACGGGGCCGCGCTCGACGACCTGCCCGCGGTAGATCACGTACAGCTCGCCGTCGTCGCCGATGTAGCGGGCGGTGGCGACGTCGTGCGTGATGAACAGCACGCTGACGCCGAGCCGCTCGCGCAGGTCCTTCAGCAGCGCCAGGATGCCGAGCCGGAGCGAGACGTCGATCATCGAGACCGCCTCGTCGGCCACCAGCATCTCCGGGTCCACCGTGAGGGCCCGCGCGATGACCACCCGCTGCCGCATGCCGCCCGAGAGCTGGTGCGGGTAGCGCGCCAGCACCGTGCCGGGGTCCAGGCCGACCAGCGAGAGCACCTCGGCCGCCCGCTCCTCGATCCACGCCGCCGACCGGCCGGTCTGCTTGGCGCGCAGGCTCAGCGGGGCGTACAGCGTCTGGTGGATGGTCCGGGTCGGGTTGAGCGCCGAGTACGGGTCCTGGTGGATCATCTGGATCTTGCGGAAGTGCGGCTGGCGCTGCTTGGGCCGCAGCGGCGTCATCGGCACGTCGCCGATGACGATCTCGCCCTCGTCGTAGCTCTCCAGCCCCGCGATGATGCGCCCCAGCGTGGTCTTGCCGCAGCCGGACTCCCCGATGAACGAGGCCGCCCCGCCCTTCGGGATCGCGAAGTCCACGCCGCGCAGCGCCCGCACCTCGCGGGCGCCGAGCACCTTGCCGCGCTGCTTGAACGTCTTGACGACGCCGGTCCCGGTGATCACGCGTGCTCCTTCGTCGCGACGGTCGTGGACGCCGGCGCGCTGTTCACGGCGTGGCAGGCCACCAGGCGCGGGCCGTCGGCGACGGTCTCCGGGTCCACGGTGTCGCACACGTCCATGCGCAGCTCGCAGCGCTCCCTGAACACGCACCCCTGCTTCGGCACGGTCGCCAGCGTCGGCGGCCGGCCGGGCAGCGCCCGCGCCTCGCCGATGTCGCCGGTCAGCCGGGGGATGGCCTGGATCAGGCCCCGCGTGTACGGATGCCGCGGCGCCCCCAGCACCTCCCGCGTCGGCCCCTGCTCGACCAGGCGGCCGCCGTACATGACGGCCAGCCGGTCGGCCACCTCCGCCACCACGCCGATGTCGTGCGTGATGACCAGCGTGGTCAGCCCGCGCTCGGCGTGCACCTCGCGCACGATCCGCAGGATGTTGGCCTGCGTGATCATGTCGAGGGCGGTCGTCGGCTCGTCCAGCACCACCAGGTGGGCGTTGAGCACCAGCGCCAGCATGATGCCGACGCGCTGGCGCATGCCGCCCGACAGCTCGTGCTGGTGCGAGTCGAGCACCCGGGCGCCGTCCAGCCCCATGCGGCCGAGCAGCTCCTTGGCCTCGCGCACCAGGCCGCGCAGGTCGTCCACGCCGTGCGAGCGACCGAGGTCGAGCAGTTGCTTGCCGACCGTCTTGAGCGGGTTGAGGGAGTTCTGGGCGGCCTGGAAGACGTAGCCGATGTGCTTGCCGCGGGCCTTGCGCAGCTCCTCGCCGCGCAGCCCGACGACGTCGCCGAGCCCGTCGATCTCGACGCTGCCGCCCGCGATCCTGCCGGGCGGCTGCACCGCGTTCAGCAGCGACAGCGCCAGCGTGGACTTGCCGGAGCCGGACTCGCCGACGATGCCGGTGATCGAGCCCGGCTCCAGCGTCAGCGTCACGCCTCTGACGGCGGGCAGCTCGCCCGCGGGGGTCTTGTAGACGACGGTCAGTCCGTCGATGCGCACTCCCGGCGCTTGGTTGCTCACCCTCACTACTCCTCGCGCAGCCGGGGGTTGAAGATCTCGTCCATCGCGTCCACGACGAGCACGATGGCCAGCGTCAGCAGCAGGATCGCCAGCAGCGGCCCCAGCAGGTAGCCGAGCGCGTTCGGGGTGATCAGCGCGCCCGCCTGGAACACGGCCAGGTTGAGCATCACGCCCCAGTTGTCCGACTCGTACGGCAGCACGCCCAGGAAGAACAGGCCCACCTGCGAGTAGACCGCGCCGGTCACCGAGATGAGCATGTTCATCGCGATGTACGGCGCCATGCTCGGCAGCAGCTCCTTGCCGATGATGTGCGTCGTGGACAACCCGAGCCCGCGCGCCGCCTCGATGAAGCCGCGCTCGCGCAGCGACAGCGTCTGCGAGCGCACCGCCCGCGCCACGCCGCCCCAGCCCAGCAGGCCGAGCACGAGGCCCATCTGCCACGGGCTGCCGAAGCGCCACACGGTGGCCAGCACCAGCAGCAGCGGCAGGCCGGGGATGGTGAGCTTCATGTCGGTCACCCGCATGAGCACGGTGTCCCAGCGGCCCCGCTTGAAGCCGGAGAACAGGCCGATCGAGGTGCCGACGACCACCGTGATGAGCGCGGTGATCGCGGCGGTCAGCAGCACGTACCGGGAGCCGGTGATGACCAGCGCCAGCACGTCGCGGCCCTGCGGGTCGGTGCCGAGCCAGTGCTCCCAGCTCGGCGGCTGCGTGATCGCGGCCGGGTCGTTGGGCAGCGGGTCGGGCAGCAGCATCGGCCCGACGACCGCCATGACGACGAACCCGGCCAGGATGACCACGCCGACCAGACGGCTCGGCTTGCGCCGCATCACCCGCCACACGCCGCGCCAGAAGTTGCGGCGCAGGGTCGAGGCGGCCGATCCGGTCTCGGGGATGAGCGTCGCGCTCACGAAACCTCCTCCCCGCTGCGCACCCGCGGGTCGATGACCGTGTAGAAGAGGTCGGCGACGATGTTGGCGAGAATGGTGCCGACGGTGATGAGCAGGAACGCGCCGCCCATCAGAGCGTAGTCCCGGTCGTTGACGGCGCCGATGAGCAGCCAGCCGAGGCCGGGATAGTTGAAGATCTTCTCGATGAAGACCGCGCCGCCGAGCAGCAGGCCCAGCGACAGGGCCAGCATGGTGAACAGCGGCAGGATCGCGTTGCGCGCGATGTAGCGGAAGACGATCGAGCGCTTCATCCCGCGCAGCTCGGCCGCGAGGATGAAGTCGTCGCCGAGCACGGTGACCACCGACGACTTCATCGCCAGGATCCACCCGCCGTACGCCGACAGGGCGTAGGTGAGGACCGGCAGCAGGGCGTGCTCGACGAGCGAGCCGAGGTAGCCGGCGTTCCAGCCGGGCTCGTACAGGATGTCCACCGAGCCGTCCGCGGGCAGGACCCCGAGGAGCGTCGAGAAGATCATCACGACCAGCAGCGCCAGCACGTACTGCGGGACGCCGTGGAGCAGCGAGCCCGAGATGGACAGGGCGTCGCCGAGCTTGCCGCTGCGCTTGACGGCGGCGTACACGCCGAGGATGATCCCGACGAGGAAGCTCAGCAGCGTGCCGGCCAGCACCGGTAGAACGGTCCACTTGGCCGCGTCGGTCAGCACGTCGAGCACCGGAGTGCCGGGCCTGCTGACCGAGACGCCGAGATCGAGCCGGAACAACCCGGCCATGAAGTCGGTGTACTGCTGCCACAGGCTGCCGTCGGGCTGGAAGCCGTAGAGCACCTTGACCGCCTGCCGGGCGGCCTCGGGGGCCATGCCGCCTTCGATCAGCTTCTCGTACCGCGCGGCCATCGGGTCGCCCGGGATGTTGTTGACGATGAAGAAGCTGATCGTCGCGACTACGAGGATCATGACGAACCCGCGGGCCAGGTGGCCCGCGAGTCGCCGTGCGATGAGCGTCATAGGCTACTGCTTCGCCTTGATCAGACCTTGCTGGATCCACACGCCCGAGGGCAGGACACCGGTGCCCATCCGCAGGATGGAGTCGTCGTGCGGCCAGCCGGTGAAGCGGCTGTTGTTGACGAACTGGGTGTTGACGTAGTCCCAGAGCTGGATGACCGGGAGGTCCTGGTTGGCGGCCTTGGCGAGCTGGGCCATGATCGGCTTGGCGGCCTGCTCGTCGGAGGAGTTCAGCTTGGCGGTCAGCTCACCGGGGTTGATCTTCTCGCCGTCGACCTCGATCTCCTCGGGGCCGCCCATCCAGTTGCCGTTCTTGCCGGGCGCGGAGTGCTGCACCTTGCCGGCCACGTTCGCCCAGCCGTTGGAGGCGCCGTAGAGGCGCTGGAAGATGTCGTACGGCGCGGGGCCGAGCGCCATCAGCCAGAAGCCGACGTCGTACTTGCCGGCGGCCAGCTCCTCCAGGTAGAGCGGGTAGTCGGCGGTCGTCACGACCTCGGCGTCCACGCCGGCCTTGACGAGCTGGCTCTTGATGTTCTCCTGGGCCGACAGCCAGTCGGAGAAGCCGGCGGGCGCGTGCATGGAGACCTTCCACGCCGAGCCGTCGGCCAGCGCCCACTTGCCGTCCTTCTTGACGAGGCCGGCCTGCTTGAACTCCTCCTCGGCCTTGGCCACGTCCACCTTGTACGGCTCCAGCGACGGCAGCGTGTCCGGGATCCAGGCCTGGGCGGCCTTCTGGTGGATGCCGCTCGTCGTGACGGCGGCGGTGCCGCCCTCGGGCGAGGCGACCTGCGTGACCTGCTCGCGGTCGATGAGGTAGGCGAGGCCGCGGCGCACGTGGACGTTGTCGTACGGCTTCTTGGTCTGGTTGAAGGCCATGCTCACCGCGACCGGCGAGTAGCCCTTGATGACCTCGTTGCCGTTGGCCGACTTGATCCGGTTCATCACGTCGGTCGGCGCGGCGGTGAAGCCGGCGTGGTCGAGCTTGCCGGCGATGAGGTAGTTCCAGATCTGCTCGTTGCCGGTGTAGTTGAGGAACTTCACCTGCGCGGGGGCCACGTTCGCGGCGTTGTAGAAGTACTTGTTCTTGACCAGCAGCGCCTCGGACGGGTTCACCCGCTCCAGCACGAACGGGCCGGCGGAGACGTCCTTCTCCGGCGCGAAGGCGATGATCTTCTCGCCCAGGCCGGTGATCTCCTCGCGGGCCTTCTCGGCGTCGGCGCCCTCGCCGCGGGCGGCCTTCAGCTTGTCCCAGAAGTCGGCCGGCAGCACGCTGCTCCACACGTGGGCGGGCAGTACGGTGGTGTCGAGCACGCCGCGCGCGAACTTCGGACTGGGGTTGGCCATGTCCTGCGTGATCTTCACGGTCTGCGGGTCCACCACGGTGACCTCGGCGGCCGCGCCCGCGGCGCCGGGGGTGACGGAGAAGGCCGTGCTGCCCTGCGTGTAGGCGATGCCGATGGACATCTTCACGTCGTCAGCGGTGACGGGCTTGCCGTCGGACCACTTGGCGTTCGGCTGCAGCTTCAGCGTGATCGCGGAGTTGTCAGGGGCGATCTCCCAGCTGGCCGCGATGCCGGGGAGAGCCTGGTTGGGATCGGTGAGGTGGTTCTTGACCCAGCCGAGCTTCATGGAACTGTAGCCCGGGAAGGAGTTGCCTTTGGGGTTGTACGGGTTGGCCGGGGCGGATGCCTCCAGGCCCGGCCGGTTGACGTCGATGGTGGTGAACAGGCCACCGCCACCGCCCGCCGCGTCGCCGGACTTGTTGGTCGAACCACCGCTGCACGCCGCTGTCGCGGCGGCAAGGCCCAGCAACGTCACTACCGCTGCCAGTCGCTTCATTTGCCGCTCCGGGGGATGTCTCAAGGGATTGACCGGACCCTACGGTCGCCTCCGGAAAGCGTCAATAATCTCCAGAGACTGTGAGGTTAATGTAACTTTCCTTCATCACTGTACAGAGTGACGCTAAGCGCCATCAAGTAAAGCTTTACGGGACGACCAGCACCGCCGCGCCGTTGACCTGGTCGTTCGCCAGATCCGCCAGCGCCCGGCCGGCCGCCTCCAGGGGATAGGGCACCGCCGAGACCCGCGGCGGGTGCGCCGTCGCCAGCTCCAGATACGCCCGCCCGTCGGCCCGCGTGTTGGCCGTCACGCTGCGCACCGTGCGCTCCTGGAACAGGTGCCGCTCGTAGTTCAGCGACGGGATGTCGGTCAGATGGATCCCGGCGATCGCCAGCGTGCCGCCCCGGTCCAGCGCCTCCAGCGCCGGCGGCACGAGGTCGCCCACCGGCGCGAACAGGATGGCCGCGTCCAGCGGCTCGGGCGGCCGGTCGCCCGCCGAGGCCGCGCCCAGCTCCAGCGCCAGCCGGCGCGAGGCCGCCGACCTGGTCACCGCGTGCACGGTCGCGCCCCGCGCGATAGCCGCCTGCGCGGTCAGGTGCGCCGAGGCGCCGAAGCCGTAGATGCCGAGCCGCCCGCCCGGCGGCAGGTCGCAGCGGGCCAGCGCCCGGTAGCCGATGATCCCGGCGCACAGCAGCGGCGCCAGCCGCTCGGCGGGCACGTCGTCCGGCAGGTCGTAGACGTAGCCCTCGGGCGCCACCACGTACTCGGCGAAGCCGCCGTCGGCGTCCCAGCCCGTGTAGGCGGAGGCGGGGCACAGGTTCTCCATGCCCCGGCGGCAGTAGCGGCACGTGCCGCAGGTCGAGCGGAGCCAGGCCACGCCCACCCGGCGCCCGGTGCCCTCGACCCGGCCGACCACCTGGTGGCCGGGCGTGGTGCGCGGGCGGCGGGGCGGCAGGTCGCCCTCGGCCAGGTGCAGGTCGGTCCGGCACACGCCGCACGCCTCCACCCGCACCAGCACCTCGCCGGGGCCCGGCTCGGGGACGTCCCGCTCGACCTGCTCCAGCGGGCCGGACGCGATCGGTCCCGGCTCGCGCACCACCCACGCTCTCATGCCGCGCCACCTCCTCCTGCGGTGTTACCTCCTCAGGCCGCGTTCACTCGCGTTTCGGGCGGCGGCTCAGGCCCCGGCGAGCCGCGTCGCCGCGAGTGAGGCGTAGAGCGCGGCGCCGTCCGTGAGCACCGCGTCGTCGAAGCGCGCCTCGGGGGAGTGGTTGTAGGGGGCGGTGGCCGGGTCCAGGTCGGGCGGGCACGCGCCCAGGAACACGAACGCCCCCGGCACCCGCTCCAGCACGTACGAGAAGTCCTCCGACCCCATCACCGGCTGCGGGGCGACGAAGTAGCGCCCCGGGCCGAACAGCTCGTCGGCCGTCCTGCCCACGAACCCGGCCTCGTCCTGGTCGTTGACCGTCACCGGGTAGCCCATCCCGAACGACGTCTCCGCCGTCATGCCGTGCGCCGCCGCGATGCCCTCGACCAGCTCCACCAGCCGCCGCTTGACCAGCGCCCTGTTCTCCTTGCTGAACGTGCGCACCGTCGCCTCGAACCGGGCCTCGTCGGGGATCACGTTGTCGGCCGAGCCGCCGTGGAAGCTGCCCACCGTCACCACCACCGGGTCGAACACGTCGAACGTCCGGGTCACCATCGTCTGCAGCGCGGTCACCATCGCGCAGCCCGCCTGGATCGGGTCCAGCGCCCGGTGCGGGCTCGACCCGTGCCCGCCCCGGCCCTTGACCGTCACGCAGAACACGTCCGCTGCCGCCATGATCGGCCCCGGCCGGGAGGCGAACAGCGCGTTCGGCAGCATCGACGACACCACGTGCATCCCGTACGCGGCCACGGGCCGCTCGCCCGCCGCCTCCAGCACGCCCTCGTCGATCATGTACTTGGCGCCCTCGTGGCCCTCCTCGCCCGGCTGGAACATGAAGATCACGTCGCCGGCCAGCTCCTCGCGCCGCGCGCTCAGCAGGTGCGCCGCGCCCGCCAGCATCGCGGTGTGCAGGTCGTGGCCGCAGGCGTGCATCTGGCCGGGCAGCTGGGAGACGAAGGGCAGGTCGTTCTTCTCCGTCACCGGCAGCGCGTCCATGTCGCCCCGCAGCAGCACCGCGGGTCCCGGCCTGCCGCCGCGCAGCACGGCCGTCACCGAGCTGAGCGCCTCGCCGGTCCTGATCTCCAGCGGCAGCCCGTCCAGCGCCGCCAGCACCTTCTCCTGGGTGCGGGGGAGGTGGAGGCCGAGCTCCGGCGTGGTGTGGAGGGAGTGCCTGAGCTGTACGAGTTCGTCCCGCATGTCCTGTGCGGATTCCATGAACGACATGAGCACATTGTTCACGTACCGGCACGGAAGTCGACAAGATACGTCGGTACGATGGCCGGGTGACTCAGCGTAAGCGGATCGACTCCTGGCTGTCCGACATGGACGGCGTCCTCGTCCACGAGGGGCGGCCGGTTCCCGGGGCCGCCGAATTCATCAAGAAGCTCAGCGAATCCGGCAAGAAGTTCCGGGTGCTCACCAACAACTCGATCTACACGCAGCGCGACCTGTCCGTACGCCTGGCCGGGGCCGGGCTGACCGTGCCCGCCGAGTCCATCTGGACCTCCGCCCTCGCCACCGCCCAGTTCCTCGACGACCAGCGGCCGGGCGGGTCGGCGTACGTCATCGGCGAGGCCGGGCTCACCACCGCACTGCACGAGGTCGGCTACATCCTCACCGACCTCGACCCCGACTACGTCGTGCTCGGCGAGACCCGCACCTACAGCTTCACCCAGATCACCCGCGCCATCCGGCTCATCGAGAACGGCGCCCGCTTCATCGCCACCAACCCCGACCCCATCGGGCCGTCCACCGAGGGCTCCCTCCCGGCCTGCGGCGCCGTCGCCGCCCTCATCACCAAGGCCACCGGCGTCGCCCCCTACTTCGTCGGCAAGCCCAACCCCCGCATGATGCGCAGCGCGCTCAACGACATCGAGGCGCACAGCGAGACCACGGCGATGATCGGCGACCGCATGGACACCGACATCGTCTCCGGCATGGAGGCGGGCCTCTACACGATCCTCGTCCTCACCGGCGTCATGCAGCGCGAGCAGATCGACCGCTACCCCTACCGGCCGTCCCTCATCGTCGAGTCGGTCGCCGACCTCATCGACCTCATCTGAACCTGACGGATCCCGACAGGTACGCCTGGCAGGCTGTGACGCCATGAACCGCGTTCACCTGGAGATCGGGCGCAAGAAGGTGTTCGCCTGCTCGCTCGACTGGCCCGGCTGGGCCCGTTCCGACAAGAGCGAGGAGGCGGCCCTCGACCGCCTGATGGACTACGAGGCCCGCTACCGCGTCGTCGCCGACCGGGCCGGCGTCCCGTTCCTGCCGGGGGAGCCGGAGGTGGTGGCCCGCGTGCCCGGCGACGCCTCCACCGACTTCGGCGTCCCCGCGATCGTCGTCCCCGGCCTGGACCTGGAGCCGCTGCCCGCCGCCGACGCCACGCGCCAGGTCGCGCTGATGCGCGCCGCCTGGGACCTGTTCGACGAGGTCGCGGGGGACGCCCCCGAAGAGCTGCGCAAGGGCCCGCGCGGCGGCGGGCGCGACCGCGACCGGATCGTGAGTCACGTGGTGGAGGCCGAACGCGCCTTCGCCCGCAAGGTGGACGTGCGGCACAAGCCGTACAAGTCGGCCGCCGACCGCGATGCCCTGCGCCAGGAACTCACCGCCACCCTGTCCTCCGCCTGGCAGCCACCCCTCACCACCGCCTGGCCACCCCGCTACGCACTGCGCCGCGTCACCTGGCACGTCCTCGACCACCTCTGGGAGATCGAGGACCGCAAGTAGATCAGAACTCACTACTCACCGTCGCAACTCTCCCACTCTGTGCAATCATCGCCTGGCGCAGAAAGGGACCTGGCTAAACTACGTAGCCAGGTCCCACCAGTCACTGTAGGCATTGGAGGGGCTCGTGTACGTGGAATTCGAGATCGACGGCCTGAAGCGCCGGGTGGGCGACATCGAGAAGTTCCTGAAAACGGGGGGCATCGTGACGGACCACACCAAGGAACTCGACCGACACCTCAAGCTCTTCGAGCGCGTCGACGTCCGCACGGAGAAGATGCAGAAGGACATCACGCACCTCCGCAAGGACGTCACAGCCATGCAGGGCGACATCACGCACCTCCAAAGCGATGTCACAACCATGCAGGGCGACATCACCCGTCTTCAGGGCGATGTCACGAGGATGCAGAGCGACATCACGCACCTCCGCAAGGACGTCACCACGATGCAAGGCGACATCACCTGCCTGCAAGGGGACGTCACTGAGATCAAGGGCGAGGTGTCCGAGCTCCGAGTCACTGTCACGAGCCTGGACGCGAGGGTCACCGACCTGGATGCGAAGGTGACGCACCTGGATGACAAGGTGACCCGCCTGGATGACAAGGTGACGAAGCTGGACTCCAAGGTGGATCTGATCCTGGAGAAGTTGAGCGCGTAAGGCGGGGGAGCCCTCGGCCGAAGAGGGCCGGGGGCTCCAGCATGTTCGACACGACGCGTCTGATGTGGGCAAAGCCGGTCTCGCGGAGGGGGCGTGCTGGCTACGATCGTCACAGAACGCGATCGGACGGACACGACGACGCGAGGGAGAAGGCGGGCGTGGGTGGATGTGCAGACGGAGATTCTCGGCTTGAAGCTCCGTGTTGAGGACCTGGAGGCGGACCGCGACAGGTCGGCCGGCCCGTCGGCGGCCCGCCACGCGGAGCTGCTGCGCGAGATCAACGAACGGACCCGGGTCCTCCAGAAGGAGATAGCCGCCCTCCGTGGCCGCGTCGGCGAGGTCTGCCTGGAGATGGGCCAGGACCTCGCGGCCCTGCAGACCGAGGTCGAGGGCGTGCGTCGCGCGATGGTCCCGCCGTTCGTCCGGGTGTCCAGGAGCTCCGGCGACGAGATCCAGCTGCGCGTCGACATCGCCGAGGGGTTCGCGGAGGTGCGGGCCGAGATGGCCCAGGAGTTCGAGTCCGTACGTTCGGAGATGCTCGACCTCGGCATCAAGCTCGACCGGTTACTGGCCCGGGAGGACGACTGAACCGGACCGGGCCGGGCAAGGCAGACATGGCCACAATGGACATCGTGCACAAAAAGTCGCACCGAGTCATAGACGCCCACACTCTTTGACCGGTAGGTCCTTCAGGTAGCCTAACCTACGGTACCGTAACCTGAAGGAGAAGATCATATATGGCGATGACTCAGACGGAGCTGCTGCACGAGCTCGAGCCCGTCGTGGCCGTCGAGCTGGACCGCCACGAGAAGATGGCCAAGGAGTGGTTCCCGCACGAGTACATCCCGTGGAGCGAAGGCCGTGACTTCGACGGCATCTACGGGGGCGAGGCGTGGCAGGAGAGCGACTCGAAGATCCCCGAGGCCGCCCGTGTCTCCCTCATCGTCAACCTCCTGACCGAGGACAACCTGCCCAGCTACCACCACGAGATCGCCACCACGTTCGGCCGCGACGGCGCGTGGGGCACCTGGGTGCACCGCTGGACGGCCGAGGAGGACCGGCACGGCACCGCCATCCGCGACTACCTCACGGTGACCCGCGCGGTCGATCCCGTCGCGCTGGAGCGGGCCCGCATGCACCACATGGAGCAGGGCTTCGCCACCGAGTACGGCACCATGCTCCAGCAGCTCGCCTACGTCTCCTTCCAGGAGCTCGCGACCCGCATCGCCCACCGCAACACCGGCAGGGCCTCCGGCGACGAGGGCTGCGAGCGCCTGCTCGCCCGCATCGCCGCCGACGAGAACCTGCACATGCTCTTCTACCGCAACCTGCTCAAGGCGGCCTTCGAGCTCGACCCGGGCCAGACCATGCGCGCGGTGACCGACGTCGTCACGACGTTCCAGATGCCCGGCCAGGGCATGGAGGGCTTCACCCGCAAGGCCCTCATCATCGCCAACGAGGGCATCTACGACCTGCGCCTGCACCTCGACGACGTGCTCATGCCGGTGCTGCGGCAGTGGTCGGTGTTCGACAAGACCGGGCTCGGCCCCGAGGGGGAGGCGGCCCGCGACGAGCTGGCCGCGTTCCTGGACAGGACCGAGGCGACGGCCGCCAGGTTCGTCGAGCGCCGGGAGGAGCGCCGCGCCCGCGCCGCCGCCCGCCTCGGCTGACGGCCGTGACGCAGGCCCCGGTTGACGGCCCCGGTTGACGGCCTCGGTTGACGGCCGCCCCGGTCGACGCCGGCCTCGGTTGACGGTCGTTCCGGCCCACGGGTCGGGAAACGGTCGGCCCGTGGCGGGACGCGCGGGCCGGACGTGCCATGATCCTGCCCCATGGACGTCCTGGCCCAGTTGCTCATCGCCCTGTTCGCGTTACTGACGATCATCCTGCTCGCCCTGGCGGCGCAGCGGCTGCTGGGCGTCAGGTTCGGCGCGGTCCGCACGCTCGTGGCAGGGCTGGCCGCGTTCCTGCTGGCGCAGCCGCTGCTCGGTCCGCTGCTGACGGCGATGAACATCCCCGCGGACGGGCAGGTGCCGGACGCGGGCGCGCTGGGTGTCCTGCTGCTCGCCACGATGGCCATGGTGCTCATCCCCATGGTGCTGCTGGTGCTGGCCGAGGCGCTGGTCCCGCCCGGCTCGCTGCCGGGGCCGGTGGAGCTGCTGCGCTCGGTGCGGGGACGGGTCTCGCGGGCCCGCCGCTACTCGCAGATCACCAGGATCGCGATCAAGCACGGCCTCGGCCCCTACCTGCGCGGCCGGGGCGAGCGGCTGGAGGACCGTACGGGCAAGGTGCGCCTGGCCAGGTCGCTGCGGGAGGCGCTGGACGAGGGCGGCGTCACGTTCGTCAAGCTCGGCCAGGTGCTGTCCACCCGGCGTGACCTGCTGCCCGCCGAGTTCGTCGAGGAGCTGGGGCGGCTGCAGGACCAGGTGGTCCCGGCGCCGTGGGCGCAGATCGAGCCGGTGCTGGTGGCGGAGCTGGGCGCGCCGGTGGAGGAGGTCTTCGCCGCCTTCGACCGTACGCCGCTGGCCGCCGCCTCCATCGGGCAGGTCCACGCCGCCCGGCTGCCCGGCGGCGAGGACGTCGTGGTCAAGGTACGCAGGCCGGGCATCGGAAGGGTGGTGGCCAAGGACCTCGACATCGTCCGGCGGCTGGCGGCCACGCTGGAGTCCCGCACCCGGTGGGGCCGTTCGCTGGGGCTGCGCGACCTCGCGGAGGGGTTCGCGGCGGCCATCCGCGAGGAGCTGGACTTCCGCGTGGAGGCCGCCAACATGGCCGCCGTCACCGCCCCCCAGCCGCCCGCCAACGCGGAGGGCGCCCCGCGCGTCCGGTACCCGGCGCCGATGACGGCGCTCTGCACCGAGCAGGTGCTGGTCATGCGGCGGCTGTCCGGGCGGCCGGTCACCGATGCCGCGCCCGAGGACGGCCCGCGCCTGGCCCGCGACCTCCTCGACTGCCTGCTCCGCCAGATCCTCGTGGACGGCGTCTTCCACGCCGACCCGCACCCCGGCAACCTCATGCTGCTCGACGACGGCGCCCTGGGCCTGCTCGACTTCGGCTCGGTGGGCCGCCTGGACGCCGCGGTCCGCTCCGCCCTGCAACGCTTCCTGCTCGCCATGGACCGCCAGGACCCGCTCGGCGTCACCGACGCCCTGCTGGAGGTGGTGCCCCGCCCCGAGGACATCGACGAGGCCGCGCTGGAACGCGCGCTCGGCCAGTTCATGGCCCGCCATCTGGGGCCGGGCATGGACAGCGTCCAGATGTTCACCGACCTGTTCAGGATCGTCACGGCGTACGGGCTGTCCGTGCCGCCGGAGGTGGCGGCCGTCTTCCGCGCGCTGGCCACGCTGGAGGGCACGCTGGTGCGCCTGTCGCCGGGCTTCGACCTCATCGGCGAGGCCCGCGCGTTCGCGGGCCGCCACATCGCCGAGCGGGCCGAGCCGGCCGCGGTGCGGGAGACGCTCACGCAGGAGCTGGCCGCGCTGCTGCCGATGCTGCGCCGCCTGCCGCGCCGGGTCGAGCGCATCGCCAGCGCCGCCGAGCACGGCCGGCTGGCGTTCAATGTGCGGCTGCTGGCCGACGAGCGCGACCGCCGCTATCTGACCGGGCTGCTGCACCAGGTGCTGCTGACGGTGCTCGGGGCCACGTCGGGCGTCATGGGGGTGATGCTGCTCGCCAACGACGGCGGGCCGCAGATCATGCCGGGGGCGACGCTTTACCACCTCATCGGCTACAACCTGCTGATGATCTCGGCGATCCTCATGTTGCGGGTGCTCGCGCCGATCTTCAGAAGACGTCCGGAATCCGAGGACTAACTCCCGCACCAGGGGTAGAGCTGCGGCGCGGAAACCACTCTTGACTCGGGCATGGTCTTGGACAACCTACGCATCGGGCAGGTTTCCGGTAACACCGGACCCCCTTGGGAGCAGAGGGTGAAAATCATCGGCATCGCCGCCGGCCTGCACGCCGGTTCCTTCGTCAACAGGCTGCTGGGAGCGGCGGGCGGTGAGTTGCCCGAGGACGTCGGATTCGAGGTGTGGTCCGGGTTGGGGGAGATGCCGCCGTACGAGCCGGGGCCGATGCCCGCGCCCGTGGGGGAGCTCATCCGGCTGATCCTGGCGGCGGACGCGGTGGTCGTGACGGCGCCCGAGCACAGCCTGCTGCCGGACGAGCTGATCGACACCCTTGACTGGCTGGCCGCGTCCGGGGTGCTGGCGGGCCGGCTGGTCGCGGTGATGAGCGCGAGCGCGCGGGCGTGCGGGGCGATGTGGGCCCAGGCGGAGCTGTACAAGAGGCTGCAGATCGCCGGGGCCGTGGTGACGGGCGCCGAGCTGGTGATCCTGCCCGGCCGCCGGCACTTCGACGAGGACGGCCGCCTCGCCGACCCGGTCCTGCGCGCGCAGGTACGTGACGTGATCGGTCAGCTGTGCCTGGCCCAGCCGGCGCAACCGGTCCTTGACGAGGTCATGGAGCCCGCCCTCGGACTGCGCGAGCCCGTGCTCTCCCTCTGAACCCTCTCCCCGGGAAGCGCCGGCTCAGAGGCCGCGGCGCAGCCGTTTGATGTCCGAGCGCTGCTTCTTGGCGGCGATGCGGCGCTCGACGGAGCCCCGGCTGGGCTTGGTCGGGCGCCGCCGCTTCGGCGGCGGGGCGATGGCCTCGCGCAGCCGCTGGGCCAGCCGCTGCGTGGCGGCCTCCCGGTTCCTGAGCTGCGAACGGTACTCGGAGGCGGCGATCGTCACCGTGGCCGACCCCAGCCGGTCGAGCGCCCGCTGCTTGAGCGCGGGCGGCAGCGCTGTGCTCGCCGCCACGTCGAAGGTGAGCTCCACCCGGCTGTCGGTGGTGTTGACGCCCTGGCCGCCGGGCCCCGACGAACGCGAGAAGCGCCAGACGAGCTCGGCGTCGGGGATGACGACGGCGTCGTTGACGACCAGCGGGCCGGGCATGAGCGGAACTCCTGTCGGGATGGATCGTGGGTCCTTGACCGAGTGTCACCGTATCTGGATGACATATGCCGATTCCAACGGTATTTCCTTGGATACGCGCATGAGGGAGGCAGGAGTGGCGGTCATCGTCGGGGTGCACGGCATCGGCAAGTACGACTACTTCCAGGAGGCTGGTTCGGCCGCCGGGGCGGCGGAGGCCATGCGGTTGAAGTGGGACCGTTACCTGCACGCGGCCCTCGGCGGCAAGGGGGACGGACACTACTTCAGCGAGATCGCCTACTTCTCCCACCTGCTGCGGGACGGCGAGGCGCGGGCGCGCTCCCTGGCCGCCATGGACGCCCCCGCCCAGCAGGTCCTGCTGGAGTGGGCGCGCAACCGGGGGCTGGGCGAGCAGGTCACGGGCGCGCTCAGGGCGTTCACCGGATGGCTGCTCACCGCGCTCGACGCCCGGTCCACGGCCTTCGCCGAGCTCTTCGCGCCCGAGGTGGCGGCCTACCTCACCGACGCGGCCAGGCGCGAGCGGTGCCGGCAGGCCGTGGCCGAGACGGTCCGCCGCAACCGTCCCAAGGTGGTCATCGCGCACTCGCTCGGAAGCGTCGTCGCGTACGAGACCTTGTGGGCCAACCCCGACCTGCGGATCGAGCTGCTGATCACCCTCGGCAGCCCGCTCGGCATGCGCAACGTCGTCTTCGAACGGCTGCTGCCCGCCCCCATCAACGGCCGCGGCGAGCGGCCGCCCGGCGTGGCCCGCTGGGTGAACATCGCCGACAAGGACGACATCGCCGCCATCCCGCCCGGCCTGGGCGGCTGCTTCACCGGCGTGGACGCCGAGGAGCTGGTCAACCTCGACTGGCTCGACTTCCACACGGCCGAGAAATACCTGGGCTGCCCCGCGCTCGACCCGCATCTGCGACCATTCCTGGCATGACCTGGATCGTGTTCGACTACGGCGGCGTGCTGTCGCTGCCCCAGCCCGAGGCCGACACCCTGGAGATGGCCCGCGCGATGAACGCCGACCCCGAGGCGTTCGTGACCGGCTACTGGCGGCACCGGCTGGACTTCGACCGGGCCGACCTGACCCCGCACGCCTACTGGGCGGCGGTGCTCGGCCGGCCCGTCACCCACAGCGAGGTCGCCCGCCTGGTCGCCATGGACGTCGCCGGCTGGGCCCACCCCGACCAGGGCACCGTCGCGCTGCTCGGCGAGCTGCTGGCCGACGGCCGCGACGTGGCGCTGCTGTCCAACGCGCCGATCTGCCTCGGCGACGGCCTGGACGAGCTGCCGTGGATCGCCGCCATCGCACGCCGCTTCTACAGCGGCAGGATGGGCCTGGTGAAACCGGACCGGGAGATCTACGACGAGGTCGCCCGCGCGCTCGGCACCGAGCCGGCCGACGTCGTCTTCATCGACGACCGCCTCGAGAACGTCGAGGGCGCCGAACGCGCGGGCATGACCGGCCTGCTCTACACCGGCTCCGCCGACCTGCGCGCCGCCCTCGGGGCCGTGCTCGCCGCCTGAGGACGACCGTTGCTGTTCACCGGGCCTTGACTCCCCGGCCACGGGCGGGTCAGCCCGGCCGGACATACCTGGTACGTGGACCGCAGAGCCTTCCTGACCGCAGCGGCGGCCGGCCTCGTCACCTCACCGGCGTGGGCCGCCCCCGCCTCGGCCACCTCGTCCAGAACCTCCCGAACCCTCCGCTCCGACCCGTTCACGCTCGGCGTGGCCTCCGGCGACCCGTCGGCCGACGGCTTCGTGCTGTGGACCCGGCTCGCCGCCGACCCTCTCGGCGGCGACGGCCGCGGCGGCATGCCCTCCCGCGACGTCGAGGTGGGCTGGCAGGTCGCGGCCGACGAACGTTTCTCCAAGGTCGTCCGGTCAGGCACCGCCACCGCCCGCGCCCGCGGCGCGCACAGCGTGCACGTCGAGCTGTCCGGCCTGGAGCCGGGCCGCGAGTACTTCTACCGCTTCCGCGCCGAGGGCCGGCTGTCCCCGGCCGGCCGCACCCGCACCACGCCTGCCGGCGCGACAACGCCGCTCACGTTCGCCGTCGCCGCCTGCGCGCACTACGAGCACGGCTACTACACCGCCTACCGCCGCCTCGCCGAGCAGGAGCCCGACCTCGTGGTGTTCCTCGGCGACTACATGTACGAGTACGGCCCCAGCGGCTACACCGCCCTGGCCGGTCGCGTCCGTACCCACACGCCGGGCAAGTGCCGGACCCTGGCCGACTACCGCCTCCGCCACGCCCAGTACAAGAGCGACCCCGACCTGCAGCGGGCGCACGCGGGCGCGCCGTGGCTGGTGGCCTTCGACGACCACGAGGTGGAGAACAACTGGGCCGGCGAGGTCTCCAGCACCGGCGCGACCGGCTTCGCCGGGCGGCGGGCGCACGCGTTCCGCGCCTACTACGAGAACATGCCGCTGCGCCGCGCCAGCCTGCGGGGCACCTCGCTGCGGGTGAACCGGCGCGTCTCCTGGGGCACGCTGGCCCGCTTCCACCTGCTCGACACCCGGCAGTTCCGCGACGACCAGGCCTGCCTGGACGGCGTACGGGCGGGCTGCGACGAGCGGCTGTCCGGCCGGCGCACCCTGCTCGGCCGTGACCAGTGGCGCTGGCTGGAGGACGGCCTGCACGGCTCCACCGCCCGCTGGAACCTGCTCGGCCAGCAGATCATGGTGGCCCAGCGCGACTTCAGGACCGGTCCGGGCCGCGAGGTCAACCTGGACTCCTGGGACGGGTACGCCGCCGAGCGCACCCGCCTCCTCGGCGCGCTGTCGCGTACCGCGAACCCGGTGGTGCTGACCGGCGACGCCCACATGCACCACCTGGCCGAGCTCAAGCCCGACTTCGACGACCCGGACTCGCCGGTCGTCGCGAAGGAGCTGATCACCTCGTCCATCGCCAGCGACGGCGACGGCTACCGCGACCGGGAGTGGATCGCCGCCGCGCTGCGGGAGAACCCCCACTTCTCCTACATCGACCAGCGCCGCGGCTACCTCATGGCCCGGCTCACCAGGGACGAGCTGTCGGTCGACTTCCGTACGCTCGACCGCGTCTCACGGCGCGGCGCGCCCGCCAAGACCTCGCACCGGCTCACGCTGACGGCCGACTCCCTGAACGCCCGCTGAGAGCAAACTGAGGATCCGCTCAACAGGCGGCCCGGCAACGAGGCCGGGCCGCGACCCGGGGGCAGGTCCGCCCTCTCCCGAGGCCGCCGGGGGGCGGGGCGGGCCCGGGTCGCGGCCCGGGGATCATGGGACGCCGGACGCGTCAGGCATCGGGCCAGGCGCCGTCGGGGAACTCACCCGTGGTGCCGTCCGAGATCACCACCTGGTCGCGCTCGGTCAGGCCCGAGGTGACCTCGACGTACTGGTCGCCGCGCACGCCCGTCTCCACCACCTTGGCCAGGTCACGGCCACCGGACCGTACGGTGATCACCTGGGCGCCGTCCGGCCTGCTGCGGACCGCCGCCGCCGGGACGTAGATCGCGTCCGCGGCCGCGTCCGTGGTGACCGTCACCGAGGCCGTCTGCCCCAGCATCAGGCCGGTCGGCGGCTCGTCGAAGGCGAGGGTGACCGAGTAGCGGACGAGTTGACCGTCCCTCGTCGCGGTCGGCGCGATCGCCGTCACCGTGCCCGTGTGACGCTCGCCCGGGCGGGTCGCCAGGGTGATCGCGGCCTGCTGGCCGAGCTGCAGCCGGTTCACGTCGGACTCGGTCACCATGGCCTGGACCTGCAGCTCGTCCAGGTCGCCCAGGCTGATGAAGGTGCCGGTGCCGGCCTGGTCGCCGGGCGCGCCCGCCACCGAGAGGACGGTGCCCGCCGCCGGGGCGAGGATGCGGGTGGCGCGTACGGCGTCGGCGGCCTCCTCAAGGGCGGCCTCGGCGCGGTCCACGTTCGCGGTGGCCTGCTCCTTGGTGGTGCCCTGGCCGGCGGTCCTCGGGCTGGTGGACGGGGCGGTGGAGGGGGCGCAGGAGCCGGTGTCCGGGCGGGCCGAGGGTTTGCCGGCGGTGGTCCGCCTCTTCGTGGCGGACGGCTTGGACGTGGGGGAGGCGGCCGGGCGGTGGGTTTGCTGCGTCCCGTCGTCCTGGGGCGGGGCGGTGACGGTTTCGGTGACCGTGACCGTGGCCGTCACGGTGGCGGTGACGGTCACCGTGGATCCAGGTTCGGGCTCGGTGGGCCTGGTGGTCGGGGTGGTCGGGGTGGTCGGGGTGGAGGTAGGAGTGGCGGTCGGCGTGGCCGTGGGACGCGGGGTGCGGGTCGGCTCGGGGGTCGGCGAGGTCGTGCCGCCGTGGCCGGGGGAGCGGACGGGACCGAGCAGCGCGCCCCCGGCAGGGCCGCCGGTGGCGGCGGCGGCGCTGGTCCGGGTGCCGGCCGGGGTGGCCGAGGGGGTTCCAGCGGGACGGCCGGACGCCGTGGCGCTGGGCTTGCCGCCGACAGGGGTGCAGTCCGTGCCACCGCGCGTCGCGGATGCGCCTTTGGACGCCGACGTGCCCGCGGACGTGGAGGTGCCCGTGGTCGTGGAGCTGGCGGTGGACGCCTTGTCCAGTGCCTCCTCGGCCGCCGCCAGGTCGGCCTTGGCCGCCTCGTACGCCTCCCGCGCCTCCCGCCCGTCGATCCGGGCCAGGACCTGGCCCTTCTTCACCTTCGCCCCCGTCTTGACGTACACCTTGGTGACGGTGCCTGAGGAGCCGAAGGCCAGGTCGCGGCGGGAGCCGTCCACGGTGCTGCCCGCGGCGCTCACCACCGCCGTGACCTGCCCGCGCTGCGCCGCGGCGAGCCGTACCTGGACGGCGGCGGGGGAGTCGTCGCGCGTCGCGAGCACGGCCACGCCCGACCCGGCGGCGAGCACGACCAGGGCGAGCCCGCCCAGCGCGAAAGTCCGTCTCATGACGGATCATCCTGGCGAAGCAGGTTCGCGGCAGCCTGCGAGCCGCCTGCAAGTTCTCTGTGCGCCCGCAGGGGCGGGCCCGCTGTCAGCGAACGTTCAGCTTGCTCGCGGCTGCGACGCAGCCTGGTGTGCAAGGGTCACCGCTCGTGAAGGTGTCGAACAGGCGCAGATCGCGCAAGAGCCGCGGAGCGCTGATGACCAACGGAGCGCTGGCGGTGCTCCTGCTGGGTGGGGCCGCGTTCGCCTACTCCCAGCTCGGTACGGAGGAGGCGGCGAGCGAGAGCGCCGTACGGACGGTGACGGCGAGCCGCGGAACGGTCGTGGCCGCGATGTCCGCCACGGGCGCGGTCGAGAGCGCCAGGTTCCGCGCCCTGTCCTTCGGCACGTCCGGCACGGTCGAGAAGATCTACGTCAAGGCCGGCGACAAGGTGAGCAAGGGCCAGCTCCTGGCCCGGCTGGACGACGCCGCCGCCCAGGAGAACCTGTCGGCGGCCAAGGCCGCCTACGACAGCGCCCTCGCCGACGGCACGGACACGGCGCAGCTCTACGCCGCCTACGTCAAGGCCCGCAACTCCTACCGCGAGGCGCAGCGGACGGCCGCCGCCACGGTGCTGAAGGCCCCCTTCGGCGGCACCGTCACGGCCGTCAACGGCTCGGTCGGCGCGAACGCCGGCGGCTCGGGCGGCCAGAGCAGCGCAGGGCAGGGTCAGTCGCAGAGTTCCAGCGGGTCCACCTCCACGTCCACGTCCGGCTCCGGCTTCGTCGAGCTGGCCGACACCACCAAGCTGCAGCTCGTCGGCACCTTCACCGAGTCCGATGTCGGCAAGCTGAAGAAGGGCCAGAGCGCCACGGTCACGTTCGACGCGCTGCCCGGCGTGAGCGCCACCGGCAAGGTCACCCAGATCGAGCCGGTCGCCACCACCAGCAACAACGTCGTCCAGTACCCGGTCACGGTGACGTTCACCGAGGTGCCCGACGAGGTGCGGCTGGGCCAGACCGCCACCGTCGAGGTCGTCACCGGCCGCGCGGAGAACGTCGTCGCCGTCCCGTCCACGGCGATCTCCACCAGCGGCGGCCAGACCACCGTCACCGTGCTCCGGCAGGGCCGCCAGACCCGGACCCCGGTGGAGGTCGGCGTACAAGGGACGACCCTGACCGAGATCAGGTCGGGCGTCTCGGAGGGTGAGCAGATCGTGCCCCCGGCCGCCTCGACCGGCACCACGCAGGGCGGCAACGGCCGCTTCGGCGGCGGCTTCCCCGGCGGTGGCGGCATACCCGGGGGCGGGCGATGACCGCCGGGCTGCGCGTCGTGGAGGACGTGCCGGTCCTCCGGGTACGGAACCTGGTCAAGGAATACGGCGAGGGCGACGCCAGGGTCCGCGCCCTGCGCGGCGTCAGCCTGGACGTCCAGCAGGGCGACTACGTGGCCATCATGGGCGCCTCCGGCTCCGGCAAGTCCACGCTCATGAACATCCTCGGCTGCCTGGACGTGCCGACCTCGGGGACGTACCTGATCGACGGCGCCGACGTGGGCCGCCTGAACGAACGGCAGCTCGCGATCCTGCGCAACCGGCGGGTCGGGTTCGTCTTCCAGTCCTTCAACCTGATCCCGCGCATGAGCGCGCTGGCCAACGTCGAGCTGCCCCTCGTGTACGGCGGCGTCCCCCAGGCCGAACGGCGCGCCCGCGCGCTGGCCGCGCTGGAGGAGGTCGGCCTGCGCGACCGCGTGCACCACGAGCCGAACCAGCTCTCCGGCGGCCAGCAGCAGCGCGTCGCCGTGGCGCGGGCGCTGGTCACCGCGCCGGCCCTGCTGCTGGCCGACGAGCCGACCGGCAACCTGGACACCGCCTCCACGAACGACGTGCTCCAGATCCTGGACCGGCTCAGCGCGGCCGGCCGCACGATCGTCTGCATCACGCACGAGGACGACGTCGCCGCGCACGCCAAACGGGTGATCCGCCTGGTGGACGGCGAGGTCGTCGAGGACCGCAGGCAGGCGCCGGTGGACGGCCCGCCCCCGAGGACGGCAGCCGGATGAACCAGTTCGAGATCCTCCGCTTCGCGCTGCGCGGCCTGCTGGCCAACAAGATGCGCAGCGTGCTGACCACGCTCGGCATCCTCATCGGCGTGGCGGCGGTCATCCTGCTGGTCGCCGTCGGCGAGGGCTCCTCCCGCTCGATCCAGCAGAACATCCAGCGCCTCGGCGCGAACACCCTCACGATCTCCCCGTCGTTCTCGGGCGGCGGCGGCGGGGGCGGCGGTTTCCGCGCCGGCGGGGCGGGCGGGGGCGGCAACACCGGGCCGCGTACCCAGGCCAGGCAGCTCACCCTGGCCGACGCCAAGGCGCTGACCGACCGGACGCTCGCGCCGTCGGTCAAGAGCGTCTCGCCGGTCGTGAACGCCTCCTCGGCGACGGCCGTGTACGGGCCGGCCAGCCACGCGATCTCCCAGTTCGTCGGCACCTACCCCAGCTACTTCGAGGCGATGAACAAGCCCGTCGCCCAGGGCACGTACTTCTTCAACGACGACGTGCTGGCCGCGCGGAAGGTCGTGGTGCTCGGCCGGACCGTCGTCGAGGAGCTGTTCGGGACGGTGGACCCGATCGGCAAGCAGGTCAGCGTGTCCGGGGTGCCGTTCACGGTGGTCGGGGTGCTCAAGGAGGCCGGGTCCACCGGCATGCAGGACGCCGACGACATCGCGATCGCGCCGCTGCCGGCCGTGCAGCAGAGCCTGAGCGGGTTCGGCTCGCTCGGCCAGATCGTCGTCCAGGCGACCGGCGCCGGCACCACCACGACGGCGCAGTCCGAGGTCACCGCTATTCTCAACCAACGACATGGCATCACCGGCAACAACCCCGACTACCGCATACTCAACCAGGCCACGTTGCAGGAGACCGTCAGTGAGGCGACCGGCACCTTCACCGTGCTGCTCGGCGCGGTCGCCGCGATCTCGCTGCTGGTGGGCGGCATCGGCATCACCAACATCATGCTGGTGACGGTCACCGAGCGCACCCGCGAGATCGGCATCCGCAAGGCGATCGGCGCGCCGCGCGGCGCGATCCTGGGCCAGTTCCTGGTGGAGGCCACCCTGCTGAGCCTGGTGGGCGGGTTGTCGGGCGTGCTGGTGGCCTTCATCGGCACCAGGTTCAGCATCGCCGGCATCGAGCCGGTCCTCGTGCCGTCGTCGGTGGCGCTGGCCCTGGGCGTGTCGGTGGGCATCGGTCTGTTCTTCGGCAGTTATCCGGCAAACCGGGCGGCCAAGCTCCGGCCGATCCAGGCCCTGCGCCACGAGTAAGGAGAGTCACATGTCGAAGCTCGACTCCTCGCCGTTCCCCGACGACCTGGGGGAGGAGCTCGCCGTCGAGCCGCGCCAGGGCAGGTCGAAGGTCACGCTGGCGCTGGCCGCCGGCGTGGTGCTGGTGGCCGGCATCCTCATCGGCATCCAGGCGGGCAAGCTCTTCGGCGACGACACGCCCGCCGTCGCCGGCGGGCAGCGCCCGGCGGCCGGCACCGGCCAGCAGCAGGGCGGCGGCCCTCCCGGCTACGGCCAGCAGCGGAACGGCGGCTTCCCCGGCGGTGGCCAGCGCATGGGCGGCGGCACGTTCGGCACCGTCGAGAAGGTCGAGGACGGCAAGGTGTACGTCAAGACCGCGGACGGCAAGACGGTCACCGTCACCACCACCGACCAGACCACGGTCCAGATCTCCAAGCCCGGCAAGGTCACCGACCTGGAGCAGGGCAGCGACGTCACCGTACGCGGCGAGCAGGGCGCCGACGGCTCGGTCACGGCCTCCGCCATCACCCAGGGCGGCCGGCAGTTCCCGGGAGGCGGACCGCGATGAGCCCCGAGCCCGAGGCCAGGCTGCTGGTGGTCGACGACGAGCCCAACATCAGGGAGCTGTTCTCGGCCAGCCTGCGCATGGCCGGGTTCGAGGTGCTGACCGCCGCCGACGGCCGGGAGGCGCTGCGGGTGGCCGAGGAGAGCAGCCCCGACCTGGTGATGCTCGACATCATGCTGCCCGACCTCGACGGCATGACGGTCGCGGGCCGGCTGCGCTCGCGCGGCCGGCGGGTCCCCGTCCTGTTCGTGACCGCCAAGGACACCCCCGAGGACCGCATCGCCGGGCTCGGCCTCGGCGAGGACTACGTGACCAAGCCGTTCAGCCTGGAGGAGACCATCGCGCGCATCCGGGCCGTGCTGCGCCGCACCCGGCGCGGCACCCCGCCGCCCAACCGGCTGCGCGTCGCCGACCTGGAGCTGGACGAGGAGACCCACGAGGTGTGGCGCGACGGCCTGCCGGTGAAGCTGTCGCCGACGGAGTTCCGGCTGCTGCGCTACTTCATGCTCAACGTGGGCCGGGTGCTGTCGAAGACGCAGATCCTCGACCACGTCTGGAACGGCGACTGGCGCACCGACGTCGGCCTCGTGGAGTCGTACGTCTCCTACCTGCGCCGCAAGGTCGACACCGGCGAGCACAAGTACCTGCACACCCTGCGCGGCGTCGGCTACATCCTGCGCCCGCCGCGCGGTCTGTGAACGCGATGCCGAGCAGGCTCCGCAAGCACCTGGCCAGGACGCCGCTGTGGCTCCGGCTGGTGTCGGCGACCCTGCTGCTGGTCACCTTGGCGATCACGCTGACCGGCCTGTTCGCGGTGCGGCTGCTGCGCGGCTACCTCGTGGAGCGGGTGGACCAGCAGTTGAGGGCCGCGGCCGCCCCGCGTGACGTGCTCCCGCCGCCGGAGCCGCGGCTCGCGGGCACCCGGCCGCAGCGCTTCCTCGGCCTGTTCCACGTGGTGGTGCTGGACGCGAGGGGCGCGCCGGTCCGTACGCTCAGCGAGTCCACCGCCGCGCACACGCCGAGCCTGCCCCGACTGGCCGCCGCCGACGTGGCCGAGCTGGGGGGCCGGCCCTTCACCGTCGAGTCCGTCGATGCCGCCGGGCCCACCTGGCGGGTCGTCGCCGTGCCGGGACGCGACGACGAGAGCCGGGTGATCGCCATCAACCTGGGCG
The DNA here is from genome assembly GCF_041402765.1 of Nonomuraea sp. AD125B. NCBI lineage: Bacteria > Bacillati > Actinomycetota > Actinomycetes > Streptosporangiales > Streptosporangiaceae > Nonomuraea > Nonomuraea sp. AD125B. The sequence goes on along the minus strand of NZ_JBGLOU010000032.1, from coordinate 11,804 downwards.
ACGTGGACGACACCGTCTCCCAGCTCGGCCTCATCGTCGCGGTGGGCGGTGGCGGCACGGTGATCGTGCTCGGCTTCGCCTGCCACTGGCTGGTACGCCGCAGCCTGCGCCCCCTCCAGGAGATCTCCCGCACCGCCAACGACATCGCGGGCGGCGACCTGTCGCGCCGCGTCCCCCTCTGGTCCGGCACCACCGAGGTCGGCAAGCTCGGCCGCTCGCTCAACACCATGCTGGCCCGCATCGAGGACGCCGTGCGCGAGCGCGAGGAGGCCGCCGAGTCGGCCCGGCGTTCCGCCACCGCGGCCCGCCGCTCCGAGGAGCTGATGCGCCGCTTCATGGCCGACGCCTCGCACGAGCTGCGTACGCCGCTCACCTCGATCAGGGGGTTCGCCGAGCTGTACCGGCTGGGGGAGGAGAAGGACCTGGACGAGGCCGTCCGGCTCCTCGGCCGCATCGAGGGGCAGGCGGCCCGCATGGGCCTGCTGGTGGAGGACATGCTGCTGCTGGCCCGGCTCGACCAGCGGCGCGCCCTCGCCACCCGGCCGGTCGACCTGCTCAGCCTGGCCGCCACGGCGGTGATCGACGCGCAGACGCTGGCCCCCGACCGGCGTATCGAGCTGGTACGCCTCTTCGGCGGCGACGGCGAGGTGCTGGTGACCGGCGACGAGCCGCGGCTGGCGCAGGTGCTGGGCAACCTCGTCGGCAACGCGCTCGCGCACACGCCCGCCGGCACGCCGTTCCAGGTGCGGGTGGGCGTGGACGGCGACCACGCCGTGGTCGAGGTGGCCGACGAAGGGCCGGGGTTCCCGCCGGAGGTGGGCGAGCGGGTGTTCGAGCGGTTCTACCGGGCCGATCCGGCGCGGAGCACGGGCGGGTCGGGGCTCGGGCTGTCGATCGCGGCGACGCTGGTGGAGGCGCACGGCGGGGTGATCGTGGCGGAGAGCGAGCCGGGCAAGGGGGCGCTGTTCCGGGTGATCCTGCCGGCGCACCGGCCGGGGGAAGGCACGGATCAGCCGAACCCGTAACGCGTGGCCGATCGCCTGGCGGCTGGGCGAAGGGCTCAGCTCCGCCGACGGCGGACCGGCCGCGGGAGGGCCCGGCTCAGCCGAAGGCGTAGCCGTACAGGCCGGTGCCTTTGGCGATCTCGCGGACCTGGCCGAGGCGCAGGCCCCGCGTCCGCGAGCCGGGCGCGTACATCACCAGCCCCTGGCCGGGGGCGGCCACCACGAGCCCCTGCGGCGCCCCGCCCCGCACCAGCGACTCGTTCCGCTCCAGCGATCGGAACCGTCCGCCGCCGGGCAGCGCCGCCAGTGCGGCGCCGAAGTCGCGTCCCTCGCCCTTGATCAGCAGGTTGCCCTTGCGGGTCAGCCCGCCGCCGGCGCTGCCGGCCAGCACCTGCACCGCGCGCTCGCCGGGCACGCCGATGGCGAGCTCGTCGCGGCCGTCGCCGTTGAAGTCGCCGGCCGCCAGCGCCGAGCCGAACCGGTCGTAGTAGCGGGGCCGCCCCTTGAGGGTGTTCTGCGACCACGCCTCGGCGCGAGCGGTGCTGAGGCCGCCGCGCGAGCCGTACAGGACGTCCACCGTGCCGTCGCCGTAGTCCATGGCCCGCTGGTTCGCGCTCAGGCCCTCGCCCGGCACGCCGATGGCGAGGTCGTCGCGGCCGTCGCCGTCGAAGTCGCCGGTGGCGAGCGCCGCGCCGAAGGCGTCCCACTTCTCGGCGGCGCCGGTGATGCCGGGGGTGCTCTGGGTGAGCAGCCTTGCCCGCTTGCGGTGTACGTCGACGACCGTGACCGAGCCCTGGCCGTCCTGCGTGACGCTGTCGGCGGGCGCGCCGACGGCCAGCTCGTCCCGGCCGTCGCCGTCGAAGTCGCCGGTGGCGAGCGCGGCCCCCCACTGGTCGGTGACCTGCGCGGACTGCCGCACCCACGTCGTCCGCTGCGTGATCACGTACGGCTCGCGGCCCTTCAGCCCGTACACGGCGACCGCGCCGCCCGAGCGGTGGCTGGGCGCGCCGACGACCAGCTCGTCCACGCCGTCACCGTCGAGGTCCCCGGCGGCGAGCGCGGCCCCGAACCGGTCGCTGGACGGCTTGGGCAGCGCCAGCTCCTCGCCCTTGACGAGCCCGGCGGGGGAGCCGCGGAAGACCTGCACGACCCCGTTGCCGTCGCCGCCGGGCACCCGCTCGCCTGCGAACTCCTCCGACACGCCGACCGCCAGGTCCGCGCACCCGTCGCCGTCGAAGTCGCCCACGGCCAGCGCCGAGCCGAACGAGTCGCCCGGCTCGGCCCCGTCGCCCTGGGTGAGGGTGACCTTCGTGCCGGAGCCGTACAGCACGGCCACCGAGCCGGCCCGGTCGCGGTCGTAGGGGGCGGCGACGGCGAGGTCGGCGCGGCCGTCGCCGTCGAAGTCGAGCGGGTGGCCGCCGCACGGGCGGGCCGCGGGAGCCGTGCCGGAGGCGAGCGGAACCGCCAGGAGGGCGGCGAGCAGCGCGTTCATACGACCAGTGATGTCCTCCCGGCGCGAACTCGGGCTTAACGCGGTGGGAACGTGCCAGGATAGTCGCGTGGACATCGATCTCGCGGATTTGGATTTCTGGCGCAAACCGCTGAAAGAGCGGCACGAGGCTTTCGCCCGGCTCCGTCAGCTGGAGCATCCGGTGTTCTTCCCGGAGAAGAAAGTGCCCTTCCTGCGCTCGGGCAAGGGCTTCTACGCCCTCGTCCGGCACGCGGACGTGGTCGAGGCCAGCCGCAACGCCAAGATCTTCTCCAGCGAGCCCGCGGTGACCAATCCCGAGCCGCCCGGCTGGATCAAGCAGGTGTTCGGCGAGTCCATGGTCAACATGGACGATCCCCGACACGCCCGGCTGCGCCGCATCGTGACCCGCTCGTTCAGCCCCAAGATGCTGGCCGGCCTGCAGAGCGACATCGAGGCCGCCTGTGCCCGCATCGTGGACGACGTGGTCCGCGAGGGTCCCCGCGACTTCGTGTCGCAGGTCGCCGCCCGCCTGCCGATCCACGTCATCTGCGACATGCTGGACATCCCGCAGGAGCTGCGGGACAAGGTGCACCAGCACGTCGACATCTCCACCGCCTACACCGGCGTACGGCCCAGCCTGGCCCGCAGCGTCCAGATGGCCGGCCAGAACATGCTGGCCCTGCTCGCGCTCCAGCGCATGGTCATCAAGCTCGGCCACGAACGCGCCGCCGACCCCAAGGGCGACCTCGTCTCGCTGCTGGTCACCGCCAACGTCGACGGCGAGAAGCTGACCGACAAGGAGCTCGGCTCGTTCTTCTCGCTGCTGCTGGTGGCGGGCAACGAGACCGCGCGCAACACCATGGCCCACGGCCTGAAGATTCTCACCGACAACCCGGCGCAGCGCGAGCTGCTGATGAGCGACTTCGACAAGCACATCGGCAACGCCGTCGAGGAGATGGTCCGCTACGTCTCGCCGATCATGCAGTTCCGCCGCACGGTCACCGAGGACTACTCCCTGCGCGGGCTGGAGCTGAAGAAGGGCGACAAGGTCGTGCTCTTCTACGGCTCCGCCAACCGCGACGAGACCGTCTTCCCCAACCCGGACACCTTCGACATCACCCGCGAGACCAAGCCGCACGTCGGCTTCGGCGGCCCCGGCCCGCACTTCTGCCTCGGCGCCAACCTCGCCCGTCAGGAGATCCGCACGATGTACCGCGAGCTGCTGACCCGCCTGCCCGATCTGCGCGCGACCGGCGAGCCGGAGCTGCTGCTGTCCAACTTCGACAACAGCGTCCGCAGCCAGCCCTTCACGTTCTGATCATTCTGGGGCGAGCACGTTCGTCCGGATGGTCACGAACGTGACCAGCGCCGACACCGCCATCATCGCGGCGCTGACCAGCATCGCGGCCCGGAACCCGGCGTCGAACACCGGCGGGTTCTGGAACGCCTCGCCCACCAGCCCCACCAGGGGCGGCACGGCGGCCACCGCCAGCAGGCCCCCGGTGCGGGCCACCGCGTTGTTGACGCCGCTGGCGGTGCCCGCGTAGCGCTCGTCCACCGTGGCCAGCACGGTCGCGGTCAGCGGCGCGACCGCCGCCGACAGCCCGAGCCCGAAGATCGTCACCGCCGGCAGCACCCGCAGCGGGTACGACGCGCCGAACCCGATCGTGCTCATCGCCACGAACCCGGCGCCCGCCAGCAGGATGCCGATCGTCATCGGCCAGCGGGGGCCGTAGCGCTTGGCGACGTCCCCGGCCTTGGCCGACAGCAGCAGCATGAGGATGGTCGTCGGCAGCATCGCCAGGCCCGCCGCGATCGGCGAGAACCCCGACACCACCTGCAACTGCACGACCAGCAGGAAGAACGCCACGCCCATGGCGGCGTACATGACGAGCGTCACGACGTTGACCGCCGTGAACACGTGGTTCCTGAACAGTCCCACCGGCACCAGCGCGTCCGGCGACCGGCGCACCTCGACCACCACGAACGCCGCGGCCAGCAGCAGCCCCACGGCCAGCGGCACCGGCGCGCCCCCCTGGATCAACCCGTACGTGATCCCGGCCAGCGCCAGCGCCGCCAGCGCCGCGCCCAGCACGTCGAACCGCCCGGCCGCCTGCTCGTCCCTGGACTCCGGCACGTGCCGCACCGCCACGACCACGACCAGCAGCGCGAACGGCAGGTTGACCAGGAACGCCCACCGCCATCCCGCGCTCTGCACCAGCCAGCCGCCGAGCAGCGGCCCGGCCGCGCTGGCCACGCCGCCGAGCCCCGACCACGCCCCGACCGCCCGCGGCCGGTCGGCTCGGGCGAACGACGCCTGGATGATCGCCAGCGCGCCCGGCGTCAGCAGCGCCCCGCCGACGCCCTGGAGCGCGCGGGCGGCGATCAGGAACTCGATGTTCGGCGACAGCCCGCACAGCGCCGACGCGACCGCGAACCAGATCGTGCCGATGACGAAGACGGTGCGCCGGCCGTACCGGTCGCCGAGCGAGCCGCCCAGCAGGATCAGCCCGGCCAGCGTCAGCGTGTAGGCGTTGACCGTCCACTGCAGCCCGGCCATGCCCGCGTTCAGCTCACGCCCCAGGAACGGCAGCGCGACGTTGACGATCGTGCTGTCCAGCAGGGCCAGCCCGGAGCCGAGCACGGTCGCGAGCAACACCCACCGGCCGCGCGCGGACTTCAGCTCCAGATGCCCGCCGGCCTGAACGGGACCGCTCACTGCTCCACCGCAGCGCCCAGCTCGGCCGAACTGGCCAGGTCGGCCGGACTGCCAGGCTGAGCCGGACTGCCCAGCTCGGCCGGACTGCCTGCCTCCGCCCGCCCGACTGCCTCCCCCCGGCTGCCTGCCTCCGCCGGACTGCCCAGCGCCCGCAGGACGAACTCGGACACCAGCGCCGCCGCCGCCTCGACGGTGACGCTCCCGCTGATCAGCGGCACCCGCTCGGCGCCGATCACCGCCAGGACCATCCGCGCCGTCGCCGCGACGTCCACCACCCGGAAGTCGCCCGAGGCGGCCCCGCTCTCCAGGATCCCGGCCAGCACCCGCTGCATGGGCGCCACGTGCTCGGCGAGCTGCTGGTAGGCGTCCGGCCCGAGCGCCGCGCCGAGATCGGCCGCCCCCGGGTGCGGATGCGCCAGCAGCCCCTCCAGCTGCAGCCGTACGAACGCCCGCAGCCGGTCGGCCGGCGAGGCGCCGGCGGGCAGCTCACGCTCGTAGCTGTCGATGAAGTAGCTCGTCACCCGCTCGGTGAACGCCAGCAGCAGCGCCGCCTTGTCCGGGAAGTAGTTGTAGAGCACGGTGCGGGTGATGCCGGCCTCGCTCGCCACGTCGGTCATGGAGATCGCGTCGATGCCCTGCGTCCTCGACAGGCGCGAGACGGCCTGGAGGATGCGGTCGCGCGTCTGAGCACGATGCTCACCGATGGTGGCGGCCGAGATCCTGGGCATAGGCCCATGGTAGGCCCGCGGCGGATGATCCGTTCATGCTTCGATGTCCTCATGCTGTACGGCACGCCCGTCCTCGAAGCGGCGGACCAGGTGGTGCTCGACGAGGTCGGGGACATGCGGCGGGACCTGACCCGCCGTCTCGCCGAGACGCACCGATGGGACGGCCAGTTGCGGCGCCACCTCCAGGCCCGCGCCATCCAGGGCTCGAACTCCATCGAGGGCTACCAGGCGAGCGTGGAGGACATCCAGTCGATCATGGCCGGCGAGGAGCCGCTGGACGCCTCTGACGCCGTGGCCAAGGAGATCGGCGGCTACCAGCAGGCGCTCACCTGCATCGCGCTCCTGTCGAAGGCCCCGTTCTTCCGCTACGACCTCGGCATGCTCAACGCGCTCAACTTCATGATGATCGGCCACCACCGCCACAACACCCCTGGGCTGGTACGCCCCGGTCCCATCTACATCCGGGACTCCCTCTCCCGCGAGGTCGTGTACGAGGGCCCCGACGCCGCCCTCGTCCCCGGCCTCCTCGACGAGCTAGTGGGCTGGCTCAACGACGGAGACCTGGACCTGCCGAGCCACGTCCGGGCCGCGATGGCCCACCTCAACCTCGTCAAGATCCATCCCTGGCGCGACGGGAACGGCCGCATGTCGCGCGCCCTGCAGACCCTCGTCCTCGGCCGCGACCAGATCACGACACCGGAGTTCTCCTCGATCGAGGAGTGGCTGGGCCGGCATCGGGTCACCGTCGACTACTACGACGTGCTGGGCGCGGTCGGCGGCCGGCACTGGCAGCCGCACGGCGACACGCTCGCGTGGGTGCGCTTCTGCCTGCGCGCCCACCACCTGCAGGCCCAGCGCGTACGCCAGCGCCTGGCCGAGGCGGGCGAGGTGTGGACGCTGCTCGAAGGCGAGGTGGACCGCGACGGCCTCAACACGCGCTGCGTGTCCGCCCTGTACGAGGCTTTCGTCAGCCGCCGGGTGCGCCGCAGCCGCTACCAGGCCGACGAGGACCTCAGCCAGGGCCAGGCCGCCCGTGACCTGCGCGACCTGACCGCCAAGCGCTGGCTCCAGCCGTACGGGGAGACGAAGGGCCGCCACTACACGGCGGGCCCCCGGCTGGCGCGGCTCAAGGAGGAGTTCGCCGAGCGCGTCACGCCGCTGCGGGACCCGTACCGCCCGGGGGTCAGGCCGCGGTCCTGACGACGTCGAGCAGCTCGGTGAGGACGTCCGTGTTCAGCCGGTACGCCAGCCGCACCTCGCGGATCATCCGCTGCCGCTCGCGCTCGTCCAGGTCGAGGGCGTCCAGGCGGGAGCGGTAGTCGTTCTTGAAGCGGGGCAGGCTGCCCAGCTCGTCGAAGAAGTAGAAGTCGACGCCACCGCCCCTGTCGTAGCCGTAGATCTTCTGCAGCTCCATCCGGATGAACTGGCCGCCGGACAGGTCGCCGAGGTAGCGGGTGTAGTGGTGGGCGATGTAGCCGCACGGCCAGTCGGCCACCTTGCGGATCCGGTCGACCAGCGCGGTCGTGGACCTGGAAGGGGTGACGCGGTCGCGCCACGACGGGCCGTAGATCGTCGTGAGGTCGCGTTCGAGCGCCGCCTCGCGGTACAGCTCGGGGAAGACGAAGGCGCCCGCGACCGGGTGGTCGGCCAGCTCGCGGGAGACGCCGTCGAGGGCCACGTACGCGAAGTAGTGCTGAGCCACCATCTCGCCGTACTCGTGCTCGGTCAGGCGTCCCGCCATGAGCTCGGTCAGGTAGCCTTCGGCCTCGGCGGACTGGTGGTCGCCCCAGGTGGCGTTCCTCAAGGTCTCGGAGAACGACGTCGTCACGGCCCACCTCAATCGCACGGTACTTTCATGACGAAGTGTCACAAACACTGGGAGCGCACGTCAACCCTTTGATGACACCATGTCATCAAAGCCTGGTTTCCTTCTTCTGTACCCAGTGACGTGCGTACGAGTCTTCGCGGGATCGGAACCGTGACCTCCCCCGAGAGGTGAACTTCGACTGATGGACGTCGGCTACCTCCTCGACACGAACGTGGTCTCCGAAGTCCGCAAACGCAACGGCAGCCCGCACGTCAGGGACTGGATCGGCGGAGCTCATGGACCCACGCTCTACCTCAGCGCCCTGACCGTCGGAGAGATTCGCTGTGGAGCCGAGCTCCGCAGGCCCAAGAATCCAGCCCAGGCGACCCTTCTGGAACGCTGGCTGCACGCTCTTCACCGGCAGTTCGATGACCGCATCATCCCCGTCGCCCCAGAGGTCACGGAGGAATGGGGACGGATGAACGCCGTCCGTCCACTCCCGACCGCGGACGACTTGATCGCGGCGACGGCCAGGGTGCACGGCTGGACGCTGGTGAGCAGGAATGTGAAGGATTTCGCAGGGACCGGCGTGTCCGTGGTCAACCTCTTCGAACCGCTGAATTGACCGGTCAGCCGCGGGTGTAGCGGTGCTTGGCGCCGGGCGGGAAGTAGTCGGGGTCGCCGGTCTCGCGGAGCTGGATGTCCGGCCGCTGGCGGTGCGGCGGGACGTAGGCCGCGAACTCGCTGTTGAGGCGGAGCAGGTGGGTCAGCCCGTCGGCGCCCGGCCCCGAGCGGCCCTTCGTGTACGTCTTCGGCCGCAGCCACTTCACCGTCTCCTACTACGGCGCGAACGTCTACCCGGAGAACATCGCGATCGGCCTGGAACAGCGAAGCCGTGGTCGCGGGCGAAGCCGAGCAGGCGGTCGTACGGGAGCACGCCGCCCTCGTCGGCGATGTGATATCTGACCAGCGGGATGCCGTTGTCGCCGGAGAACAGCAGGGTCCCCGCGTCCTCCTCGAAGAAGCGCGCCTGCGGGTCGTACTGCAGGAGCGAGGGCAGTCGCGACGCGCCGAACAGCTCCCTGGCCGCCGCGGGACGGGCCGCGAGGAAGCGGCGCAGCTCGACCGAGAGCGGCGTCTCGTTCGCGAGGACGCCGGCGTCGGCGGTGCCGTACAGGGAGGCGATGCCGCGCAGCGGATCGGCGATCCCGGCCCGCTCGCACACCAGCGACCGCCATTCCTCGCTGAAGACCTCGCCCGCCGTGACCAGCTTGAGGTCCCACTCGTGCCAGGGCAGGTCCTCGGCGTCGATGACGTTCTTGAGGAACGGCGGATAGCCCAGCAGCACGACCTGGTCGAAGTGGGGGGCCAGCTCCGGCAGCACCCGGGCGATCTCCCTGCGGTCGGTGCCGGGGGCGACGACCGTGATCGGATAGCCGCGTTCGGCCAGGTGACGGCAGCAGTTGACGGTGAACAGGCCGCCCACCCAGGTGCCGAGCGCGAAACAGACCACGGCCAGCGTGCGGCGCTCCCCGGCCGCGAAGGAGTCGCGGAAGACCTCCTCGAAACGGGCGGCGACGGCCCGCTCGTCGGCGGCCGAACGCGGCCAGAACGACGGCACGCCGGTCGAGCCCGACGACACCGCGATCATGTCGCCGATCACGCCGTCGCGGCACAGGTCGGGCAGCGGGTGACGGCGGACGTAGCCGTCCTTCGTGGTCATCGGCAGCCGCCGGAAGTCCTCAAGGGTCCGGACGCGGGCGGGATCGACGCCGTGCTCGGCGAGGAACGCGCCGTAGGCGGGGACGGTCGCCGCGGCCTGCTGGAAGAGCTCAACCGGTTCCACCAGCCGACTGTACGATCTCCGGCGTCCCGGCGCACCCTCCACCTGCATCCCCGGTTGTCCCGCCTGGGCGGTCATTCCCCAGGGCGGACCAGGCCGTTCTCGTAGGCCCAGACGATGGCCTGGGCCCGGTCGCGCAGCCCGAGCTTCATGAGCACCCGCCCGACGTGCGTCTTGACCGTCTGCTCGGCCACGAACAGCTTGTCGGCGATCTCCTGGTTGGACAGCGCCTGCGCGACGAGCGTCAGCACCTCCGTCTCGCGTTCGGTCAGCTCGGCCAGCCGCCGCCCCGCCGCCGGCCGGGGCGCGCCCAGCCGGGCGAACTCGTGGATCAGCCGGCGGGTGACCTGCGGAGCCAGCAGCGCGTCCCCGGCCGCCACCACGCGCACCGCCTCGGCGAGCTGCGCCGCCGAGGCGTCCTTCAGCAGGAAGCCGCTGGCTCCGGCGCGCAGGGCCTCGTACACGTAGTCGTCGAGGTCGAACGTCGTCAGGATCAGCACCTTCGGCGGCCTGCCGCCGCCGGACAGCAGCTCCCTGGTGGCCTCCAGGCCGTTCATGACCGGCATGCGGACGTCCATGAGCACCACGTCGGGGGCCAGCTCCGCCGCCCGCCGGATCGCCTCCCGGCCGTCGGCCGCCTCGCCCACGACCTGGATGTCCGGCTGCGCGCTCAGGAACACCGTGAACCCGGTGCGCACCATCCCCTGGTCGTCGGCGATCAGAACCCGGATCAACCGTCCCCCCTCTCTCCGCCGCTCACCGGTCCCCCTTCTCCCGCCCGCTCACCGGGCACCTCTGTCCTGCCTGCCCGCCGGCCGTCTTCTCCTGGGCGCCGGGCTCCGTTCCTCGACACCGGACACCATTCTCCCGGCCACCGTGCTCCGTCGCCCGCGGCGCTGGCGCGTGGCGCAGGGTGGCCCGTACTGCGCGGCCCGTTGCCCGGCCATCGGCCGGCGAGGGGTGCCGCCTGCTCATCTGTCGTCCGTCTCGTTCGCGGCGGTCCTCGGGGCGGTGATCGGCAGGGTCGCCGCCACCTCGAAGCCGCCGCTCGGTGTCGGGCCCGCCGTCAGCGTGCCGCCCAGCAGGGACGCTCGTTCGCGCATGCCCACCAACCCCTGGCCGGCTCCTGGTGGCCCGCCGTCGCCCGTGCCCCGGCTGTTGGCCACGCGGAGCCGTAGCTCGTCGCCCTCGCGGAGGAGCTCCACGCCCACGGCGGCTCCGGGCGCGTGCCGCATGGCGTTGCTCAGCGACTCCTGCACGATCCGGTACGCCGACAGCTCCACGGCCGGCCCCAGCCCGTCCAGCGGCCCGGACCGCTTGATCAGCACCGCCAGCCCCGTGGAGCGGGCGTTGGCCACCAGCTCGTCCACCCGGTCGAGGCCGGGCTGCGGCGTGGTCTCGGTGCGGCCGTCCTGGTCGCGCAGCACCCCCAGCACCTGCCGCAGCTCCGCGATGGCCTCCAGCGACAGGTTGCGGATCTCCGCCAGGCCCGCCTCCAGCTGCACCGGGTCCCCGGCCGCCTTGATCGGCACCGCCTCGGCCTGGATCGCGATCACCGACATGTGGTGGGCGACCACGTCGTGCAGCTCGCGGGCGATGCGGGCGCGCTCCTCCAGCACCGCCTGCGCGTCCTGCGCGAGCCGGCTGCGCCGCTCCTCCTCGGCCAGCCGGGACGTCGCGGTGCGCCGCACCCGTACGTTGTGGCCGAACAGCACGACCACGGTCACCACGACCGTGACGACGGCCATCGAGTCGGGGTGCGCGATCCACGCGGTCAGCATGGTGAGGACCCACACGGCCAGGGTGATCCGCCGGTCGCAGCGCACGGCGACGGAGTAGAGCACCAGCAGGTAGGACAGCACGGTGAAGACCGGGTAGGGCGGCTCGCTGACACGCAGGGTCGTCCACAAGGAGAGCGGCAGCAGCGCGAAGGCCGTACGCCAGGCCGCGAGCGGCCATCGGTCGCGCAGCGCCACCGGCAGCGCGGCCGCGACGGCGCAGAGCAACGCGAGCGTCCCCGGGGTCGGCACCGACATCCGGCCGCCTGCTTCGGCCACGATCGCCCAGACCCTCACCATGTCCTGGGTCGTGAGGAAGAGGATGACGGCCATCAGGAGCTCGGCCGTCCGCACCAGGCTGAGCCGTTCGACCGGGACCAGCACCCGGAACCCGCGTGGCACGGGGAGCGACAGGCGGCGTGATCGGGGCGGGGGGTCGGCGTTGCCCCGGAAC
>NZ_JBGLOU010000031.1:0-64277 GCF_041402765.1 Nonomuraea sp. AD125B | reverse complement strand
TGACCGAGGCCCGCCCCGACGCCTTCCTGCCCCACCTCGCCGGCAGCCTGAACAACCAAGCGAACCGGCTAGGAGACCTCGGCCAGCACGAGAAGGCCCTCGAGGCCATCACAGAAGCCGTCCGCACCTATCGCCACCTGACCGAGGCCCGCCCCGACGCCTTCCTGCCCGACCTCGCCGGCAGCCTGAACAACCAGTCCACCGACCTGGGAGCGCTGGGCCGGCACGAGGAGGCTCTCGAGGCCATCACCGAAGCCGTCGACATCCGCCGCCGTCTGGCCGAGGCCCGCCCCGACGCCTTCCTGCCCGACCTCGCCATGAGCCTGAACAACCAAGCGGTCCGGCTAGGAGACCTCGGCCAGCACGAGAAGGCCCTCGAGGCCATCACAGAAGCCGTCCGCACCTATCGCCACCTGACCGAGGCCCGCCCCGACGCCTTCCTGCCCCACCTCGCCGGCAGCCTGAACAACCAAGCGAACCGGCTAGGAGACCTCGGCCAGCACGAGAAGGCCCTCGAGGCCATCACAGAAGCCGTCCGCACATTTCGCCACCTGGCCGAGGCCCGCCCCGACGCCTTCCTGCCCGACCTCGCCGGCAGCCTGAACAACCAGTCCACCGACCTGGGAGCGCTGGGCCGGCACGAGGAGGCCCTCAAGGCCGTCACCGAAGCCGTCCGCACCTATCGCCGCTTGGCCGAGGCCCGCCCCGACGCCTTCCTGCCCGACCTCTCCATGAGCCTGAACAACCAAGCGGTCCAGCTGGGAGCGCTGGGCCGGCACGAGGAGGCCCTCGAGGCCATCACCGAAGCCGTCGACATCCGCCGCCGTCTGGCCGAGGCCCGCCCCGACGCCTTCCTGCCCGACCTCGCCATGAGCCTGAACAACCAAGCGATCCAGCAGGGAGCGCTGGGCCGACACGAGAAGGCCCTCGAGGCCATCACAGAAGCCGTCCGCACCTATCGCCACCTGGTCGAGATTCGTCCTGCTATCCACCAACAAGAGCTGGAGCAATCTCTGAGGGTCGTGGCCTGGCTTCGCGGAGACAATGACAACTCCGACGTCCCACCTGTCTGACGTGCTTCCTCGTATTCCAGATCCTCGACGGTCCGTTGGTGGCGCGGAGGCGAAGTGCTGAGGAAAAGGCTCGCGTGCTTGTCCGGGTTAGCGACGTCGGGCGGCCGGGTCGCGGCCTTGTTGCCAGCGGGCCAGGGCCTCGGGGGAGACACGGGCGTAGCGGGCGAGTGAGGCGACCGAGGTGTGGCCGGAGTAGGCGAGCAGGGTGGAGGTGTTGGCGCCGTCCTCGGCGGCGTGGGTGAGTGCGCTGTGGCGTAGCTGGTGCAACGTCCATGGGCCGCCGGGCAGGTTGGCGGTGGCGTGCTCGAACAGTTCGGCGGCACGGCGGTAGGACAGCCGGGCCCGGCAGGAGCCGGGGTCGACGTCGCCGGGCGGAAGCTGGACGCGGGCGCGCCGGTCGGTGAGGAACACCGGGCCGGTGCGGCGGCCCTCCAGCAGGCGGGGCAGCAGCCGGGCGGTGGCGGTCTGCCAGACGATGACGTCGACGGCGCCGCCCTTGCGGTTGACCGTGGCGCGGCGGTTGCGCTGGTCGAGGTCGCCGATGTCGAGGGCCAGCACCTCGTTGGCCCGGGCCGCCGATTCGTAGAGCAGGCGGAACAGGGTGCGCTCGCGCAGCGCGAGCTTGTCCCGGGTGAGCAGGGCCTCGATGTGGGCGCGGTCGAGGGCTTTGGTGCGGTCGGGGGTGCGGGCGCGGCGGCGGATGCGGCGGGTGGGGTCGCCGGTCAGCCAGTCCTGGTCGCGCCACCAGGTGCAGGCGGAGCCGAGCGCGTCGAGGCGGGCGTTGAAGGTGGCCGCGGCCGCGCCTCCCCAGCGGCCGGTGAACCAGCCGGCGAGGTGGTCGGCGCCGGTCTCGCCCTCCAGGTCGGTCAGCGGTGCGTCGGGGCCGAGCTCGCGGGCGAGGGCGCGCAGCGTGATCGCGTACGCCTTGGCGGTGTTGTGGTTGCCGATGGTGGCCAGGAACTGCTCGACGGCGGCGCCGAGTTCCGGTACGCCGGGCCGCGGCGTCAGCCGCCGGATGCTCCCCATCCCCTCTCCACTCCTCTATCGCAGATAAGCACCACGAGTCACCGGCTCCGGCGGGCAGCCGCTCCCGAAGGTGTGCGAGGTCGGCTGGGCCGTGGCCGGCGGCGTGATCGACTTTACCGCAGATAATGGATCACTATCTGCGATAGCCGGAGAGTGGATAGGACTTGTAGACCTCCACGCTCGTCACTGATGTCCCGCCTCACCGGACTTGAGGCAGTCTCACCGATCATGAGGCATCCCGTCGTTAGTCTCACCCCATACGTGGTGGCTGGCGCTGAGTGCATGGAGGACGAGAGATGGGCGATGTTCTCGCCGCCGATGAAGCCGGAAACCTTCTGACCACTTTCCACGCGGTCGCGGAGGAGACGCACTTCGAGGATGGGCCCACACCACTGGCGCTGGTGGCAGTGTGGAACGACGAGCAGCTGCTGCTGGCCTTCAACCACCTACGCCAGTGCTGGGAACTGCCCGGCGGCATGATCGACCCAGGCGAGACACCACGCCAAGCGGCCATGCGAGAGCTGCGGGAAGAGACCGGCCTGGAAGTCACCAGCCTCGCGTTCGCCGGCCATGCACGCTTCGTCCTCGGCCCAGAGCGGCGCGTCGAGTACGCGGCCCTCTACACCGCCCACGTCGGCGCGCACCCGGACTTCACCCCCAACGAGGAGATCAGCGCGATCTGCTGGTGGGACGGCATCCAGCCCCTCACAGGCCGCGTCCAACCGCTGGACGCCTATCTGGGGAAACTGTCCAGGGTCAGGCGGCCCCGAACGCGCCGTCCCGGAACGGAGGAATAGGAACCGGGCTCCCTCTGGTGCCAGCCGCGCCTTCGGCGTCAAGGAAATCCTCGCTATCGGAGACCTCACCGGTCGGCGCCCGCCGCAGCCGAGACCGACGATCATCATCCCGATCTCTTCCCCAACGATGACAGCCGACGGCGGTGCACCTGGGGAGGCAGCAAGAACAACCCGTGCAGCGGCGAGCCCAAGGACGCACCGCCGCACAGCGGAGAGGAACGCAGACACGCGGTGTTATGGGGGATTCTCGCTCTCCTGGTGCGTGGGGTCCTTGCCGTCGAGTACCACTCGACGTGAGGATCTGCGGCGAACCCCACGATGGCTGTTCTTGTCGCGCATGCACAGGAGAAGCTTCTGTGTGGACCTTCCTACCGCTAGGAAAGCGGGGTAGGGAAGGAGAGCAAGGCCCACGCGTCGTACGCTGTGCGGTCTAAGCGTCGGCGTTTGCCGTCCAGCGTGGCGGGCCGAGGTAGAGGTCCCCCTCTGCCAGGACGGTGAACGGCACGCAAAGGCCCCAGGATAAATCGCTGTTTTCCAGGACAGGGAGCCCGCGATCTTGATAAACCGGGCATCCGGTCTCGGATTGCGTCTTAGCCTGGGGCCGTATCACCCGTGCGTCTGTGTGGCTACTTGATGAGGAGCCACGCCGCGGTTGCCGCCGCGATCAGGATGCACAGGCGGATGGTCCGGGGGGTGCTGTCAACTACGTCCCGGACCATCCGCGCCACCTCCCCGATCCAGGAGGAGGGCGGAGGGTCAACCGGAGCTGGTGGGGGTTCCGGCGCCGCCGGTTCAACGTTGCCGCTGCGGCCGGAGCCGCCCCCGGCGGGCTGTGGTGCAGACATGAAAAGCTTTCCCTTTCAATCTTTCCATTCGAACGATTTTCTTGCGTGAACGAGAAAGGCCCGCATCGGACATTTCGCTCCTTGGTTGCATCGGAGCCGTATCCGCAGCGGGCCATGACAATCCTCCTTCGGTAAGCCCGACCATCGCGTCAAAGGGGTGGCTAGTAGCCACCCCTTCTCCAGTCCCGGTGCCGCCTCCGGAGTCTGTCGAGTCACACCTAACCCCGGAGTCCCTTTGTTCGCAACCAAATCGGCACACTCCGCAGTGTCTCACTAATGGTGACCGATTAGTTACCCAATGCGCGGTTGCGCCCTTCGACTGCCTCGCTGCTCAAGCACTTCGGCCTGACATGCGGAAACAGTTTCCCGGACGGGCGGACTCTTCCGCCGAGACCATCCCAGCAAGCCGGCGCGCTCTTGCCTTACCGGTTATCCGGTAAGGCGGATTATCAACATCGGTCCGCGTCTCCTACAGGTTAATCTCCAGTTTCCGGACTGGATCATCGAAAAGTGAGCATGACTCGGGTCCTTGTCAGCCTCTACGTGCGACCACTTTCCGGCGGACCGCTATCGAGATAACGAGTGACGCGTGTTGTTCACATTCCATGCTTAACGTCCCGTTCGCAGTCCTGCCGACAGAAGGATCAGAACGGATCAAGGCGGAACGGACATCGGTGCCGGAAAGCTCTTTCCATCCTCGACGATGCACGTCAGAAGGGGCATCGGGATTCACTGGCAGTGGTCTTGATCGTTCCGGATCGTTCCGCGCCCTTACTCTTCAGTAGGCCCGAGAAAGCGTTCCACATCGTTCCAAAACGTTCCGGAACACCACTGTCGGACCACCGCCGCTGGGGCGAAAGCCCAGGTAGCAGGCCGTTCCGAAACGATCCTCCCCGCGCCGGGCAAACGCGTAAGGGATTCAGCTCCGCGCCGATACGGAAGAATCGAGCATCTACCGTTCCTCATCAATGGCGATCAGGATTGGCGGTGCAGATCGCCCATGCCCGAAAACCCTCCGGACGCGACGCCGGCGTCCTTGTGCGTGGCAGCCCTGGTCGCTCTCCGGCAGAAGGCCGGAAACCCGTCCTATGGCGACCTTGTCCGCCTGTCGGGGCGGCCGCCGCGGCTCACCAAAACCACAGTCCAAAACGTGCTGACGGGTGCGCGCAAGAATCCGCCACGCTGGACCTGGGCGGCAGACTTCTTCACCGCCTGCCAGCAGTACGTGAAGAAGACTGGCCTGGATCCCGATGCGGTCCTGGGCACCAAGATGGACTGGCATCAGTACTACATGTCCCTGCTCCAGGCACCGGGAGCAGCCCCGCCGGCGCCTGCCCCGAACTCCACCCACCCCTCGACCGTGCCAGAGAGGGTTCCAGGGCCGGGCGACGGCCGCCCGAACAGGCCTGCCCCGATAGCGGCCCCCACGATCATCCCCGAGGCCTCTCACGACACACCTCCCGGTGCATCCCCCCCACAACCGCCCGGCCGCGCCGGCGCCGGTGCGGTGGTGTCGGTCGCGGTCTCCCCGCTGGAGACGCTGACCATGCCCGCAGCCGCGGCACCACCCCCGCTGGCCGACCTCATCTCCCCCTACGACGACGTGCCGTCCTCCGGCTGGACGGTTCCGGCATGGCCCGAGGTCCCGTCACCCGCCATGGCCACCGACGACTGGCCATCCGCAGCCGCGCAGTTCCCGCCGTACGAGCCAGCCAGCTGGATCCCGGCCTACAACCCGCCCGCACCACCTCCCGCACCCCCGTTCGTGCCGCCGCGTACCCCGCCCCAGCTGGAACTTCCTCAACCGGTGGAGCAGGAGGCGACCTACGCGGCGTTGAACGCCATCGGCGAGAAGAAGAGCCTGAGTCACGAGCGGATGCGCGCCTGGTTTGGGCCCCGCGGGGCCCTCCTGCTGGAAAAGGCGGAGGTCGAGCCGCTGGCAGTCGCACCTTCCGGCAAGGCCAGTTACGCCCTGGCCAACCTCGAGCTAGGTATCTTGCTGGTGAACCGGAACGCCTGCCAGGAAGGCCAGCGATTCCTGGAGCGCGCCCGCGACGCCCTGCCCACGATCGCCATCGACCTGACCCCCCGCCCTGGTGACTACTTCGTCGGCACCATTCCCCAGGAGATCTGTCGGCAGGTCGCCGACGGCTATGGCAAAGCTGGACGCCAGGACAACGCAGAGCGGTGGCTGCGCTACGGCGAAACCCTCCTCGCCGACATGCCCATCGGCTTGACCGTAGTGGCCACCGGCAAGCACAACCGCCAGGCCGGAACGATCCAGCATTACCCGCTGAGCAACGCCGCAGAGATCCGTCAGCGCTACTGGACATCCATCCTGAAGATCACACCAGACGCCGATCCCGAACCCACCAGTTCCGCTGCCGCCCCACGTCGCGACCCAGCTGCTTCTCGCCAAGCCCGCCAGGGCCCTGGCTCCACTGACGGCACCCGCTTCACCACGCGCGAGGCGGCCATCCTCAATGCCATGCTCGCCTCCCCCAGCTGAGCCCTCACCATCCGCCTACGCGGTCATGTCGGCGGCGTACGGACGCGCCCTGGCCGAGACGGGTACCGCCTGCCACGCGTCGTACCCGTCGGGCGGATCGACGTGGGGTACCTCCATCGGCGGCACCACTGCCGTCGTATGCCCGCCGGCGTCGGGGCCTTGTAGATGCGAGTCTACTGGGAGTACAGCAGCTGTTATCGCCCGCTGCCCGCCCGCATCTTGGCCGGATACGGACAGGCATGATCGACAACCCACCCTCCTTAACGATCGTCTCACCTGTGTCACGTTCCACCAGCGACCCTTGGAGCCCTTAGTGCTCAAACGCTTCCTCGTCTCCGCTGCTCTGGTCGGCGCCGCGTTGGTTGCCCCCACGGCCGTCTCACTGCCTGCCTCCGCCACGGTCCAGGCGGCCGCCGGCGCCTCCGCGTCCGCGTGCACGTACAAGAGGGACGGCAACGTGTGGCGCTGCATCACTCCAGGCGCGTTCTGCCCGAAGGCGGCCCACAACCGTTACGGGTACGCCAAGGTCACGAACAAGCGCTACAAGTGCACCTACAAGAGCAGCGACCCGTACTGGCGGTGGCGGCGAGCTTAACCCCCAAGGAGCACGCGACGCCCCGTACCTCCGGGCCCGCGTACAGGAGGTATGGACCGTTCTCCGAGCAGAAGCGGTGCAACGTCAAAGAGATAGCTGCCAGGCAAGGACGGCCGACTGGAGATCTGCCGGGCGGCCAGCTGCACCCCTGAGTGGCGGCTCAGCGCTGGTCGTCTGTCGTGGGCAGACGCTGGTCCGGGCAGGCGTCCGCGAGCGCGGCCAGGGCCTGCTGTTCGGCGGGGTCGATGGACAGTTGCCAGCGGGCTTTGATCGCGGTCCACTCGGCGGCGTACCGGCAGCGGGCCGGCTCGTGCGGTGGCTGCCAGGTCGATGGGTCCTGGTCGGCTTTGGATCTGTTGCTGCGGGCGGTGACCGCGACCAGGTGCCAGGGCTCGGTCAGGTCGTTGGCGTAGTCCCGGCGCTGGGCGGCGGTCCAGTCGTAGCCGCCGGAATCCCATGCCTCGGCCAGCGGGACCAGGTGGTCCACGTCGAGGAGGGCGGCGTCATCGACAATCTGGTCGTCGTAGTAGGAGTACCACTGCCCTCCCGACAACCGGCAGCCGTCGCCGACCTGGGGCGGGGTGACGGCTTCGTCGATGAGGACCTCGGCCCGGGTGTTGCAGCCGTCGCGGTCGGCGTCGACCCAGTGGCGGAAGGAGGTGCGCTGGTAGCCCTCGCGCCGCTCGGTGGACACCGGCAGGGCGGCGACCGCGTCGGCCAGCAGCGGCCCCTCCGCACGCTGCGCCACCGCCAGAGGCGCGTGCTGAACGGAGTGCGTGGCCGTCGCCGCGGCGGGAAGGAGGGCGGTCATCTGGGCCATGCCTGCCATGAGGGCGATGCTGATCAAGGCGTTGCGCCGTGGGGGTGAGGCATGCCGGTCCTCTCGCGATCGATACACAGAGCAATAATCAACTACAGAACGTAGCGGACTTTGGTGGGATCGATCACTCCACGTCGCAGTGATATCCGTGTTCCTCAGGCTCTGACGGCGTGGGCAGGATCGCTTCCCATCGCGGCCGGCGCTGTACGCGGGCGGCCACTTGTCACCACAGATCGGCGGACGGACGATCCAAGCACCGTGCTGTTTGCCGCCAGGAAGGCCAGGACCGCCGGTGATCCGCATGCTGATCTCGATCGCGCTCAACCGGCACCTGTCCGGCGATCCCCGTTATGTGCGCTGCGCGACGTGCGGCACCACGGCCAGCGAATACGAGGCCCCGCTGCGGGTCTTGATGCGGTTCACCACCGTCGACGGGCGCCTGGTCGACGGGGACCAGACACCGCCGGAATGGACCTGCCCCTCCTGCGGCCGCGCGGGCCCGCTTCAGGTAGGCGAGTTATTGCCGAACGACACGCTCATCGGCTGCCGTCGCACACGCCTGTGCAGGTATCGCTGGAAGGTCCCAGGCAGCGCCAAGGTGGTCGTCTGTCCGCGCTGTTACACCGCCCAGCCCGGCCCTGCCGAATAGCTCCCGCCTTCGCTATGACCGGCGTTCGAGACGCTCGTCAGCACGCCTTCCGCGGCTCCTGCGCCTTCCAACCCACGTCCCCGGCCGCCGGCGTGCAAGGGCGAGTTGTCCGGCGTGATTGTCCGGGCTGGTGAAAGACAACGGCCTTCCCGGGGCAAATTGGGAAGGCCGTTGTGTGTCTCCCTGAGCGCTCGTCCGGACCAATGAACTGACGCCTCGGGGCGGTCGACCTGGGCCGACCTCGCCGCGGGGTCTAGACCAGCGGCTGTGGGTTCCATGATGCACTGCAAGTTGGTTGTCCAACCTCGCGACCGGACCAGACCGTCTGCAGCCGATGTTTCCCGGACCACTCCGATACCCGCAAGACCTGACCCGGCCGTGGCTCACACCTGGCTGACCTGTCGGTCAGGCAGCAGCCAGGCGCTCTCTTGCCGCCCCCCGCAGCTTCTTGCGGGCGTGGTGCAGGGTGACCCGCACGTTGTTGGGATTGGTTCCCAGGAGTGTGGCGATCTCGGCGGGCGTGTACCCGTCGTAGCGCAGGGCCAGGACGCGCCGCTGCTGGGGCGGCAAAGCGGCGATGGCCTCACGGACCATCTGCTCGTCGGCGCCGTCGTGGCGGGTGGCGAGGTCGCCATGGCACGACGGCGCCGTCGGCGCTTGGCGGAGCTTGAGGGCTTCCCGCTTCCGGAGAGCGAAGAACAGGTTGCGGGCGGCCGTGATGGCGTACGCAGTGGGGTGATCGATCCCCTGGCGGTGCTTGTACACCGCCAGCAGTGCCTCCTGGGCCAGGTCCTCGGCTTCGTCTCGCAGAGCTCCGAGCCCCTGCAGGTACTGCCGCAGCTGTGGAAAGGCCTCGGCGTAGAAGGCGGCGAACGTCCGCTCGTTGCCGAGCGCGCCGAACATGACCACGGCCCACCGGTTGGATGCCTCGGCGACGGCCGCAGCCCGCGCGCGCAGTTCCTTGCGTTGGGCAGGGCTCAGCTTTTCCAGCAAGGAGTGGGCACGCGCCTCCCACTCCCTCGCCGAGCCGATTTCGAGCGGCGTCATGGCGTGCTCTCGCGGGCGGACGTGACCGCCTTCAACGCCGGAGCGACGCCCAGGGCGAGGAGGAGGCTGAGGATCTGCTCGGGCGTCCAGTCCACGAGCGTGAGCACGATGATGACGATCACCACCGTCCAGGGCAGCGCGCCGGGACGGGGTCCCGGGAGGCCGGGCCGGTCGAGGACCGGCGGCACGTTCTGCGGCATGAGGCATCGTTCCTTCGTTGGGGGCCTTGATCGCCGAACGCTCCCGGCAAGAGATGCCAGCGGCTCAGGGCCACACGGATGACTGTGTGGCATCAAGGGTGAAGGGTGCTCCCGCGGGCCCGGAAGAAGCCCCGCGGAGACAGTTTTCGCACTACAGCCCGGTTTAATGCTGCCGGCTCTTCGTCACACTTAACCAGCGACGGACAACGTCTACCCGGCGTGCAAGTTGCACTGCATCACCTTGCTCCGCTGGAGACCGTCCTTCGTTGGGGGCCCGGCCGCCGAACGCTCCCGGCAAAGAGATGCCGGCGACCGGGCCATACCCCCTTCGTGCGGGCCCGGCTTGCCCTTGGTGCCCCCCAGCTAGCGTCGGCGCGCGGCCGGATCCCGGCTTTGCTGCCAGCGGCGCGGCTCCTGGGTCGTCAACGCCGACCGGCACTACGCCTGGCAGAGGCAGCAGTCAACGATCAGCTCGCTGCCCGCAGAGCGGAACAACGCGACCGTTGATCCACCCGTCGTACTCAGCAGCCGATCGCGGTCATGACGACGGGCCGTCAGCCTCGGTGGTCGGCGGTGGGCTCGGCGTCGGTCTGGCGCTCGCGGTCGACGGCGCGGGCGATCGCGTTGTACGCCTCGCCGGTCCGGGCCATCCGCAGGGCCGCACCCGCCATTTCTGAGGAAGCCGTGGTGGTCGACGCGGTGAGGGAGGGTCCTCATGCGCATGCCGCCACTCGCGGGTGGAAGCGGTTCAACCTCCGGGGGATGGAATAGCTCCCAGGGAGGATAGGACCGCTTCCATTCCCAGCAGCCTCGCAGGGGGCACTGCGGGCAGCCCGTACCGTGAGGTTCGGGTGTTTTCCCCTCCACGATCGGCAGCGTCCGCACGGCTTGCCGGAACGTCGTCGGAGGGATCACGCCTTGAGGGAGACGATCGACATCAGTGATCTCGGGCGGCCCTGGCGCTTGGCCGGCCGCCAAGCCGACAGAGACCATCAGTTGATCGTGCCGCCCAGTAGGGCGGACGGGCTTCCTGCCGAAGGATCTCCTGCCCCTGCTGGCAGGAAGCCCGGTCCATAGATCCCAAGCGTAGGCTCCGTTCGCGCCGGTGGTCCGCAAAGGATATTGAGCGGAGCCCTCTTACCCCTCTAGGGCATCCGGATTGCCTCCGCAGTACAAGTTCCCTCTACTCCGTTTTATGTGAAGCTCACATATGCCATGTGTGGATAACGTAGGAGAGGTTGTGCCGAACAAGACCCTGAGCGTTCGCAAGGACGAGCTGTCGCTGTGGGAGCGCGCCAGCCGGGCTGCGAAGGAGTCGCACACCACGGTGTCGGCGTTGGTAGCCTCCGCGCTCGCGCGCTACCTGGGGACCACCGAAGCCATCACCGTGCGCATGTACAGCAGCAACGGCGCGGATCGGCTCGAAGCCTTTACCGGCCGCTGGCTCGTCGACGCCCAACTCGACTCCGATCAAGACCCTGACCGGCATAAGACGGAGCTGCTGCGCGGCCGCTTCGGCCATAAGGGAGCCAGCGCGGAGTGGCGCACAGGCATCGCCGAGACCGGCCGCGGCCGGATCGCGGTCTACCTGCACCACTGGAACTACTTCAACGACTACCCGCCGGAACTGCACGTGTTCGACGACCTCGACCTCGCGCTGCACAAGCTCGCTGACGACGTCCGCATCCCTCCGGGAGTGTGGACCGACGCCAGGATTGCGCTCGTGCGTCGTCCCGTGGTGTGGCGCGACATTTAAGGCCTTCCCAGCGGCAGCGGACATCTGATCCCTCACGCATCGGCCTGGGCGTCGATGTCCTGTGGCTCACTCGGTACGTGGCGGTCCGTTATCGGAGGCCTGACTGCCGTGCAGCGCCGCGAGGATGGCCTGTTCCACGCTGCGATGCACAGTCAACAGGGGTCTGGCGCCGGCGTTGGTCAGCAGGCGCGCGGGTGACTGCTGCAGGGCGGCCAGGTGCAGATCGCCGCCGTGCTGACGGGACAGGGCCCGGACGTTGAGCAGCACGCGCAGGCCGGAGTAGCCCAGCAGTGGTACTTCGCTCAGGTCGAGGACCACGTGGTCATCGGGCTGGCGGCGCGCTCGGGTGATGAAGGCGTCCAGCCGGTCAGCGGCGCCGGCCTCCAGGTCGCCGGCCACCGAGATCACGGTGACGCCTGGCATGTGCTGGCAGGCGAACGTGGGTGGGGTCATCGGCATCATCGCGGCCCCCTGGCAGCGGACGGACCTTCCAGCAGTGCGGGAACAGGTGTGCAGGGTCATGCGGGGTTCAGCCCTGCGTGCGGGTCAGGAACGTCATGACGGCCAGGGCTAGGCCGACGAACCCGGCGAAGCCGGCCGCCCCGGCCAGGATGGCCAGCGGCGCGGGGGTACCGCCCAGCCAGGCCAGGCCGCCGCCGGCGAAGGCGACGACGAGACCGGCGGTGACGATCACGGCCACCCACAGTCCCCGGTTGTTGTTCATGGCGTTCCTCACGACGTGGTGAAGGTCAAGGTCATCGGGCGCGCCGACCGGTGATGGATGCAGGAAAGCGCGTGACGACGATCACGATGACGACGTTCGCCATGCCGTCGCCAGCGGTTCAAACAGGGTCGAACGATGTCGATGCAGGTACGCCAGAGGCGGTGCGAGCCGGAACGAAGTCGACCGGCCCCTGGCCGGGAGGGCGAGGCGTTCGGCTTCGTTCGGTCTTCTTCGATGCTCGTCGAGGTCCACCTGCACCTGCCGGGTGGACATGGCCTACTTTCCTGCAGGCCATGTCGAACAACCTCGAATGAATGATCAGCGCGCGGCTTGCCCTGTATCGGTGGCAACATGACTGCCGTCACGATTCGTAGATCCCTTTAATCACGGCGTGACTCCCCCATTAGAGATCACGAATCGACCGAAGCCATGACCCAAGAGCAAGGCGCTTCCCATCGCGCTTTCATCGGCCAGCTCAACGAGCTGCGGGACCAGGCCGGCAAGCCGCCCCTGGCCCAGTTGCGCAGGCTGTCTCGCAAACCGCTGCCCAACGGCAGGGAGGGGCGCGAGCTCGCCGCCAGCACCACCCAGGAGATCCTCAGCGGCAAACGGCGTCGTCTGCCCCCGTGGAGCTGGGTGGTCTCCTACGTCGCGGCCTGCCACGAGGCGGCCCAGGAGGGGAACCTGGACCTCGGCCCGATGGATATGGAGATCTGGAGGGCCCGCTTGCTGCACGCCCGGCGGGGTGATCGGCCGGTCACAGCCTCGGACGACCGCGCCGCTGTCCTTCCCGCCTTGCCCGGTCCCGCCACGATGCTGTCCGCCGATCGGCTGACCGCCGACGAGATCGTCCAGTGCTACCTCGACATTCACGGGCGTATCGCCGCGCGCCTAGCCCGCACGGCCCTGAGCGGTGACGCTGAGGCATGTTTTCACCTGGCGCTGTTCACCCTGCTGCGCGGCTGGGGCCACGACGGCATGGGCTGGCTTCAGCGTGCCGTCGACGCCGGTCATGAAGCCGCGCTGGCCCTGCAGGACGCCGACGACCTACGCCTCCAGGCCGCCGACGTCGCCTACCGTCACGGCTGCGCCCTGGAGGCGGGTGGCGTCACCAGAGCCAGCATCGCCCGTTGCTTCTACCGGCTCGCCGCCGAGACCGGCCACGCCGAGGCGATCGCGAAGATCACCAGCATGGCCGCGCCTTCCGCAGAACCGCCGGCCACCTCCATGGCTGCCCCTGCCAGCGACGCCTCCTTCGCAGAGGGCCTTTCCTCATCAGAGGACCTTCCCTCATCACTGGACGATGTCTGCGCCGAGCACTTGTCCTGCCGGCACGGCTTGCCATGGCAGCCTGCGCCGCACGTGATCAAATCGGCCCCGGACCAGACACGTCCCGCCAGCGCCCCACCTGCTTCTAGCAGGCTGCCGCACAGCCCCTCCCCAGCACGGGCGTGGTACGGGCCGGCCTGGCAGTCCATGATGGACCTTGTCGGGGCCATTAAAACGGCGCAAGCGCAAGCACAAGCCGTAAAGGAAAAGAAGAACGGCACCGCGTCCGACAACGCCACCAGCTATGGCAAGGACGTTCCGATCTGGCTGTCAGAGACCAACCAGCGCCCCTTCACCGTCTGGCCGGACGGTCCGCAGCTCCCGGAGCGGCCCACGCCACCGAGCACCCCCGGGTGACCAGGCTTCGGCGTGGTCACCCGCCAACGGTGACGAGCGAGGGATCGTGGGCGCTGCCGCGCAGGCCGCGCCGGACCGGCCGAACCCTCTGATCGCTGCCGCGGCTAAAACGGCGGCCCATCGCTGAGCCCTCCTCCAAAACCCCCCTGTGATGAAGCTGGCGTGGCGGAGGCCCATGGATCGTCCTGCGGGGCAGGGGCAAAGCCGCCTCGGGGCGGCACGTACTTCGTACGGGACGGGATGGGAAGGTCGTCGCCGTCCACCGTGGCGTTCCATCGCCGCTGCAGCTCTTCGCGATGTGTGATGCGGTAGGGGCCGTCGTACCCGTTGGAGTCTTCCTCGTACACATCGTCGGGGTCGATGTCGGCCAGGGCGCACAGCGGGGCGTAGATCGCCCACATGGTGGACCACCGTTCAGGCACCGTCAGCCCCTTGAGGACGCGCCGGATCGTCTCCTGGCTGGCGGTCCCTTCAAGGTCCATCCGATCGGCCTGCGCCACGATGGCACGCAGCACCGGGCGGCCGGCTTGCCGGTACATGTGGTGGAGTTCTGCCAGCAGGAGCCTGTGGGGTCCCTGGGGGATCTCCTCCTGGGACGGCATCCGGATGCCTCTGCCCTTGGCCATCGCGTCGCGCCTCTCTACGACCGTTGGTGGCAAGAGAAGTCTAGGTTTGACAACTCCTGACTCGCCGCGATTTTCGATAACCGCCGTGCGCGCCGGGCTGACCCTCTTTCACCTGATTAATCCCTCAGGTCCTACCGCTCTGAGCAGGGCTGAGCCTGGATCTGGGCGCCCTTCCGCATCAGGTTTCGGGGCGCTCAGCAGCGAAGACGAAGAGCGTCTTCGCGTAAGCACTGAGGAGAGAACGCCTTGGCTCTGCTGACTACCCGCGCCGCGCTCGTCTTCGGCATGGCCGCCGGCGCGGCCGCCCTCGCTGGCGCCCTGGTCCTGAAAGAGGGGAGGTCCTGGCCTACCGCGATCCTGGTCGGCGCTGGCGCCTTCGTGGGTGCCGTCACCTTCATGAACGGGGTGATCTCGTAACCGCTCACACGGAGCGCTGCCTGGCGGGCGGCCGGGACCGGCCGGAGAGCCGCATGCCCGGCCGTCCGATCCACCAACAGCGCCTGGTGCCGTGCGCGCCGGGCACTCTTGATGGCCCTCCGCCCGGGTCCGTGCCATGAGCCCCAAAGTAGAACGTTGCCGCAGGCCACAGCGGGTGACGGCTGCGGTACCCGACTGCGGGTTTCGGCCTGGACGGTCGGGGGCCGGAGCGGATCGGGGAGTCAGGGGCGCGGCGCTTACGCCCGAGCGGTGGGTGGTGGGGATTGATGTCGCCAGCGTTCGGTTCATGAGTAGTCGTAGTGGGGGCTACCACCGAATTCCTTTCACGGTTTGTGCTCTTCACATCGCCACCCACAGGCATACAGGCGCGCCGGCGACCTGAGGCATGGCCCTGTTCCCGCGCCGCACACGTAGCGCCGGATCTTCGGTGGCGGCAACGAGACGTACGGCTCCACCTTGGTGATCAGCGGTAGGTCGGCATCGTCGCTGTCTCGGGCAGGCCTTGGGGCTGCACGGATTCCACTGTCCTCGCCGTAGCGGCATTCGTCGTCGAGGGGCCGCGGGTTGGGCGGCTCGATCACCTTGAGCCTGCGTCGTCGTTGCAGGTCTTCCTCGGTGATCAGACCGCCGACGCTGTCGGCGTATTGGTCGCGGTCGGTGGCTCGGACCCACCATCTGCGGTTCAGTCGCTTACCGACGACGATGACGGGAACATAGTCGCCGGCCGCAGTGTCGCGCACGAGGTCATCAAGCTGATATGGGAAGGCGGGCACCCACTTCCCGTGGAGTCGGCCACACTTGCCGCGCACGCGGACCGGGCAGGGTTCAGGGTTTCTGATGTTGCAACGCTCCATTTCCAGGGTGCGGACGCCGCCACGAATCTGGAGGTTCCCGCCCTCGGAGATGTACTTCCACGGGAAGTTGTCGGTTCGTGCCCAGGGGACATGGTTGATGAAGTCCCGTTGTGGGTCCACGGTGGTCCACAACGACGTTATGCCGTCGTCGCGGGCCAGCTTGGTGCGCTTTTTGACCGATGTCAGGCTGGCGTAGGCCAGCTGCACTTCGTGGCCCACTATGAGATCCCCGGCGCCCTTGACGAGAACGTCGGTTCGCCGACGGCCGTCCCGGGCACGGTCCTCGACCTCAACCGTGAACCCGCCGAGTTCGGCGGCCCGGGCGATGCGCTCCTTGAACGCCTTGTGTTGATCACCCTCGCCTGCGGGGTGGTCGGCGATCGTGGTGTTGAAGTGGCTGGCGAACCGGACGCCGTCGCGCTCGGTGAGGAACATCCACTCGGGGCACTCTGGCCGCGCTTCCCGGCATTGCATGCACTGAAGCTGGCGTTGTGGGACCGGCCGTTTGTCGGCGCGCAGGCGCTCCCACAGTCCTGGCAACTCCGGGTGGCCCAGGTCTGGTTCCGTGAGGTTGAGCTCGAGGTCGAGGCCGACGTGATAAACGCTGGAAGCCATAACCCGCACACCTCTCTGCGGTCGGGGGACATTTCAAGGATCCGCCATGCACCCGACAGAAAACCTGAGAAACGTTCCCGCAGGTCAAGGCCATGATTGTTTGCGTTTCTGCAGGTAAACGCGCATGAATTGGGCCCGTGAAACGCCGGGAGGTTTTGCGATCAAAGCTCGTTCCGCTCTGTTGGGCGGGACGGCCCGGATGCGCCGTGATATCGACGGGTGGCTCGGCGAGCCTGGCCGCGGCCTGGCGGCCTTGTACACAAGCTGCGCCCGCGCCCCGGCTGAGGAGGAACCACCTCAGCCGGCCGTGTCAGCGGCTGCGGCCATCGTGGGCCGCAGGGGCCGGGGGCGAAGTGCTTCGCCTCCCGGCCCTGGAGGCGGGGTGGATCATCCAGCTCGGGGAGGCCAGACCAGCTCAGGCTTCGTGCGCTGAGCGCTGTTGGCACGGTTGGCGCGGTCCAGGAGACGCCAGGCGCTGGCCCACCGTTGCTGTTCTTGGGCGTCACCGCCACACCCGCGGATCAGGCCGATCAGGTACTGCATCGTGAGGGCCGGCCTTCCCGGCTTCTCATAGATGATCCTCGCGATGGTGGCGTGGGAGAAGGCGCCTCCTGAACGCTCTGCAAGATGGCGACTGGAGGGCTTGTCGACCCATCGCCAAAACTCTCGGGCCAGTTCTTCCAGTTCAGCCACGGATCGCGCGGTGAACGGGTCCGGCTTGAGGTCATACCCGGGTGCGTCCGGGATCGCTGGTTCAGCGAGCCGTTCCGCCCGCCTGGAGTATCGGCGTTCGGAGTGGAGATGGATCGTGCCACCGGTGTTGTTGATGACGTACGTTCCGGCCTGATCATCCGCGTGGGAGATACGGACGGTGTCGGACCAAGGCCGGTAGAGCTTGGCCCGCTCGTAGGCGGCGTGGAAGGCCGTGTAGCTGGATTCTGGCGCTCCCAGCTGGTGCAGGAGACTGTTGATCAGGCGCCAGGAGGGAAGCTGCTTTGTGGGGCTGAGTGATTGCCGCAAAGCGCTGATCATCGTTCCAGGGGGCCATGTGTGCTGCTGCCAGTCTCGCCCATCGGTGTGACGGTCGATCAAGGCCTTCATGAGCCCTTCGAAGGTGGCGAGGCTCTCAGAGGCAGCGATGGGCGTCGGGACGATCGGCGACGCCGGGGGTTGAGGCGTCGTCACGCGCGTTTCCTTTGGGCCTTGGTCGCCCTGCGCCCGGTCCAGTTCAGGATCCGTCCGTAGGACACGCCCATGATGAACACGATCGCGGTCGTAACGACCGTTGGCAGATAGGCGATCTGCATGAAGGCCAGGCCTCCCCCCGTCATCACGGTGTGGACCACGGGCACCAGCCAAGGTGGTGGGCTGATCTCGGCTTTGAAGGTGAGCTTCACCTAACGTTCCTCCCTTGCTAGGAGCACAAGGGAGGGACCCGTCAGTCCACTCCCTTGTGCGACTGGAACACTTCGGCGCGAAAATGTCCGCGTACGCGAACAGGTCGGCCTGGCACAGCCGACCTGTCACGGGAAACACTCGCTCCGTTAACGGACAATAGTGGCCCTCTTCGCCTCAGGACGCAAAGTCGTAACGATTTCCTTCTCTATTACGGAAAACCGTATTTGCAGAGTTTCGGCTATCTCGTAAAACCATCGGCTGTATAGCCATGTCAACGGGTCGACTTTATCCGTATAAACCTGTCTGCTGCTGTATCAACCTGTAAAAGCTACTTCCCAGTACATGGCGCATAATCGATACTCGGACAGGTCCGCGACGCGCTCAGCGAGGTCGCGGGCCGTGTGCGTTCCGGCACCCCTTGCTCGACTGGAACACGACAAGACATCGGACGCGCATCACAGGGAGACGCACCCGTCTGGCACCGGGTCCTCCCGGACATGAGCGGAGGCAGCTTCGAGGCCTCCGCTCTTTGTCGTTCCGGCCGGTACCGGCCAAGCCGCCGGTAAGAATCGCGCCACACGGCCCAAACGAGCGGCATCGCCCCAGGTCACGGTGCGACTGCGCCACCCGCCAAGGGCCAGTTTCGGTCCGGGTACGACGCGATTCCCACCGGCACCCCAACATGACCAACGATGCGATGGCGAGGGGAGACGAGCATGCAACGTCCTGGACCGTTCGGGTTCCTGCTGGAGGGCTGGGAGAACCGGAGCGTGTGGGGCTGGGATGAAGGCACCGGCAGCTGGTGGGCGCAACTGTGGCGCAACGATCTGCCCGACGACCCGGTCGCCGACGCTCCGCACGTGAGCATCGGCCCGCTCGCCGGGCAGCACATCTCCGCGGTGAGCGGCCTGGTGCCGCTGATCGCCGCCGCCACGGGGCAGGATGCGGATCACATCGACCAGCTGCTGGCCGAAAGCATGCGCTGACCACCCCGGTCCCCGCCGCCCGTCGGCGTAGCCGGCGGGGGCCGTGTGGTCAGCGGCTCAGCCCCGGGCCGCGGTCGACGCCCCGGCTGGGTGGCGGCCAGTAGGCCTGGCGGCGCTCCTGTTCACGCTGCCGGCCGGGTGCCGGGATGGTGGGGCCGTCCGGCCGGGCGGCCGCCTCTCGTTGGCGTTGGGCGTGCTCGGCGCGGGCGGCGCGTTCGAGCTCGCGCCGGTCGGGCGGCAGGTCGGCGCGGCGCTCCCGTTCGTCGTGGAAGGCGGCCAGCTCGGCTTGGAGGAGCTGGTGCTCGTGGCGGGCGCGGCTGGCCCGGTGGGTGGCGTCGTCGACGTCGCGGGCCCGGGCAGCACGCTGGACGGTTTCCAGGTCGCGTTCGAGGTTGTTGCGCTGGCGCCGCACCAGCGGCCAGGCCGTACGGGGCGGCGCCGCGGCGGCGGCCTGCTGGGCGGCCTGCTCCAGGGCGGGGCCTTCCTCGAGGACGGGCGCCAGGCGCTCGTGCACGGCGGCCAGGTCCTCGCGGATGCGGGGCAGGATCGCGTCCAGTTCGCGGCGGCGGGCCCGGTGGGAGGGGCGCAGGTTGCCCAGCCCGTCGAGTTCGCGCTGCAGGTCGGCCTCGCGCCGGCGTAGCCGGCGGATCTCCTCGCGGCCGTCCAGGACGCTCTGGCGGGCCTGCTGCAGGCGGCGGGCGGCGTGCTCGGCGGCGTCGACCTGGCGAACGTGCTCGGCGAGCCGGGCCCGCGTCTGCTGCAGCTGGCGCTCGGCGGGGCCGCCGCCGTCGCGGGCGTAGCGGTGAGCTTCCTGTTCGGCGGCCGCGAGCGCAGCGGCCGCCGACGCGACGCGTTCGGTCAGCGGCTGCATGCGGGCGGCCAGCTGTGCGTCGGACAGCAGTCCGACCCCGTGCGGGTATTGGGTCAGGGTCAGCAGGGCGCTGGCGCGCCGGACGGCGGCCTTCGCCTCGCGCTCGGCGTCCTGCAGCTGCTGGCGGGCTTGGCGCAGGCCTTCGTCGTCAGCGTCGACCGGCCCGGTGTCGACCGGCCTGGCGGCGGTCGCCGGCGCGGCTGCATCGCGGTCGGCGGCGCGGTCGACGGCGCGGTCCACGTCGATCTGGCGGCCCGGGTCGCCGGCGCGGTCGGGGGCCTGGCCGGTCAGCCGCTCGACCGTCCGCGGTCGGCGGGCGGGCTCGGCGTGTTCATGCTCGGCGTGCCGGCGGGCGATCGGCTCGGGCTCGGCGGTCACCAGCCGGTCGGCGCGATCGCCTCGCAGGGTGGCGGCGTAGGCGGCCAGCGCGCGCTGCAGCTCGACGGCGTAGCCGGCGGGCTCGCCGAGCCGGGCCCGGTCGGCGTCGCTCTCCAGCAGCTCGCGCGGCAGATACAGGCGGGCCGTCTCCCGGTCCCGGGACATCGCGGCGTAGAGGCTGTGCGGGTCCAGACCGTGGCCGTAGACGAGCGCCTGGTCGACGGTGGCGCCCTGGGCGGAGGCGACTGTCAAGGCGGTGCCATAACCGAGCCCGCCGGCAGCGATGTAGCCGGGGGTGATCCATTCCTGTTCCACGCGCGGCCCGTCGGCGTACGAAGCGCGCCATGCGACCAGCACCCGCCGCTGGTCGTCGATCGCCATGACGCGGCCGCGGTAGCCGTTGAGCACGTTGGCGCCCTGGCCGCGCCGGGCCCGGTAGTCGTTGGTGTGCACGCGCACGTGGTCGCCGACCGCCAGCGCGATGCTGCGGCCGCCGGTCTGGCGGTAGCGCACGTCGGGGCCGATGATCTCACCGGCGGCGCGGCGCACCGCCCGCGCCGCAGCGTTTAGCCGGTCGACGTCGGCGTTGGTGGCGGCCAGCAGCGCCACATTCGCCAGCTCGGCGTGCACGTCCCCGGCGTAGGCCTGGCGGGCGTGCTGCCAGTCGGCCAGCATCGCCGCCATCGTGTCGTCCGCGCCCCGCCCGGCGTGCACCCGCCCGGCCTGGCCCCAGGTGCGCAACGCCTGCTCACGCCGCCCGCCGCGCCACAAGGCGAGGGCGGCCCGCTCGCCGACGTCACGCTGGCGCCGGTTCTCGCCCAGCACCAGGCCGTCGACCTGGCGGTGGATCGCGGCGAACAGGCCGCCCACGCCGATCGCCCGCAGCTGGACCGGGTCACCGATCAGCACCACCTTCGTGGCCGTGCGCTGCGCCTCAGTCAGCAGCTCGGTCAGCTGCCGGTCATCGACGATCGCGGCCTCATCGACGACCAGGACGTCGACGCCGTCCAGGCCGGGACCGCCCTTGATGCGCAGCAGCCAGGTGGCGATCGTGTCGGAGGCGATACCGGACTCGGCGGCCAGCCCCATGGCCGCCACCGCGGCGGTGGCCGCGCCGGCCACGACCAGGCCGCGACTCTCCCACGCCGAGCGGGCGGCCGCCATGATCATGGTTTTGCCCGCGCCGGCCACGCCGATGACCGCGTCCACCGCGTGCCCGCCGCCCACCAGGCGTTCCAGCACCTCGCGCTGGGAGTCCGACAGCGTGATCCCGGCGCCGGCCTCGAACGCGCCCACCGCGAGCTCGGCGGCCGCGGCGTCGACCACGGCCAGACCTGCGCCATAGCCGACGCGGGCGGCCGCCAGCGCCGTCTCCTCAGCGCCGGTGACGTCGCTGGAGGTGTAGCGCTGGCTGTTGGACAGGTGCACCGCCCCGGCCGGCGGCAGCTCGACCACCGGGCCGTGCGCCAGCACCTGGTCGGTGAGCGCGTCGGCATCCGCCAGGCCGGCAACGCCGTCCGGCAGCGCGTCCATCACCGCGGCGAGCACGTCGGCGCGGGAGACGATTTTGGTGTGGCCGGTCAGGCCGTCCTCGGGTCGCCAGATCCACGCGGCGATCGCCTCCGGGCTGGGCCGCTCAGGCAGGCCGGGCGCGGCGGCCAGGCAGGCGGCGGTCAGCGCGGCCGGGTCGACCCCGGCGGCGCGGGCCTGCCCGGCCCAGGAGGTGCGCAGGTCCACCGGCCCGGCCGGGGCGGAGTCCTTGGCCTCCCGGGTACGCGCGGCGGCGTTCTTGGCCTGCGCGGTGCTCGCGCTGCCGTCCAGGCCCATCGCGGCCAGCAGCTCGGCGACCTGCCCGCCACGCTTGCTGAACAGGGCGCGCAGGTCCTGCCCGATGCTGGTGATCTCCCACGCGCCGGTGTGCTCATCCCGCTTCCAGGCGATGCCGTACCGCTCGGTGAGCAGGCGCCGTAACCGCGCCTGCACCAGCGTGCCGGCGGCCTGGACGTGCCGGTGCAGATCGCGGCCGCCGGCGCCGAGCGTGGACCACGTGCCGTCCTTGCCGCGCAGCATGTTCGCGATGACCACGTGGGCATGCAGGTGCGGGTCTGGCGCCTGGCCACGGACCGGCCGGGCCGCCCGGTGCCACATGACCCACCCCAGCAGACCGGTGCCGGCCACGCGTTCGGCGCGCTTGCCGTCGCCGTGGTGGCCGCGCATGCCGTACCCGGCCCACTCCTCGACGGCGGTCACCGTGTCGGCCACCGCTTCGGCGAACGCGTCCTCGATGCCGCCGGCCAGCTCCGGATCGGCCAGCCCGTACAGCACGGACACGCTCTTGGGCAGGTCCAGGGTCAGGTCATAGCCGCGGTTGCCCACCTGGACCCGGGCGTCACGGTGAGCGCGGGCCTGTCCCAGCGGGTCCGGCTCATACAGGCCGTCCAGGTCGAGGCCGGCGGCGGCCGCCAAGCGCTCGGCGTCGCCGACCGGGATGCTGTGCGCCTCGCCCTCCCGCTCGACGCCGCGGATCAGGCGGCCGGCCCGTTTGGCCGCCCACTGCACGCCGGCGAGCATCCGCTCGACGCTCAGCCCGCGGGCGTCGGCGGCCTGCTGCAGCGCCTCCAGCAGCGGCTGGCCGGGCAGCAGCGCCCGCGGGTCCACCGCCTTCTTGGGCTTGACGAGCTGCTCTCCGGTGCCGGGGTGGCACCCGGCCATGAGCGCGCGGGCGGCCTTGTGATCCTGGGGCGTCGCCAGCGCGGTGCCGGGCTCGATGCCGACCTCCCGCAGACCGCCGCCGATCCACGTCAGGCCGCGCCCGGCCTCCTGCCCGGCCGCGAGCTCCTGGCCGCCGTTGCCGTCGGCGGCGGCGAGGCGGTAGGCGACCTGGTCGCAGCCGGCGCCCTCGCTCAGCCGGTAGTCGACCTGAACCGCTGAGGGGCCCAGCACGGTCAGCCATGCCACTCCGTGCCACCCCCTCCATACCCGTGCATGACCGGGCGGGTGCAGCCCGCGTATCGCTTAGCGATACCTGGGTACTTCGATCTTGAAGCTGGTAGATAAATGGTGACATTTGTGAGTAATGAGTGGCAATGCGCCTTGTCGGACTCGTTCGTGGCTGGGGTCCCGGTAGTCATGGCGGAGGATCCAACGGATATGCCGGTTACCTGCGCTTATGTAGAGGTCTCCGGGGGGTGGACCAGACCTGAGCCCGGCTCGTCCATGCAGGCCAGAGGTATATGTGTTGGATATTTCAGCCGAAGCTACGGGGACCCCTGCTACGGGGCTCAGTACTGGAACGGAATCCGGAGTTCACGGCGTTCCCGCTAGTCAACGGGCCGAGCGTTCCCTGCCTCCGAACGCCTACCGGACCCTCCACGCCTTTCGCGGACGTGGCGAAGGGGCTACCGGCGAAATGTGGAGGCCGCGGCGATGATGGTGTGAACGACAGCCTGCGCAGCGAGGATTAGGACGGCACCGGCGGCGAAGCCGGTTCCCGCCCACTGGGTCAGGTGAGGCGCGAACAGGTCCAGGCCGAAGATGAGCAGCGCGGCGGTGAACTCTGCGGATAGCGCCGCCGCGGCCTTGGTCTCGTGCGTATTGCCGCCTGCACCGGCCACCTGCTTAGCGATCACCGCAGCCGTGCCGATCGCGATGACGATGAAGACCCACAGCGCAGACGCATGAAACACCGACTGCAGCAGCCAGCGGCTGATGGAGAACAGCACCGTGGCGATTACGCTGACGAGGCAGCCGACACCCACCTGGTCCCCGAACGTCTCGTCCCCGCCGGTGACCTCGTCGTTGGTCATACGTCGCCCGTCTCGTCGGCATTCTTGTCGCTGTCGCCTGTGATCAGGAAGAAGAGCCCGATGAGGAGCAGCGTCGCGATCGGGATGGCGACGATACCGCTCCACTGCAACCAGTAGAGCGCCTGCCCGATTGCCTTCCCTGTGGCTCCTAGACCTGTGTCGGGTAGACCTGAAGTCGCCGGCTGCTGCCACAGTGCCACCACGAAGTAGAGCAACAGCACCCATCCAGTGGCCAGCGTGGCGAAGAACGCAATCACGTCCTGGACGCGGCGCACCCGCATCTTCTGACCGGTCCGCGCCCTGTAGGCCACCGCGCAGAACATGAACAGTGACCACAGCAGCAGGTAGGAGCCCACGAGGAGTGCCGGACGGTGGAGCAGCCACGACACGTAGAACAGCACCGCCGCCGCGACAATGTTGCCGAGCACGCCTGCCAGCATTGAGAACCGCCGCCACCACCGCCTACCGGCGGCAACTCCGATCACGATCATCGCGGCGGCGAAAAGCAGGTGTTGCACCGTCGTCGAGGACAGGCCGGTGATGAGCTTGCCGAGGATACCGAGACCGACAACGACGAAGTTTGTGAACAGGGCGACGATGATGTCGCGGCCAGCCCTAGCGGCACCTCTGCCTACACCGTGACCGCTGCCATCGACGTTCTCGGCACCCGCCACAGGCAACC
Source organism: Nonomuraea sp. AD125B (assembly GCF_041402765.1). Classification (NCBI taxonomy): domain Bacteria; kingdom Bacillati; phylum Actinomycetota; class Actinomycetes; order Streptosporangiales; family Streptosporangiaceae; genus Nonomuraea; species Nonomuraea sp. AD125B. The sequence goes on along the minus strand of NZ_JBGLOU010000031.1, from coordinate 39,896 downwards.
TCCGAATCGTTCCAGATCGACAGTAGAACCGCTCCGCTACGATTTCGAACGGAGAGGGGTGGAAGTTACCGAAATGGGTGCACTGGCAGTCCGGCACCGCCCAACTGCTGCCCCGCCTACTCAAGGGCCGCACCCGTAGGCCGGTCTTCCTTCTTGGCTTATTGATCGTCTTCGATCAGGGACCCTGATTTACCATTTTTGCCGCTGCTCTCCATGATCACTTCGCTGTGATCATTCGAGGTAAAGGCGTACTTGATGCCTACCTTGCTGCTGCCCTTTCTCATGATCATCGCTAGAGGCCGTCCGACGTATCGACGCCAGTTACCCTGCCGCCGTGTCCTCCCCGGGGGGGAGATCCCCTTTCGGACATAGGACGCAGCATCGCACCAACGCCTATTCGAAGCCGCCCACGATCGCGATGCCAGCTGATGCCTCGGATGCCGGGAACGTTCCCTCCGGACGTCCTGGACGTCTCGCAGGACGTCCGACTGGTCCAGCCGTCATCATTCCCCATCCCCGGGCCCATAGGACGGGACTGGGCGACAGCGACCTGTGTCTGTGTGGCGCGCGGTCTCTGCGCGGAACGTGGCCGGCGCCAAGACCGCCCTGGCTGCCGCGATCGAGGAGTTGACCGGTCCGCGCTGTCACCGGGACCAGGACGTCTCCAACTGCCGACCCGCAGTAAACACTGAAGGCCGCCGTCTCTTCGACGGCGGCCTTCAGCCGAGTCGTCCTGGCGGGGCGGCGCCGGAGGCACGACCGGCGGAGGATCCCGCTGTTCCGAGCCGCTCTGCAGCGAAGCCTCTTCCTCGGAGGACGACCTGACAGAGCAGCTCCCGTGGGCCAGAAGTTCTCTGACTCCGTACCTCGCACCGGCCACCCCGGGGGCACAACCCGGAGCATTGGACGCTCGTGGTGAGGAGCTGACTAAAACCATACCCTGAGCGGCAACGCCTGCAACCGGGGCTTTCGGCGAACCTACCGGCCATACCCATACCTTTGTACCGGCAGTACCCGGTTTGTAACCGGAGTAACTCCTACGCTTGTACCCGACTGAGATGCGCGTTCTTAGCCAAGACTATGTAACCTAGTAATACTTCCTCTAACTTATCCAGACTCCATAGGACGGCGATGGCCCCGGCGCAAGCCCCACGAATTCCCGCGGAGCCGTTCGGCGCGGCCTCCGCTCAAGCCTTGGACGCCGCGAAGAAGGCCGCCAGGATCGCCCGCAAGCGCGCACAGATCCGCCTGAGCTTCATCTCGCGGCCCTCCTACGACCCGCAGGCCCCACTTCCTCCACTGGCCCGGAGCCTGCGTGGCGGACGTGGCGGCAAGGTCCGGCTCAAGCTCCTGCTCACCTATCTCTGGATGCAGACCAAGGACCGCGGAGTCGCACTCGCCTACCCCGCGCAAGTCTGGGCCCGCCTACTGGATCTCGAGCAGCCCGAAACCGCCGGCGCCCGGCGCATCAACGAGGCCCAAGCATGGCTGGAAAAGCACGACTTCATCACCACCCAGGCCCAGCCCGGCCGCGCCAACAAAGTGACCGTCTTGAGCGAGGCCGGCGACGGCAGCCTCTACGTTGCCCCCGGTGCCGCTGCCAAAGCCCTCAGCAGCGACCCGAATAAGGCCAGGCATCACTACTACGCCCAGATCCCGGCCACCTTCTGGACCAACGGCTACATCCAGCTTATGACCGGCCCGGGCCTGGCCATGTACCTCATCCTGCTCGACCAGTACGCCCTCACCAACGGTCCGCCCCAGCCGGTCTGGATCAGCCCGGCCGCCTTCAAGGCCTACTACGGACTCAGCCAGGACACCCGGGCCGCCGGCATCAAAGACCTCACCGAACTTGGACTGGTCACCACCGGCCGCCAGTCCATCAACCCCGACGACTTCGACCTCGAACGCATCCGAAACGTCTACACCCTCAAACCTGAGCAACTCGATATGCCAGCCCGCCGCCAGCCCCAAGCCATCCGCGGCTCTCACGACGAGTTTCTCGACCTCGTAGACCCACCCCCACTAACACCGGATCGTGAGTAGGGCTCACCGTAGCTTCGGGAGTACCTGCCCTGGTTGGCGGTCTGGGTGGCCACGACGCGGGCCAGCCAAGCGCGGTCGGCCGCCACGGTCGCCGGGTCCTCGATGCCGGCCGGCGTCCGGCCGGACAGGGCATGCCGGTCGACGACGCGCTGGAAGACCTCTTCCGGTTCGCGCAGGGTGATCGATCCCGGCGAATCCTGGCTAGCGGGGCGCTGAGCGCGCCGTGAGTGGCCAAACTCGCCGCTCCCGGTGTCAGGGGCCACGGAGGGGGGTTGCATGTCGTCAGCGGGGTCTGAGACGGCTCTGTGCGACGCGTCCGTCTTTACAAAGTTAAGGCGGGTTCGTCGCTGATCTTGCTGCTGGATGAGGGCGGCGGTCTTCGGGCTCGCGGCCGTCAGTGCGGCGCGGGCCGCGGCGGCCGGGGCGGCGGCGTCCACGCGGCGGGCCAGGAGGCGCTCGCGCTCGGCGGCAGCTGCCGCGCGGGCCTCGGCGATGGCCTGGTGGCGGGCGGCACGGCGCTGGGAGGGGGAGGGCGTGATGCCGCCGTCGGGCGTGCGCCAGGGGGTGAGCCGGTAGCGGATCCAGCCGGGCAGCCAGCGCGGATCGCTGGTGAGCGTCCAGGCGGTGCCGTCCGGGGTGTGGTCCAGGGCGTGCAGCACGTCGGCGGGCGTCCAGCCGGCGCGGAAGTGCTCACGCAGCAGCGACCGCAGGTGCTTGGCGGTGATCTTGCGCAGGATCGGGGACCGCACCCGGAGCGCCTGGGCCGCCTTCAGCATGTCGATCTTGGATTCCGGCGTTGCGGACATCGACCACGTCCAGGCGGTGCCGCCGCTGTCGCCGCCCTGGCCGGCGTCGGCCTCGCGCGCGCCTGCGATAGGGGATCTCACCTCTGGGGTTCTCTCTGAAGAGAGAACCCCAGAGGGGGGTCGCTTTTCTTCCACAGGGCAAGGCGCGGGGGCACCTAGAAGGGCTGGACCGGCAGTGTCCTGCGGGGCCTCAGGGCGGGTCCGGCAGGGGCGGGGGCGGTGCATGGCCACCGGGATGGTCAGCGCGTACTCGGCTCCCAGGTTCCCCGCGCCGTCGTCGTCCTGGCCGCATCGGGTGCCCGGCCGCACCCTCGGGGTGGAGCCCTCGGTCACGGTGGCCAAAAAGCCGCGCTCGCGCAGCCACGCCGTCCACTTCTTCACCGTCGTCTCGCTCAGGCCGGTCAGCGCCATGATGCGGGCGCGGGTCGGGATGGAGGTCCACACGGCCGGGTCGACCAGCGACCGCTTGGCGCACCACCGCACCACTTCGGCCACCGCCAGCAGGTGGGTGCGCCCATCCCGGCGGTTCACGTCGAAGTCCGGGTGCGCCTGGACCGCGCGCAGCCACACCTGCTGCGACCGCGCCGAGACCGCGCCGCCCACCAGGCCGCTGACGGCCCGGATCGCCACGGCGATCGCGTCGCGCTTGAGCCGGCGGCAGGCCAGGCAGGTGTGCTCGAAACCGACGCCGTGCACCTCGCACGGCGGCGGGGCCTCGGCCCGCGGCCGCCGATCGGGCCGACGCTCCCGGCGCAGGCGGAACACGTGCGCGGCCGCGGCTCCCAGCAGCTGGCCACCACGCTGATGGCTGCCGCGCTGAGACGCGTACCGACGTGCGAAGCCCCCCGGGTGGACGGACGGGAAAGAAAGAGCGGTTGGCGAAGCCCCCGGCGTGTCTTCAGGGCGCAGTGGGCTAACCGCCTGGCTGCCTGCTATCGTCAACTCCAGACGTGACAAAACCCGTCGAGGACCGATCCGCTCTCCGCCGGCCAAAGCAGTCGAGCTGATCGATTCAGACGCGTTCTACGGTTTGCAGTTATCCACGCCCCGCAGCCAGCGGGGCTTTTTTCTTTGTCTAGGGCGACTCCTGCGATGATCGACAGTGAGTAGTCAGTGACGCATCCTTCCATGAACCCGCTGCCAGTGCCGCCGTGCACGGCGATCCCGTGCAGGGCGTGTCGCGCATGGCGAGGGCAAACGGGACGGGAGGGGCGTAGATCGGGCACCGACACACGGGGGTGGGGCGGGCCGGCCGCGTACAGCGCCGACATGGCCAGATCACTACCAGACTTCTTGACAAACCGCGCGAATCTCTTTACAAACAGTTCGTGATCTTTGTCAGATTCGCTGGTTGTGCCCCTTTTTGGAGGGTTTACGGCGTGTCGGACCGGCACGTCCTTCACGCGGCCGCGTCGGCGGCTCCCCGCCAGTGACGGGACCCGGAGCCGCGCGGAGGGGGAGGCAGTCGGCATGTCAGGCCGTGCCGATCTCGGACGGTGCGGCCGGTGTCTCGTCGTCGTGGCGGGCGAGCCGTTCCTCGGCGTCCTGGTCCGGCTCACGACCGGCCCCCCGCCGCGGCTGCCCCTGTGACCGCCTCCGTGGCCGCTTCTGGACTGTCGCCGGGTCCGGCCCGGCCGCTTGCTGGGCGCGCATGGCGTCGATCACGTCGTCGGGCACGTACGGGCCCGCCGCGGGCAGGACATGGCCGTAGCCGTGGGCCTTGGCCCAGGTGCGCGCCTGCTTGGTGTCGTAGTCGGTGCCGGGCCGGTAGCGCCGACCCGGCTCGCCGAGCAGGGCGCGGGCCTTGGCCAGCGTGGCCTTGGCCCGAGCCAGCCGCTTCCGCACGTCGTCCAGCTGCGCCTTGCTCTGGTCCTGCTGCGCGGTCAGGCGGGCGATCTGCCGTTCGGCCTCGGCGGCCTGCTGCACGGCGGCCGCCCGGAGCTCTTTGCGGCGGGCGGCCTCGATGAGCGTGCCGCGCAGCACCTGCGCGGCGTGCTCCAGCTTGGCTCGGGCGCATGTGACCTGAGCGTCGTCCGATGCTTCCGCCAGGCGCAGCAGCTCCCGCAGCTCGGCGCGGGTGATGGCAGCCTGGCAGGCGCTCATGCCCACCGGCCGCGGGATGCCGCTGTCGTCGACGACCAGGTACTCGCGCGCGGCCAGCTTGCGCACCGCCACGAGCGGCCAGGTCGTGATGTCACTGATCCGGGAGATCTCGCGGCCTTGCCGTAGCAGGGCCAGGACCTGGGCTTCGCCCTGGACGGCGGCGCGGGCGGGGGTCGAGCGGGCGGAGGTCGAGGTGGTCATGCGGCCCTCCCGACGAGGAGCAGCGGCAGCGTGACCGCCAGGAGGACCAGGTCGGCGAGCATGAGGTCGACGGCCAAGCGGATCAGGCCGTTCTTGGCCAGGGCGATCGTCGACAGCAGGTGCAGGTTGCCGGCGGCCTCCAGGGCGCCGTTGCCCTGGGCGGCCAGAGCGGTCAGCAGTTCGGCGCCGTCGTGGGCGCGAGCGTGGGCCACGAAGCCGGTGCCGCCGGTGCGGGGCAGGCGCGGCCGCACGCTCCACAGCAGCACCGCCGCGACCAGGACCAGGACCAGCCCGGCCGTCCACAGCGCAACCGCGCCGAGCATGGTGGTGCGCGGACCGGCGGCGGCCAGCGCGACGATGGCCGTCAGCCACCCGAGGGTGAAGGCCAGCAGCGTGTTGGCCTTGGCGTCGATGCGGGCGAGCTCGGCGCGCACCGCGTCGGTTTCGCGTGCCAGCACCGCCAGCGCGCCAGGGAAGGCGGGGGCGGTCATCGCGTCACCTGCCGCGCGCCGGCCAGATCGGCGTAGCGGGTGATCTGGACGGCGAGCACCGTCAGCGCGGCCGCCTCCAGGACGGACACGGCCAGCACCGCCGGCGCGTGCGGCCCGGCGGCCCACACGATAATCAGAGCGGCCAGCGGAGGCACGCAGAAGGCCGCCAGGGTCACGGCCAGCTGCAGCCACTTGCGCGACCGGCGGCGCGGGTCGCTGCCGTGGTCGGTCTCCCACTCGAACATCGGGATGTCGGTGGCGTCGTCGACCAGCGCGTGCAGGCGCGGCCCCAGCCGGGTGCGCACGTACCGGCCGATCTCGGTGATCATGTGGTCGTTGTGCAGGTGCGTCCAGCCGAGCACGATCCCGGCCAGGGGGAGCACCAGCAGTAGCTCCAGCCGGGCGGCGGTGGCGGTGACGGCGGCGATCGCGGCCGCCGCGGTGAGCACGGCGTACAGCAGCTGGTCGCGGGTGCCGATGCGGCAGCGCTGTTCGGCCTTGAGGGCGTCGTACTCGCTCAGCAGCACCGTGACGGCCCGCTCCTCGAGTGTGCGGTCTTGGTCAAGCACGGTCATGATGGGAGGTGCCTCTCTGATCTGGAGATTGGTGGGGTGTGCGGGCGCGCCCGCCGCGGGTTGTCTTGGCCGATGACCGCGGTGATGCGCGCCCGTCCTGCTGTTCAGGCGGCGATGAGGCCGCGAGGTATGGCGATGGCCAGCACGACGGCCAGCACGACGACGGCCGCGACCACCAGGTCGATCGCCGGCGGGCGGGTGCTCATCGGCTGTCCCGGGAGGCCAGCAGGGCGTAGGCCAGGCCGGTCAGCGCGCACAGCACGAGCGCGTCGCCGCCGTCAGGGCCTCATCGGCCTCGATCAGGTCGTTCGCGTCCTGCAGGTGCCGGTGCGCCTGCGTGTCCGCGTCGGGGTCCAGCGCGTGCAGGATGGCCAGCAGGGTGTGGGCCACGGCCGCGTCCTGGTGGTGGGCCTGGCCGTGCTGGACGTGATGCCGCAGCTGGTCGCTGGCCACCGCCAGGCGCTCGCCGCCGCGCCGGTCTCCCAGCAGCGCGCCGCTCGCGCCGAGCACGGCGTTGACGACGGCGCGGTCCACCGGGTAGCTCAGCAGGTCGTCCTCCTGGCGCAGGCGCTCGGCGGTCGCGGCCAGGAAGCTCCGGGCCTCGTGAAGGGCGCCGGGGCGCTGGATGGTCGTGGTGGTCATGGGGATCTGCCTTTCGGGTCGGGTGGATCGTGGAGGAGAGGTCAGCGCTGGATGACGGGCCGGGCGACGTCGCGGTGGACCAGGGTGACGGGCAGGCCCGCGGCGGCGAGCTCGGTGGCGATCGCCTGGGCCATGGCCACCGAGCGGTGGCGGCCGCCGACGCAGCCGACGGCAACGGTGACCGGCCCGCCGGCGGCGGTGGCGTGGGTCAGTTCGGCGGCGAGCTGGGCGGTGCGGCGGACGACGGCGGCCACGCCGGGGGTGGCCAGGACGTGGGCGCGCACGCTCTCCTGCAGGCCGGTCAGCTCGCGCATCGCCGGGTCGGCGTGCGGGTTGCGGAAGCGGCGGCGGGCGTCGACGACGATGTCGGCCTCGGGCGGGGCGGCGTGGCCGTACCCGAACGAGGTGATCTCCACGGCAGTCGGCTGCTGGGGAGTCGGGGTGCCGGCCGTTTCGGTGGCCCGCTGAGCCAGGAGCTCGGTCAGCCACTGGGGCAAGGTGGTGTTGGCGGTCATGATGGAGATCTCCTTCGGTTCGGTCGCGGTTGGACGTGGTGCGGGGGTTGGTGTCATCACGCCGACAGCACGGCGGCCGTGGTCAGCGCCGCGGTGATGGCGATGGCCAGGTAGACGGGCAGCGGCGCGAACCGGGCCCGGACGGCGGCGAGGGCGGCCACGACAGCGGCGGCGATCACGCCGCCGTACACGATCAGGGCGGGGATGCCGCCCAGGCCGAACATGGCGGCGAAGCGGGCGTGGGCCAGCAGGGCGCCGAGCGCGGTCAGGCCGCCCAGCCCGGCCAGGACACGGGCGACGGCCAGCGGCGCTCCCGTGAGCTCGGCGTCGGCCGTGGCGGCGACGTCGACCAGCCGGCGCCGCGGCTCCGGCGTGATCTTGGCCAGGCGGCGGGCGCGGGCGCGCGGCGTCGGGTGGCCGCCGAGCAGCCAGCCCCCGGCCCGGTACCACAGCGTCTCTTGCGGGATGCACTCCAGGGTGGTGGCGACCATGCGGTAGCCGTCGTGGCCGATGTCCGTGAGGATCTTGGCGGACAGGGCGTCGGCGGCGTACTCCTCGCGGCGGCGGTTGCGGGCGTCGCTGAGCATGAACGCCAGAACCAGGGCCAGCGCGGTCAGCATCGGCCACCAGGGCAGGCCGCCGGCCATCGCCGTGCCGCACAGGACGGCCACCAGCAGGGCCGAGAGGTGGACGGCCACGTGCCAGCGGTGCGGGCCCTGGCAGTGGCCCAGGGCCAGATGGGCGGTCTCGTGTGCCAAGGTCGCGCCGAGCCGGGCCGACGTCGCCGACAGCACCGACGGCGAGAGCGTGACGCGGCCCATGGCGGTGCAGGCGTTGACGGTGGACTGGGCGTGGTCGGCCAGCTCGGCGGGGGCGATGGTCACCAGGACCTCGCCGGTTCCGGCCGCGCGGGTGATGGACCGGGTCAGCATCATGGCGCCGGCCAGCTCGGCGTCCAGGTCGGTCTCGGGCGCGTCCTCCTGGTCGACGTCCTGGTCGAATTCCTGGTCGACGTCCTCGACGCCGGCGGCCGGGGCCGGTCGGCCCGCCGGGCCGGGCTCGCCGGGGGCGTCGCCGGGGGCGTCGTCGGCCTCGGGCGGGGTGGCGGCAGCGGCTTGGTCGTCGCGGAGTTCGGCCAGCAGGTCGGGCCATTCGTCGGCGTTCAGGATGCGGCCGGTCAGCTCGTCGGCGGGCGCGGCCTGGGTGGTCGAGTCGGTCATGGATCGTCCTTTCGGGTTTCCCGGGGTGTCCGGGTGTCCGGGGGACACGGCGGGGGGTGCGGGTGTCCGGGGGACACGGCGGGGGGTGCGGGTGGGTCTCGGAGCGTTTGGAGAGGGTGCCCTCCCCCGGACGTCCGGGTGGCCGGGCCACGCAACCGCTGGTCGAGGGCCGTACGGGGGGCTGTCCGGGGGGTGTCCGGGTGTCCGGGGTGGACGTCCGCCCCGGACACCCGGCCGGCTGCTAGGCGGCGCTCCAGTCGGCCACTTCCGGCGGCACCTGGAGCCGTCCGGCGCGGATCGCGTTGGCGGCCGCCAGGACGTCATCGAGGGCGTAACCGCGGGCTTCCTCGCCGTTGACGCTGAAGGCCCGCTTGAGCGGGGTCACGCCGAGCGGGCGCAGCAGGTCGGCCAGCGCGTTGGTGTTGGGCTGGCCCTGGCCGTCAACGATGTGCAGTTCGCGGGCGAGCGTCTCGGAGTGGACGCGCTCGCGGCGGGCCTGCTGGAACACCTCCAGCACGGCCTCCACGATCGGCGGGAGCGGGTGGCCGTCTTCGACCAGCCGAGCCGGGGCCGGACCGGGGGCGTGCCGGATCGCCGGCACGTTCGGTGAGCCGGTCCCGGCCGGCCCGGCCGGGACCGGAGCCGAGCTGGCCGCCGGCACCCCCATCAGGTCGGGCCAGTCGGCGGCGTTCACCGGCAGCGCCGGGGCGGCCCGCTCGGCGGGGGGCGCCATCAGGTCAGGCCAATCGGCTGCGTTGCCGCCGGGCACGAGCTGCAGGTGCGGCGCCCCGCCCGTCTCACCGCCCGGCGGCATGACGGGCGGCACGGCGGGTGGCACGTGGGCCGGGTGCGGCGTCGGCTCATACGCGCGCCGCGCCGCGGGCACCGCGCCCCCGGCCTGGGCCGTCCGGGCACTGGCGGCCGGGGCCTGGGCGGCGTCATCCTGCGTCTCCTCCTCCAGCTCCGCCATCGCGGTGAAGGTGGCGCGCATCCGCTCGTAGCGGGTGGCGTACCAGTAGCCGGCGACGTCGGCCGAGGCCTGGTCGAGGTCGGGCCGCATGCGGGCGATCGCGATCGCGGCCCGCTCGACCAGCTCGGGGGAGACGTTGAACCCGCGGAACGGGCGGGCCCGGGAGCCGCCGATGCTGATCAGACCGGTGCCCGGCCCGCCGAGCGCGTCCATGGTCAAGCCCTGGCCCCACTGGCCGAACATGTGCCCGATCTCGTCATCGTCGGGGCCGTGCATGAGGATGCGCACGCCCGACTGCTTGCGCATGTTGACCGGGACCAGGTCGGAAGTGGGACGCAGCGCGGAGACGACCAGGTTGACGGCGGGCTCGCGGCCGATGTTCTGCAGCTCGCCCAGCAGCTTGGCCAGGCGCGGGTCCTTGAACGGCTCGGCGCCTTCGTCGACCACGATCGTGATCTGCGGCAGACTCGCGCTGACCGGCAGCAACGTTGTGTTGTGCTTGCGCTTGAGCTTGCGGTAGGCGGTCTTGCGGTACTTGGCGATCGCGACCGCGACGGTCAGCATCAAGATCGCCTCATCGATGTCGGCGGCGGCCCAGTCGATCGGGCAGCGCTCGACCTTTCCGTCCAGCCACACGTCGATCCACATCTGCGTGACGCCGCCGCCGTTGAGGTCGATGTGCCAGGTCAGGTTGTCGGTGGAACGCCCCAGCGCGATCGACAGGACCTGCAGCAGGGTCGTCTTGCCCGACCCTCGCTTGCCCGCGATCAGGGTCGCTTCCTGGCGGATGGAGATCTCGGTCGGGTCGGAGTTGGGGTGCTCACCGAGACCGAGCGCCCCCAGGATCGACAGCGGCGTGAAGTCGTCGGGGCAGTCGATCGGCATAGCCATCCGGTTGACGGTGGACACGCGCAGCACGACCAGGCCCCGGTCGGCACCGGGCGCGACCTCGATCCCGCAGCCCATGGCCAGGCGAGCGTCGGTGGCCAGCGCCTCGGCGTAGTTGGCGAGCTGCTGGCGGGTCACACCGGCGCCGGGCAGCACCAGGTGCACGTCGTAGCCGGCCCGCGTCGGCCACGGCACCACGGCCGTGACCTGGACACGCATCCGGCACACCCGCATGATGCGGGCCTCCCAGTCGCCCGCCACCTGCACGGCCTGCCGCGACAACAAGGCGGTGCTGGCCCGCGCCGGGGCCGTGGCGCTGCGCAGGCGCCGGTCCTTGGTCGGCTTGCCCAGCGGGGAAGCCAGGCCCGCCACCAAGGCGCCCACGGCCAGCGACCCCACGGCGTACTCGGAGAACACCGTGGTGGCTGAGGTGTAGGCCAGCCAGCCCGCCGCCCCCAGCCAGCACCCCATCCGGTAGAACAAGGCGGCCGGGCTCAGATTGTGCCGGGTGGCGGTCAAGATGGTGGTGCCGACGCCGCCCACGCCCGCCACGGCGGCCCACATCGGAGACACCGACGCCAGCTCGCTGCCCACGCCCAGCACGGCCAGCGCCAGGGCGCCCTGAACCGTCGCCTGGACAGGCCCGCGCGGGGTCAAGGACCAGTCAGCCTGGGCGGCCTTCGCGGTCTTCGCGGTGGTCTTGGTCGAAGTCACCGGAGATCTCTCCTTCACTGCGGATAGTGCAGGTCGGTGCAGGTCGGTGCTGTGGTGAGGGCCGGTCGTGCACCGGGGGCGCCCCGTCCCAACCCCCCTTCGGGGGAGGGGCTGGGAGAGGGCCCTCAGAGCACGCTCGGGCTGGTCAGACGTTCCAGAGCGGCTCGTTGGTGCGGGGTGCGTCCTCGCGCTTGAGGTCGTCGGCGTGGATCTGCTTGAACAGCGGCCCGACCTCTTGGGCGATAGTGATCAGCACCCGGTGCGCGGCGTAGAACTGGCCCAGCTTCTCCACGACGGCCGGGTGGATCGGATACTCGCCCTGCAGCCGCACCAGGTAGGCCCGCACGGAGTTGGCGACGTTGGCGGGCAGCTCGGGGAGCTGATCCAGCTCCCGAGAGACCTGCCACATGTCGACCGGGGCGTAGGCGTGGGCCAGGGCGTTCATCTCGGCGGCGGCTGCCACCAGCGGGAAAGAGCCGGACATGTGGAGTGACCTCCTGGTTGTCGCGCCACCGAACGGCGGCTGATACGGGTGACGGCGCCGGCGTTCGGCGCCGTCCTGGGTGGTGCTGGCCTGGTCGGTCTCGGTGGCCGTCCCGGTGGTCGTCTCGGTCGTGGTCGAGCCGGCCCGTGCATCGGTCCCTGGGTTGGCCTGGGCGCGGGCCTTGCGGCGCTTGCGCCAGCGCTCGCTGATCAGCGCCACCAGGGCCACCGCGGACGCGGTCAGGCCCGCGTCCCAGCGCCACAGCCCGGCGGCGGCGCGGCGGCGCAGCTCACGGAACCCGCCGCCGGAGCCCTGGACGGCCTTCCAGGCGGCTGAGACGCGGCTGCCGGTGCGCCGGTCGACGTACGCGCCGGCCCGGCGCGCGCCGCGCCCCAGCACGTGGCCCAGGCGCCGGCCGGCACGCCCGATCGCCCTGGTCGCGCGGGCGCTGTGGCGGCCGGCGAACCGGGCGACCCGGACGGGCCGGTCCCCGGCCGTGCGATTGACCCACTTCGCGCCCCGGGCGACGCCCTGCGAGCTCCGGACGATGCCGCGCCCGGTGGCCTTGCCCGCCCAGCCGACGCCGCGTCCCGCTGCTCGGCCAGCGCGGCCGATCGTGCGACCGGCTCGGCCGACCTGGCGAAACGCGGTCCGCGCGGGCGTGTGCTTGGGCTTGACGGCCTGGCCGGTTTTGTCCGCCCTCGGCGCCTGGGCCTTGCTGCCCGCCGCGCCGCCACCACCGCCGCCGCGGCCGCGGCCGGTCGACGTCGACCGGCCCGCCGACCCATGCCCAGCGTTACCGTCGGCAGCGCGGCGGCGTCCTGCGAGCGGGCCGCCGTCCCCGGAGCGGCGGGTACGCCCCCCGCCCCCGAGCAGGGACATCACGCCGTTCCGGGAGGAGCGGCCCCCGCTGAACAGGGCGGAGCGGGCAGGCCCGGAGCCGCCGCCCCTCGACGGCCCGGACTCGCTGCGGGAGCGGGAGCCGTTGCGGTCCTGGCGCCGGCGCGCCACATACAGCGCCGCGCCGGTGGCGGTCACCACGGCGCCGCCCACGACGCCCGGCAGACCGAGCAGGTGGTACAGGGTGCCGAGCACCGTCGCGGCCCCGGAGGCGCCACCGAGCGCGAGCTGCCCGGCGGGCAGGCGGCCGCTCTGCTCAGCGGTCTCCTGGGCGGAGCCGTCGTCGTCCGCGTCCGGGGGCTCCGCGCTCGCCGCCTCCTCCGGGCTGCGGAAGTCCTCGCCAGGCGCCTGGGCCGCTCCGGCCGGGGCGGCCTGCCCGGCGTCGGACGGCATCGCGTTGTCGCTGGTCGCGGGCGGGGTGTCCCCCCGGACGTCCGGGGGGACGTCCGGGGGGACAGTGATCGTGCGGTCGGTCATGAGGTCCTCCGCGAAGTGGTCCCGGCGCCGCGGCGCCGGGTCGGGCGGGCAGGCTCGGCAGCCACGGCGGCACGCGCCTTGCGCAGCAGCAGGGACAGGCCGGGCAGGCAGAACAGGCCGGTGACCAGGCCCGCCAGCCAGGCCGCCGCCAGCGGCGGCAGCGACGTGGCCTGCAGGCCCCACCAGGCCAGCGCCGAGACGATGCCGACGCCCACCAGGTGGCCGGTGACGCTCTCGCTACGGCGGGCGCTCATCGCGGCCCCCCGTCAGCGGCGGCGGGGCGCCAGTCGAGCCAGCAGCACACGGTGCGGCTGGTCGGCTCGGCGAGGACCTCGTAGGTGTCGGCCAGCTCCCGAACGAGGGCCAGGCCGCGGCCGCCCTCGCCCTCCCGGCGGGCCGCCGGCACCAGCGCGGGCCCCAGATCGATGCAGGTCACGCCCACCGAACCGGCGGCCGCGTCCACCTCGATCTGAACCGCGTACCGGCCGCCGGACGCGCCGGACGCCGAGTGGAGCACGGCGTTGGTGGCCAGCTCCGACACCACCAGGGCGACGTCGCCGGCCCGGCCACAGCCCACCGGCAGCAGCGCGATCGCCCACGCGCGGGCCTCGCCGATGGAGGAGGCCAGCCCGGCGAAGCTGCGCGAGACGGTCACGGGCGCCGAGATCGCGATCGCCATCACGCCACCCCCGTCCGGTGCGTCGACGGGACCGCGGCCTGCGCCAGCAGCACCACCGGCCGGGCGCCGGCGGGCGGCACCTGGCCGTGCTCGGCAAGGTGTTCGCGCACGTAGACGAGCGGGTCCGGCTCGCCGGCCGCGGCCGCGGCCACGCTCGCGCGGGCGGCGGCCAGCAGCTCGCTGTAGGCGGCCGCCAGCATGACCAGCTCATCGCGCGTCAGGGCGCACGTCGGCGCCAGCACGGCGGTCATGACGCACCATCCAGCGCGGTGTGGAAGCTGACCAGCAGGAACTCCTGCACGGCCCCCACGCCCAGCAGCAGCTCGGCGTCCCCCGGCACGGCCAGCCGGATGACCCTGCCGCGGGCCTGGACGACACGGCGTGCCTGGTCGACCATGCGGGCCAGCTCATCGCGGCTGACGCGCCAGACGACCGGCGTGCCCACGCTGGAGGGCACGGTGATGACCACCAGGTTCCGATCGTCGGGAGCGGCGGCCAGCGTGCCCTCCCGGCTCCCCCAGGGAAAGTCGGTCTCACGCATCCTGACCTGCGCCTGGTGGCCCAGCAGCGCGGCCAGCTCCCGATCCCAGTCGATCCGCTCATGCTCACGCTCGATGGGGACCACCTCGACGGTGGCCTCGACGAACTTGGCCACCAGCGCGCGGGCGACCAGGAACCTCAGCTGGACGCCGTGCTCCGGCATCAGCGTGAGGACCAGGTAGCCGGCCGCCTCGTGCGGGGCGACCGTGACGTCGCCCTCACCTGCGGCTGTTGCCTGTCCGACGACCAGCAGCGCCCGGGCGAACTGCCAGGACACCATCTCGCCGGCGTCGCCGCGCGAGTACGGAAACAGCAGGTGAACCGCGTACGGGTCGTCGGCTTCGTAGGCCAGCACGGCCTGCACCGGTTCCTGGCCCTGCTCCCGGGAGCGCCGCCGTCCGGGCCGCAGTTGGCGCTCGTCGACCGGCCAGAGCGTCAACGCCTGCGTCACCGAGGTCGCGGGCTTCATGCCGCACCTCCCGTCTCTGCCGCCAGAGCCTTCTTGACCTGGCTGGCGTAGGTGGTGCCGCATCCCAGTGCGTCGCGGAACTTGCCGACGCCCGCGTCCGCCGACAGCTCGCCGGCGGCGATCAGAGCACGCGCCCGACGCTTCAGCGCCTCGACGTCGACCCTCGCGGGGGTGGGCGGAGCGCTGTACTGGCGGCTGGCATTTGTCCTGTACTGAGGGGCAGTACGGCCCCCGGTACGGCCTGTACCGGAGGTCTCCGGTACGGGCAGCACCTGCAGCACCGACCACAGCGCCGGCAGCACCCACACGGCGGTCACCGCCGCGATCGGGCCCAGGCTGTGCACGACCAGGGTCAGCGGGCTGAAGTCGACGCCGGGCGCGAACGCGGGCCAGCAGTTGAGGATCAGCGTCAGCGCCAGCAGCAGCGCCTCGGCGCGCAGCAGCTTGCGGCCCGGGCCGTCCTTGTCCTTACGGTCGACGACCTGACCGCGCATCGCGGAGTATGCCTGCACCGCCACGGCGGCCAGCAGCGGAAGCGACAGGGCCGGCTCCACGCCGAACGCCGCCCACCAGGTGAAGGTGTGCCGCTCCAGCTTCAGCGCCGTGGCCACCGAGGCCTGCACGCCGATGCTGGAGACGGCCAGGCCGATGGTCGCGGCCGCCATCACCATCACGGTGGTCGTGCGACGCACCTTGGCGTCGCGGTAGGCCAGCGCGACCGGGTCCTGGGCGAGCTCGTGCAGCCGGGCGGCCTCGTAGACAGCCAGGCGGCGCTTGCGCACCTTGTTGGTGTCGATCAGCAGCGGCGCCTCATCGGCCTGCAGGCGCGCCAGTTCGTGCGCCTCAGCCACCTCCAGGCGCAGCCGCTGCACACGCCGGGTCTCCCCGGACACCATGGGCAGGTCTGGGACGATCTCGCCGTCGACGATGTCGTCGTCCGCGTCGTCCGCGTCGAACTCCTCATCGTCGCCCTGGGTGTCGACGTCGGCCTGAGTGGCGAGCAGGGGCTCGAGGTCACTCTGTCGGTCGTCGACCGGCTGGGGGTCCTCGGGCAGCGGTGCCGGCGGCAGCGCGGGCGGGGCCTGGTCCAGCACCAGCCGACGCTCGATCTCCGCCAGCACCCGGTCCAGGTCGCCGTGGTGGGAGGACTCGCGGTTGGGGGTCGCGATGCTCATCGCCCGTCCACCTCCGCCCGCGCCGCCACGGCCTCTGCGGCGACGACCTTGAGTAGTTCGGTGAGCCGGTCGCTGACGGCCCGCACGGACTCCATCGACGGCACCCCGGCCGGGCCCATCTCCTGCAGCGCCGAGCCCAGGCGCAGCACGGCGTCCTGCACCGGGCCGGAGACGCTGGAGTCCACCACCTTGGGGATGACGGCGTGCGTGGCCTCCCACGCCTCGTAGACCGTGGCGGCCAGGCCCTGCCGCAGCCCCGACCGGTTCGGGTTGTCCGGCAGCGTCACCGCCCAGTCCGCCAGCACCTCCCGCAGGTAGGCCAGCCGCTCCAGGGCGTCCTGGCCGGCCGGGATGGCGGGCACCACCGGCAGGGGCGAGTCGAGCGGCGGGAGCGAGGGCGTCGAGGCGGCCATGGAGTCGGGAGTGGCGCCAGGCCGCGTCGCGCGGTGGTTGATGCGCCACCACAGCAGCCGCGACCACCAGCCGCCGCGCCGGGCTTCGAGGACGTCGGTGACGTCGGCCAGGCCCTCCTCAACCGCCCCCTTCACGGCCAGGACCTGGTCGGCCTGGTTGTCCATACCCTCAGCGAGGGTGCGGTGCAGGTCGCGGATCGCGCTGGCGGTGTCGGCGTCCTGTGCGGCCGCCGTGGCCACCGCGGTGGCCAGGTTGCGCACCAGACTGGCGAGCTGGGCCAGGTCCTCACGGGGAGCGGCGGCCGTCTGGCGCAGCTCGGCGCGCAGCCCGGCCAGCTCGTCGACGACGGCCAGCATCGCGTGCGCGGTTGCGGCCTGCGCCGCGTACATCGCGGTCGCGGCGTCGTCGCCCTTGCGCAACGCGTAGCGAAGCTGCTTGTCGCAGACGGAGGAGTTCTCGTAGAAGCGGTCCCTGTTCGCCGCGTCGGCCAGCAGGGCCTTGGACTGCTCAGCAGACGAAGGGATCTGTACAGACGAGGCGGTCATCGGGCCGCCTCCTGACACTGGGTGCAGGAGGCCTGGTGCTCCATGACCTCTGCGGGCGTCGCGGTCATCAGGACCAGCGCGAGGGCCGTGCACTTGATCGCGCTTGAGGCAGCGGCTCCCGCGATGCTCATTCGCTTTCCCATTCAGGCCACCGCCTCATCAGTGGCCAGCAGTTCCGCAATGTGCGTGGAACGGAAGCGGCGGAGCCGCCCCCCGGGCGTCGGCACAGCCTTGAGCCGCCCGCTCCTTACCCACCGGCGAATGGTCCCGGGGTGGACACGGAAGACGTCCGCCACCTCGGAGGGCAGCAGCAACTGTTCCTGAGCCAGCCCCTCTGTAAGGATGGTCATTGGGTCGTTTCTCCTGTTCTGAAGGGGACGGGTGCGACCCTGTGGGCGGCCTGGTGGGTTCAGCACCAGGCCGCCCTTCGTTGTCTCGTCCAAATCGGACTCGGTGTACTAGCACGCAACCTAGATGGTGTACTAGAACACTGTCAATCACGAGGGGCGAGCTGTATCGCCAGGGTGACTTACCACTGCCCTTTGGTGTACTAGTACGCTTGGACTAACACCACTCGCCAACCCAGCTCACAGGAGGAGTTGCCGTGGCACCTGAGGTTCACCGACCTGAACCCCCCTATCTTCAGGTGGTCCGACACATCAGGGACCAGATCGAACGTCGCGAGTTGCAGGACGGTGACACGATTCCTTCGGCGCGCCAGCTCAGCAAGGACTGGAACATTGCCTTGGCCACCGCCACAAAAGCCCTGGCCACCCTGCGAGCGGAAGGCGTGACCCGTGCGGTGGTAGGCGTGGGGACAGTCGTCAACACGGCAAGCACATCCCACTCACCAACGGACCGTGCAGTGTCTATCAGGCGGACTGGGCGCATCTACCCACCCGACGAGCACGCCAAGATCCAATCGGCAACGTTGGTCGAGGCGCCAGAGCATGTAGCTGATGCACTGGGAGTCGAAGCCGGCACCCCCGCGATTCGGCGGCATCGAGTGACATATCGCGGCAACCAGCCTGTTTCGGCGTCCACGAGCTGGTTCGACGGTCAGCTCGCCGAGCTCGCCCCCCGGCTACTGCAGACCGAGAGGATTGTGCAAGGCACGTTTGGCTACGTGGAAGAGATGACGGGCCGGGCCATCACGACGTCGAGGGACCAGCATGCTGCTGACGCAGCCACTGAGCAGGATGCGCTAGACCTGGGGATTGTTGTCGGGTCGCCCGTCCTAAGGGGCCGGAACTGGATTCTTGACGCCGACGGCCTGGTGCTGGAGTACGGCGAGTACGTCTCCACCGCGGGGCGTTGGCAAAGCTACGAGTTCGAGATCACCAACAGCTAGAGGATCTTCTGTGGAACTTATTCATTCAGGCAAGGTCAGGGACGTCTATCTGGACGGCCAGGACCTCATTTTGGTCGCTTCGGACCGTGTCAGCGTCTACGACGTCGTCTTGCCCACCCCCATCCCGGACAAGGGGAAGATCCTCACGGCTCTATCGCTGTGGTGGTTCGACCAACTCGCCGATGTCTGCCCAAACCATGTGATCAGCGGCACAGACGTGCCTGCTGAGTGGGCCGGTCGTGCCGTACGATGCCGCCGCTTGGAGATGCTCCCCGTTGAGTGGATCGCCCGCGGTTACCTGGCTGGCCTGGGCCTGCAGGAGTACCGCGCGAAGGGCACGGTCTCCGGAGTGCCGCTCCCGGCCGGGCTGGCTGAGGGTTCGAAGCTCCCCGAGCCGATCTTCACGCCGACCACGAAGGCCACAGTCGGACACGACGAATTCATCACCTTCAACGACGTTGTCGACCAGATTGGCGCAGACACCGCCGCTCGACTGCGAGACATAACCCTGGAGATCTACCGGCGCGGAGCTGAGATCGCCGCCGAACGGGGCATCATCATCGCCGACACCAAGCTCGAGTTCGGACGCGCGCCGGACGGCACGCTGGTCCTGGCCGATGAAGTGCTCACCTCCGACTCCAGCCGCTTCTGGCCAGCCAGCTCCTGGCAGCCAGGACGCACCCAGCATGCGCTCGACAAGCAGTTCGTCCGCGACTGGTCCTCCACACTCGACTGGGACCGCACCCCGCCCGGGCCGTCGATTCCCGACGACATTGTTCAAGCCACCCGAGCCCGCTATATCGAGGTCTACGAGCGCATCACCGGCCACAAGTGGGAGGAAAAGTGACGACCGGCCGACAGTACTTCGACCCGACGCACCTGGTGCGCGAAGTCCGAGAGCTGCTCCACTCGCATGGGCTCGACACTGCCACCTCGGGTGATGACCAGCTGGCCAGAACGGGGGCATCGATGCTTCTGCGAGGGTTGGGAATCACGCCTGCTATGGACAGTATCGACGCTCTCGCCAGAGCGATGGACAAGCCATGGGTGGACGCTGACGATCTAGCTGCAGAGCATCGAGAAGGGCGTTGAGCAGCCATCCGGTTGTAACCCGAACGGGCCAACGCAAGCAGCGAGTATCATCGCCGTAACTTCTGTGATGAGAAGCCTGGAAAGGCCGCCCCTGCTCTAGGTGGCGGCCTTTCTGCGTGCCTGCCGGTGCAGGTCTCCCTAGGATGTCGGTTGTCACCGACGCCGGTGACAACTCATCACAGGAGGACCTATGACCGTCAACCTTGGTCGCCACGGCAGGATGACGCCGTGACTACCCCACCCCCAACCTCCGTACAGCTTGACTCCGCAGCCGTCCAGGAACAGCTCGCTGCCATCTGGGCCCTCCTGGCGCCCGCTGACCGGGCTCTGTTCGAGAGCGTCGTCGCCGCCATCGCTGGCCGGCCCATCCGCGTCACGATCGGCAACATGAAGGGCGGCGTCAACAAAACCACGACCGCCGTCCATCTGGCTCTTGCCCTCGCGCTCACAGGCGACCCCGTCCTGCTCGTCGACGGCGACCCGAAGAACCAGAGCAGCCTCATGTGGAAGCTCGGCGCGGGTGACGAGTGGCCGGTCAACCTGACCGTCATGCCATGGGCCACGCCGGACCTGGCTAAGCGGGTGACCGCGATGGAGGGACAGTTCACACATCTGGTCATCGACACCAGTCCGCAACACGATGACATCCTGCGGGCCGGGCTGATGGTGACAGACACCTTCGTGATTCCCTGTCAGCCCACCCCCATGGACACCGCCCAGCTGGACTCGACGTTCAAGGTGGCCGAGCAGATGGACTCGCTCAAGGCTGCTCACGGTGGCGAGCTGGCCGCGATCGTCTTGTTCGCCCGAGCCAAGCAGGCCGGCGGCAACGACACGAACCTGCTGCGCACCTCTTACGCCCGGGTAGAGAAGAAGGACTACCCAGTGTTCTCCACACCGCTGTATGACTCCATCCGGTACGCCGAAGCGTTCGGCATGTTCCCACGCGCTTTTCGCGACTACGGCAAGGTGTTCGCCGAACTGGCAGCTTTCGCTCTCGGCATGGACGAAGTACCTGGCCTGCAAGGGGAGCGGAAGTGACACCTCCGGCTGACGCCCGCGAGCAGCATCGCCCGCCGCAGCGCAGGCGGGCAGCCGACCGAGGCAACGCCGCCGAGGACGCCTTCGAGCGCCTGGAGAGAGCACAGCAGGAGGCTGCGGCCCTGTCCGCCCAGGCCGACATTTCTTGGACAGCTCCGGCAGGCTCCGGTGCAGAGGTTGTGGTGAGTAGTCGCCCCGAGGTAGCTCCAACCGCCACGGCCCCGACCGACGCCTTCGTGGAGAAGATTTCCAGCGGAGTGGTACCGACGCTGGAAGATTGCGAGCGACACATCACCACGGTCACTATGCAGTGGCTGCTGGCGGTGGGTCGCGCTCTTGAGGCGATCCGCGAGCACGAGTTGTTCAAGGAGAAGGGCTACACATCGTTCACGGCGTACATCAAGGCCGAACACCCATGGCATCCGTCGTACGTGTCTCGCGTCATCGCTGACATTCCCGTTGTAGAGGCACTGGCCGAACACGGCGTGGACCGTGATGTAAACGAGGGCCAGGCCACCGCTGTGAGACCCGTGCTCGAGGAGTACGGTCGAGAGGCGCTGTACGAAGTGTGGGACTCAACCCAGGGCAAAAAATCAGCCGCCGCGCTCGTGCGGGTGGCCCGAGCCAAGGGATACCTACCCGCCGAGGAAGATGCCGGCGAACTCGCGCAGGAAGGGAGCGTCTACTCCAGGAACCTGAGCCGCTTCCGAGAGTTCGCCATGCTGGTTACTGACGGCGAAGGAAAGCGCCTCATCGAGGCCGCGAAGGAAGACCCAGACTGGGGCAAGGACGTACTCTTCCCAGCGCTGCAACAAGCGGTGTGGGTGTTGGAGTCGGAGTTCGGCAAGAACGGTTGATCTTGATGACAAATTTGTCATCAAGATCAACCGTGGGTGCCCCGCCAGTACTGGTTGGGCACCCTCTAACGTAGATCGCCTCGGCCGAACCTCCTGGTGCACTCGGACCTCCGCGTGCGCCGAGGCTCTCCAGATCGCAGCGCTGGAGTTGCCTCTGCCGACGACTTGCACGCTGGTGCCTCCCGCATGCACTTGCTCCTCCAGAACTGGCCACCAGAGGAGGAACACATGCACGAGGACACCACCCCTACAGAAAACGCTCAAGATTCCGAGGCCATAGAGGGCCAGTTCTCCACGACGGCCAGCTCGTCCGCTGCTGATGACCCGGCGGGGCGACTCGTGGTGGTCGCCAACGCCGCCATGGTTGGTGTGCCGGCCGCGTACATGACCACGCAGTCCGTCCCGGTCACTCTGACCACGGCGGGGGTTGCTGTCGCCTTCGCGATCCTGGCCCGCCGGCGACGCTGAGAGTCCGGCTACCAGACTTTCCCGGACCGGTTTTGCACGCTGGCCTCCCCGATCGCACTCTTAGACCAAACGGGGCGGGACTCGTTCGCCAACGACTCCCGCCCCGCCATATGCCGGAAAGACCGGCAGAGCTGCCGGAACCCTCCAGCGGCAGCCATCTCGAGAGGAAACGGCTCACATGCTCAGGAGTCTGCAAGCGGCGACCACCTCTCGCCTCGAACCAACAGGCGAGAAGACAAGGAGCACGATTCAGTGTCCACGTTCGAGCAGCTGGAGACGAAGACCCAGGACGTCCTGCGGGATGAGTTCGAGGACTTCTACCGGGGCAACTTCGCAGATCTCGTCTGGTTCCTGATCCGCTGGGGCGCGCGGGCAGAAGCGGAGGACGCTGCCCAAGAGGCCATGAAGGACGCCTTCAGGAACTGGTCGAGCATCCACTCCGCCCCCAGGTTGTGGGTGCGCGCTGCGGCGACGAGGATCGTCCTTCGTCACCGTCAGAAGAACAAGCTTCTCCAGAACAAGCTTTTCTTCAGTTGCCTTGCGGATCACGTGTCCTACAGTTCCAGCGCCTTGCTGGTGCTGGAGATGCTGGACACGCTGCCCAGGGAGCAGCGCGAGGTCATGGCGTGGATCATCGACGGCTACGAGCCCGGAGAGATCGCGGCGATGACGGGCCAGAAGCCTGCCACGGTGCGCTCCCATGCCCGTCACGCCCGGGAGAAGCTCAAGGCACTGCACCGCCAGCACATCGAAGCGGCAGGAAAGGAGGCAAGCGATGGACCGTGAACGAGACCTTGAACTCGACACTCTTCTCACACTGGCATCCAGGTCCGCGCTGGAGTCCTTGGACGCAGTGATCGACGTCGAGCAGCGGTTGCGCGACCTGTACCACGACATAGCCGACGAGCCTGACGCATCCGCCAGTAATGTCGTCTACGACGGATCGGCCGACCACACCGCCAGCTGGTCCGGCCCTTCGTCGCCTCGGTAGGTCGCACAACGCGGACGAGCCTCCTGGGCTACTGACGAGGTGACCCAGGGGGCTCATCTATGCCCGAGATTGCCTCCTGACATGGGTCTTGCTGGCCTTCCGGGAGGATCAGAACTGATTATGGCGCTACGGTCCGTTGATGACGGCAGGCGTGGTGATGTGGTGGCCGGGGTCGGGCTTGCGATCGGGAGTGGCCTGGCTGTAATCGCCGAAGGGTCGATCGCATTCGGCGATGGCGGCGCTGGCCCCGTTGTGGGCGCGAGCTCGGGTACACGCGATGGTGTTGATCCGCTCCGGAGCACTGGCGTGAGCTCGGGCAGGTGGTGTTCGGAGAGGCCCACGGGGAGCTGGCTGTGCAGGAAGATCGGCGGTAGCCGATGAATGCGCCGTACGCTCCGAGACGACCATCCTTTGCCGAGGGGAGCGACGGCCATGCCCTTTTCCGCCTTACGGTTCAGCCACGACAGTGCTTTCGAGCGCTACGTTCTAGATGAGATCGCGCCTGCCCTCCTCCTCACCCCCGGGCTGCAGGTGGTGGACTACCGGGATGAGAGCCGTGACAGTCCGCGGATCCACGCTCTGGTGGGCGGGGCCCCGGCGCGCGCCGTCGCGCACGTCAACGGGCAGTCGGTCGGGGTCGACGTCACTCCAATGGTCTTTGGAGCCGCGTGGAAGGTTGTGGATCTCGTTCTGGACGGCATCTTCAGCCCTACCCCGAAACCAATGTCGATCGAGGCCAAGTGCAGCAATGCCGTCACTGGGAATGGCCCGCAGCGCCTGCCGCCCTTCAGAGGCGAGGTGGACCTGTGGCGGCGTGTCATGTGCCTGTACGCGCACACGGCGGATCTGCGGCATTCTGTCGTGCACCGTGAGTTGATTGTGCACGCCGATGGACAGCTCGAAGCCTCGCCGGATCCGGCACAGACAAGAGCGCCCACGATCATGACGCGGGAGGAGCTGGGCTATTTCTTCCGTGCCGTGCAGGGCTTCACGGCGGCCTTGATCAGCGGAAGTGTCACTGCGCGCGAGCGCGCCAATCTGCTGTTCCTGCTCGACCAGTTGCAGGCGCACCATGGCCTAAGTGCGCTGGGCGGCCGGGAAGTCACCCGCATGGTCCTCATCCTGGCCACGCCCCAGGTGACCAGCGACGGCTTGAGTTTCGACGCCAGGCCGGTCCTGCAACTGGTGCGCGGCAAGTGGCCGTCCGCCGGGATCGACCTGCTGCTGCGCCTTCCGGACGGCACCATTTTGGGAGGCGAGTTGGAACAGGCGCCTGACGACAGGCCAGCCGTCATCCGTGTCCAGCGCCCGCCCAAGTGGCTCAAGGTCCGCCCGGCCGCCGAGTGGAGTAGGTGGGATCGCCTCGGAACTCGCTGACCTGATGGCCCACACTCGGGTCGGTTCGGCGCGGGAGGCCTTCGGAAGGAGAGAGATCGTCAGCGTGAGGGGGCGGCGTCTGCGGCGGCGGGTGGATCGTCGCTCTCTAGCGCCCGGTACAGCGTCGAGCGTCCGACACCGAGCTCTCCCACTTTCCGCCTCATGCGTGACCGGCTACTAATGGCTTTGTGAGGCATCTGTACTGGGATCTCGGAGAAACCGGGGCCGGCGCCTGCTTCGAGGTGGACTGGCGCGGCTCGACCGCCCGGGTGGCCCTCATGGACAGCGACGACTACCAGGCATACCTCGACGGGGACGACTACGAGTACTACGGCGGCTTCTACGACTACAGCCCCCTAACTCTGCAGGTGCCCTACGACGACTACTGGTACCTGATCGTCGACAGCTACGACCGGGTCAAGAAGGTCATGGTCGTCCAGCTCTTCGACTGACCGCGACGCAAGCCGCGCTCCCAGCCTCTGCCGCGCGCGTGCGCGTAGACCGGTCCGGAAAGTCCAGAAACCCTCCCCCTTCCAGGGGACCCGGCACGAAGAGAGCCCCCGGGCCCCCTCAAAAATCAAGGGCCCGGGGGCTCTCGGATGCTCAGGCGGGGGTGTCGCGCTGACGCAGCAGCGCCAGGACCTCGCCGGCGCGAGCGTCGGCGGCCTCGGCACGCTGGACAGCCTCCCGGGCCGACGCCTCTGCGGCGGTCTTGGCCTCCTGGAGAGCGGCGGCCCGCGTCTCGGCGACCTCCGCCCGCTGGATGGCGGTCTGGATCGCGGACTGCGCGGCGGCCAGCTGGCCGCGCGTCTCCTCCAGGCGCTCCCCGGCGGTGGTCAGGTCCTCGCGGAGCCGGGTGGGCCTCCTCGGCGTGCTGCTGGCGGACCTGGTCCAGCTCGGCACGCAGACGCTCGGTCTCGGCGCGGGTCTGCGCAGCGGCGGTCTCCGCGGCCGCCCGCGCCTCCTCCAGCGCGGCCACCTGGGCGCGGACGACGGCCAGGTCCTTGCCCAGCTCCCGGTTGGCTTTCTCCAGCTCGCGGTTACTGCGCTGCAGCTGCTCGGAGCGTTCCCACTCCTTCTGCTGCTCCTGCTGGGCATGCACCGCGGCGGCGGTCACCTGCCGCTCGCGCTCAGACTCGCGTCACGGACCATCCGCTCGGCGACGCGTTTGGCCTCCACGGCCTGCTCACGCTCCCGCGCGGCTGCGGCCGCCGCCCGTACGGCGCGCTCGCGCTCGCCTTCAGCCGTGACGGCCGCGGTGCGGGCTTCGGCGGCGGCCTGCTCGGCAACGGCGATGCGAGTCACCGCGTCATCGCGCACGACGGTCAGCGCGTCGGTGTGGCGCAGCAGGGCCTGCTGCAGGCCGTTCAGGCCCGCGCTGAGCGTGGTGGTCGCGGCCAGCACCGGGCCGGCCGGCCGCGTCGAACAGGTCCAGCGCGCCGTCGCCACGGCCGCGCGCTCGGCGGCGACCTTCTGCTTGCAGGTCTTGCCAGCTCGTCTCCTGAGGACGAACCCGTCGATGCCAGCCGCGGCCGGGTCGGCGGGGGCGGGCGCGAGGTACTCGGCGATGGCCCGGCGACACCAGGCGGTCCCTGCGGGGCCCGCTCTCGCTGTCGAGCTGGGACCCCTGTGATGCGCTCGGCGTCGGCAGGTGCCGGTCGATGAGGTCGTCCAGGGCGTGACGGATGGCGGTGCGCTCAGGGCTCTCAGGAAGAGCGCGGCGGGCGGTGTGCAGGGCGCGGGCAATAGTGGCCTGCCCCACGTCGAGGAACGTGCGGTACGTCCGCCCTGCGCCAGTCGGCCGACTGTAGGCACCGGGTCAGGCCGCCCCGCTCAACGAGCGCGTTCACCAGAGCTCCTCGTGCACAAGGCGTGGAGGGGGGCCCGCCGGTTGCAACAGCGAACCCCCCGATCTTCGACATCCCTGCCTGCCCAGACAGTTCGACATCAAAGGGATCCCGCGAGATGCAGGACTATGACAGGCAACGCAGTGCACCACTGGTTGTGTTTCTGCCTTGATGGCCATTGTGCAGGGAAAGTTGTTATCGGTCGCGAGGGTCCGAGCATCTTGGAGCACGGCCGGATGCATCCGAACGTTTCTGAACGTGGCTGACCCATCGGGAACGACGCTGGACACCACCTGCACGCCACACAAACACGCTGCCCCACTTTGTCCAAATTTGGGCGAATGGCGTTCCGGGACGCTTAGTCACGTACGTACGCCATCATGGTTACATGCGTGGACGCAAAGGGGTTGCAACCTTGCGCTGCGCGAGACACCAATCCCTGCCTGCCCAGGCAACAGACATCCAAAGGCGGTGTTGCGCATGCGCACGTTGTGCATCCGCATCCCGAGGATCGGCGACGTCCCCGCGTGGCTGATCCTCATCATCATCCTGCTGGCCTTCGCAACTGTGGCGCACGTCGTCGGCATGACCACCGAGGTGATCGTGCTGCTCATCACCACGGTCACCGGCGCGGCGGCCCGGCTCGGCAAACCGCAGCGAAAGACTGTTTGATGGGGGCGCGCGAGCTCGGCCGCGACAACCTCCAGGCGAACCTCTTCTCCGAGACGGTCGCCGTCAACATCTCCCCCCTCTTCGAGGTCTCTCAGGACCCAGACCCCTCAACCAAGGCTCAGCAAGCCCACAACCTCCAGCAGACGGCCCTCCCCCGCGATGTCTCCTCGGCCGCTGCACTCGCTCAACTAGGCGCGCTGATCACGACCTACACGCTGGCCCGGGGCATCACGTGGAAGGCACTGGGGGAGCGTGTCAATCTGCGCCCCCTCATCCTTCAGGGAATAGTGGCTGGAGAAGACGCCAAGGCACCCTGGTCGGTGTACGAGCGCATTTTTAACGCTCTCAAGATTCCTCACGAGCACCGGACGCACGCCCGCGAGCTGTGGATACTGAGTCGCGACAGCAAGAAGGCCAGCGACAGGGTCCGCCCCGTCTTCACCCGCCCGGACACCCTGTATCGGCTGCGGGCCGACATCGCCGGACATGACCTTGAGCCGGACCCGCTGCGGGCCTCCACCAAGGAGGAGTTCCTCGAGGTGATGCGGGAGTTCCACGTCTGGGCGGGCGAGCTGTCCTACCGCGAGATCTCCCTCAACTCGCGCAAGAGCGTGGGCGCCAGCACCTTGTGCGAGGCATTGGACCCCAACAAGCGCCCGCGTCTGCCCACCCTCAAGCTCGTCCAAGCCTTCATCCAGGGGTGTGGTGGCGACGAGGACACCGTGGCCAGGTGGACCACGGCCTGGCGCCAGGTGCGCATGGGCAGATGCGCCGCCGCAGTTTCCCCGCTACGGCCCGTCCAACAGCAGGACGCCAGCTAGCAGTCCCGGCAAGGAAGAGACCCCGCGCAGCGGCCCTCGGACGCACGTTCGAGGGCCTGCTCGCTGTTTCCGGAAGGAGCAAGGGCCACGAGGGTGACCGTACGCGTGACCCTCGTCCAGCCCTTCGACGACTGATCGCATACAGCTCATCTCCGGGGGCCAAACCGGGATCCCGTAATCGGCAACGGCCGGCATCAGGCGGTCGACCTCCGCAGCCCCCTCTCCGCCTCGATCCCCACGGTCGAGCTGGGCGGCGGCGATGCATTCAACGTCGGCTTCACCCACCTTCGCGGGCCGGGGGCCGTCACTCGCGCAGCGCCTGCAGCAGGTCGGCGGCCCGGCTCTCGGCGGGCGGCCTGCGCCTGCTGCTCGAGGCTGTGCGCCGCGGCCTGGGCGGCGGCGAGCTGCCCGCGCACCTCGCTGACTGTTCGCTGGGCGGCGGCCCGGTCCTCGCGCTGCCGTGCGGTCTCCTCAGCGTGCTGTCGGCGGGCCTGGTCCAGCTCGGCGCGTAGACGCTCGGACTCGGCGCGGGCCTGCGCGGTGCGGGAGGCCTTTAGAAGGAGGGATCGTCAGCATGAGGGCGCGGCGTCCGCAGCGGCGGGCGGATCGTCGCTCTCCAGCGCCCGATACAGCGTCGACCTGCCGACACCGAGCTCCAGGGCGATCTGGGTGACCGACTGGCCGCGCTCGCGCCGGGCCCGGGCGGCGGCGAGCACGTCGTCGGTGACTGTGGCCGGGCGGCCGCCGACGCGGCCGGCGGCGCGGGCGGCGTCCAGGCCCTCCAGGGTGCGCTCGGTGATGAGGTCGCGTTCCATCTCGGCGGCCATAGCCGCGACCAGGAACAGCATTTTGTCGGCGATGGACTGCCCGTTCGGGCGGTGGATGCCGGCGCAGATGCCGGTCAGGATGTGCAGGTTGATGCCGCGCGGCGCGAGCTCGTCTTCGAGGAAGACCAGCAGTTCCTTGACGCTGCGGGCGACGCGGTCGGGCTTGGTGATGACCAGCGTGTCGCCGGCCTTCATCGACGCCAGGGTGGCCTGGAGCTTGGGGCGGTCCTTGCGGCGGGTGGAGATGGTCTCCTCCACGACCTCGCGGCAGTCGGCGGCGCCCAGCAGCTCCAGCTGGGCGGCGTGGTCCTGGCCCAGGGTGGAGACCCTGGCGTAGCCGACGCGGATCGCGTTCGACGACTCGGCGGGCCCAGTCATGGGCTCAGTCACAGGTGCTGCGTCTCTCGGCTCGCTCCTGGCGGGCCTGCTGACGCCGGCGCCGGTCCTGCTCTTCCATGTCGGCGTCGGCATCGATGATCATGGCTTGCTCGGTGGGCGTGAGATCCGTCCAGGCAGGGCTCCGGAAGAACGGCGCCGCGACATCGGGCGGCATCATCCTGAGCAGCGCGGCGGTCAGGCGGGCGTGCACGCGGTCCATGTTCGGCTCGGCCATCTTCTAATCGGTCCCGGTCGGGTGGTCCTCCGTACTGTCCCGAAATCCGTCCCGAAACTCAACGCCTTGACCAAGATTTCCAGGACGGGTGTCAGTTTGGAGCCGTCTGCACGGAATGCGCGCAGTGGTCTGCACGCCGGCACCGTGAACAAGCTGCCGTCGACCCGACGATGGGGACCATGAAGAGCCCGACGACCTCGCTGCGGGAGGGGGCGTCCGAACAGGAGACGGATGATCTCGTAGAACAGGCGGGGCTAGACTCGTGCTCCGGCGCGTGGTATCGGCGGTCGAAGACGGCGATGAGCCAGTGGCCGTACGGGGTGTCTTCACGCCGGGCCCGAGCGCTGGAGGCCCTCCGGCCCGGACGCCCGCCCCGAAATTGTCGGTGGGAACGGGTAAGGTCGCGCCAAGCATTCAGGCCCGATGCCTGATCCATCTCCTGACTCCCAGTGGCGGTCTTCCGCCGGGGGTGTCCGCAATTCTCGCTGCTTGCCCCCGATTGTTCAGGGGCAGCACGGGCGCGGCGACGGAAGTTGGAGTAGGACGGGATCCGAACACGCGTGCCATCGCGATCGATGGGGCGTGGCCGGGAGCTGGAAGCCTCCGAGAGCCAACGGAGGTCCGGGCCTTGATGTCCTGTCCGGACCAAACCGGGTCCGGCAGCCCGACCTCGTCGGCGACTGCCGACGCCTTACTCGGAGGTTCCCCATGACCATCACGAGCCCGCCCCCCGACGACAACCCGTTCCCGGGCGCCGACAAACGCGAGTGGACCGATCGCTTGTCGACTGCCCTCGCCGCGGAGATGAACCTGCCGCTGCACATCACCAACGCCATCGCGGCGTACTTCGTCCATCCCAAGGATCTCCTGACCAAGCCGCGCGGCGACAGCCGGTACTGGCTGAGGCCCGAGGCCATTACCCGCGAGGGCAGCCTCAAGATCCTCAACGGGACGGTGCACGGGTTCGCCGGCAGTCCCAGCGAATACAACGAGCGGATTCGCTCGGCCTTCCACTCGCCCGTGCGTCCGGGCGCCGATCCCCTCCTGATGCTGCCCGCTCTGGAGACGGGCCACCTCGCCGGGAGGCCCGCCCCGTTCCTCACCACCAGCCCAGTCACGCCCAACCACCTGGCGAGCCTGCTGGAGACGATGGAGAGTGCGCTGGACCAGGCCGACGGAGACCGCGGCTACCGGCTGGCCGAAGACGTCGCCACTCATGGCCAGCAGACCCAGACACTGCACGTGCCGCTGGTCCGCCGGATCCACGAGGAGGGTTCCGGCGACGCGGGAGAGCGGTCGGTCGTGGACCTGATGTCGATCAGGGGCGCGAACCGGTCCCGCGCTCGTCTCACCCTCCATGGCCTCAAAGCTCGGGACATCGTGTTCGGGATCCGGCCGCAGGAGATGTTGCGCAACAAGAACAAGCAGGACGGAGCCTGGCTCGACGACCCGATCAGCGCCGACCCGTACTACTGGGTTCCGATCCTCGCCGACCTTCTGCGGGAGATCTACGCCGACCCTGGCCACTCCGAGCACGAGGCCGTCCGGCGGGCCGCGCGGGTGGCCACCGTCCCGTTCCAGCTCGTCATCGGCGCCGACGACCTGAGCAGCTTCCACAACGCGGTGTTCGATCCCAACCGCGTCGACCACCGCAGGCCGCCCCTGGACTACGGCCTCGCAGACAAGGCGGCCTCGGACGTGCGCGCTCTGCTGCGCGAACTGACCACAGCCGGACGCCTCACTGAAGCCAACCGTGCCTGGCTCGCCGGCGAAGGCCCCGATCCCTCCCCTCGCCCCGGAGAGTCCCCGGTCGACGCCCGGGATCGCCGCGACATCGCGCTCTTCAACGCGGTGTTCCCGGAGGACACCGCCGACCGGGCCCTGGTCCGTGAGGTGATCGGAGAGCCTGCGCCGTACGCCACTGGGAGGCGCCACGTGGAGAACCGCACCCGCATGATCTCTGCGGTGATCAGCGACGGCTACAGCCAGCGGTGGAACCCCCGCGTGCTCGACGGGCTGCTGCCCGCCGGAGCCATCAAGAACGGCGGCTTCCGCGCCTCCCCGGACAGCTGGTCCACGTTGCTGGAGCGGGCCGAGAAGGGCGACAGCGACGCCCTGGAGACCTTCCTGGTGACGCGGGGCATCCACTGGCTCGCCGAACACAAGATCGTTGAGGCCGATCGCGGCTCCATGGGGGCGCAGGCTCAGGACGGCACAGAAGGTGAGAAGAACGCGCCACGGATCCGCCGCGGGGGCGTCAACGTCCGCGCGGCCTTGCTGCTCGCCCCCGTCCGCGCCATCGCCCTCATGCGGGAGCTGGCCCACGCCACCAACACCGGCGCCCTCCCCCGCCAGATCGACGAGCAGGGGTGCCCGATCCCGGGCACGGTCGCGACCCGCACCTGGTTCGACGCCGACGACGTCTTTCCCAAGACTGGCACGAGGCGTCCCAAAAAGCCCACGCCGTCTCCCGAACCAGGCGACGCCCCCGCTCAGCCCGATCCCACCCCGCAGGAGCTCGTGCTCCGGGCACTCACTGACTTTCAGGCAGTCGTGGCCTTGGGCCTGCCGACGCAGGTCGCCGGGGCAATCCAGGCAGCCCGGGAGTTGCATGACAAAGCGACCGGCGCAGGCCTGCCCGCCTTCCCGGTGAACGTCGCCGACACCGTCATCCCCGTGCTGATCGACGCCCTGAACGCGTTGCGAACCGACGTGAAGGGCCTGAGCACGCTCTTGATCGCTCTCCAGGGCGGCACCGCCGACATCGACGACTTCAACTCGGCCTGCATGACCTACCTCAACCGGGCGGCCGACCAATGATCCCGGCCACCTCGCTGCCTGCCGGCCCCGTCCTGACCCGGCCCATGCTCGCCGCCCTCCCCCTGACGGCAGGCCCTTACCTCATCGCCCCTTACCTGGCGCCCACCCGCTTCAGCGACTACGAGGCATTCACCGAGTTGGGCATCCTCACCGCCATCTATCTGATCACCGACTCCGACAGCCGCATCCGCTGGCTGGGCCAGGCCAGCCGCGATGACGGTCTCGCTGCCCGCCTCGCCGAACATCACCGCGATCCCGGCCGCCGCGCGGTGTTCGCCACCATTCGCGCGCTGCACCTGCACGACCACACCCCGCCCAGGGTCCTCAACTCCATTGAAGGACGTTGTGCAGACCAGTTGCAGCTGCGATCGGTGATGGCACCCCGCCGCTGGCCGACCTCCCATACCTGACAGCACGAGGTCGCCGGCCTTCGGTTCATCCCTGTCGCCGCTTAGACTGCCGCCCCACGGTCTGAGCGGCGACCTCTACCAGCCTCCGTCAAGGCCCGCGGTCGCCGTCCCTCAGCGGCTGGAGAACCAGGCGGCGAGGCGGTCGGCGAGGCCTCGCCTACCAGCTCCTCCAGCGCGGGGTGCGCGGGGTGCGCGCCGAGCTCGGCGGCCAGGGCGCGCAGCGCGATCGCGTACGCCCGTGCGGTGTTGGCCGCAGCTCCTAAAGCTCCCGCAAGCCGCCGCTCAGAACGACCCCCATAAGGCCGGCTGAGGACAGGTAACGCGTTCGTCACTATGCGTCCGTTCCTGCCGATACGGGAGCACTCTGGAGGCATGTCGAAGACGCCCGGGAATGAGCGAGTGGCGGGTTCACGGCTGTGGCGGGTCGTGGCGATCGCCTCGATCGTCGTCCTGGCAGTCTGTCTGGTGGCCGTGCTGGTCTGGTTCTTCGCCGATCCACTGCACCTGCCCGACGATCTGCTCCAGGTGCTGGATCAGCGGGCCAGCGTGGTCGGCATGTTCACCGGCATGGCGCTGGGGACGGCCGCCCTAGTGGTTTCGGTGGTGGCGTTGCGGGCGCAGCTGCGCGCCGAGCACGCCCCGAGCACGCCGCCCGCGGTCTCGACCGGTGATGTCGCACGAAATGTACGAATGGAAGGCAACGCCTCCGGGCAGGGGCGGGTGTATCAGGCAGGCGGCGACCAGACCATCAACGAACGATGACCATCCCGCCAGCCGCCCCTCGGCAGCGGCCGGACGTCCGGATGGACGGGGCCGCTCGTGAACACGGCCGCACCTACCAGGCGGCCGGTGATCAGACCATCAACGAGATCACCCAGCAGGATCCACGGCGGCCGCTGCCGCAGGCCGGCACCGTGCCGGTGCCGGCGGGGCTGTCGGGCCTGCCGCGCCGCCCCACGACGACCTTCGTCGGCCGGGACGAGGCCCTGACCGCGCTGCGCCAGACGCTGCACGACACCACGGCCGCCGGGGTGATCAGCCAGGCCGTGCTCGGGCTAGGCGGCGTCGGCAAGAGCGAACTGGCCCTGCAGTACGCCCACCACCACCGCGGCGACTACGAACTGGTGTGGTGGATCGACGCCGACGGCCCCGAGCGGATCCGGGCCGGGCTGGCCGCCCTGGCCCGGGAGCTGACCTGCGGCATCGACTCCGTCGCCGCCGAACAGGCCACCACCGCCGAAGCCGCCGCCTGGGCGCTGAACTGGCTGGCCACCCACCCCGGCTGGCTGATCATCCTCGACAACGTCGAAGACGTCGCTGACGCCGAGCCGTACCTTTCTCGCTTGGCCCACGGCCACGTGCTGATCACCACCCGCCGCGACATCGGCTGGCAGCACCTGGACATCACCCCGCTCCGGCTGGAGCTGTTGTCCCGCCCGGCCGCGATCGCCCTGCTGGCTGGCCTGATCGGCCCGCCGGACTCAGCCGACGCCGACGGGCTGGGCGAACTGGCCGAACAGCTGGGGGATCTGCCGCTCGCGCTGACCCAGGCCGGCGCCTACATCGCCCGCACTCCCCGGATGCCCCTGACCAGATATCTGGAGCTGCTGACCACCACGCCCGCCCGCATGTACGCCACCGCAGCACCAGCCGGCGGTGACGCCGAGCGGGTGGTGGCCACAGTGCTGACCCTCAGCCACACCCGCATCCAGGCCATCAGCCCGCTGGCCATCGACGTGCTGAACCTGCTGGCCTGCTTCGCCCCCGACAACC
Source organism: Nonomuraea sp. AD125B (assembly GCF_041402765.1). Lineage (NCBI taxonomy): Bacteria > Bacillati > Actinomycetota > Actinomycetes > Streptosporangiales > Streptosporangiaceae > Nonomuraea > Nonomuraea sp. AD125B. The sequence goes on along the minus strand of NZ_JBGLOU010000031.1, from coordinate 6,082 downwards.
TGCCCTGCTCCGTCCTGGACGGCCTGCCCGAGACCGACCCGCTACAGGTCGGCGAGGCGCTAGCACTGCTGGAGTCCTACAGCCTGATCACCCTTACGCCCAGCCCCGTCGAGCTCGTGGCCGGCCAGCCAGAGGACCTGGTCAGCGTGCACCGCCTCGTCCAAGCCGCCACCCTGCACCAGCTGACCCCCGACCAGCGCGATCAAGTCCACAGCACTGCGGCGGACCTGATCCTGGCCGCGCTCCCCGACGATCCGCACACCACTCGCACCTGGCCCGCCTACCAAGCGCTCCTGCCACACGCCCGCACCGCACTGCCGCCACACTCCCACGGGCTGTACCAGCTGTTCGACTACCTCCATGCCCGTGGCGACCACACGACCATCGTCCAACTCCAGCAAGACGCCTATTCCCATGTTCTGGGAACACTGGGCGACGACCACCCTGCCACCTTGACCGCCCGGTACAACCTCGCCTGCGGGATAGGAGAGGCAGGGGACGCGGCCGCTGCCCGCGACCAGCTCGCCGCCCTGCTCCCCGTCGAAGAGCGCGTCCTAGGCCCCGACCACCCCTCTACCCTGAACACCCGGAACCAGCTCGCCCGCTGGACGGGGCAGGCAGGGGACGCTGCCGCTGCCCGCAATCAGCTCGCCGCCCTGCTCTCCGTCGAAGAGCCCGTCCTGGGCCCCGACCATCCCGACACCCTGCGCACTCGGCACCAGCTCGCCGACTGGACGGGGGAGGCGGGGGAGGCGACGGCCGCCCGTGACCAGTTCGCTGCCCTGCTCCCCATCCACGAACGCGTCCAGGGTGCCGACCACCCCGACACCCTGACCATCCGGCACCAGCTCGCCCACTGGACCGGGCAGGCCGGAGACGCGGCCGCCGCCCGCGACCAGCTCGCCGCCCTGCTCCCCATCCACGAACGCGTCCAGGGTGCCGACCACCCCGACACCCTGGCCACCCGGCACAACCTCGCCGCCTCGACGGGGGAGGCCGGAGACGCTGCCGCCGCCCGCGACCAGCTCACCGCTCTGCTCCCCATCCGTGAACGCGTCCAGGGCCCCGACCACCCCAACACCCTGAACACCTGGCACAGCCTCGCCCACTGGACCGGGCAGGCCGGAGACGCGGCCGCCGCCCGCGACCAGCTCGCCGCCCTGCTCCCCATCCGTGAACGCGTCCAGGGCCCCGACCACCCCTCCACCCTGAACACCCGATACCAGCTCGCCCACTGGACCGGGCAGGCCGGAGACGCGGCCGCCGCCCGCGACCAGTTCGCCGCCCTGCTCCCCATCCACGAACGCGTCCAGGGCCCCGACCACCCCGACACCCTGATCACCCGGCACCAGCTCGCCCACTGGACCGGGCAGACCGGAGACGCGGCCGCCGCCCGCGACCAGCTCACCGTCCTGCTCTCCGTCGAAGAGCGCGTCCAGGGTGCCGACCACCCCGACACCCTGATCACCCGGCACCAGCTCGCCCACTGGACCGGGCAGACCGGAGACGCGGCCGCCGCCCGCGACCAGTTCGCCGCCCTGCTCCCCATCCACGAACGCGTCCAGGGCGCCGACCACCCCGACACCCTGATCACCCGGTACCAGCTCGCTCGCTGGGCGGGGCAGGCGGGAGACGCGGCCGCCGCCCGCGACCAGCTCACCGCCCTGCTCCCCATCCACGAACGCGTCCAGGGCCCCGACCACCCCTCCACCCTGAACACCCGGCACAGCCTCGCCCACTGGACCGGGCAGGCCGGAGACGCGGCCGCCGCCCGCGACCAGCTCACCGCCCTGCTCCCCATCCACGAACGCGTCCAGGGCCCCGACCACCCCTCCACCCTGAACACCCGGCACGACCTCGCCCACTGGACCGGGCAGGCCGGAGACGCGGCCGCCGCCCGCGACCAGCTCACCGCCCTGCTCCCCGTCGAAGAGCGCGTCCTAGGCCCCGACCACCCCTCCACCCTGAACACCAGGCACAGCCTCGCCCACTGGACCGGGCAGGCCGGAGATGCGGCCGCCGCCCGCGATCACTGCACCGCCCTGCTCTCCGTCGAAGAGCGCGTCCTGGGATCCGACCACCCCTCCACCCTGAACACCCGATACCAGCTCGCCCACTGGACCGGGCAGGCGGGAGACGCGGCCGCCGCCCGCGACCAGTTCGCTGCCCTGCTCCCCGTAGAAGAGCGCATCCAGGGTGCCGACCACCCCTCCACCCTGAACACCCGGCACAGCCTCGCCCACTGGACCGGGCAGGCCGGAGACGCGGCCGCCGCCCGCGATCAGTTCGCCGCCCTGCTCCCCATCCACGAACGCGTCCAGGGTGCCGACCACCCCGACACCCTGACCACCCGGCAGCAACTCGCCTACTGGACAGGGGAGGGGGAGGAGCCGAGTGGGGGGTGACGGTTCTTCACTTAACGATCGGTTGATGAAGACGATCACTTGGCCGTCCAAGGGCAGGTGGGAGGCTTCAACAACTCGTTCATCTACCTGCCACGTTCAACAACCTCTGACTACCGATTTCCGAGGCCGCGTAGCTGATCACTGCTTCGCTGCCTTCGCCTCGCCACGATCGGTCCCGAGGATGGGGGAATCTGCGGTATCTCCTCCTGGTGGCGATGGGTCTGCTTTACGGTGAGAACTCCCGGCGGTGGCGGATGAGCGGAGCGTGAACGAGATGGACATCGAGCTAGCTCAGGCGGTAGAGGGGCTGCGTGATGAGCTGCTGGCGGCGGCGATGGCCGGGGCGGGCAGCCAGATCGCCTTCGCGGTGGGACCGATCGAGCTGGAGTTCGCGGTGGAGCTGAAGGCCGATGCCAAGGCCAAGGCGGGTTTCAAGGCATGGGTGGTCACGGCCGGGGCGGAGGCCGGGGTGAGCCGGGGTCGTACGCACAAGGTGAAGGTCACGCTGACGCCCAAGCACCCCGACGGCGGCGACGTGCTGATCGCCGGCAGCGAGAACCGCCCGGCCGGGCCCGGCGATGTGTCCGGCTACCTCGAACCCTGACCCATATGCCAGGCCCGGACACGACCGGTGAAGGTGCAGTCCGGGTGGCAACCCCGAAGAGACAGGCAACGGCTGGGGAGGGCGGATGCAGCGGCAGCGGGTGGTGGGCGTGGACGCGGCCAGGCCGGGCTCGGGCTATGTGATCGGGCCGCGGCTGGTGCTCACCTCCGCGCACGTCACCGGCCCGCCTGGCACCCCGGCACGCGTCTACCGGCCGGGCCACCCGGACACCTACGCCGGCGAGGTGGTGTGGCAGGGGACCCCGGACGGGCGTGACGACGCGGCGTTGGTGCTGATCGGCGATGACGCCTGGCAGCCGCCGCAGGGCAGGCCGGTGCGCTGGGGACGCGCCATCACCTTCCGCCCCGACATCCCCTGCACCACGTGGGGGCTTCCCGCCGTGGTGCAGGCCGAGGGCCGGGCGGCCGAGCTGGCCCAGCCCTCCGGAACACTGAATCCCGGCGACCGCCTCATCGGCAACCGGTACGTGATGACGGTGCACGGCACCGCGCCCGCCGATCACCTGGAGGGGTCCTCGCCATGGGCGGGCCTGTCGGGAGCAGCACTGTTCTGTGGCCAGTTGCTGGCCGGGGTCATGGCGGCCGATCCAGCCGGCCGGCAGCACGGCCATCTGGAAGCGGTCCCCGCCTACGTGCTGCACCACAACCCGGAGTTCCGCCGCCTGCTGACCGAGCACGCCGGGCCGGAGACGCCGGAGCTCGAACCGATCGAGTACCAGCACCTGGCATCGGCACCCGAACCCGCCATGGCGGCCTGGGGCGGCTCCCCGGCCGCCCTGCTGCGCGCCCGCCGCCAGGTGGTCCCCTTCCACGGCCGCGATGAGATCTTGCAGGCTCTGCTGGCGTGGGCGACGCTGCCGGGTTTCGGCGCGCATCTGGTGCACGGCCCGGCCGGGCAGGGCAAGACCCGGCTGGCCGCCGAGCTGGCCACCCGGCTCACCGGCCGGCGATGGGCGGTGCTGTGGCTGGACGCCGGCGCCGACGAGACCCAGCTGGCGGCATTGCAGGACGCGGCTGCCCCGCTTCTGATCATCATCGACTACGCCGAATCCCGCCTCCTGCAGCTGCAGGCCCTACTGCAGGCCTGCGCCCGGCGGGGCGAGGAGGCGCCGCTGAAGCTGCTGCTGCTGGCCCGCACCGCAGGCGGCTGGTGGGAGGGCGCGCGGTCGGCCTCCCCGCAGAGCGAGACACTGCTGGACGGCGCCGGCGTCACCCCGCTCCCCGTCCTGGACGACACGCCAGACGGCCGCGTGGCCGGCTACCGGGATGCCGCGCACGCCTTCGCCGCCGAGCTCGACCAGGTGCGGCCTCGTCCTGGCCGGTCGTGGGCCGAGATCGCCGCCGCCCTGGCCGCTCCGCCGGCGGCGCGGATCGCTTCGGGCAATGCGTTGGGCGTGCACATGCTGGCGCTGGCCGACCTGCTGGACATCTCCGCCGGCCTCCCCGACCTCGCTCTCACCGACGCAGCCGCCATCGGGCACCAGCAGGCCGCGGCCATGCTGGTGTCCGCTGAGGAGGTGGAGGATCGGCTGCTGCTTCACGAACGCCGGTACTGGACTAGCTGTGCCGGCGCATATGGACTGCATACTGATGGACAGGTCCTGGCTGAGTGGCTGCTGCACGCGCTGGCGGTTGCCATCGCCTTTGGTGCCCCTGACCCCGGCCAGGCAGAGACCGTACTGGCACGCATCCCAGCGCTGGCCGATCCCGCCATTCGCAGCCGGGTCAGCACCTGGATCGCCGCGCTGTACCCACCGACGGGCCGCCACACGCCGTGGGGCGAGTTGCAGCCCGACCGGCTGGCCGAGCGGTTCCTCGGCCGCCACCTGTGCGCTCATCCCTATCTGATCGATACCTTGCTGCCGGCGGTCGGTAGCGATCAGGTCGATCGACTGCTCACCGTGACCACGCGCGCGGCCGCGCACTCGGTGTTCGCCGGTGAGCTGGACGAGCACATCATCGGCTGGTGTGTGCGCCGTCCTCAGCTGCTAGCCAGCCTGGCGATTCAGGTGGCTACTCGAGTGGAACAGCCCAGGCCTCTGCTGCAGGCGCTGCATCGCCTGCTCGACGAGCCCGCTATCGAGCTTGCCGAGCTAATGGCTTGGTCGGACAGCCTGCCCGAGGCCAGCTTCGCCCTGGCAGAGTGGGCAGCCCAGCTCACCAATCGGCTGCTGGCCGCCTTCCGGGCACAAAACGATCTGAGCGGGCTTGCTCAGAGTCTGAACAACCAATCGGTCCGGCTGGGAGTGCTGGGCCGGCACGAGGAGGCCCTCGAGGCCATCACCGAAGCCGTCGACATCCGCCGCCACTTGGCCGAGGCCCGCCCCGACGCCTTCCTGCCCGACCTCGCCATGAGCCTGAACAACCAGTCCGCCGACCTGGGAGCGCTGGGCCGACGCGAGGAGGCCCTCGAGGCCATCACCGAAGCCGTCGACATCCGCCGCCGTCTGGCCGAGGCCCGCCCCGACGCCTTCCTGCCCGACCTCGCCATGAGCCTGAACAACCAAGCGAACCGGCTAGGAGACCTCGGCCAGCACGAGAAGGCCCTCGAGGCCATCACAGAAGCCGTCCGCACCTATCGCCACCTGACCGAGGCCCGCCCCGACGCCTTCCTGCCCCACCTCGCCGGCAGCCTGAACAACCAAGCGAACCGGCTAGGAGACCTCGGCCAGCACGAGAAGGCCCTCGAGGCCATCACAGAAGCCGTCCGCACCTATCGCCACCTGACCGAGGCCCGCCCCGACGCCTTCCTGCCCGACCTCGCCGGCAGCCTGAACAACCAGTCCACCGACCTGGGAGCGCTGGGCCGGCACGAGGAGGCTCTCGAGGCCATCACCGAAGCCGTCGACATCCGCCGCCGTCTGGCCGAGGCCCGCCCCGACGCCTTCCTGCCCGACCTCGCCATGAGCCTGAACAACCAATCGGTCCGGCTTGGAGAGCTCGGCCTGCACGAGTAGGCCCTCGAGGCCATCACAGAAGCCGTCCGCACCTATCGCCACCTGACCGAGGCCCGCCCCGACGCCTTCCTGCCCCACCTCGCCGGCAGCCTGAAC
>NZ_JBGLOU010000030.1:0-66936 GCF_041402765.1 Nonomuraea sp. AD125B | reverse complement strand
GGGCGAGCGGAACGAGGCGCAGACCGTCCCCCTGACCGGCGTGCGCGCCCGCCGCCTGGTCGTCACGCTGATCACCGGTGACAAGGTCCAGCTCACCCAGACCGTCCCCGGCAAGTACCGCGTCGAGCCCGCCCCCGGCACCCGCCAGGGGATCAACCTGTTCACCCAGTTCACCCCGGACGGCGTCCACGTGCTGCCGGACGACGCCGTCGCCGCCATCCAGGCGGGGCTGCTGGACAAGCGGCTGTTCGACGTCAAGTACCTCGCCGAGAACGGCTACGCCGACGACGCGACCAAGCATCTGCCGGTCATCGTCCAGTACCCCGGCGGGCGGCCCGAGGCCGAGGTCGAGCGCTCCGCCGCGGCCATCCCCGCCGGCGAGCCCACCCGTACGCTGGAGAGCATCCACGCCGCCGCCCTCGACGTCACCAAGGGCGAGGCGGGCACGTTCTGGGAGGCCGTGCGCGCCCAGCAGAGCACCGCGAAGAGCCTGCGCGGCGGCATCGCCAAGATCTGGCTGGACGCCAAGGTCAAGGCCGACCTCGAGCAGAGCGTCCCGCAGATCGGCGCGCCCCGGGCATGGGAACGCGGCCACGACGGCACCGGCGTGACCATCGCCGTCCTGGACACCGGCGCGGACCTCGCCCACCCCGACCTGGCCGGCAAGATCGCCGACAGCAGGTCGTTCGTCCCCGACCAGGAGGTGCAGGACGGCCAGGGGCACGGCACCCACGTCGCCTCGACCATCGCCGGCACCGGCGCGGCCTCCGGCGGCAGGAACAAGGGCGTCGCGCCCGGCGCGAAGCTGGTCGTCGGCAAGGTGCTCGACAACGGCGGCTCCGGCCAGGAGTCGTGGATCATCGAGGGCATGGAGTGGGCCGCCCGCAGCGGCGCCAAGGCGGTCAGCATGAGCCTCGGCGGCCCGCCCACCGACGGCACCGACCCGCTCAGCCAGGCCGTGAACGACCTGACCGCCGAGACCGGCACCCTGTTCGTGATCGCCGCGGGCAACGTCGGCGCCAATGAGAGCGTGAGCACCCCCGGCGCGGCCGACGCGGCGCTGACCGTGGCCGCCGTGGACAAGAGCGACCAGCTCGCCGGCTTCTCCAGCCGCGGGCCGAGGGTCGGCGACGGCGCGCTCAAGCCGGACATCGCCGCGCCGGGCGTGGACATCGTGGCCGCCCGGGCCGCGGGCACCTCCATGGGCAATCCGGTGGACGACCGCTACACCGCCGCCTCCGGCACCTCGATGGCCACGCCGCACGTGGCCGGCGCCGTGGCGATCATGGCCCAGCAGCACCCCGGGTGGACCGCCCAGCAGCTCAAGTCCGCCCTGATGTCCACCGCGAAGGACGACGGCTTCACCGTCTACGAGCAGGGCGCGGGCCGCGTGGACCTGGAGCGGGCCACCCGCCAGCAGGTCTTCGCGACCGGCGGCGGCGTCGACTTCGGCCTGCTGGAGGGGGACGGTGAGCCGCGTACCGGCGAGGTCACCTACACCAACCTCGGCAAGGAGCCCGTCACGCTCGCGCTGAAGGCGGCCATGAGCGGCGGCGCGAAGGTGAGCCTCGCCGAGTCCACGCTGACCGTCCCGGCGGGCGGCACCGCCGGCACCAAGGTCACCCTGGACCCGTCCGGGCTCGGCCTCGGCACCTACAGCGGCGCCGTGACCGCCGAGGCGGGCGGCGACGTACGGCTCACCACGCCGCTCGGCGCGGTGCGCGACGTCCCCAAGGTGAACCTCACCATCCGCACCCTCGACCGGGACGGCAAGCCGCGCACCCCGACCGCCATGAGCGTCGTCGACGTCGACGGCACCAAGGGCGAGCTCGGCCCGCACAGCATCCACGACACCGGCCTGGTCGTCACCCGGGTGCCGGTCGGCACCGTCAGCGTGGTCCAGGTGCTGGACTGGGTGGACGGCGACGACCGCGCGAACCGGGCCTGGCTGTTCGAGCCGGAGGTCACCGTCACCGGCGACACCGAGATCACCCTCGACGCCCGTAAGGCCACCGAGATCTCGTTCGACGCGCCGAAGACCGCGCAGCCGCTCAACAACAGCTACGACCTGTTCTTCCAGCGGACCCTGCCGAGCGGCGCGGTCTACGGCGGCGCCCTGCCGGTCAACCGTCCGGTCGGCGCGTGGGAGAAGGCCTGGGCGCTGCCCACCAAGCGGGTCACCAAGGGCGGCTTCCGCCTCACCGGCCAGTGGGAGCTCGGCGTGCCCGAGGTCAGCATGACGATGCGCACGCCGAAGCCGGTCGCCCTGCACCCGGTCTCCCGGGTCCACATCGTCGACCGGGCCGAGCTCCACCCCGGCTGGGTGCCGTTCCCGAGCAAGAGCCTGCGGGTCGTGGACGGAGGCAAGGGCCGGCCCGAGGACCTCGCGGGCAAGAACGTGCGCGGCGCGCTCGTCCTGATCGACGCCGAGCTGGCCGAGGGCGTGTTCGGCCCCGAGTGCGGCCTGCAGGTCGAGCGCACGTCGGCGGTCAGGGACGCGGGCGCGGCCGGCGTCCTGGCCTTCAACGAGGAGCGCGGCAGGTGCCCGATCCCGCTGGGCATCGCCCAGAAGCCGAACACCGGGCCGGCGAAGCCGGTCGGCATCCCCGTCGCCTACGTCTCGAACGCCGAGGGCGCCAAGATCCGTGAGTCGGTCCGGCGCGGCCAGGTCACGATCGACGTGGTGAGCACGCCGAACACGCCGTACTCGTACGTGTTCAAGCCGTACGCCGACGGCCGCGTCCCCGACTCGATGCGTTACAAGGTCACCGAACGCCAGATGCACCGCGTCGACCTCGACGTGCACGCCGGGCCGTACCGGAACTACATGAACTGGCGCAGCGCGTGGCGGCCCGACGACGTCTCCTACACCTCGACCGCCTCGAACGAGCTGCACTGGTCCTACCCGGCGCCCGACCGCAGGCCGCAGTGGATCTGGCCGCTCGATCCCAAGGTCGTGAACCAGGGGGGCGTCTCCGCGCTCATCACCCCCGACCCGGTCCAGGACGTCGAGGAGACCCGCTTTCGCACCCAGGTCTTCGACAAGGCCGGGAGCACGGTCCAGCAGTGGTTCGCCCTGCCGAGCGTGCCGGGCGCCGCGACCTCGGGCGAGAGCCTGTACCGGCTCGGCGACCGGGACGCCCCGCCCATGACGGCACTCATCGGGATGCCGTGCGCGATCTGCGTGCACGACGGCAACCTGTGGGTGACGCCGTCCATGGTCAACGGGGTCGGGGAGGGGCGTGACGACGGCGTCGTCTTCGGCGACATCCAGCCGCGTTACGACCTGCACCTCTACCGCGACGGCAAGGAGATCCCGAACACGCCCGTCGATCCGTTCATGAAACTGCCGCGCTACCCGCTGCCCGAGGGCAAGGGCGCCTACCGGCTGACGGCGAAGAACGACCTGCAGGACATCGAGTGGACGTTCACCGCCCCGCCCGGCAAGGACCAGACGCAGCCGGGGCTCAACTGCTACGCCTGGTGGATCGACGGGGCGGTGGAGCAGTGCCGCACCGTGCCGGCGGTCTACGTCAGCTACGACCTCGGCGGCACCCTGTCGGAGCGGAACACGGTGGCGGCCGGCCGGCGGCACACGTTCGAGCTGGAGGCCTACCACGGGCCGTCGGGCGGCAGGACGCCCGCCATCGCGGGCGTACGCCTGTGGACCAGCACCGACGACGGCGCCACGTGGCGGCCCGCCGATCTCAGGAAGGGACGGGACGGCCGTTACACCGCCTCGGCCACGTACCCGGCGTACCGGGCGACGAAGGGCGCGGTCAGCCTGAAGGTGGAGGCGTGGGACGCGGCCGGCAACCGCGTCAAGCAGACCGCGCTGCGCGCCTTCAACCTGCGCTGAGGTCACCCCTGTAAGAGCTCCCGCCGGCCGCCTGGCCGGCGGGAGCTCGGCCGTTCCGGGGCTCAGGAGAGCACGTCGCGGCCGGTGAACGGGGCCAGGGCGAAGCGGGCGACGACCTTGCGCCTGGTCAGCCAGCGCACGTGCGCGCCGTTGCGGGCCCGCGCGACCGCCTGCTCGGCCAGCCACGGCGTCACCGTCTCCACCCGGTCGGCGAGCAGCAGGAACGCCCGGCTCGGCGCCGGCCCGGCGTCGCGCATGAGCAGGTCGGTGACCACCATGCCGGGGCTCAGCAGCCCGGCGGAGACCCCAGGGGGGACCTCCGCGGCCAGCGCCCTGGTGAGGTAGGTCAGCGCCCGCTTGCTCGCGCCGTAGACGGCCAGCCCCGGCACGACCCGGCCGTCGCTGCCGAGGCCCTCCATGTTCCACACGTGGCCGTGCCCCTGGGCGGCCATGCCCTGCACGGCCACCGCGCAGCCGTTGACGACGCCGTTGAGGTTGACGTCGAGCACGTGCCCGGCCTCGTCGGCGGGCAGCTCCCAGAGCGGGAGCCGGGAATGGGTGACGCCGGCGTTGTTGATCCACATGTCGACCCGGCCGTGCCGGTCCACGGCGGTGTCCCAGACCCGGCGCACCTGGTCGCGGTCGGTCACGTCGGCGATCACGTCGCCGCCGGTGGTGCCGCAGGTGACGACCTGGTGGCCGCGGGCGGCGAACTGCTCGGCGAGGCCGCGGCCGATGCCGCGGGTGGCGCCGGTCACGACGATCACCATGCGGCCACGCTACCCGCCCAAAAGATGCAATTCCTACCAGTTATAGTGAAGATCATGGAGGCGGACGACACCGAGCTCGGCAGGCTGCTGGCGGACCACCGGCGGGACCTCGCGGCGCTGGAGGCGCTGCGCGACCGGCTCGCCGAGGTCAGGGGACGGGGCGAGGCCGCGGACGGCCGGGTCGTCGCCGAGACGACGCAGGACGGCGCGCTCACCGGGCTCGCCATCGACCCGCGTGCCATGCGCCTCGGCTCCGACCGGCTCGCCGAGGCGATCCTGCGGGCGTCCGCGCGGGCGGCCCAGGCGGCGGGGGAGCGGGCCGCCGACCTGGTGACGCCGTTCCTCGCCGGCACGCCACTGGAGCACGCGCGGCCCGAGAGCGCGCCGCCCGCCCGCGAGCGGAGGCGGGCCCGATGATCAGCCCCGGCCGCGCGGGCGTCTACGGCGCCGGCACCCTCGGCATCGCCGCCTTCGTCTTCCAGATGCTGGCGGTCGACTACCCCGAAGGCGATCCGGACAAGGCCCGCCAGGCCGCCGCCGTCTGGGCGCGGCTGGCCGAGCGCGTCGAGCGCAGCCCCGGCCACACGTACGGCGCCGCGGCCTCGGTGTGGCGCAGGAACGAGGGCGGCGGCGTGCCCGAGTTCCGCGAGGCCGTCACCCCCGGCCTCTACCCGCCCGACCCCGGCGACGGCTACGCCGCCAGGCTCGCCCGCCGCTGCAGGGACAACAGCGAGGCCTGCGCCGAGTACGCCGACGCGATCGAGACGGCCAGGCACGCGTACTGGACGCTGGCGTGGGCCAACTTCGCCAGCTTCGTCTTCATCAGCACCTTCCCGTGGCAGGCGGGGGCGGCGTACCAGATGACCCAGTTCCTCATGCGCCGCGCCCAGGCGGGCATGCTGGCGCGGCTGCTGGAGCACTCCGTCGCGCGGATCGTGGCGGCCAAGCTGACCGAGTACACGATCGGCAGCGCCTTCTTCGCCGTCGGCGACGTGGCCGTGGTCGCGGGCGTGAAGGCGGCGCGCGGCGAGGACCCCGGCTCGTTGGGGGACAACGCCAGGCAGGCGCTGAAGGAGTTCGCCGCGTCGGTCGCCTTCTACGGCGTGTTCGACGCCGCCGCGCCGGTGGCCAGGAAGGTGAGCTCCAACGCGGACGTGCAGTATTTCCTGAGCCGCCTCGCCGGCGGTTCCCTCGGCTACGGCCCCTCCTACGACGCCATGAACGGGCAGTCGGGGGAGGAGCTGGTGCCGACCTGGAAGGAGACCCTGGGCCGCATGCTGCTGTACTTCACGATGGCCCACAAACCGGCGGGAGGCTGAGCGCGACGTGGAGATCCACAAGAAGCACCTCCGCTCCGCCGCCGACGCCTACGACCTGGAACGGGAGGCGCTGGGGGAGTTCGTCCGCGAGGCGGCAGGCGAGCTGAACGCCATCGGGGCCTTCTGGGGCGGCGACAAGCTCGGCACGACCTTCGCCAAGGGAGAGGGCGGCGCCGGCGGCTACGAGGCGGTCACCGGCCAGGTCATGGCGGGCGTGGAGACATGGCTCGACGCGCACCAGGAGATCGCCGAGCGGCTGCGGCTCATGGCGGACGTCGTCCAGGTGGCCGACTGGGCGACCATCGCGGAGATCCTGGCCGAGCTGCCCCCGGCCGACCCGGGACGGCCCGTCTGGGGGACCGGCTAGGAAGCGGGCCGCGGGCCCCGGTAGGGCAGGGGCTGGCTGTAGACGACGCTCGTGGTCGTGCTGCCCAATTCGGCGAGCTCGCCCACCAGCCGCTCCAGGTGCCGCATGGAGGACGCCGCGACCTTCAGCGTGTAGCAGTCGTCGCCGGTGGTGCGCAGGCACTCCAGGATCTCCGTACGCTCGGCGAGCAGCCGGTGCAGCGGCTCGTGCCGGTTGCCCGGGTACTTCAGCCGCACCACGGCCAGCACCGCGAACCCGGCCTTCTCCAGGTCCACCTCGGCGCGGTAGCCGGTGATGACGCCCAGCGACTCCAGCCGGCGCACCCGTTCGGTGGTCGCGGAGGAGCTGAGGCGTACCCGCCGGCCCAGCTCGGTGAACGGCATCCGCCCGTCCCGCTGCAGCTCGGCCAGGATCGCCCAGTCGGTCGCGTCGATGTTCTCGGCCATCCTGCCAATCTACCGGGATAATCCCGGCCAACAGCCGTTCATACCGGGAGAAATCCCTTACTCCCGGCCAGGCCGCCTGGATAGCCTGAACCGGTGCGACTAGGCGTGAACGTCCCCAATTTCGGCCCCGGCACCGACCCGGGCGTCCTGCGCGCGTGGGCGCAGACCGTGGAGGGCCTCGGCTTCGACCTGCTGATGGTCTCCGACCACGTCGTGGTGACGCCGGACGTCGCCACGCAATATCCCGCGCCGTTCTACGAGCCGTTCACCACCCTTTCCTGGCTGGCCGGCGTCACCGGCCGGATCAGGCTCGGGACGACCGTGCTCATCGCGCCCTACCGGCACCCGCTGCTGACCGCCCGCATGGCGGCCAACCTCAACCGGCTGAGCGGCGGCCGGCTGGTGCTCGGCGTGGCCTCCGGATGGGCGCGGCAGGAGTTCGCCGCGCTCGGGGTGCCGTTCGAGCGGCGCGGCGAGCTGACCGACGAGGTGCTGCGGGCCCTGCGGGCCGCCCGCGAGGACACCGAGGACCTGCGCGCGGGCCCGCTGCCGCTGTGGATCGGCGGCAACAGCGACGTCGGCATCCGCCGGGCCGTCCGGCTCGGCGACGCCTGGCACCCGCTGCGCAACACCCTGCCGTGGCTGCGCGAGGCGGTGGAGCGGATGCGGACGATCGCCGGCGACCGGCCGGTGCCCGCCTTCGCCCCGCGCATCCACCTGCGGATCACCGCCGAGCCCGTCACCTCGCCCGACCGGCGGGCCGGCGAGGGCACGATCGAGCAGGTCACCGCGGACCTCGCCGAGCTCGAACGGCTCGGCGCCGACACCGTCGTCCTCGACCCGTTCGACGGCGACCCGGCCGAGACCCTTCACCCGGCGGCCAAATGGCGGATGCTCGCCGACGTCGCCGCCCACACGGACCTACGGAAGGAGCAATCATGACACCGGACGAGGAATCGCTGCTGCGCCGGGCGATCGAGCTGGCGGCCGAGGCCCGCGCGGCGGGCGACCCGCCGTTCGGCTCGCTGCTGGCCGACGCCCAGGGAAAGGTGCTCGCCGAGGAGCGCAACACCACCGTCACCGGCCGCGACATCAGCGCGCACCCCGAGCTGAAGCTGGCCGTCTGGGCGGCCCGCGAGCTCGACCCCGCGACCGCCGCCGCCACCACGATGTACACGAGCTGCCAGCCGTGCGGCATGTGCACGGGGGCGATCCAGCGCAGCGGCCTCGGGCGCGTCGTCTACGCCCTGTCGGAGGGGCAGCTCGGCGAGCTCAAGCCGGGCGGCGCCGCTTGGCCGCACGTGCCGCAGGAGGGCCCGGCGCTCCACGACGAGGCCCGCGTCCCGGTCGAGGGCTACTACCGCTGAGCGCTCAGCCCGCCCAGCCCGGTTCGAGCCATGGCGCCCGGCCGGGCAGGCCCGGCCTGATCCGCGCCCGCGGCGCCCCGCCCAGCTCGTAGACGACCGAGCCGAACGTGCGCGTGGGCCATTCGGGCACCCCGGGAACGCAGATCGGCACGGTGTCGTCGGCGAGCACCGTCTCGGCCTCACCCGGAGTGCCGTCCGGGCGCAGGGCGGCGTCGAGGAAGCGCAGCCGGTTCTCCGAGTCGCGTACGCGGCCCGTCTCCCGCAGCCGGTCCAGCGCGCCGGCGTCGAGGTCGTCACTGGCCAGCGGATGGTTGGTGTGGATGAGACGGCCCTCGCGCAGCGGCACGGGCACCGCGCCGGCCGCCGAGCACTCCAGGCTCTCGATGCCCGAGGCGTCGCCCACCGCGTAGTGCTGGCCGCTGGCGTGGTCGACGCCGCCCAGGAAGGCCACCGCGGCGGCCCGGTCGCGGCGGGCCAGCACGCCGCGGATCACCGCGGCCACCGGCAGCCCGTACGGGTCGCCGCTCAGCATGCCCAGCGTGTTGACGCAGACCGCGACGCCCGCCGCGTTGACGCCGGTGAGCGCGAGCAGCCCGGCCGAGGTCAGCACGACCTGCTCGGGCCCGTCCTGCGGGCGCAGCCGCAGCACGAGCTGGGAGCCGTCCATGAACGTCGGCAGGTCCATGTTCTGCGCCAGGTAGGGGCCGCCGGCCGGCTGCCCGCCGACGACGCTGCAGCCGTGCTCGCGCAGGTGCCGGCGGCGCATCCACCAGCCCTCGTCCATCCAGTTGTACGCGGCGACGTCCTCGAACGGCACGCCCGCGCCCTCGGCGATCCCCCGCAGCTCGTCGGCGAGCTCCGGCATGAGCCGCCGGACGGTGCCGAGCAGCGGCGACCCGGTGAGCAGCCCGGCCACGCCCGACGGGGCGGTGACCTCCCGCCACGCCTCCAGGGCCCGCCGCACGACGGGCCGCGCCTGCTCGCCGTGCGCCCGCCCCATCTCCAGAGGGCTGCCCGCGCACTCGATCACCGTCATCCCGGCCATCTTGTGATGCTAGGCGATCCTTGGGGAGATCTTGCCGATGAGCTGGGTCAGCTCGGCGAGCTCGGCGTCGGTCAGGTTCTGCAGCGGCGGCCGGACCGGGCCCGCGGGGCGGCCCACGGCGGCGAGGCCCGCCTTGACGATCGAGACGGCGTACCCCTTCGTCCGGTCCCGGATGTCCAGGTAGGGCACGATGAACTCCCGGATGCGCCGGTAGACCGCCGCGTGGTCCTGCGCCCGGACGTCGGCGTAGAAGGCGAGCGCGAACTCCGGCAGGAAGTTGAAGATCGCCGACGAGTACGTGCTCACGCCGAGCTGCAGCAGCGGCAGCGCGAAGGTCTCGGCCGTGGGCAGGCCGCCGATGTAGGCCAGCCGCTCGCCGACGGCGGCGTAGACGCGGGTGAGGTTCTCGATGTCGCCGACGCCGTCCTTGAGCCCGACGAACGTCGGGTTGCGCGCGGCCAGCCGCTCGACGGCGCGGTCGGTGAGCACCGCGTTGGCCCGGCTGTAGACGATCACGCCGAGGCCGGTGGCGGCGCAGACCGCCGACACGTGCTCGACCAGCCCGTCCTGACCGGCCTCCGTGAGGTAGGGCGGCATCAGCAGCACCCCGTCCGCGCCCGCCGCCTCGGCGGCGCGCGCCTGGGCGACGGCGGTGGCGGTGCCGCCGGTGGCCGGCGCGATGACCGGCACCCGGCCGCCGACCTCGCCGACCGCCGCCCGGACGACCCGGTCGATCTCCTCGCCGGTCAGCGAGAAGCCCTCGCCGGTGCCGCCCGCCGCGAACAGTCCGGCCACCGGGTGCTCGCTCAGCCAGGACAGGTGGTCGCGGTAGCCCGCCTCGTCGAAGCGCAGGTCAGGGGTGAAGTGCGTGACGGGGAACGACAACAGACCGCTCCTGAGCCGGGCGGCGAGCTCCTGCGGGGAGTAACGGGACATGCTCATGCCGCCAGGTTAGGGACGAGCGACGATTCCCGTCCAAGTGCATTTCTGCATCCGGTGATACCCGTACGGCATCACCTCTGCTCAGCCCGGAGAGGCGGCAGATGGCCGGTCAATGTCCTGTCGAAGACACGCCCCACGCGGCAGCATCGGCAGAGGAGCGCTCCGCACCATCTCGCATCCGTACGACGGCCTGGACCATGGAGGTTCACGTGACAACGAGATCTAGGCGACGCGGCACGATGCGGCGGAGCATGATCAGTGCGGCGCTCGGCGTCCTGCTCGCCGGAACCGTCGCGGCCATCGGCGCGCCGCCCGCGGCGGCCGGCGGCAACGGCTGGATGTGGATCGGCTCGAACACCGATCCGGCCGGTACGCGCCGCGTCAGCGTCCAGCAGAACACCGGGGTCAGCGGGACCTACCACATCGACATCTGGTACTGGGCGACCGGCGCACGGTACGGCGGCACGGGCGACTACTCCTACAGTGGCGGCACCAGGGAGTTCCTGAAGGGCCGGGTGTCGGAGGTCGCGGGCAAGCGGCTGTGCGCGCAGCTCTGGTACCACAAGCCCGGCGGCGGCTACGAGTCCCACGGCCTGCCCTGCCAGGACTACTAGCGGGCGACGCGGGACCCGCGACCGAGCGAAACCGGCAGGACTCCTTCCGTACGCGAAGGAGTCCTGCGCGCCGGCCGGACCAGGGCGTGCTTGATCACAGTTTGAAGCCGCGCGGGCGCGTCGACCTGGCGGTATCACGGAGGGTCGAGTTTCCGGTGAGATCGCGGTCTTGACGTGGGAGCACCGGTAGGACGTCATGGGAACGTCTGTTTCGATCTTGGGAGGTCCCACGTGCCCCATCCGCTGGTCCGCCGATTAGCCGCCTCCTGCGGCGCCGCCGCCCTGATCACGGGTCTGCTCACCGTGCCGGCCACCGTCGCCTCGGCCACCGACACCACGAGAGACCTCGGGGTGAGCATCACCTCCTTCACCGCCGACCTCGCCGCCGGGGGTGGCCGGGTGTTCGTCTCCGCCGCGGACCGGATCATGGTGGCCGACATGGACGGAAACGACACGGGCGACGTCATCACCGGCCTGCCGGGCGTGGCCCGGCTGGCCCTGAACGCGGCCGCCACCCGCCTGTACGCCTCGCTCCCCGGCTCGAACGAGGTGGCCGAGATCGACACCGCGAGCAACACCGTCATCCGGCGCCTCGACCTGTCCGCACATCCCTGCCCGTCCACGCTGGCCCTGTCCGGCGACTGGCTGTGGGTGGGACACGGCTGCGGCGGCGAGGAGGGCGGCGAGAACGGCGGCGCCGTCGGCCTGAACCTCACGGTGGCGGCGCCGGAACCGGTGACGCTCGGGCGCGTACACGCCCGGCCTCCCGCGCTCGCGGCCGCCCGCGACACGCTCGTGGTCGGCGAGACCGGCACGGACCACGCCGACCTGCTGGTCTACGACGTCGGCGGCGACGCCCCGGTCCTGCGCGGCGAGATCGACGGCCGGACGGGGAACCTCGCCGGGCTGAACGAGCTCGCGCTCACCTCCGACGGCTCCACCCTGATCTCGGCGGCCGACGCCCCCGGGACCTTCACCAAATACGACACCACGACCCTGGCGCCGACCGGAGCCTACGGGGACGAAGGGGACGGGCACCCGGCCGCCGTGGCGATCTCCGCTGGCGGGCGCTTCGTGGCCGCGGGACGCCAGGGGGGCACCGACTTCACGCTCTACAACGGCGAGACCGGAGCGGTGGTGTACTCCGCCGGCCAGCCGGACGCCGAGCTGGTCCCTGGCAGCGTCGTGTTCTCCGAGCCGGACGTCTTCGCGCTGCTGCGCGATTCGGCGGGCCGGCTGCTGCTGTGGCGGCTGCACGGTGTCGCGCTGCCGGCCTCCGAGCTGACGCTGACGGCTCCGGCGCGCGAGCCGTTCGGCGCACCGGTCCGCCTCAAGGGGCGGCTCACATATGCCGACGGCAGGCCGCTCGGCAGGGGGGCGCTCGCCGTGACCCGCCGCCTGGCCGACGGGACGAGTGAGCCGCTCGACAGCGTGACGACAGGCAAGGATGGCACGTTCACCTTCACGGACACGCCGCCGGACGTCGGCGCGGTGACCTACACCGTGCTCTGGGACGGAGACGGCAGAGCCCGCTGGAGCACGACCTCCGCCACCGTGGCGGTCCAGCGCCCCTCCACCCTCACCTTGGACGGGCCGGAGTCCGGCACCGTCGGCGAGCCCCTGGAGCTTACCGGCGTGCTGACGGCGGGCCACGGGCCGTCCGGACCCGGCGCCACGATCATCGTGCAGCGCACGGTCTCGGACGGAGACTCCTCCGAGTCCGTCACGCTCGAACCGGTGAGCACGAACGCCGACGGCTCGTACACCTTCACCGACACGCCCCCCACCGCCGGGACGTACACCTACATGGCGAGGTGGACCGGGAACACCACGGCCGGGGCGGTCAGGGTCTCGCGCCGGGTCACGGTCACCCCGGGCACCGGGTGACCGTCAGCACGCGCTAGGCGCCGAGGGTCGCGCGGGCCTCGGCGAGTGTCGCCTGGGCGTGCGGCAGGCCGGGCAGGCGGGCGGCCAGCACGTCCAGGGCGGCAGGAAGGGCGGGCGCGGGCACGCCGCGCGCCCCGAGCATCTGCGCCAGCCATCCCGCGAAGGAGGTGAACAGCCCGGGGTCGCCGACGTAGACGGCGGCCTTCAGGTAGCCGACGATCGAGGCGGCGTCCTCGGCCGTGTCGCCGCGCGGCCCCTCCTCGGGGGCGTGCCGGGACAGCTCCTCCAGGACGTCCCTGACCAGGACGGGCCCGCGGTCGTCGAGGACCACGTACTCGGGGTCGGCCTGGTGGCCGGCGCCGGGCGCGCGGCGGTGGGGCAGGCCGCGGTCGAGCAGGTCGGCGGCCGCGCGCGCGTCCGGCGCCCAGACGTCCGCGCCGAACCGGCGGGCGTAACAGCCGTCCGGGCCGAACGCGGGGCCGCCGGCGAGCACCGGAGTGCCCGCCGCCTGGCACGCCGTGATCGAGGCGTGCGCGGCCGGCAGGTGGGTGGCGATCGAGCTGGACAGGGCGACCGCGCCGGGCCCGGTGCGGTGCACGTGCACGACGAGGTGCGCGGTGGGCACGTGCGCGCCGAGGTAGTCGACCTGCCAGCCGCGCAGCCGCAGCACCTCGGCCAGCAGCCGGACGGGGAACGTGTGCCACTCGCCCTCCACGCACGCCACGCAGATCCGCCCCTTGACCGGCGCGGATGCGCGCTGCCGCGTGGCCGCGTGGTGGGCCGCCACGACGAGCACGCTCTCGTTGACCGCGGTCGCCGTGTGCTCCTGGGCGACCGTGATGCAGTTGTCCGCCCACGCCTGGCCGATCCGCGCCTGCACGGCGGCGACCACGTCCAGGATCAGGGTCTCGGCGGGGACGCCGCCGTCGAGCGCGGACACGGCGGCGTCGATCGCGGCGTACTCGTCGCCGGCGAGCGCCGCCTCCCACAGAGCTTCCTCGTACCGCTCGACGCCGTCGTTCATCAGACCGTCGTTCATCAGCTCTGGCCCTCCCTTGGTGGCTCGCGCGGCACGCCGATGGCGACCACCGCGAGGTCGTCGCGCTCGCCGCCGCCCGCCCACTGCGAGGCGAGCATCTGCACCCGCTCCGCCAGGGCGTCGGCCGGCATGCCGGCGCAGCGCCGCAGCTCGGCCTCGAGCCGCTCGTCGCCGAACATCTCGCCGCCGAGCGGCCCGCCCCTCGCCTCGATGACGCCGTCGCTGTAGAGCACGCAGGTGTCGCCGGGCTCCAGCAGCACCTCCTCGGTGACGCTGGTGACGTGCTCCAGCAGGCCGATGAGCGTCCCCCTGGTACGGGCCACCTGCACCCGCCCGTCGAGACGGACGATCATCGGCGGCGGATGGCCCGCGCTGGTCAGCCGGAGCACGACCCGGCCGCCGCGGCGTTCGACCCCGGCGAGCACGAGCGTGACGTAGCGGGGGCCTTCGGCGGTGAGCAGCACGTCGTTGAGCCGGTTCAGCACCCGCTGGTGGTCGTCGGCCAACGGCAGCAGGGCGCGCAGCGTGTTGCGGATCTTGCCGGTGAGCACGGCGGCCTCCAGCCCCTTGCCCGACACGTCGCCGAGCACCACCAGCGATCGGTGGCCGGCGCCCGAGATCGCGTGCACGTCGTAGAAGTCCCCGCCGACCAGCGCGCCCTCGCCCGCCGCCCGGTAGCGTCCCGCCACCTCCACGCCGTTCACGTGCGTGACCACGGGCGGCAGCAGGTCGGCCATCAGGGTCTCGGTGATCGCGGCCTGCTCGGCGTACAGGCGGGCGATCGAGATCGCGGTGCCCGCGCGGGCGGCGAACAGCGGGGCGAACAACTCCTCGGACGGGGTGAAGGCGTGCGTCTCCGAGCGGCGCAGGAGGATCAGCGCGCCCGCCGGCAGCCCGTACCCGGGAAGCGCGAGCACGACGACCGAGCCGATGCCCTCGGGCGCGTCCCGCGTCACCCAGCCGGGCGCCTCGGAAGGGTCCAGCCAGCGGGGCGGCACCGGAGGGAAGGCCCGCAGCGCCTCGGCCAGGCCGGGCATGCTCCCCGCGTCGTGGTTCAGATCCCGGTGCACGGCGTCCTCGTCCGCCTCGCAGCAGGCGACCACGTGCCGGTGCCCGTGGCGCGGCAGGACGACCCGGGCGGCGTCGGCGAGGTGCCGTACCGCCAGCCGCACGACCGCCTCCAGGCAGCGGTCCAGGTTGAGCGTGGACAGCAGCCGGCTGGACACCTCGATCACGGCCGCCAGCGAGTCACGTTCGGCCCGCAGGGCCTCGCCGGCCCGGTGCCGTTCGGTGACGTCCACCAGCCACCACTCGACGCGGCCCGCGCCGTCGTCGTGCACGGGATGCGCCTCGAAGATCCGCTCGCCCACCGGCCCGCATGCCGGTCCGCCGGGGTGCTCGCGGTGCGCGCGCAGCAGCCACGCGGGGACGTCCCGCGCGCCGCCGGGCAGTGCCCGGGCGGCCGCGTTCGCCTCCTCGACGACGCCTGACGCGCCGACGACCAGCATCGGGTACGGCGTGTCCTCCCGTGCCATGCCGAACCTGCCCCGTTCGCGGTCACCTGCCTGGTTTTCACCCTAGTGACGGGACATACATGGCTTTCCCGATGCTCGGCCGTCTTTGTGCCATTTTTGTGCCAGCCCGGCCGGGAGTCAGAGCCCGTACGACTTGCCGATGATGTCGCGCTGGATCTCGCTCGTGCCCCCGTACACCGTGGACACCACCGTGGAGCGCAGCAGGCGTTCCATGCCGTACTCCGTGGCGTAGCCGTAGCCGCCCATCATCTGCATGCCGTCCAGGGCCAGCGCCTTGGCCAGCTCCGTCGCCTTCAGCTTGGCCATCGACGCCTCGCGCGGGAGCTGCCGCTCCGGGTCGGCCTCGATCCGCCGCGCCACGTCGTGCACCAGCAGCCGCGTGCACTCCAGCTCGGTGGCGTGGTCGGCGAGCCGGTGCCGCAGCGCCTGGAAACTGCCGACCGGGCGGCCGAACTGCCGCCGCTCGCGCACGTACGCCACCGTGTCGTCGAACACCCGGCGCGCGGTGCCGAGCATCAGCCCGGCCAGGATCATGCGCTCCAGGTTGAGCCCGGACATGAGCTGCCGCCAGGCCGAGCCGACCTCGCCCACCACCGCGCTCTCGGGAAGCCGGCAGTCGGTGAAGTAGAGGTCGTTGACCTCGCGGCCGCCCATCGTCTCGATGCCGCGTACGGTCAGGCCCTCCACGCCGGCCGGGACGGAGAACATGGTGAGCCCGTCGTGCCTGCCGCCCTCCGTGGAAGTGCGGGCCACGAGCAGGATGTGCTCGGCGATGTGCGCGTTGGAGCACCACGTCTTCTGGCCGTTGATCACCCAGCCGCCGTCGCGCCGCTCGGCCCGGCAGGTCAGCGCCGCGACGTCCGACCCCGCGCCGGGCTCCGACATCGACACCGCCAGCACCTCGCCGCGCAGGAAGTCGCCGAGCACCCGGTGCTTCTGCTCCTCGCTGCCGAACTTCTCGTAGGAGGCTGCGGTGATCGCGGACGTGGCGAACCCGCCGATCGGCACCTGCCAGTAGGCGGTGGTCTCCAGGAACAGCAGCAGGTCCACCATGCTCTGGCCGGCGCCGCCGTACTCCTCCGGGACCGCGACGCCCAGCCAGCCGAGCTCGCCCATCCTGCGGTAGAGGCCGTCGTGGTGCGGCTCGGCGCCGCCGTCGGTCAGCTTGAGCCACTGCTCGCGGGTGCCCGCCTCGCGGCGGCAGAAGTCCTCGATGGCGGCCACGAAGTCGCGCCGCTCGTCGGTCAAGGTCACGCCCCAGATCCTCCCCTGTAGAGCTCTTCGATCACCTCGGCGTAGCGCTGCTCGATGACCCGCCGCCGCAGCTTCAGCGACGGGGTGAGCTCCCCGCTCGCCGGGCTCCACGCGTGGTCGAGCACGCGGTACGCCTTCACCTGCTCGGGCCGCGACAGCGCCGCGTTCGCCCGTTCGACGCCCTCGGCCAGCTCCGCCAGCACCTGCGGGTCGGCGGCGAGCTCCTTCAGCTCGACCGCGGCGATGCCGCGCGCCCTGGCCCAGGCGGGCGCGGCCTCCTCGTCCAGCATGAGCAGCGCCGTCAGGTACGGCCGCCGGTCGCCGACCACGACGGCGTACCCGATCAGCGGGTGCGCGCGCAGCAGCGACTCGACGGCGCTCGGCGCGATGTTCTTGCCGTGCGAGGTGATGATCATCTCCTTCTTGCGGTCGATGATCCGCAGCAGCCCGTCGTCGTCATGGGCGCCGATGTCGCCGGTCGCGAGCCAGCCGTCGGCGTCCACCGCGGGCTTCACCTGCCCGTCGGGCTGGAGGTAGCCGAGGAACACCAGCGGCCC
Source organism: Nonomuraea sp. AD125B (assembly GCF_041402765.1). Lineage (NCBI taxonomy): Bacteria > Bacillati > Actinomycetota > Actinomycetes > Streptosporangiales > Streptosporangiaceae > Nonomuraea > Nonomuraea sp. AD125B. The sequence goes on along the minus strand of NZ_JBGLOU010000030.1, from coordinate 49,935 downwards.
GCGGACCAGGATCTCGCCGTCGTCGGCGAGCTTGATCTCCATGCCCGGCATCGGGCGGCCGACCGTGCCGGCCCGGTAGTCGTCGCGGAAGGTGCTGGTGGCCGAGCCGGTGGTCTCGCTGAGCCCCCAGACCTCCATGATCGTCATGCCGAGGCCGCCGAAGAACTCCAGCACCTCGGCGGGGATGGGCGCCGCGCCGCTGCCCAGCCGGACCGCCTCGGCGAGCCCGATGCGCTCGCGCAGCGGCCGCAGCACCTCCCGGTCCGCGCGCTCCAGCTCGGCGGCCAGCTCGGTGTCAGGCTCGTCGCCGGTGGCCCGGATCCGGTACGCCTCTGCGGCCAGCTCACGCGCCCGGCGGAGCGCGTCACTGTCCAGTGCGGCGAGCATCTGCTGCAGCCCGGCGGCGAACTTCTCCCACACGCGCGGCACGCCGAAGAACGCCTGCGGCCGTACCGCGATCAGCGTGGGCAGCAGCTTCGTGGAGTCGGCGCAGATCGTCACGTGGCCTGCGGTGTAGATCGGCAGGTAGATGCCGAGCACCCGCTCGGCGATGTGCGCGAGCGGCAGGTACGCGACCGTCCGCGGGTTCGCGGGCGTGGGCTGGACCAGCTCCTGGAGCGCGCACTGGTAGAGCACGTTGAGGTGCGAGAGCACCACGCCCTTCGGGTCGCCGGTCGTCCCCGAGGTGTAGATCATCGTCACCGGGTCGTCCTGGGCGGCGTCCGCGGGCGGCAGCTCGCCGCCCGGCGCGGCCAACAGGTCGGCGAAGCGCGTGTGACCGGAGTCGCCGGCGTCATCGACGATCACGACGCCTTTCAACCCGGGCATCGCGGCCAGCGCGGGCGCCCACCGCTCCAGCTCGGCCGGGCCCTCCAGCACCACCACGGTGGCCGCGCTGTGCAGCGCGACCTGGCGGATCTGCTCCGGGCTCAACGTCGCGTACGTGGTGCACGGGATCGCGCCCAGCTCGACCGCGGCGAGGTCGGCGATCCAGTGCTCCGGACGGCTCGACATGCCGATGAGCAGCCGCTCGCCGTGCCGCAGGCCCAGCGCGTGGAGCCCGCTCGCCACGGACAGCACCCGCTCGCGCAGCTCGCGCCAGGTCAGCGTGTCGCCGTCGGTGCCGGTCAGGGCGGGCAGGTCGCCGTGCTCCTCGGCGTTGCGCCGCAGCAGCCCAGGAACCGTGTGCGTGCCCAGCGCGGCGCGCACGTCCGCCTCTGTGATCATCCTTTTTCTCCCTCCGCCGGACCCCGAGCGCCTCCATCGAATCCCGAACATCGTTCTGGTGTCAATACATCCGAATCACGACTTACTTACAGACTCATCGGAGCAGGTGGAAGACGTGTGGCCGAAAGAGGGAGGGGCGATTTCCCGCTCACCACGCGATCGCTACACTCGGGTCATGCCGACAAGTCAGCGCACCCGGCCCAAGGACCGCAAGGAGGCGATCGCCCTCGTCGCCGCCGAGCTGTTCTGCGCCCGCGGCTACCACAACGTCGGCATCGAGGACATCGCCCAGGAGGTCGGCATCACCGGCCCGGCCATCTACCGGCACTTCCCGAACAAGCAGGCCGTGCTGGCCGCGGCCGTCGAGGAGCTGGTCGCCCGCTTCGCCGGGTGCGTCGCCGCCGGCGCCGGCGCCGCGACGCCCGGCGAGCGCCTGGACGCCGCGCTGCGGGCGCTGGTCCGCTACACCCTCGACCGGCGCGGCGTGGCCCGGCTCTACCAGTGGGAGGCCCGCCATCTCGACCCCGGGTTCCAGGCGGGCCTTGCCGCGTCGTTCGACCGCTCGGTGCGCGCCCTGCGCGAGCTGCTGCTGGGGGTGCGGCCCGAGCTGGGGCGGCGCGACGCCGCGCTGCTCACCTCCGCCGCGCTCAGCGTGATCGCGAGCCCCGCCACCCACCGGGCGAGCCTGCCCAGGGCCAAGGCCGAGCAGACCGTGCTCGACTGCGTCGCCACGGTCCTCACCGCCGACCTCCCCGCCCCGGAAGGCCCGTCCGACCGGGAAGGCCGGCCCGCCCCGGACGGGCCGCCCGCCCCGGACGAGCCGATCGCCCCCGAAGGGCGGTTCGCGTTGCTGCCCCGCCGTGAGCGGCTGCTCGCCGAGGCCATCAGGCTCTTCGACGAGCGCGGCTACCACCAGGTCAGCATCGCCGACATCGGCCAGGCCGCCGGCATCAACGCCTCCAGCGTCTACACCCACTTCACGGGCAAGGCCGAGCTGCTGGCCGCCGCCTACTACCGCGCCACCAGCCGCCTGGAGCACCTCACGGCCGCCGCCCTGGCGGGCGCGGGCACGCCCGCCGAGGCCCTGTCGAGGCTGATCGACACCTACGTCGCCTACACCTTCGACCAGGCCGACCTCACCGCCGTCTACCTCACCGAGAGTGAGAACCTTCCCCCGGCCGACCTGCGGCGGCTGCGCGCCGCCCAGCGGCGGCACGTCGACACCTGGACCGGCCTGCTCACCGAGCTGCGCCCGGGGGAGGAGCCGGCCCGCGTCCGCTTCCGCGCCCACGCGGCGCTCAACATCGTGGCCGACCTCGCCCGCGCGGCCGGCCCGTCGGCGTCCGAGTCACGCACCGCCGCGCTGCTCAGGCAGCTGCTCATCACGGGCTGAGGCGCCGTTCGAGAAGCCCTGACTCAGGAGGCGTAGGTCGGGTAGCCGTAGCCGACGACCTGCGAGGTCGGCCGGGTCCGCTGCTCGACCTTGCCGTTGCCGGTGTTGCCCTCGATCGTGGAGATCGTGCCGTCGCCGTTGTCCTTGACGACGAAACCGACGTGGTTGATGGCGCTCAGGCTCTTGCTGCCGCTCCAGGAGAAGAACACCACGGCGCCGGGCTTGGCCTCGGTGCCCCAGCGGTGGTTGGCCTCGAACCACTTGGCGTGGGTCACGGTGTAGGCGTCCCAGCCGATCTGCGAGCGGGCGCCGGTGTGCTCGCCGACCCAGGACACGAACATCGAGCACCAGGGGGCGTTCTTGTACGAGGCGGTGCTGCCGCCGTCGCGGGCGGCGGTCTCCGCCCCGCGCTGCGAGCCGGCGTACCAGTCCTGGAACTTGGTGCCGCCGCCGGCGGCGTTCTCGGTGGTGCCGATCTGCGCCCTGGCCGTGGCCAGGACCTGCGCGGCGGTCACCTTGACGGCCTGCGTACGCTCGCCGGCCTCGCCGCTGGCCCCGTTCTGGGCGACGTGGGCCCCGGCCTGTGCGACGTGGGCGGGCGGACGGACGTCGGCGTCGGCGTGGGCGGCGGTGCCGGCGGCGACACCACCGGCGACGGCTCCGGCGGCGAGGGCGGCGCCGAGCGTGGCGCGGAGGGCGGTGCGGGCATGCGTGAGACGGTGCTCGAACATGAAGAAATACGCTCCTGGGCGGTGTGTCGTGCAACGGTCGTCGGCAGCGCCCGATACGGCGGCTGCCAGGGGGGCGATCGCACGGCTCCTCGCAGAGGGCCATAAGAGAATCACGATTGCGATGCCCGGTACGCGGAGTTATGTCATCTCGCGTCCGATGTGTACAACTAACCTCCCACCTGGGTAATTCCCAGGCAACGACATCGACACCAGGCTTTACCTGCGATGACGTTTGTCATGTGCGCGTGGCTGACGCGCCGCACTACCTCCGCGCCGCCCCGCCCCCGCACGCTGGAGCCATGCGAAACGCGCTGGAACTGGACCACGTACGCAAGCGCTACGGACCCGTCACCGCCCTGGACGGGGTGGACCTCACGGTCGCGGAGGGGGAGACGGTGGCGCTGCTCGGACCCAACGGGGCGGGCAAGAGCACCCTGCTCGCCGTCGCGCTCGGCCTGCTGCCGCCCACCTCGGGCCGGGCCACGCTGCTCGGCCGCCCGCCCGCCGAGGCCCTGCGCGCGGGCCGCGTCGGCGTGCTGCCGCAGGAGGCGGGGCTGCTCGACGACGTACGGGTGCGCGAGCTGGTCGCCGCCGTCGCCGCCATGTACGACCGCCCGCCGCCCCTCGCCGCCACCCTGAACGCGGCCGGCGTCGCGGACCTCGCCGAGCGGCGCGTGGGCCGGCTGTCCGGCGGGCAGCGGCAGCGGGTCAGGTTCGCCCTGGCCCTGGCCGGCGGCCCCGGCCTGCTGGTGCTCGACGAGCCCACCGCCGGCCTGGACGTGGACGGCCGCCGCGCCCTCTGGCACGAGGTGAGACGCCGGGCCGGCACCACCGTCTTCGCCACCCACTACCTGGCCGAGGCCGACGCCTACGCCGACCGCGTCGTGCTGCTGGCCCGCGGCCGGGTCGTCGCCGACGGCCCCGTGGCCGCGATCAAGGCCCTGGTCGGCGGGGGAGAGGTGCGCTTCGACCGGGCGACCGCCCCCGGGGACGCCGACCTGGCCCGGCTGCGCGCCCTGCCGGGCGTGCGCGGCGTCCACGCCGAGAACGGCACCGTGGCCCTGCGCACCGCCGACTCCGACGCGACGCTGCGGGCGCTGTTCGCCGCCTACGACGACGTACGGGGCGTGCGCGTCGAGGGCGTGGACCTGGAGAGCGCCTTCGTCAGCCTCACGGCCGGGACGGAGCAGGCGGAAGGAGCGGCGCGATGAGCGCGTACGTACGGCTGGAGCTGGCGCGGGCCCTCCGCAACCCGGTCGGGATGACCATGCTGACCGTCTTCCCCCTCCTGCTCTTCCTGCTGTGGGCCAAGGTGCTGACCGTGGCGCCGCCCGCCGAGGCGATGGTGTCCATGGCCACGTACGGGGCGATGGGCGGCGCGATGTTCGTCGGCGGCGCCATCGCGATGGAACGGGCCGGCGGCTGGCTGCGACAGCTCGCCGTCACCCCGCTGCCCGCCCACGGCTACGTGACCGCCAAGCTCCTCGGCGCCGCCGCAGGGGTGCTCCCCAGCGTCCTCGTCGTGCTGGCGGCGGGCGCGCTGCTGGCCGGCGTGCGGCTGCCCGCAGGCACATGGGCGGCGCTGGTGGTGCTCATCTGGGCGGGCGTGCTGCCGTTCGCCGCGCTCGGCGTGGCCTTCGGCTACACCTTCAGAGGCCAGCTCGCGAGCCTGGCCATGATGATCGTCTACTTCGGGCTGTCCGTGCTCGGCGGGTTGTGGGTGCCGGTGACGAGCATGCCGGCCGGCATGCGGGCGCTGGCCGAGTACAGCCCCACCTACCAGGTCGGCTCGCTCGGCTGGCGGGCGCTGGAGGGGGAGCCGCCGACCGGCCTCTCGCTCGCCGTGCTCGCCGGGTGGACGCTGGTCTTCGTCGCGCTGGCCCTCTGGCGTTACCGTCGAGCCCTGTGAAAGTGGACGCTGTGAGCGTGGACGACGTCGACTTCAGCCGGGGGCGTACCGCGGCGAGGGCAGGGTCGGCCGCCTGGCTGGCCCTGCTGGCCTGGCCGCTGGGGACCTTCGCCTGGACGTCCGCGGCGTCCCGGCCGGAGCCGTGGCGGGTGCTGTGGGTGGCCGTGGTGGCCGCGGTCTTCGTGGTGTGCTGGCTCCGTACGACGTGGGCGGTGTTCGGGCCGGGCCGGCCGGCGCCGTGGTGGCCCGCGGGGGTGGTCGCCGCGGCGCTGGCGGGCATGCCGGTCCTGGGGCCGCCGTGGGCGTACGTGAGCTTCGTCTTCGTGGTCAGCGCGCTGGCCCCCGTGGTGCGCGGCGCGGCGTTCGCGGCGGCGCTCGTGGCGACGGCGGCCGTCACGGTCGGCGTGCTGGCGGCGTACGGGCTGCCGTTCGGGCAGATCTGGTGGGTGCCGCTGGTGATCCTCGCCGAGGCGGGGGCGGTCTCGGCGCTGCTGGCCATGGGCGAGCTGCTGGCCAGGCTCGCCGCCGCCCGCGCCGAGGTGGCGCAGCTCGCCGTGGACAACGAGCGGCTGCGCTTCGCCCGCGACCTGCACGACACCCTCGGCCACACGCTGACCTCGATCACGATCACCAGCCAGCTCGCCGCCCGGCTGGCCCGCGCGGACCCCGACGGGGCCGCGCGCCGGATGGCCGACGTGGAGCGCGCCGCCCGCCGGGCGCTCGACGAGGTGCGCCACGCCGTCGCCGGCTACCGCGCCCCCGCCCTGTCCGACGAGCTGCGGCGGGCGAGCGGCGGCCTCGCGCTGGCCGGGATCCACCTGGAGGTCTCGCCCGCCGGCGGCCCCATCCCGGCCGCCGCCGAGACGCTGCTCGCCTGGACCGTACGCGAGGCCGCCACCAACGTCGTACGCCACAGCCGCGCCCGCCGCTGCCGGATCGCCCTCGCCGTGGACGGCGACGCCGCCACCGTCGAGGTACGCGACGACGGCACCGGCCCGCCCCCCGGCGCCACCCCGGGCAACGGCCTGACCGGGCTGGCCGAGCGCCTCGCCGCGGCCGGCGGACGCCTGGAGACCGGCCCGCCGCCGGACGGCGCCGGCTACCTGCTGCGCGCCCGCGTACCGGTGGTGCCGTCGTGATCCGCGTCCTCGTCGCCGACGACCAGGAGCTCGTCAGGGGCGGCCTCGCCGCGCTGCTGTCGCTGGAGGACGACATCGAGGTGGTGGCCGAGGTCGGGCGCGGCGACCAGGTGGAGGCGGCGGTGGCCGAGCACCGGCCCGACGTGATCCTGCTCGACATCGAGATGCCCGGCATGTCCGGTCTGGCGGTCGCCGAACGCCTGCGCGGGCGGCGCGTGGTCATCGTCACGACGTTCGGCCGGCCCGGCTATCTCGGCCGGGCGCTGGCGGCCGGAGTGGCCGGGTTCGTGGTCAAGGACGCGCCGGTGGCCGAGCTGACCGCGGCGGTGCGGCGGGTCATGGCCGGGGAGACGGTGATCGACCCGAAGCTGGCGGTCTCCGCCCTGACCGTCGGGCCGAGCCCGCTCACCCAGCGCGAGGCCGAGGTGCTGCGGACCGCGTCAGGCGGCGCGACGGTCGCCGACATCGCCCGCCACCTGTTCCTGACCGAGGGCACCGTGCGCAACTACCTGTCCTCCGCGATCGGCAAGACCGGCGCCCGCAACCGGGCCGAGGCCGTACGGGTCGCCGAGTCCCGCGGCTGGCTCTGACCGGGGCCGCCGGAAAAGGGACTGTTAGGCTCACCGGCATGCGTGGGGTGCAGATCCGCTGCGGCGGCCCGGACGACGTGAAGGACGTGCTCGACTTCTGGCTGCTGGCCGCCGAGGGCACCGACCGGCACGACTCGCCGGACAAGGTGGTCGCGCTCGTCGAGCGCGACCCCGAGGCCCTGCTGCTGGCCGAGCTGCCGGACGGCGGCGACCTGGTGGGCACGCTGATCGCCGGCTGGGACGGCTGGCGCGCCCACCTCTACCGGCTGGCCGTCCACCCCGGACACCGCCGTCAGGGCATCGCCACGGCGCTGCTCGCCGCGGCCGAGGCGCGCTTCGCCGCGTTCGGCGCGTTCCGGGCCGACGCCATGGTGCTCGACGACAACGTGATCGCCCATCCGGCCTGGTCCGCGGCCGGCTACGCGCCGCAGCCCGAATGGTCCCGCTGGGTCAAGCCGCTGGCGTGAGGCCGGTCTCTACGGGGCGTCGGGCCAGCCGAGCGGATAGCGGGGTCCCGGCGGGCTCTCGCCGCCGGCCTCGGTGAAGGCGTTCATGGCCGAGATGAGCGCGCGCGACTGCTCGGGGGTCATGCGGGAGACGATGGCCGCGATCTCCTCGCGGCGGCGCGCCGTCACCTCCTCGACGAGCTGACGGCCGGCGGCGGTGAGCCGCATGAGGCTTTCGCGGCGGTTGTGCGGGTTGACCTCGCGGGTCACGAGGCCGGCGGCGGAGAGGCGGTCGGCCATCCGCATGGCGGTGGAGCTGTTGACGGCGAGCAGTTCGGCCATGGTGACGAGCTTGGTCTCACCGTGCACCGACAGCACCACCAGCATGCGGAACTGGGGGAGGGTGACCCGGTCCTGGGCCGCGGCCAGGGAGCGGGCCGCGACGGCCACCAGCAGCCGCGAGCCGGTGAGCACGGCGGAGATGACGGCGTCGAGGTCGTCGGCGCCGGCCTGGCCGCCCGCGAAGGGCTGTTTCATGGGCTCAGTTGTACACGCTCATGGGTTCAGGAGGGCGGGGTGGGGAAGCTCTCGGGGGTGGTCAGGCCGGTGCTCTCCAGGAGGCGCTGGTGGTTGAGCACGGCCGCGTTGGCCTGCTCGGAGAAGCGGCGGACCAGGGTGTTCTGGGTGGTGCCGCGCACGGTGCCGATCACCCCGAAGATCTGGCCGTGCGCCAGGCGCAGCCACTTCACGTACGTGGCGTCGTAGGCCGGGCCGGACCGGCCCGAGATGTCGGTCATCCACGCCTGCTGCTGCTCGGTCGGCTTGACCGGCAGGGTGATCCGCAGCTTGGCCGCCACGTCGCGGACCTGGCGGTCGAGGGTGTGGTGCTGAGCGGCGATCTCCTGGCTGATCTGCCGGACGCGGGCGGCGTCGGCGCGCTGGATCGCGTCCTGCGCCATGGGCATCTCCCACAGGCTGGCCAGGCGTACCTTGCGGACGAGGTCGCGGTCGAGCTCCGACAGCGGGCCCCATTTGGTCTGGACGGTGCCGGTGTCGCCTTCCGGCGGGGCGGGGGTGGAGGTCGGCTGGGCGGTCACAGCGGCGTCGAGGGCGGCGGTGTCGGGGAGGGGCGTGGGGGTGTAGCCGGCGCAGGCGGTGAGCAGGCAGAGGGCGGCGAGGCCCCCGGCGGTGGTCAAGGCGGCGGTCGAGCTGTGGTGAGCCATGACAGTCATCCCGTTCCGGATCCGGGTGGCGCGGCGCCGGGGTCGGAAGGCGCCGCTCGTCATGAGATACGCGCGACGGGCACCGGTCTGTTCATGGCAGTGTGCAACGGTTGCGCAGTGCAAGAGGGCCCCCGGCGCTCGACCGGTGACCGGGACCCCGATAACGTCCGCACCATGATGCGCGCGTGGACGATGGCCGGGCTCATGACGCTGTTCGGCCTGGCGTCGGCGATCACCAGGTTCGCCTCGGGGCAGACCGTCAGCGCGGTCGTGATCCTCGTGCTGTTCGGCGCGGCCGCCTGGTGGCTGTCGCCGCTGGCGTTCCCCCGGCCGGTCGGCGCGGCCCGCGCCCGCGAGCTGAGCGCCGCCGACGGCCGGGCGATCGTCTACTGGCGGGCGGGCTGCCGCTACTGCCTGCGGCTGCGCTTCCGGCTGGGGCGCGACGCCCGCCGGGCGTACTGGGTGGACATCTGGCGCGATCCGGAGGGCGCGGCGGCGGTGCGCGCCGTCAACGGCGGCTCGGAGACGGTCCCGACGGTGGTGCTGCGGGGCGAGGCGTACGTCAACCCCGACCCGGCCTGGGTGCGCGAGCGCCTGCGGTGACCTCCGTCAGGCGGGCGTCGTTGGCGACGATCGGGTTGTGTACGCTGCCGAGCCGCTCGACCTCGACCTCCACCTCGTCGCCGGGCCGCAGCAGCCACGGCGGCGTACGGGCGTAGCCGACCCCGGCGGGGGTGCCGGTGGCGAGCAGGTCGCCGGGCCGCAGCGTGAACGTGCGGGAGATGAGGGCGAGCGTGTCGCCGACGGTGTAGACCATCTCGTCGGTGGAGCCGTCCTGGACGACCTCGCCGTTGACCCGGGTCCGCACCCGCAGCCCGTCACGCAGGTCGCCGACCTCGGGGGCGGGCACCAGCGGGCCGAGCGGGCCGGAGTTGTCGCCGTTCTTGCCGAGGATCCACTGGCTGGTCAGCTTCTGCGCGCGGCGCGAGGTGATGTCGTTGAAGGCCGAGTAGCCGGCCACGGCGGCCAGCGCCTCGTCGGGCTCGGCGTCGGCCAGCGGCGCCCCCACGTACGCCACGACCTCGCCCTCCCAGTCCAGGCCGTCCTCGCCCGACGGCACCGGCACCGGGACGCCGCCGACGGTCAGCGACCGCGTCCAGCGGGCGAACAGCGTCGGGTGCGGCGGGACGCCCTCGCCCGCGTACGAGCCCTCGGCCACGTGCCTCAGGTAGTTGAGCCCGACGCAGATCACCCGCGCCTCCGGCAGCACCGGCGGCACGAGGGTGACCGCCGAGGCCGGGACGGTCTCACCGGCCGGCTCCCGCGACAGCCACGCGGACGCGCCGGCCCAGAACTCCTCCAGCCCGGCCAGCACGGTGACCGCCGTGCCGTCGGGCGACAGCGCCGCCACCTCGACCGGGCCGCCGTCCCTGCGGATGCCCACGATCCTCATCGGCTCTCTCCTCGCGCCCGCCAGGCAAACCCTTCTAAAGGTTCGCAGGTTTGTGCTTGGATGGCGACTATGCCGCACACCTCCTCCACCGGACAACCCTTGGCCGGCGTCGGGCAGGGCGCGCGCACCCGCGCCGAGCGGCTGGCCGCCGCGCTCGACGAGCGCATCCGCGGGCTCGCCCCCGGCGAGCCGGTCGGGACGCTGGAGTCGCTGCGCGCCGAGACCGGCCTCGCCTACGCGACGGTCAGCGAGGCCGTCCGGCTGCTGCGCGACCGGGGCGTGCTGGAGATCCGGCCGGGGCGCGGGGGCGGGCTGTTCGCCGCCGACCGCGGGCCGGTGGTGCGGCTGCGGCACACGCTGCTGAGCATCGCCGACGAGCCCGGCACGGTCGCCGACGCCATCGAGCTGCGCGAGCACCTCGAAGAGCTCATCGACCTCGGCGCGGCCCGGCACCGCACCGGCCGTGACGTCGCCGACCTGCGCCGCCTGCTGCGCGCGCTGCGCACCGCGCCCGGCTGGGACGGCTTCATGCGCGCCAACTGGGCGTTGCACGAACGGATCGCCGCCATCAGCCCGAACACGATGGCCCGCGCCGTCTACGTCGGCACCCTCGGCCACCTGAGCACCACCTCCGCCCGCCTCGCCGCCGACGGACCCGCCGCCGACCGGCCCGCCGACGACCGGCCCGTCACCACCGGACCCGCGGCCGACCGGCCCGGCGACGACCGGCGGGCGGCGTACCGGGCCGCCCGTTACCAGGTCCACGCCGACCTGGTCGAGGCCATCGCCGACGGTGACGAGGCCGCGGTCCGCGTCGCCGTCGCCGCACACCGCACCCCCGCCGCCCCCTGACCCGTAGCCCCCTGAACGCCGGAGGAGCCCGTCATGCCCGGTGAGTACCGACGGCACCTGTTCCCGCACGACCACCCCCGCCTGGCCGAGATCCGCGGCCTCGACCCGTACGCCTACGGCGAGCTCGCCAGGAAACCGGGCACCTTCACCGGCAGCCTGGTCGCGAACTGGACCCCCCTCTACAGGAACGACTTCCGCGGCGTCACCGAGAACGGCGTACTCCGCGAGGGCCTTCACTCGCTGACACCGGCCGAGCCGGGCGAGGAGGCGCCCGTCGCGGCCATGACCGCCGCGGCCCGCGACCTGCTCGCCGCCCTGGACGACGAGAGCCGCACGCGCCTCACCCACCCGGTGGACGCCGTGGAGTGGCAGACCTGGGCCAACCCGGAGTTCCTGCAGTTCGACACCGGCCTGCGCCTGGAGCTCCAGCCGGAGCCGGTCCGCGAGAAGGCACTGGCGCTGGTGCGGGCCTCGCTCTCGCCCGAGGGCTACGAGCTGACGCGCGCCATGATGCTCATCAACGGCTTCCTCGGCGAGGTCGTCGGCCTGGAGACCATACTCAACGAGTTCAGCTACAACCTCGCGCTCTACGGCACCCCCGACCTCCGCGCCCCCTGGGGCTGGCAGCTCTACGGCCACCACTGCGCGCTCAACTGCCTGGTCGTCGAGGGCCGCATGGCGCTGTCGCCGGTGTTCCTCGGCGCCGAGCCCGACGAGATCGACGCGGGCCCGCACGCCGGGCTGCGCGACGTGTTCGCCGACCGGGTGGAGCTGGGGCTGCGGCTGATGGCCGCGCTGCCCGCCGAGCAGCGCCGGCAGGCCGTCGTCTACGAGCGGATGGTCGATCCGGCCATGCCGGAGGGCCGGGTGGACCCGGGCGACGAACGCCACCTGGCCGGGGCGTTCCAGGACAACCGGGTGATCCCGGTGGAGGGCGTCCGCGTCGCCGACATGCCCGCCGAGGCACGGGAGCACGCGCTGGCCATCGCGGCCACGTTCGCCGGGCTGCTGCCCGAGGGGCCGCGCGCCGCCCGGCTCAGGGAGGTCGCCGCCCACCTGGAGGAGACCTGGTTCTGCTGGATCGGCGGGCACCGGCCCGGCGACGTGTTCTACTACCGGCTCCAGTCGCCGGTGATCGTCGCCGAGCTCGACCACCACTGCGGCGTCTTCCTCGACTACGACACCCCCAAGCCGTTCCACGTCCACACCGTGCTGCGCACCCCGCACGGCAACGACTACGGCCGCGCCTGGGTCCGGCAGTGGCAGGCCCGCCGTTAGAGTTCATGGATGCTGCTGACGATCCTCGGCGGATGCGGTGCGTGGCCGGCGGCGGGCCAGGCCTGCGGCGGTTACCTCGTGGAGCACGAGGGGTTCAGGCTGCTCGTCGACCCCGGATACGCGACGGTGCCGCGGCTGCTGGAACGGATCACCGCCGACCAGGTCGACGCGGTGTTCGTCAGTCACGGACATCCCGATCACTGTGCCGACCTGAACCCGCTGCTGCGCGCGCGTACGTTGCGTGACGACCCACCGGCGCCGCTGCCGGTGTACGCGCTGCCCGGCGCCCTGGACGCGGTGCTCGCGCTGGACCGCCCGGGAATGCTGAGCGGCGCCTACTTCCTGCACGAGTTCGTCGCCGGCGACCGGCTCGCCATCGGCCCGTTCCACGCGCAGACCCGGCTGCTGCCGCACTCGGTGCCCAACGCGGGCATACGGCTGACAGCGGGCGAGCGCGTGCTGGCGTACACCGGGGACACCGGCCCCAGCCCTGACGTCGCCGACCTGGCGCGCGGCGCTGACCTGCTCCTGGCCGAGGCCACCTTCGCGGACCTGGTCCCGCGGGGTGCGCGGCGCCACCTGTCGAGCGCCCGCCAGGCAGGCCGGCAGGCCGAGGACGCCGGCGCCCGGCACCTGTTACTGACTCACCTGCAGCCGGGCACGGACGCCGCAGCCGCCCGAGCCGCCGCTGCAGCCGAGTACGACGGCGAGATCGGCCTCGCCACCCCCGGTCTCACCATCGAAATGACCTAGTAGCCGGACGGGCGGACCAGGCCCGTCTCGTACGCGAACACCGCCGCCTGCGTCCGGTCCCGCAGCCCGAGCTTGACCAGGATCCGGCTCACGTGCGTCTTGACCGTCTGCTCGGCCACCACCAGACCGGCCGCGATCTCCGCGTTCGACAGGCCCTGCGCGACCAGCGACAGCACCTCCGTCTCCCGCTCGGTCAGGTCGCCGAGGCGCTCCTTCAGCGGCGGGCGCGGCCCGGTGCTCAGCCGCGCGAACTCGGCGATGAGCCGCCTGGTGACGGCCGGCGCGAGCAGCGCGTCCCCGGCGGCGACCACCCGTACGGCCTGCGCCAGCTCGGCCGCCGAGGCGTCCTTGAGCAGGAAGCCGGACGCGCCCGCGCGCAGCGCCTCGTACACGTAGTCGTCCAGGTCGAACGTGGTCAGCATCAGGACCTTCACCGTCGTGCCGGCCTGGGCGGCGATGCGGCGGGTGGCCTCGATGCCGCCGAGCTCGGGCATCCGCACGTCCATGAGCACGACGTCGGGGTTCAGCTCGGCGGCCATGGCGACGGCTTCGAGGCCGTTCGCGGCCTGGCCGGCGACCTCGATGCCCGGCTCGGCATCGAGCAGCACGGTGAAGCCCTGGCGCACCATCGCCTGGTCGTCGGCTATGAGCACGCGAATGCTCGTCATGGGACGCTCTCGTCACCTTTCCTCGGCGGGGCGGTGGAAGGACCGGCGGGCAGGAACGCGCTGACCTCGTAACCGCCGTCGGGCGTCGGCCCGGCGACCAGGTCGCCGCCGAGCATGGCGGCGCGCTCGCGCATGCCCGGCAGCCCGTGCCCGCCGCCCGGAGCCGTCACGGGCCTCGCCGGGGCGGCGTTGACGACGCGGATCGTGAGGGCGTCCGGCTGGTACCGCAGCCGGAGCGTCACGGCCGCGCCCGGCGCGTGCCGCATCGCGTTGCTGAGGGCCTCCTGCACGATGCGGAACGCCGACAGCTCCACCCCGGGCGCGAGCGGACGCGGCTCGCCCGCGATCTCCTCGGTGAGCGTCACGCCCGCGCCGCGCACGTTCGCCAGCAACTCGCCGAGCCGGTCGAGCGTCGGCTGCGGCGCCTGCTGGGGGGCGTCCGCGCCGTCCTCCGTACGCAGCACGCCGAGGATCCTGCGCAGCTCGGTCAGCGCCTCGACGGCGTTCTCGCGGATGCCGGCGAGGTTGTCGCGCAGCTCGTCGGGCGGGTCGTGGACGAGGTGCGGCGCCACCTGCGCCTGGATGGAGATCACCGACATGTGGTGCGCCACCACGTCGTGCAGCTCGCGGGCGATCCTGCTGCGCTCCTGGAGCAGCGTGCGGTGGGCGCGCTCCTCCGCCGTCAGCTCCTCCTGGGCCTCCAGCCGGTTCCTGGTGGTCCTCAGCATCCGGATCATCGTGCCCGAGGCGACGGCGAGCGCGTACACGGGGAGGGCGATCACCGGGGTGCCGCCCGTCTGCTGGGGCAGGAACACCACGCACGCCGCCGCGCCGAGCACGCTGATCGCCAGCGCCTCCGCGGCGGCGCGCGGCCGTACCCGCAGGGCCAGCAGGAACAGCACTCCGGCGTGCAGGAAGATCCCCGACCCCGTCCAGGGGAACGCCACCGCGTCGTTGTGCGGGAACCTCGACGGGGGCGCTCCCGGCCCGACCATCCAGGGGAAAGTGAGGGTCTGCGGCAGGTACGTCATCCCGGCACGGGCCCCGGCGAGCACGACGGCGAGCGACGCCCAGAACGCCGGCAGCGGGCGGAACATCGCGGCCACCAGCGTCGCCGCCTGCGCCGTGGCGAGCAGCGGGACCGTGGGGTCGATGCCCTCGCCGTCCGGGAACAGGCCGAGGACCAGCGCGTACAGCACGACCAGGACGTGCGGCAGCCGGGCCAGCGGGCGCGGCCCGCGCATCCGGGGGAGCGGGTCGGCGGCGGTGGACCACAGATCGGCGCGCAGGGCGGCGAGGAGCCCGCGCCGCGCGGCTGGCTGCTTCCGCCTCACGTCGCCTCCACCCTGGCCGTCCCCGCGTCCGGCCGCTCCAGCGTAGCGGGCCCCTGACGGCACCGCCGGTGACGGTCATCCATCGCCGTCACCCGCCCCCGCCACGATCCGCGCGACGCTCGCCAGCGCCGGGGAACCGGCCGCCAGGTAGTCGCCGTGCCCGCCGCCGCCCGCGTCGAGCACCCGGGCGCCGAACCCGGGCGACACCGGGTCGGCGTCCAGCCCCACCGTGGCGAACGGCAGCCCGACGGACACGTGCGGCAGCAGGGCCACCCAATCACCGGCTGCCCGGCCGGCCCACACCTCGGCGTACGGGCCGAGCGCGGCGGCGGTGGCGACGCCCGCGCCGGGGGCGCCGAGCAGCACGACGCCCGTCACGTCCAGCCCGCCGGCGGCCCGGCCGCACACGACGGAGCCGTAGGAGTGGCACACGAGCCAGATCCGCGCCGCCGGCCTGGCCGCGCGCAGCTCCCGTACGAAGGCGCGCAGGGCGGGGACCGCCGCGTCGGCGCGGGCCGGGGTCAGCGCCGCGAGGCTCACGCTGCTCGGGGTCGCGTACCCGAGCCAGGCGACCACGGCCGAACCGTCGCCGAGCGCGTCCCGCAGCCGCATCGCGCCGCCGCGCAGCGGGCCGTACCGGTCGAGGTCGACGCCCGCGCCGGGAACCAGCACCACGAACCTGCGGGCGGTGGGCAGGTCGCCGAAGACCTCCGCCGCCCGGCCGCCGTCCCGCCCGTCGAAGGCCAGGAAGCGGCGGGCGGGGGCGGCCAGCTCGCGGAGGGCGGCGGCCCGCCGGTGGTGCCCGTGGCGGTCCGCGGTCCGTACGGCGGCCAGGATCTCCGTGCGGGCGGCCGCGTACCGCGCGGCGAGCCCGTCGCCGAGCGAGACGGCCAGCGGCGGCACGGGCGCGGGCACGGGCGCCGGCACCGCCCCCGGCCGCGCCGCCCCGATCACCGGCCACGCGACCGCCGCCATGATCAACGCCGTCAGCCCGGCCCGGAGCACCCCCGGGCGCGGTGGTCGGGGTCTCGGAGGGGAGGGCATGGCGGGCTCCTCGGTGGTCGGTGATCGTCCACCGCCGACCGTACGGATCACCGGAGCCCGTCCGACTCCCGCTGCGGAGCGAACCTCGCGCGTAGCTCCCGCGTACTACGAGTCCACGAGTCGGACGCCGGGCCGGTCGAGCCCCGCGGCCAGCTCGGCCATCACCTCGTCCAGGCTCTCCCGCAGGCCCGCCGGGGACTCGGCGGCGCTGTCCAGCCACTCCTCGAGGACGAGGCGCATCGCCGTCAGCGTCGTGGCCGCGCACAGCGCCGGGTAGCGGGCGCCGGCCGCGGCCGGCACCCGCTCGGCGATGGCCGCCGCGAGCGCCTTCTCCTGCGCGGCGAACACCGCCAGCCGCTGCGGCTCCAGCGACGGGGCCCGTACGATCAGCCGCAACGCCTGGACCTGCTCCCCTCCGGCGAGGTCGCCGGCCCGCAGCACGCGCAGCGCCGCCTCCCGCAGGGCCGTCAGCACCGACTCGGCGGGCGGCCGGGCGCGGAACTCGGCGATCAGCGCCTCCGCCCCGGCGGCCAGCGTGGCGACCAGCGCCTCCTCCCTGCTGGAGAAGTAGTTGAAGAAGGTCCGCACCGCGACGTCGGCCTCGGCCGCGATCCGCTCGACGGTGACGCGCTCCACGCCGTGGCGCGCGGCCAGCCGCAGCGCCGCCTCCCTGAGTGCCGCGCGGGTGGCCAGCTTCCTGCGCTCGCGCCGTCCGGTCGCCGCCGGCGGGCCGGCTTCGCTCATGTCAGGGGCCCCAGGTCACCGGCAGGGAGTGCACCCCGAAGATCAGCATCTCGTTGCGCAGCGGCACCTGGTCGGCCGGCACGGCGAGGCGCAGGCCCGGCAGCCGGGTGAGCAGCTCGCCCAGGCCGACCTTGAGCTCCACGCGGGCGAGCTGCTGGCCGAGGCACTGGTGCACGCCGTGCCCGAAGGCCAGGTGCGAGACCCGGCGGCGGCGTACGTCGAGCCGGTCGGGGTCGTCCCAGTGACGCGGGTCGCGGTTGGCCTCGGGCGTGGCGATGATCACCGTGGCGCCCGCGGGGATGTCCACGCCGCCGATCGTGAGGTCCTCGGTCGCCACCTGGCTGACGCCCATCTGGATGATCGACAGGAACCGCAGCAGCTCCTCGACCGCGTTGTCCAGCAGGTCGGGGTCGTCGCGCAGCGCGGCGAGCTGCCCGGGGTTCTCCAGCAGCGCGAAGGTGCCGAGGGCCAGCATGTTGGCGGTCGTCTCGTGGCCGGCGCCGAGCAGCACCAGGGCCATGTCGACGAGCTGGGCGTCGGTCAGCGGCGGGTCGGCGTCGTGGATGAGCCCGGACAGCATGTCGTCGCCCGGCTCGCTCTTCTTGGCGTCGACCAGTTTCTGGATGAACCCGTACAGCTCCAGCCCGGCGCGGGCCCGCTCGTCGTCGGGGGTGTCGGAGTTGAGGGCGATGGCGGTGTTGGTCTGGAACTGGTCGCGGTCGGCGTAGTCGACGCCGAGCATCTCGCAGATCACCAGGGAGGGGATCGGCAGCGCGTACGCGGGCACCAGATCGGCCTCGGTGCCCGCGGCCCGCATGGCCTCCAGGTGCTCGACGGCGATCTCGCGGATGCGCGACTCCAGCGCCCGCATCCGCCGCACGGTGAACTGGCCGGTCAGCAGCCGCCGCAGCCGGGTGTGCTCCGGCGGGTCCATGAAGACGAACATCCCGTCCGTGCGGCTCTCGACCTGGGGCGCGGCGGGCCCGGGGCGCGTGGCGTCGGGGTGGCGGACCCGGTCGGAGCTGAAGCGGGTGTCGCCGAGCACGGCCCGCGCCTCCTCCAGACCGGTGACCAGCCAGACCGGCGCGCCGTTGGCCAGCGTCAGCGGCTGGACCGCGCTCTTCCCGCGCAGCTCCCGCAGCCCGGCCGGCGGGTCGAACGGGCAGGCGCCCCGCTCCACCATGTCCGCGGGCAGCAGGCGCCGCATCGCGGTGGGGGACTCGGTCGTCATGAGCACATCCTCTCCTGGGCGGCAAGGTCTCGCCCGTCAGCCTAGGACAAACGTGCACGACGTGCATCCATGCACGTCGTGCACGTTCTGAGAGTCAGGCCAGCGAGAGACGTACCGGCCCGCCCGCCGGGTCGGCACCCGCCACCAGGGAGAACGGGACGCGGAAGACCCGCCCCGGCGCGGCCGGCCACGGCAGACGGGCACGGCCGAGCACCCGCCCGTCCTGCGTGGCGGTGACGCGGGGGAGCGTGCGGAAGGCGTCCGACCACAGCAGCAGCTTGCCGCGCGAGGGCGGCGGGCCGCCGGGCCGGACGAGCTGCGGCGCGACCCACCGCAGCGGCGCGTCGGCGACCAGCGGCACCCCGCCGCCCGGCGCGGGCTCGCCGGCCAGGTGGCCGAGCACGGCCGCGGCGACGTGCCGGCCGTCGAGCGCGGCCACGTCGGCGGTGTCCACCGGATGCAGCAGGTTCCCCGCCGCGAACACCCCCGGCACGCTCGTGGCCAGCGAGGTGTCCACGCGCGGCCCCCGCGTGCCCTCGTCCAGGTCGAGCCCGGCGGCGCGGGCCAGCTCGTGGTCCGGGATCCAGTCGCCGGTGGTGATCACCGTGTCGCAGGGGACGCGGTGGCGCCGCCCGGTGTCCAGGTTCTCGATGTCGACCGAGGTCACCCGGCCCTTGCCGTGGATGGCGACCACGCGGGTGCGGGCGCGCACCAGCACGCCGAAGGCCAGCCGGCCCGGCACGCGGAACGCGGTGTAGGCCTCCGGCTTGTCGTACTCGCTGGTCATGAGCACCGTACGGCAGCCCGCCTCGTGCAGGGTCAGCACCGCCGACCAGCTCACCAGCTCCGCGCCCACGATCACGGCCCGCCGCCCGACCTCGCGGTGGTGCAGGTGCACCAGGTTCTGCAGCTGGCCGGTGGTGTAGACGCCGTCCGGGCGGTCGCCCGCGATGAACCGGGCCGGCCGGGGCCGCTCCCGTGCCCCGGTCGCGAGGACCACCGCGTCCGCCTCGACCAGCCGCCGGCCGCGCGGCGAGGTCACCTCCAGGGTGCGCGGACCGGCCCAGCCGGTCACCATCGCCTCGGTCTCCAGCCGGGCCCCGGCCTCGCGGGCCGAGCGGGTCAGCCGGCGCGCGTACTCGGGGCCGGACATGAACCTGCGCAGGTCACGCATGCCGTAACCGGGGTGGTCGCTGTGCCGGGGGATGCCGCCGGTCTCCGCCTCCCGCTCCAGCACCAGGACGTCGCCGGCCACGGACGGGGCGAGGGCGGCCGCCGCGGTCAGCCCGGCCGGGCCGCCGCCGATCACGGCCACCCGCACGCGCTCGGTCATTCCGTCTCCCCCTCGAAGATCTCGCGTACCCGGGCGCCGCAGTAGAACCCCTGGCAGCGCCCGTTCATGGCCCTCGTACGCCGCCGCAGCCCCTCCAGGTCGGCGGGCGGCACCGGCGAGGCGAGGGCGTCACGCAGCTCGCCGCGCGTGACCCGCTCGCAGAAGCACACCACCCGGCCGTACTCGGGGTCGGCCGCGATCGCGGCGGCGTCCTGGTACGGGCGGGTGAACGCCTCGCCCAGGTTCGGCATGCGCGGCGGCGCGGGCAGCCCGGCCCGCTGGGCCAGGTCCAGATGCTCACCCAGCAGCCCCGCGACGTGCTCGGCGATCGCCATCCCGGCGGTCAGCCCGGTGGAGCGGATCCCGCCGACCAGGAGGTAGCGCTGCCCGGCGTCGAGGTCGATCAGGTAGTCGTCCTGGCCGATCGAGGCCCGCAGGCCCGCGTACGTGGCCGTGACCTCCTCCTTCGTCAGCGCCGGCATGAGCGCGGCCGCCTTCTCCCGCAGGAACGCGAGGCCCGGCTCGGAGGTGCCGGTGGCGGTGCGGTCGGCCAGGTCCTCGGCGGTCGGGCCGACCATGACGTTGCCGTAGATCGTCGGGCTGACCAGCACGCCCTTTCCCGCCGACGACGGGACGGGCAGCACGATGCAGGGCGCGAGCGGCCGGGCGAGCTTGTCGAAGACCAGCAGCTCGCCGCGGCGCGGCGTCACGGTGAAGCGGTCGTGGCCGAAGAGCGCGTCGAGCCGGTCGGCGCCGAGCCCGGCGGCGTTGACCACCCACCGGGCGGTGACCTCGCCCGCGGTGGTGGTCAGCCGGGTGACGTCCGCGTCCTGGTGGACCGCGGTGACCCTGTGGTGGCGCAGCAGCCGCACGCCCCGGTTGACGGCGTCGGTGGCGAGGGCCAGGTTCGTGGTCCAGGTGCAGATGACGGACTCGCCCGGCACGGTCAGGCCGCCGAGCGCGCCAGGACCGAGCGCGGGGACCCGGCGGTAGACCTCGGCCGCGTCCACGATCTCGCAGGCGGTGTAGCCGTTGCGGGCGGCCTTGTCGCGCAGCCCCGGCAGGGCGTCGAGCTGTTCCTGGCTCCAGGCGACCAGCAGCGCGCCGGTGCGCTCGACCGGGATGCCGGTGGCGGCGGCGTACTCGCCGAGCAGGTGGTAGCCGCGGGCGACCAGGCGCGACTCCAGGGTGCCCGGCTTGGCGTCGAAGCCGGTGTGCAGGATCGCGGTGTTGGCCTTGCTGGTGCCGTCGCCCACGTCCCCGCGGGCCTCCAGCAGCGCCACCGACAGGTCGGCGCCGCCCAGCAGGCGGGCGATGGCCGAGCCGACGATGCCGCCGCCGATCACGGCGACGTCGTACGTCATCATCACTGCTCCTCAGGGTTCGCGGACAGGGTGGCGCGGGCGGCGGCCTGCCATCGCTCCAGGTAGCCGGCCGCCCGCTCGGCGGGCCAGGCGGGCTCGTAGACGGCCGACGGCCGCCAGCCGCCCGTGGCGGTGGCCGGGTCCAGCGCGGGGTCGAGGGCCATCAGGGCGCAGGCGGCGGCCCCGAGCGGGGTCGCGTGCGGCGACGGGTAGACCTCGACGGGGATCTGCGCGAGGTCGGCCTGCGCCTGCATGAGGACGCGGGAGCGGGTCAGGCCGCCGTCGGCGCGCAGCCGGGTCAGCGGCGCGCCGAGATCCGCCCCGGCCAGCTCGCTCAGCGCGGCGACCTGCGCGGCGACGCCCTCCAGCAGGGCGCGTACGAGGTGGCCGCGGCCGGTGCTGAGCGTCATCCCGGTGAAGGAGGCGGTGGCGCCGGCGTCCCACCAGGGCGCGGCCAGCCCGGCGAGCGCGGGCACGCACAGCACCCCGTCGCCGGACGGCGCCGCGACGGCGTCGAGCTCGCCCGCGCCGCTGATGAGCCCGAGGTCGGCGAGCCAGCGCACGGCCGAGGCCGCCGTGTAGACCTGGCCGTCCACGCAGTAGCGGGTCTCGCCGCGCAGCCGCCAGGCGATCGAGGTGGCGAGGCCGGACGCCGAGCGCGCGGGCGTGGTGCCGAGCTGGGCGAGCAGGAACGCGCCGGTGCCGTACGTGCACTTGGCGGTGCCCGCCTCCAGGCACGCCTCGGCCAGCAGCGCCGCCTGCTGGTCCACGATCAGCCCGGTCACCGGCAGCTCGGGGCCGAACGCGCGGGTCGTGCCCACCACGGCGTCGCTGGCGACGATCTCCGGCAGCCGCTCGCCGCCGAGCCCGAACAGCTCGACCAGCTCGTCGTTCCAGCGGGCGTCGTCCAGGCCGAGCAGCAGCGAGCGGGAGGCGGTGGAGGCGTCGGTGACGAACGCCCCGCACAGCTGGTGGACCAGCCAGGTGTCCGTGGTCGTCACGACGCCCTCGGTGGTGAGCTCGTCGCGGACCCAGCGCATCTTCGGCGCGGAGAAGTACGGGTCGAGCACGAGGCCGGTCAGCTCGGCGACCCGCCCGGCGTGCGCGGCCCGCGCCGCGCACAGCGGCTCGGCCCGCCGGTCCTGCCAGACGATGGCGGGGGTCAGCGGCTCGCCGGTGCGGGGGTCCCAGGCGAGCACGGTCTCGCCCTGGTTGGCCAGGGCGACCGCGTCCAGCGGCACCCCGGCCTCGGCCGCGGCCCGCCGCCCGGCGGTCAGGACGGAGTCGAGCAGGGCCCAGGGGTCCTGCTCGACGCCGCCGCCGTCCAGGTAGCGGGGCCGCAGGCCCTCCTCGGCGATCGCCAGGACCGTTCCAGCCGCGTCCACGACGATGGCCTTGGTCCCGGACGTGCCCTGGTCGATGGCGAGGATGTGCATCGTCAGCTCTGCTCCTTCTGCGCGAAAGCGGCGTCGATCGAGTGCATGTCGGGCATGTCCAGCGCCCTGCGCCCCCGGGTGGCCAGCAGCGTCACCAGGTAGGCGGCGCCGATCACGACCATCACCAGGACGTAGAGCCAGGCGTCGCGGAAGGAGGCGTCGCGGAAGAGCGACAGCTCGAACACCAGCCACACCACGGACACCGCCAGCACGGGCTTCTCCCACGTGCCGAGGTCGAACTTGCCGCCCTCGGGCAGCGCCCGCCGCTTGGTGAGGTAGAGCGCGACGGTCGCGGCGTAGATGACGGCCGGCAGCAGCGTGGCCGCGCCGAACAGGGTGAACAGCGCGTCCTCTGAGAAGGCCGAGAACAGGCCCAGGATCACCTCGGCGAGCACCACGTAGAACACCGTCGCACGCAGCGGGGTGCCGAAGCGCGGTGAGACCTGCTTCCACTGCCGCCAGCCGGGGAAACGCTCGTCCCGGGACATCGCCCAGGTCAGGCGGGTGCCGGTCATCATGATGACCAGGCCGCAGGCGAAGATCGCCAGCACGACGAGCAGCAGCAGGAGCGTGGCCACGACCGGGCCGAGGGTGTTCTTGATGACGTCGGCGATCGGCGTGCCCGACGCGGCCAGCGCCACCGGGTCACCGGCCGCGAGCGTCACCGCGATCAGGAACAGGAAGCCCAGCACGCCCGAGGCGAGCACCGCCTGCCACATGGCCCGCGGGACCACCCGCTCGGGGTCGTTGGTCTCCTCGGCGAGGTTGGCCGCCGACTCGAAGCCGACGATGGTGAACGCGCCCAGCAGGAAGCCCAGCATCCACGGGCCCGCCGAGGTGAGGCCGCCGAAGCTCCAGTAGCCCTCGGCCGGGATGGCGCCGTGGCTCCACAGGTTGCTGAAGTCCATGTCGTTGCGGATCGCGGCCACCACGAGCAGCAGCACGGTGAGCAGCACCATGCCGACGAGCTCGGCCGAGACGGCCGCGTTGTTGACCTTCTCCGCCCGCCGGGTCGAACCGCCGATGAGCGCCGCCTGCCCGAGCAGGATCACCGCGGTGACCGCCCAGGTGACGAACCCGTTCGCCGTGTAGTCGAGCAGGACGGGCAGCACCGTCGAGGCCACCGTGTAGTCCACGGCCACGACCACGACCGCGAGGAACATGAACGAGATCCAGCCGATGATCCAGCCGAGCACGGGGTTGGCCAGGCGGGACGTCCACTGGTAGGCGTAGCCGGTCACCGGGATGCGGGAGGCCAGTGAGCCGATCACGAGGGCCACCGCGAGCTGGCCGATCACCGCGATCGGCCAGGTCCAGATGCCGAGCGGTCCCGAGGAGTTCAGGACCGACCCGTAGGTGGTGAAGATGCCGGTCGCGATCGAGACGAACGCGAAGGCCACGGCGAACGACGCGAACTTACCCGTCCGCCGTTCGAAGGACTGCTCGTAGCCGAAGCGGGCCAGCTCGTCGCTGTCGGTTTTTGGTTCACTCATCGCAACCTCCTCCTTGGTATATACCATCTGGTGTAGACCGCAAGGTACCGTCCAGGCGGGCTAAGGTGTCAACCATGGGGACGAGAGTTCACAAGACCGCAACATCTCCGCGTTACGTGACGATCGCCGCGGAGCTCCGTGACCGGATCACCGGCGAGAAGCTCGGCCCGCACACCCTCATGCCGTCGGAGCGGGAGCTCAGCGAGACCTACGGCGTCAGCAGGATGACCGCCAGGCAGGCACTCGCGCTCCTGGAGAAGGAGGGGTACGTCTACCGCAGGCCGCCGCGCGGCACGTTCGTCGCCGAGCCCCGCGTGCCCTTCCACATCGGCAGCTTCTCCGACGAGATCATCCTGGCCGGGCGGCGGCCGTCCGCCCAGCTCATCTGGGCCGAGGAACGCCCGCCCACCCCCTCCGCGCGGGCGGCGCTCGACCTGGCGGGCGAGGAGACCGTGCACGCCCTGCACCGGCTGCGCTTCGCCGACGACGAGCCGATCGCCCTGGAGACCACCTATTTCCCCAGCGCCCTCACGCCGGGCCTGCTGGGGCAGCCGCTCACCGGCTCGCTCTGGCACGTCCTGCGCAGCGAGTACGGGATCGTCCCCACGGACGCCTCCGCCGTCATCGAGTCGATCGTCATCGACGACGCCTCCTGCGCCCGGCTCAAGGTGCGCAGCGCCTCCAACGGCGTCCTGCTGACCCGCCGCACCTACACCGCCGAGGGCCGGTGCATCGAGTTCGCCCGCGACGTCTACCGCGCCGACCGGGCCTCGTTCAGGGTCGAGGCGCGCATCCCCGTGCCCGTTGGCGACTGAGCCTCAGTCGCCGTCCGCCCGAGTGGGGAGCGGCTTGCCGAACGGGACGGCGCGCAGCACGCGCAGGCGCTCGGCGGCGGCCGGATGGTCCTGCCCGGCGGCGAGCCGGTAGTAGAACCGGGCGATGTCGAGCTTGGCCGGGCCCGCCTGCTCGCACGCCTCCCCGTAGGCGAAGGACAGCCCGGCCGCGAGCTCGACCGGCCGCGGATGGGCGGCGAGGGCGCGGGCGTCCGGATGGCCGCGCCGGGCCGCCGCGTGGATCCAGTAACGCGCCTCCGCGACCTTGCCGGTCAGCAGGTCGATGATGGCCAGCCGGCACGCCGCGTCGGGGTCGCCGTCGCCCGCCAGCCGGACCAGGCGCGCGACGGTCCTGGTCGTACGCCGCTCAGCCTCGTCGGGGGCCGTCGTGTAGGGGTCGTAGGAGCCGGAGACGCGCGGCCGGGCCGGCTCGCTGCGGGCGGCGCGCCAGCGGACCTGCCACTGCTCCAGGGTGCCGAGAGAGCCGGGCGGCAGGCCGGTGCTCTCGGCGTGGCGCCGGCAGACCGCCACGAAGGAGGCGACCAGTTCCCAGTCGGGCAGGCGCTCCCGCTTGCCGTTGAGTATGTCGTTGAGCGTGCTCACGGGGAGCTTCTTGGGCGTGTCCAGCAGACGGGACCATCGGTGCATCTGTGCATAGCTCGGCTGCCCGGCCGCTTCCCGCAACTCTATGAGCGCAGCGATGAAGGCGGAATGCGGTCCCGCCCGGAAGGTGTCAGTCATCGTCCCTGGTGAGGTCGGAGTCGGTGAGTGCGGCAATAGTTCCAGAAAAATCCTCGCAACCCACGATGATTGACGAATTCCATCTCGTTCGGCACCACAGTCACGCCGGTCAATCAGCGCCTCAAAGGTCTCAGAGGTGGTTCCGCACGTTTCTTTGTTATTCCGTCCGGATGATTCCGGATAAATCCGGATGAGTGCGGATATCGGCGGGCCGACCGGCCCACTTTCGGGCTCGTACGGCCCCGTCCGGGCATGTTTGGACCGGTGGCCGGACGCTTTCCCGCACCGGCAGGGTGAGGCGCGATGAACGACCGCCCGCCGGGAGGCCGCCGCCCATGCCCCTGCCCATGCCGCTGCTCACGGCCCGCCCGCCGAGCATCGCGTACCGTGCCGACGCTCCCTGCCTCGCGGACGAGCGCCTGCTGGTCACGCTGCTGACGACCTGGGTGCTGGCGACGGGCCGGACCCCTCCCGTCGGCCGCCCCGGGGACCTCACCCCCGAGGAGCTCATCGACTTCTGGGCCGACGAGCGCCCCTGACCGCTTGCAGAGAAGAGGACCATGTTCACCACGCGCCAGTTGCTCACGCTCACCGTGACCGTCGTGATCGCCGCGATCACCTGCGCCCTCGTCCTGGCCACCGGCGCCGAGTGGCCGGGCGCCCTGCTCGGCGCGGGCGGGGCCGCCGGCGCGACGCTGGCGGCCCTGCCGAAGCTGCTGAGCAGGCGCGACCCCTAGACCGGGTCGCCGCCGCCGGGCGTCAGGACGTGATCGACCGCGCTCAGCGCCAGCGTCTTGTAGCCGACCGAGTCGAACAGCACGGTGATCCGGTCGGGCTCGCGGCCCATCACCGTCCCCCCGCCCCACGTCTTGTGTGTCACCTTCGCGCCCACCGGGAACGGCCCCTCGTCCGCCGGGGGCGCCGGCTCCGGGTCCCCGCCGTCGCGGCAGGTGTCGCACGAGCCGCACGCCCCGGCCGCGTACGGCTCCCCGAAGTACGCCAGCAGGAAGCGGCGGCGGCACCCCAGGGTCTCCGCGTAACCGCGCATCATGTCGACCCGCGACCGGTCCAGGTGGTGCCGGGCCTCGTCGAGCGCCGCCGCCCGCTCGGCGGCCTCCTCGGGCGGCAGCTCGGGATCGGCGTACCGGAGGTCGCCGGCGTCGGTCACGGCGAGCGCCCCCGCCCGCTCCAGCAGGTTGACCAGCCGGGTGAGCTGGGACGCGCTCAGCTCCAGCAGCCCGGCCAGCTCCCGCGCGGGCACCGCCCCCGCGTGCTCGCGGGCGAGGGTCGCCACCCGGAGCAGCGTCTCGGCGTCGGCCCGGCCGCCGGTGAAGAAGCGGCGCAGGCCGAGGTCCTCCGGCCGGTAGAACAGCACCGCCGAGGCGGGCGCGCCGTCCCGCCCCGCGCGGCCGATCTCCTGGTAGTAGGCGTCAGGGGACTCGGGCGGCGCGGCGTGCAGCACGTAGCGGACGTCCGGCCGGTCGATGCCCATCCCGAACGCCGACGTCGCGACCACCACGTCCAGGTCCCCGGAGGCGAACAGCTCCTGGACGCGGGTCCGCTCCGCGGCCTTCATCCCGCCGTGGTACGCCTCCGCCCGCCGCCCCCGCTCGGCCAGCGCGGCGGCGTACCGCTCGGTGTCCTTGCGGGTGGCGACGTAGACCAGGCCGAGGCCGTCCTGGCCAGCGGCGTGCTCGACCAGCGCCTTGCTCTTGTCCTCCTCGCGGACGAACCGGCGGACCTCCAGCGCGATGTTCGGCCGGTCGAAGCCCCGGACGATCTCCACGGGGTCGGTCAGGCCGAGCGCGCGGACGATCTCCTCCCGGACGTTCGGCGCGGCCGTGGCCGTCATCGCCACCACGGGCGGGTGCCCCAGCCGGGCGATGACCCGGCCGAGCCGCTGGTAGTCGGGCCGGAAGTCGTGGCCCCAGGCCGCGACGCAGTGCGCCTCGTCGATCGCGATCAGCGACGGCCGGGCCTGCGCCAGCCGCTCCACCACCTCCGCCTTGGCGAGCTGCTCCGGCGACAGGAACACGAACTCCGCCGCGCCCGCCGTCACCTGCTCCAGCCCGCTGTCCACGGAGGTGGTCGAGTTGACCGCCACCGCGCCGCCCGCGTCCGCCTTGAGCAGGCCCGCCACCTGGTCGCGCTGGAGCGCGATGAGCGGCGAGACGACGACCGTCGGCCCGTCGAGGAGCTGCGCGGGGATCTGGTAGACGGCCGACTTGCCGGCCCCCGTCGGCATGACGAGCAGCACGTCCCGCCCGGCGAGCAGGTGCTCCATCGCCTCCTGCTGGCCCGGCCGCAGCCGCTCCCACCCGAACCGCCGCCGCGCCGCGGCCCGCAGCCGCCGGCCGCGCCGCCCGAACCGATGCCTCAACGCCACCGTCAGGCTCACTGCCACCCGCCCTTCGCCCGGTCCCGCCGCCATGGTGGCGGGGCCAGTACCCAGCCTGGCCCCGCCCATGCGCCACGGAAAGCGATCAGGCAGGCGATCAGGTCAGCGCTGCGATCAGGTCAGCACTGCGGCGCCACGGCGTCGATCTTGGCGCCGAAGTCGTTGTCGTAGACGGTGCGGTAGTCGCCGTTACGGACGACACGGGTCTCCTTCCTGGTGGGGACCGTGATCCAGTTGATGAAGCAGCCGTCCGCCCCCGCCCGAAAGGAGCCGACGTTGTCGTGCAGGGCGGGGGGCACGTCCACGTAGCCGTTGCCCGGGTTCCAGCACCAGCTCGCCCCGCTGAAGTTGCGGCCGGTGTAGAGGCAGATGTCGCCCGCGCGGGCCGCGGCGGCCGGGGCGGCCAGGACGGCCAGCGCGGCGAGCGTGGCCGCGGAGGCGGCGGCGATGCGGGTGACGTGGGACGTCCTCATGGTGTCTCCTCGTGTCGGGGGACCGGGACGGCGGTCGCCGCCCGGCTCCGTCACATCCTGTTACAGTGCCGTCACTCTTCGAATCCGCCCGTGTGGTACATGAGGGGGCACTTCAGGTGGCGGAGAAGTATCCGGAGGGCCATGGCGAAAGCCGCCGCTCTCGGCTATGGAACGACGGGCTTGGCGCGGCCCGGCGCGCTCGGCTACGCTCCGCTCGATCGACCGGCCCCGTACGCCGGTCAGCGGACACCCCCATGCCGACCTGCGAGGCGCACGATGAGCGACCGTCCCGGCCGCGTCCACGTCGTCTGCGCCGAGGTGCCGCCCGACATCGTCGGCGGGCTCGGCCGCTACGCCGAGCGGCTGATCGCGGCGCTGCGCGGGCGCGGCACGCCCGTCGTCGTCCACGGAGCCGCCCGGCGGCGCGGGCGCGCGCCGCGCGCGGAACGCCTGGACGAGGTGCTGCTCCGCCGGGTGCCGGTCATGGGCTGGGGCCCCGCAGGGAGCTCCCGGCTGCCCGCGCCGCTGCGCAGGGCGGCCAGGTTCGCCGGGATCCTCGGCTACAACCTGCGCGTCGCCGCCCGCGTCCTGCGCGCCGAGCCGCCGTGGGCGCGGCGCGGCCCCGACGGGCCCGTGGTCGCCGTGCACGACTGGATGGGCTGCCCGGCGGGCATCCTGTGCGCGCTGCTCGGCCGCCTGCCCGTGGTGTTCCACGTCCACACCCGCGAGCTGAACGACGCCCCCGGCGCCCGCCGCTCCCTGTTCACCGCCGTCCTCGACGCCCTGGAGACCGCGACGGCCAGGCTGGCCCGCCTGGTCGTGGTGCCGAGCGCCGGCGTACGCGCCGAGCTGCTGGCCAAGGGCTGGCCCGCGGCGCGGCTGCGGGTCGTGCCGCACGGCTTCGAGGAGCCCGGCCTGCTGCGGCTGGCCGCGCTGCCCGCGCGGGAGCGCGAGCGGCTGCGGGCCGAGGTGCGGGCGCGGCACCTGCCCGGCGGGAAGGGCCGGCTGATCGTGTTCGTCGGGCGGCCGTCGCCGCACAAGGGCGTCGGCACGCTCGTCCGGGCCGTGCCGCGCGTCGCCGAGACATACGACGACGTGCGTGTCCTGCTCGTCGGCGGGCAGCCGCCGCACAGCGGTGACGACGCCGTGGTGGCCCGGCTCATCGAGCGGACCGGCGTCGCCGGGCGGGTCACCGCGAGTCACCGCTTCCTGCCGCAGGAGGAGGTGTTCGGCTGCTTCCTCGCGGCCGACGTGTGCGTGTTCCCCTCGACGTACGAGCCGTTCGGGCTGGTCGCGGTCGAGGCGATGGCGCTCGGCCGGCCCGTGGTGGTCGGGCCGGGGTTCTCGCCGGACGTGGTCGGCGACGGGGCGCTCCGCTGCGTCCGCGACTCGCCGGACGACCTGGCGGGCGCCCTCCTGACGTGCCTCGGCGACCCGGAGGCCGCCGGGCGGCTGGGGGAGCGGGGGGCGGCGCACGTACGGGCCCGGTTCAGCTGGGACCGCACGGCCGAGGCCACCCTGGCCGTCTACGCCGAGGCGGCTGGGGCCGGCCGCGGCGCGTGAGCCGCTTTGCCTCCCTTCGGCGTCTCCCCGTACGGTCCGGTTGATCGCGCAATCTGATCAGAAAGAGGAAGACGTGCCGCACTACAGCAAGCTCTGCCGCATCGTGATCGACGTCGAGGGGCGCCACCACGCCGACGAGCTCGCCTTCTGGCAGGCCGCGACCGGGGCCACGCTGGAGAACTTCCCCTCCTTCCCCGAGTTCCACGGCGCCATGCTGGGCAGCGGCGACTTCGGGCTGCTGCTCCAGCGTCTGGACGAGGGGCCGGCCCGGGTGCACCTCGACTTCCACACCGACGACGTCGAGGCCGAGACGGCCCGGCTGGAGCGTCTGGGCGCCAAACGCGTCAGGCACCTGGACGGCCGCTGGTGGATCATGGAGGATCCGGCCGGCCTGCGGTTCTGCGTCGTCCCCGAGCCGCCCGGCGCCCTCCACGACGGCAACGCCCAGCGCTGGGAGGACTGACGGCCCTCCGCATGACCGGGCCGGGCGGGCGGTTGCCCGTCCGGCTTTCCCATGCCCGCGTCCGCCTGTCGAAAAGGGCCCTTATTGCAGGATTCTTGCAATCGGTTGTTGCAGAAATCTTCGCGCAGCCAGCCAGAACGCCCAGCGCCGTTTGCAGTTTTACCTGGATGTATTGACGTTTCCGCCATGTAACGTCACTGTGACTGCAACCGGTTGGCACTCCCCCCTTGAGAGCTGTGCAGCGCCATGCCTCGAACCGACCGAACGGAGCCGGACGTGCGCAACAACCATTTCTCCGGACGGAGGGCGGCCGTCGTGCTGGCCGCCGGCGTCCTCGCCGCGGGCGGCCTGGTGGCCGTGCTCGGCACCCCCGCCTCGGCCGCGCCGGCCGACGGCGCCTACACCCTCGTCAACGCGGGCAGCGGCCTGTGCGCCACCGTCCCGGGCGCCGCCACGGGAGACGGCGTCCAGCTCAGCCAGACCTCCTGCACCGGCGCGGATGGACAGGTCTTCACCCTCACCGCCAGCGGTTCGGCCTACCGGCTCACCGCCCGGCACAGCGGCAAGTGCGTCGGCGTCCGCGACGCCTCCACCAGCGCGGGCAAGCCCGTCCAGCAGGAGAGCTGCACCGGCGCGACCTCCCAGACCTGGCAGCTCACCGCCTCCGGCGCCAACTACCGCGTCGTCAACGCCAACGGCGGCAAGTGCCTCAACGTCAAGGACAACGCCACCTCCTCCGGCGCCCTGCTCCAGCAGAACTCCTGCGACTCCGTCTCCACCAAGCAGTGGACGCTGAGCCCCGCGGGCGGCGGCCCGACGCCCACGTCCACCCCCACGTCCACCCCCACGTCCACTCCCACCACCACCCCGACCACCACGCCCCCGCCGGCGAGCGGCACCCTGTACGTCTCGCCGAGCGGCCGTGACAGCGCCACCGGCACGCAGTCCGACCCGACGACGCTCACCTCGGCGATCGGCCGCATCGCCGCCGGCGGCACCATCTACCTGCGCGGCGGCACCTACTCCTACGCGCAGACCGTCACCATCGCCGCGGGCAACAACGGCACCTCCAGCGCCCGCAAGAAGCTGTCGGCCTACCCGGGCGAGACCCCGGTGCTGAACTTCTCGGCCCAGAGCGAGGACCCGGCCAACCGGGGGCTCGCGGTGAACGGCTCGTACTGGCACGTCTACGGCATCGTGGTCGAGCGGGCCGGGGACAACGGCATCTTCGTCGGCGGCAGCAACAACATCATCGAGCGCACCACGACCCGCTACAACCGCGACACCGGCCTGCAGCTCTCGCGGATCGCCTCCGACACGCCGCAGAGCCAGTGGCCGGCCAACAACCTCATGCTCAGCGTCCTGTCGCACGACAACGCCGACTCCGACGGCGAGGACGCCGACGGCTTCGCCGCCAAGCTGACGGTCGGCTCCGGCAACGTCTTCCGCTACGCGGTGTCCCGCAACAACATCGACGACGGCTGGGACCTCTACACCAAGACCGACACCGGCCCCATCGGCGTCGTGACCATCGAGGACTCCCTGGCCTACAACAACGGCACCCTGAGCAACGGCGGCCAGGCCGGCAATGGCGACCGCAACGGGTTCAAGCTCGGCGGCGAGGACATCTCCGTCAACCACGTCATCCGCCGCAACATCGCCTACCGCAACGGCAAGCACGGCTTCACCTACAACCGCAACCTCGGCACCATGACGATCTCCGACAACGTGAGCATCGACAACACCGAGCGCAACTTCTCCTTCGACGGCGGCACCTCGGTGTTCCGCGGCAACACCTCCTGCCGCAGCGGCAGCGGGAGCAACGACAAGATCGTCGGTAACTCCGACAGCTCCAACCAGTTCTGGAGCGGCTCCAACGGCTCGCGCTGCTCGTCCTACAGCGGCACGCTGAGCTGGTCGTTCGCCTCGGACGGCCGGCTCGTCGTGAGCTTTGGCGGCGTCCCGGTCACCTTCTGACGCGACTCCTCTCCCCGCCACCCGTCCGGAAGCTCCGGGCGGGTGGCGCTCGCGTTCACGGGCCCGGCGCGCCCGCCGTCACGGCCCTCAGCTCGGCGAACGCCTCCCGCATCACCTGCCGCAGGTCCGCCTCGCCGGGCTCGCCCACCCAGCGTTCGAAGGCGATCTTGAAGACCGCGATGCCCGCCTCGGCGGCGAGGCTCGCGGCCGGCTCGCCGACCCCGCGCTCGCGCAGCGCGCCGGCGAGCGCCCTGGCGAGCGTGGCCAGCTTGATCAGCTCGCGCTCCCGCAGCTCGGCGTGGGCGAGGATGATCGCCTGACGCCTGCGGGAGCGCTCGTGGCGCTCCTGGAACAGCGGCCCGACGGCGTCGAGGGCCGCCGCGACCGCCTCCAGCGGCCCGGCCGATTCGGGCGCGGCGGCGACGGCCGCCGTCAGGCGCTCCTCCAGCAGCGTCCCGCCGCCGAACAGCACCTCGCGCTTGTCGGCGAAGTGCCGGAAGAACGTGCGCTCGGTGAGCCCGGCGCGTCTGGCGATCTCCGCGACCGTCGTCTGCTCGTATCCGCGCTCGCCGTACAGCTCCAGCGCGGCCTCCTCAAGCCGGCCGCGCGCGTTCGGCTCCCATCGCCCCATGCCCCCGATCATAGTTGATGACAGTCACTGACATCGCGGGCTATGCTCGTGATGACAGCAACTGACATCAGTCGGCGGCGGCGTCAGCCTGCCCGCCTGCTCTCCCGGAGGTCCTTCTCATGCGTGTCTTCGTCACCGGCGCGTCCGGCTGGATCGGATCCGCCCTCGTTCCCGAGCTCATCGGCGCGGGACACCAGGTCATCGGGCTCGCCCGGTCCGACGCGTCGGCGGACGCCCTCGCCGCGGCCGGCGCCGAGGTCCGCCGGGGCGCCCTCGACGACCTCGACGTCCTGCGGGACGCCTCCGCCGCCGCCGACGGCGTGATCCACCTCGCCTTCAAGCACGACCTCGCCTTCAGCGGCGGCTTCGAGGCCGCCGCCGTCGCCGACCGGCGCGCCGTCGAGGTCATGGGGGAGGCGCTGGCGGGCTCCGGGCGGCCGTTCGTCCTCGCCTCCGGCCTGCTGGGGCTGCTGCCCGGCCGGCTGGTCACCGAGCGGGACGACCCGCCCACGGACCACCTGCCCGCGGGCCCCGCCGGCCGGCGGGAGACCGCGCGGCTCACCGTCGCGCTCGCGGAGCGGGGCGTGCGGTCGAGCGTCCTGCGGCTGCCCCCGACCGTGCACGGCGAAGGGGACTACGGCTTCATGGCGGCGCTGGTCGGCGTCGCCCGCGACAAGGGCGTGGCCGGCTATGTGGGCGACGGGTCCAACCGGTGGCCGGCCGCGCACCGACTCGACGTCGCGACGCTCTTCGTGGCGGCGTTGGAGCGGGCCCCCGCGGGGTCGGTGCTGCACGCTGCCGCCGTGGAAGGGGTGCCGTTCCGCGCGATCGCCGAGGTGCTCGGCCGCCACCTGGGACTGCCGGTGGCCTCGATCCCTGCCGAGGAGGCGGGCGCGCACTTCGGCTGGCTGGGCGACTTCGCCGCCGCGGACGCCCCCGCCTCCAGCGAGCTGACCCGCGAGCTGCTCGGCTGGCGGCCCGTACGGCAGGGGCTGCTCGCCGACCTCGACGAGG
Organism: Nonomuraea sp. AD125B; assembly: GCF_041402765.1. Taxonomy (NCBI): domain Bacteria; kingdom Bacillati; phylum Actinomycetota; class Actinomycetes; order Streptosporangiales; family Streptosporangiaceae; genus Nonomuraea; species Nonomuraea sp. AD125B. Next base: position 16,201 of record NZ_JBGLOU010000030.1, on the reverse strand, counting down.
GGCATTACTTCCGCTGATTCGCGGGTGGCGGCCCTTGGCAGCCGCCGCGCCTGGCTTTAATGTTCAGTGCAATGCCACACATTACTTACCTGATGCCGGGCGTCCTCGTACGCGAGCACGCGACCGCCGTGCCGCTCGACTGGTCCGACCCGTCGCGGGGCGAGATCGAGATCTTCTTCCGCGAGCTGGTGGACCCCGAGCGGGCCCGCGAGGACCTGCCGTGCCTGGTCTACCTGCAGGGCGGCCCCGGCGGTAAGGGGCCGCGCCCGCTCGCCGCGGACGGCTGGCTCGGCCAGGCGCTGCGCACCCACCGGGTGATCCTCATGGACCAGCGCGGCACCGGCCGCAGCACCCGGGTCGACGGCCGCCGGATGAGCGCCTTCGCCACCGCCGAGGAAGGGGCGCGTCACCTCGCCTGCTTCCGGGCCGACGCCATCGTGGCCGACCACGAGCACGTACGCCGGACGTTCTTCGGCGGGCGGCGCTGGAGCACGCTCGGCCAGTCGTACGGCGGGTTCCTCACGCTGACGTACCTGTCGAACGCGCCGGAAGGGCTGAGCGCCTGCTACGTCACCGGCGGCCTGCCCGGCCTGGACCCGTCCGCGGCCGAGGTCTACCGGCGCACCTATCCTCGCGTCCAGGCCAAGAACGAGGAGTTCTACCGCCGCTACCCCCAGCACGTCGTGACGGCCGCCCGCGTCGCCGACCGGCTCGCCGCCGGCGACGTACGGCTGCCCGACGGCGACCCGCTGACCGTGCGGCGGCTGCAGTCGCTCGGCCTCGACTTCGGCATGAAACCCGGCTACGAGCGCATGCACTACCTGCTCGACGAGGCGTTCAGCGGGGACGAGCTGTCGGCGACGTTCCTGCACCAGGTGCTGGCCCGCACCTCCTTCAGCGACAACCCGCTGTTCGCCGCGCTCCAGGAGAGCATCTACGGCCACGGCCCCGGCCCCACCGGATGGGCCGCCGAGGCCGAGCGGGCCCGGCATCCGCGCTTCGCCGAGGACGCCAGGCCGCTGCTGTTCACCGGCGAGATGATCTACCCCTGGATGTTCGAGGAGATCGCCGAGCTGCGGCCCTTCCGCGGCGCGGTCGAGCTGCTCGCCGCCCGCACCGAGTGGCCGCCGCTCTACGACCACGACCGGCTGGCCGCGAGCGAGGTCCCGCTCGCCGCCGCCGTCTACTACGACGACATGTACGTCGACGCCCACCTCCAGCTCGACACCGCCGCCCGGGTCGGCAACGCCCGGTGCTGGGTCACCAACGAGTACGAGCACGACGGCGTCGGCGACCCCCGGGTCCTCGGCCGGCTCAGGGAACTGGTCCGCGACATGGGAGGAGAGATCGCCGATGCGTGAGGGCAGGCCGCCGAGGCTCAGCGAGATCCCGGCGTTCACCGCGTACATGAACACCGGCTGGGACGTCCCCGACCGCACCCCGCCGGTCGTCCCCGGCGCGGCCGAGGCCGCCGCCGCGCACCGGGCGAGGCTCGCCGAGGCGCTGCCCGGCCGTACCGTCGTGCTCGCCGCCGGGCGGGCCCCCGTCCGCAGCAACGACACCACCTACGGCTTCCGCGCCGACAGCGACTTCGTCTGGACGACCGGCTGCGCGATCGAGGACGCCGTCGTCGTGCTGCGCGACGGCGAGGCCACCCTCTACGCGCCGCCCCCCGCCTACCCCGGCGACCCCCGCTTCTGGAGCGACGCCCGCCACGGCGAGCTGTGGGTCGGCGCCGCCCCCGGCCTGGACGACTGGTCGCGGGCGCTCGGCGTGCCGGTCCGGCCGCTCGCCGAGCTGGACCTGGAGCCGGGCGAGGACGCCGAGGCCCGGCGCGTGCTCGCCGAGCTGCGCATGCACAAGGACGACTGGGAGGCCGAACAGCTCCGCCAGGCCGTGGACCGCACGGTCGAGGGCTTCGCCGCCGTCGTCCGCGAGATCCCCGCCGCCGTCGCGGGCCCCGGCGAGCGGTGGCTCCAGGGGACCTTCGACCGGTACGCCCGCGCCTACGGCAACGGCCCCGGCTACGCCTCCATCGTCGGCAGCGGCCCGCACGCGGCCACCCTGCACTGGGAACGCTGCGACGGCCCCGTCCTGCCGGACGAGCTGCTCCTGCTCGACCTGGGCGTCGAGGTGACCAGCCACTACACCGCCGACGTCACCCGCACCTTCCCCGCCTCCGGCCGCTTCAGCCCCGCCCAGCGGCAGGTCCACGACCTGGTCGAACGGGCGCACCGGGCCGGGCTCGCCGCCGTCCGGCCCGGCCGCCCCTTCACCGGCTTCCACCACGCCGCGATGGAGGTCATCGCCCACGGCCTGGCCGACTGGGGGCTGCTGCCGGTCTCCGTGGACGAGGCGCTGTCCGACGGCGGCCAGCACCACCGCCGCTACCTGGTGTGCGGCATCGGCCACCACCTCGGCCTGGACGTGCACGACTGCGCCCGCGCGCGCGAGGAGACCTACCACGGGGCCGTGCTCGCGCCCGGCATGGTGCTCACCGTGGAGCCCGGACTGTACTTCCACGCCCACGACCTCACCGTGCCGCCCGAGCTGCGCGGCATCGGCGTCCGCCTGGAGGACGACCTGCTGGTCACCCCTGACGGCGCGCGGGTGCTGTCGGAGGCGCTGCCCCTGGACGCGGCCGGCATCGAGAAGTGGATGGCGCAGGCGTGACCGATCTCGTGGTGATCGGCGCGGGCGTGGTCGGCGCCGCCGCCGCGTACTTCGCGTCGCTGGCCGGGCTGCGGGTGGTCGTCGTGGAGCGCGGCGCCATCGCCGGCGGCACCTCCAGCGCCGGCGAGGGCAACCTGCTCGTCTCCGACAAGGAGGCCGGGCCCGAGCTCGACCTCGCCCTGTACGCGCAGCGCGTGTGGCGCGAGGACCTGGCCGAGCACGCCGGGCTGTGGGAGTTCGAGTCCAAGGGCGGCCTGGTCGTCGCCGGATCGGAGTCGAGCGTCGCGGCGCTGCGCGAGCTCGCCGTCCACCAGCGCCATCACGGCGTCGAGGTGCGCGACGTGCCCGGGGACGAGCTGCGCGGGTACGAGCCGCACCTGTCGCCCGAGCTGCGCGGCGGCGCGTTCTACCCGCAGGACGCCCAGGTGCAGCCGATGCTCGTGGTCGCCCACCTGCTGCGCCTGGCCCGCGGGCTCGGCGCGCGGGTGCGCACCGGGGTCGAGGTGACCGGGTTCCTGCGCGCCGGCGACCGGGTGACGGGCGTGCGCACCACGGCCGGCGATCTGCCTGCGGGCGCGGTGCTGAACGCCACCGGCACCTGGGCGGGCGACGTGGCCGCGCTCGCCGGGGTGCACGTGCCGGTGCTGCCGCGGCGCGGGTTCGTGCTGGTCACGCAGCCCATGCCGGCGCGTACGATCCGGCACAAGGTGTACGCCGCCGAGTACGTCGGCGACGTCGCCAGCTCCGACGCCGCGCTCCAGACCTCGCCCGTCGTCGAGGGCACCGGCAGCGGCACGATCCTCATCGGCGCCTCGCGCGAGCGGGTCGGCTTCGACCGCACGGTGTCCACGGCGGCGATCGGCGCGCTGGCGAGCAAGGCGATCGCGTTGTTCCCCATGTTGCGCGACGTCCGCGTCATGCGGACCTACCTCGGGTTCCGCCCCTACTGTCCCGACCACCTGCCGGTCATCGGGCCCGACCCGCGGGCGCCCGGCCTGTGGCACGCCTGCGGGCACGAGGGGGCGGGCATCGGGCTGTCGGCGGGCACCGGCAAGCTGATCGCGCAGGCCCTCACCGGTGAGCGGCCCGACCTGGAACTCAAGCCGTTCGCGCCCGAACGGTTCCCGGAGCCCGAGGAGGTGCTCTCTTGACGTACCGCATGACCTTCCGCGGGGCCGTCGTGCCCGCCGAGCCGGGGCAGAGCGTCGGCGCGGCGCTGGTCGCGGCCGGGATCCGCGACTGGCGCAGCACCCGCAAGGGCGGCCGGCCGCGTGGCCTGTTCTGCGGCATCGGCGTCTGCTTCGACTGCCTCATCACGGTGAACGGCATCCCCGACCGCCGCGCCTGCCTCACCCCGGCCGCCGACGGCCTCCACCTCACCGACACCCCCGCCCCCGAGGACCGGGTCCTCGACGGTGGCGAGGCGGGAGGTGGGCATGCGCCGTCAGCATGACGTGGCCGTGGTCGGGGCCGGGCCGGCGGGGCTGGCCGCGGCGGTGCAGGCGGCCGAGGCCGGGCTGCGGGTCGCGCTCGTCGACGCCGCCGCCCAGCCGGGCGGCCAGTACTGGCGGCACTACGACGAGCGCCACGCCCGCCCCGCCGACCGCGCGGGCCACCACGACCTGCGGACGTTCACCGCCCTGCGCGCCCGCCTGCGCTCCCTGTCCGCCGCCGGCCTGATCAGCCACCTCCCCGGCCTCCAGGTCTGGCTGATCACCCGCGCCGCCGACGGCGCCTTCACCCTCCGCACCACCCCGGTGGCCGGCGCGCCGGGCGAGACCGGGGCCACGGTCACCGCCCCCGCGCTGATCCTCTGCCCAGGCGGCTACGACCGCCAGCTCCCCGTCCCCGGCTGGGACCTGCCCGGCGTGATGACAGCGGGCGGCGCGCAGGCCCTGCTCAAGGGCCACCGCACGGCGGCCGGCCGGCGCGCCGTCGTCGCCGGCACCGGCCCGTTCCTGCTGCCGGTCGCGACCGGCCTGGCCCGCGCCGGCACCGAGGTGGCGGCCGTCGTCGAGGCCAACGCCACCCTCGGCTGGCTGCGCGACCCGGCGGGCGCGGCCTCGGCTCCCGCCAAGGGCCTGGAGGCGCTCCAGTACGCGGCGCTGATGGCCCGGCACCGCATCCCGTACCGGACCAGGACGGCGATCACCGAGATCCTCGGCGAGGACCGCGTGGAGGCGGTCCGGGTCGCCCGCGTGGACCGCGACGGCCGCCCGTACGGACCGGCCGAGGAGATCCGCGCCGATCTCGTCGCGCTCGGCTGGGGCTTCACCCCGTCGATCGAGCTGCCGCTCATGCTCGGCGCCGCCGCCCGCAAGGACGTGGACGGCTCGCTCGTGGTGTCCGTGGACGCCCTGCAGCGCAGCAGCGTCCCCGGCCTGTACGTGGCCGGCGAGGCGACCGGCGTCGGCGGCGCGGCCCTGGCCGGGCAGGAGGGCCGCCTGAGCGCGCTCGCCCTGGCCCGCTCGCTGGGCCGGCCGGCCGACCCGGCGCTGATGGTCCGGCTGCGGACCGCGATCGTCCGGGGACGCCGCTTCGCCGCCGCCATGCACCGCACCTACCCGGTGCCGCCCGCGTGGACCGGCTGGCTGCGGGACTCGACGCTGGTCTGCCGGTGCGAGGAGGTCTCGTACGGCGAGCTGCGCGCGGCGCACGCCGAGCTGGGCGCCGCGGACCCCCGGACGCTGAAGATGCTGGCCAGGCCCGGCATGGGCTGGTGCCAGGGCCGGGTGTGCGGCTTCGCCACGGCGGGCATCGCGGCGTGCCTGAGCGGCCGCGAGAGCACCGCCGACGAGCTGCGGCCGATGTCCACCCGCCCGATCGCCGCCCCGGTGACGCTGGGCGAGCTCGCCGCGCTGGCCGACGACGCGGCGGGGGAGGGCGGCGGCTCCTGACGCCGGACCGTCCGGAGGCCAGGGGCCCGGGAACGACGTCGCCCCGGCCGGACACGAGGCCGGCCGGGGCGACGGAAGGAACAGGGCGTCAGCCGCAGTGCTCGAACGAGCTGGTGTAGGAGCTGGAGCCGATCGAGCCGCCCCACTTGACGCACTTGCCGGGGGCGCTCCGCTTGACCGGCCCGGCGTAGTAGGAGAAGTTGCCCGAGTCGGTGGCCCTGCTCGCGCCCTTCGGCTCCAGGAACGCCGAGACGGGCGAGGCCGAGCCGAGCTTCGTCGACTTGAGCGTCACGACGCAGTTGGAGCCGTTGCCCTTGTTGTAGAGCAGGTAGGTGCGGCCCCCGGTGAGCGCCGCCGAGTCGATGACCGCGTAGCCGCTGCCGCAGACACCCGCGGGGGTGTAGCGGTTGCCGCCGCTGCCGCTGTCACCGGTGCCGCCGCCTCCGCCGCAGGAGTTGGTGCTCTTGACGGCCTTCTTCTGGCCCAGGGAGACGGTCACGCCCTCCACGGTCGGGCTGGTGTCCATCGCGCCCGAGGAGGTGCGCTGCTCGTAGTGCAGGTGCGGGGCCGAGGAGCCGCCCGTCGAGCCGACGGTGCCGATCACGGTGCCCTGGCCGACGCTCATCGAGCCGCCGGCCGCCCGCACCATGGTCGACAGGTGGGCGTAGCGGGTGCGGGAGCCGTCGCTGTGGCGGATCTCGACCCATTGGCCGTAGCTCTTGCTGCCCGCGTTGCGGAAGGTGGCGGTGCCCGCGGCGGTGGCGCGGACGGTCTCGCCGTTGATGGCGTCGCCGCCGTAGTTCTGCCAGTCGATGGAGCCCGACGGGTTGTGCTTGGGCGTCCAGTTGTTGGCGTAGAACGTCTTGCCGCAGTTGAACGGGCTCTTGTGCGTCACCGCGAGCGTCGCCGCGTCCTGCTGCCGCGCCATGGCGGCGTGCTGGGGGAGCATCGCCGCGGGGACGGCGAGCAGCAGGGCGGCGATCGTGGATCTGAAGGTCTTCGGCCAGGTCGGCGCGCCGGTGGTCGGCATGCTCACCTTTCTGAACGGGAACGAGGGGGGACGCTGTCAGGCGTTCCGCCGCCTTGCGGTGCTGGAGTGACAGCCGGTAAGGCGGAGGTTCAAGAAGATATCTGTGAAAGATGTCTTCATCAACGCCTTCGGCGAAGGCGGCGGCCGCCGCCCGGCGCCGTCGTCACTCGCCGGGCTCCTCCACGTACCGTAGCGTGACGGTCAGCTCGATCGCCGTCCCCGTCGCGGCCCGCGTCAGGGCGGCCAGCTCCGTCCCCTCCAGGCCCAGCGCCTGGGCGAGCAGCCGCAGCGACGTGGCGCGCGGCCTGCTCAGCGCGCCCGCCTCCAGCCGGCGCACCGTGCGCACGTTCAGCCCCGCCCGCGCCGCCAGCTCCTCCTGCGTCACCAGGGCCCGCTCCCGCCAGGCCCGCAGCAGCGCGCCCAGCGCCGGTTCCGCTCCCGTGGGAACCGGCGCGCCGCGCGGCGGGGCCTCGTCCTCCGTGGCCGGTGCGGCCACGGTGATGTTCGCCAGCACCCGCATGGGCTCTCCTCCTTCCGTACGCCGGCACCGCGCCGGCCGGACCCCACTCTTCGCCGGGGTCCGGCCGCGCGGCAACGGCACCGGCCGTCCGTGTCCTGATCCCTGCGAACGCTGGCCGAAATCCGCGCGGAGGCTCAGCCGGTGGCGAGCGTCTTCCGCAGCGCCGCACCGAACGCGGCCGGGTCCGTGCCGAAGCCGCCGTGGTCGCCGGGGAACGGGGCGATCCGCGTGCCCAGCCGCTCGGCGACCAGCCGCGTGGCGCGCGCGTACGGCTCGTCCTCGGCCGTCGCCTCGCCGAGCGCCGGCACCACCCGCACCCCGGCCGCGCGGCCGGCGGCGAGGTCGGGGGAGTGGCGGGAGAAGGACGGAGCCTCGTAGCCGATGAAGAACGCGGCGTTCTGCTCCAGGCGGCCCATCATGGCCATGATCTCCGGGTCCGGCTGCCCCTCGGGAGCCTCGCCGCCGTCCGCGTCCTGCTGTTCCTGGTGTTCCCCGCCGCCGTCCAGGCCGGCGGCGAAGATCTGGTGCGCGGCGCCCGGACCCTCCTTGTGGAAGGCATCCTCGACGTCCCGGAACAGGGCCCGCCAGCGGTCGCGCTCGGGCAGCAGCTCGAACAGGGGCGGCTCGTGGGCGACCAGCGTCCGCACCAGCTCGGGACGGCGGGCCGCCAGCTCCAGGCCGATCACCGCGCCGGAGCTGTTGCCGAAGACCAGGGCCGGCTCCTCCGGCGTGACGCCGACCGCCGTCAGCAGCCGGGCGGCGTCGTCGGCGTGCACCTCGACGCGCTGCGGCTCCGGCGGGCCGTCCAGGGGGCTGCGCGAGTTGCCGCGCCGGTCGTAGGTGACCACCGTGTAGCGGTCGGCCAGCGTCGTGGCGAGGGCCGAGAAGCCGGCGGCGTCGTACACGCCGCCGCAGATCAGCAGCAGGATCGGGCCGGAGCCCCGCACCTCGTGGTGCAGGGTCGCGCCGGGCGTGGCGAGCGTGCCGGTCCTGATGGCTTCCATGGTGTCTCTCCTCAGGGCGTTGACGGTGACTCCTTCACCGGGCAGTCGGAGCCGCTGCCGGCTTCTCGACACCCGCGCCGGCTTTTTCTACCGGAAAATCGTTGGCTCCTGACACGAGCGCTGCGGCAGCATGACAGGGCGGCGTCGGCATTCGGGAGGGCGGATGGCTGTGCTCGGATCACTCGTGGGCTCCGGAGAGCGGTCGTCCGCACGAAAATCGGCGGTCCTGCTCGCACTGCGCTACTACTGGAACGAACTGCGCCGGCAGTGGCCGGTCGCGCTGCCCGCGCTGACGCTCCCCGCCGTCGGCAACATCTGCCTGTTCTACCTGGCGCCCCTGGCGGTGGCCGGCCTGGTGGGGCACCTGGCGGGCGGCGGCGACGGGTCCGTCGGGTCGCTGCTGCCGTACGTCCTCGGCTTCGCGGGGATGCTCTTGGCGGGCGAGGCCCTGTGGCGGGTGGGCCTGCACTTCCTCAACCGCACCGACGCCCGCGGCATCGAGCGGCTCGGCGTCGTCGGCATGGACGAGCTGCTGGCCAAGGACGCCGCGTTCTTCCACAACAACTTCGCCGGCTCGCTGACCAAGCGGGTGCTCGGGTTCTCTTCCAGGTTCGAGGAGTTCGCCGACACGCTCGCCTTCTCGATCATGGCCAAGGTGGTGCCGCTGGGCTTCGCCTCGGTGGTGCTGTGGCAGTACCACCCGCTCCTGGTCCTGGTGCTGGTGGGCCTCATCCTGGTCACCGGATTCCTCGTCGCCCCGCTCATCCGCCGCCGGCAGGCGCTGGTCGACCGGCGGGAGGCCGCCAAGGTGCTGGTGTCGGGGCACGTCGCCGACGTGCTGGCGAACATGGACACCGTCCGCGCCTTCGCCGCCGAGGACCGCGAGGCCGCCGAGCACCGGGCCAGGGTCGCCGAGCAGGGCCGGGCGTCCCTGCGCTCGTGGGACTACGGCAACCTGCGGGTCGACACCGTCGTCGCGCCCCTGTCGGTGCTGACCAGCGCCGTCGGCCTGCTGCTCGCCGTGGCGCTGCGCGGCGGGCTGGGCGTGGAGGCGATCGTGGTGACATTCACGTACTACACCAACACGATCAGCATCATGTTCGAGTTCAACCAGATCTACCGGCGGGTCGAGAGCGTGCTCACGGAGGCCGCGCAGTTCACGGAGCTGCTGCTGGACCCGCCGACCGTGGTGGACCCGCCCGAGCCGCAGCCGCTGCGCCCGGCCGACGCGAGCGTGCGCTTCGAACGCGTGCGCTTCGGCTACGCCGACGGCGACCCCCTCTTCGCGGATCTGGACCTCGACATCCCCAGCGGCACCAAGATCGGCCTGGTCGGCCAGTCCGGCGGCGGCAAGACCACGCTCACCCGGCTGCTGCTGCGGCTCATGGACGTCGACGGCGGCCGCATCCTCGTCGGCGGCCAGGACATCTCCCGGCTGCGCCAGGCCGACCTGCGGAGCCTGATCGCCTACGTCCCGCAGGAGCCGGCGATGTTCCACCGCACGGTCCGCGACAACATCGCCTTCGCCCGGCCGGGCGCGACCGAGGCCGAGATCCTGCGGGCGGCGCGGGCGGCGCACGTCACGGAGTTCGTCGAGGCGCTGCCGGAGGGCTTCGACACCCTGGTCGGCGAGCGGGGCGTGAAGCTGTCCGGCGGGCAGCGCCAGCGCGTCGCGCTCGCCCGCGCCATCCTGCGCGACGCCCCGATCCTGCTGCTGGACGAGGCCACCAGCGCCCTCGACTCCGAGAGCGAGATCCTCGTCCAGGAGGCCCTGTGGCGGCTCATGCAGGACCGTACGGCGATCGTGGTCGCCCACCGGCTGAGCACGGTGGTGCGGATGGACCGGCTCGTGGTGCTCAACAGGGGGACCATCGTAGAGGAGGGCTCCCACAGCGAGCTGCTGCGGGCGCAGGGCCCCTACGCCCGCCTCTGGAGCCACCAGTCCGGCGGCTTCCTGCCCGAGGAGGACACCTCCGACGGGGTCCAGGAGGCCGGCGCGGGCCGGGAGGTCACGGCCTGAGCCCGGACGCCGCCCCGGGTCAGGCCGGGGCGGGTTTGCGGGCCACGCCGCACACCGCGCTGACCACGCCGGTCCCCTCCGGCGGCTCGCCGGCGCCCGCGTCGGGACGCCACGCGGGTGTCGGCACCACGCCCGGGTCCACCGGCTCCAGCCCGGCGAAGAAGCCGGCGATGCGCTCAGGGGCGCGGAGCTGATAGGTGTTGGCCGCGCTGCCGTTGTAGGCGGCGACGGCCTCGACCAGCGCCGGGTTCGTGTCGACGCCGTCGCTCAGCACCAGGTGGCTGCCGGGGGCGAGCGGCTCCAGCAGCCGGGCGACGACGTCCTCCGGCGCGTCGTCGTCGGTGAGCTGCCCGGCGACGCTCAGCATCATGAGCGCCACCGGCTGGGACAGGTCGAGGGTCCGCGCCGCCTGCTCCAGGATGAGGCCGGTGTCGCGGACGTCCGCGTGCACGTAGTCCGTGGCGCCCTCCGGAGCGCCGGCCAGCAGGGCGCGGGCGTGCGTCAGCACGATGGGGTCGTGGTCGACGTACACGACCCGCGACCCGGGCGCGAGGGCCTGCGCGACCTCGTGCGTGTTGTCCGCCGTGGGCAGCCCGCTGCCGACGTCCAGGAACTGCCTGATCCCGGCCTCCAGCACCAGGTGGCGGACGGCCCGGATGAGGAACGCGCGCTGCGTGCGGGCGACCGCCGCGAAGTCGGGGAACAGCCGCAGCAGGGTGCGCCCGGCCTCGCGGTCCACGTCGAAGTTGTCGCTGCCGCCGAGCAGGAAGTTCCACACCCGCGCCGAGTGCGGGACCGTGGTGTCGATCTCGGCCCGGACGTCGTGCTCGCTCATCGGCCCGCTCCCATCCCGTCATGATCCGGAACGAATTCCAGGCCATCACGGGAGGGAGGGACGGTCAAGCCTCGTCCTCCTGCTGAAGAGGAGGCGTGACGCGTTCGGCGCGCAGGCTGGTGACCGTGACGGTGAACAGGACCGTGACGATGACGCCGAGCGAGGCCGGCGTCGGGATCTCCGGCACCCACGCCCAGATCCCGTGCGCCCAGTGCAGCACCAGCTTGACCCCGATGAAGGCGAGGATGATGGCCAGGCCGTAGTTGAGGTGGCGCAGCCGGGCCAGCGCGCCGCGCAGCACGAAGTACAGCGCCCGCAGGCCGAGCAGGGCGAAGGCGTTGGTGGCGAAGACCAGGAACGGGTCGTCGGTGACGCCGTAGACGGCGGGCACGGAGTCGACGGCGAAGACGATGTCGGTGGCGAACACCGCGACGGTCGCCAGCGCCAGCGGGGTGATCGCGGTCCGGCCGTTCTCCCGCACCAGGAGCCGGAAGCCGTGGTAGCGGGGCGAGACCGGGACGAGCCGGCGCAGCAGCCGGACGCTGCGCATGGAGTCGATGTCCACGGCGTGCGCCTCGCCCTTGCGCGCCTCCCTGAGCACCTTGCCGGCGGTCAGGATGAGCACCGCGCCGAACAGCAGGAACGCCCACGTGCCGCTCTCCAGGGCCGCCGCCCCCAGCGCGATGAAGATCGCCCGGAGCACCAGAGCCCCGATGATGCCGTACAGCAGCACCCGCTGCGCCAGCTCGGCGGGCACCGCGAAGGCCGCCAGCAGCAGCATGAACACGAACAGGTTGTCCACCGACAGCGACTTCTCCACCACGTAGCCGGTGAAGAACTCGACCGCCACGCCGCCGTCGAACTCGGCCCACAGGTAGAAGCCGAACAGCACCGGCAGCACCAGGTAGAAGACCGACCAGCCGATCGCCTCGCGCATGCGCACCTCGTGCGGGCGCCTGGTCAGGACGATGTCGACGACCAACAGGACGAGCAGCGCGGCGACGGTGACCGCCCAGAGCGTGAAGGACGCGATGGAGCCGGACGTGCCGGACACAGCCGAAAGTGTCCCCGGGGACATGGAACCTCCTCGAACGTGACTCAACCGTTCGAGGTCTCCTTCACCCGGGGGTAGCGGGCCGCCGTCCGGGGACGCTCAGGTACGTCCGTACTGACCGGATCGGCGCTTGCGAAGTACTCCCCTCGCCACGCTGAGCGTAGACCAGATCAGGACGTACCTGAACCTTTCCGGCCGAAGTCATGGCCGGAAAGCCCGGTCGCGCGGCTTTCATCTGGTGGGCCGGGTCCCGTTCACGTGCCCGTGACTTCGGCCGCGTCCCCGGCCGCCCGCCGCCATCCCGGCCGCCGCCAGGCCCGTGAGGGCGATCCAGATGCCGACGACGACGTTGTTCAGCACGGCTCCGCCCGGGACCGCGCCGCCGTAGACGACCCAGGGCGCGATGATCGTCCAGACGCCGATGATCGGCGTCACCCAGGCCAGCCCGTGGGTGCGGCCGTAGGCCGTGGCGAAGCCCACGGCGAGGGCCGCCACCGCCAGGCCGGTCACCAGGTTGTTGACGGTGAGCCGGCCGGCCTGGGCGAAGCCCGCCACCCAGGGCGAGATCGCCAGATAGAGCCCGGCGAGAAAGGTGAGCCCGTCGAGCGCCTGGAAGAGGCCCCGGCAGGCCGCCTCCTCGTAGTGCTGCCGCGTTTCCGCCATGTCGGGACGCATCCGCGTCCCCGGTGTTCGGACCATCGTGCACCGCCTTCCTGAGATGCGCGGACCTCGGTGCTTCATGCCCTCATACCCCTGGTGAGGGGCCTATTCAAAGGAGCGGGCCGTCCTCCAGCCGCCGTACGGCCTCGGCCAGCGTCGGCTGGATGTCCAGGAACCTGTCGAGGCCGCGGTCGCGGAAGATGCGGCGGGGGAGCGGGCCGACGCCGAAGACGACGAGGCCGCCTCCGGTCGTCCGCACGTGCCGCTCGGTGGCCAGCAGGACGGTCAGCCCGTACGAGTCCGCCGAGGTCAGGCCGCTCAGGTCGATCGCCAGCAGCGGCGGGTCGCGCACGGTCAGCGCCCGGGCCAGCGCGTCCTGCAGGACGGGGCAGGTGTCCATGTCGAGCGGCCCGCGCACGGTCACCACGACGACCCGGTCGCCGGCCGGGCGGTCGCCGACCTCCAGCCGGCGCTCGCCTGACGGGCTCACCGGCCCACGCCCGCGACCAGGTTGATGGTGAGGGCCAGGATGACGGCCCCGAACAGGTAGGACAGCAGCGCCTGGCGCAGCACCGCCGCGCGGAACCCCGCGTTGTTCAGCTCGGTGTCGGAGACCTGGAACGTCATCCCCACGGTGAAGGCGAGGTAGGCGAAGTCGGTGAAGCGGGGCCGGGGGTCCGGGTCGTGGTCGTGGAAGTCCACCCCGCCGTAGGGGCCGGGGGAGTAGTACATCCGCGTGTAGCGCAGCGTGAAGATCGTGTGGACCACCGCCCACGAGACCACCACGCTGACCACGCCGACCCCCACGTGCAGCACCAGCTCCTCCGGCGTGTCGGCCTGGACGACCAGGTAGGCCACGGCCACCAGGCTGGCCACCGCGGCGACCAGGACCGCGAGGTCCGCCCCCGCCCGTGAGGGGTCCTCGCTCCCGATCGCGGAGGCGGTCGCGGGGCCGTCGAGCCGGCCGATCCGCCACCAGGTGCTCGCGAGGAAGGTGAGCCCGGCGGCGTCCCAGCCGATCAGCGGCACGAAGGACGCCGGCACGAGGGCCACGGCCACGGCCATGACGACGACCCCGATCACGGCGGCGATCTCCGCGGTCCGCCGCGCCGCGGCCCCCGCCAGCCAGGACACCCGCTTCGGCCGCACCACCTGGGATCCCTCCGTTTGCCCGCCGCGTCGGGTCCAGGCTAGCGCCGTGGGCCGCCCCGGATGATCTCCCGCGGCGCGGGTCGCGCACACTGACCTGCTCAGAAGTGGAGTGATCAACCTCTTAGCGGGCACAGTCTGCAAGTCAGACATAACTCTCTGTAGTGGGTGAAGGAGGGAGATGTACCGCTCATTCGGCATCGCCGCCGCACTTCTCACCGGCACGGCGCTCCTCGGCGGCACGGCATGGGCCTCGGTGGCCTCGCCCGCGAGACCGCCGAAGCCGTCGCGGCCGCACTTCGCGCGGGCCGAGAACATCGCGCACCGCGCGGGCTCCGGCGTCGCGCCCGAGAACACCATCGCCGCCTGCGTCAGGGCCAGCGCCTCGGGCGCGGACCGGTGCGAGTTCGACGTCCAGCAGACCAAGGACCAGCAGCTCGTCCTCATCCACGACGAGACGCTGGACCGCACCACGAACGTCGAGGAGGTCTTCCCCGACCGCAGCCCGTGGCGGGTCTCCGACTTCACCCTCGCCGAGATCCGCCGCCTGGACGCCGGGTCGTGGTTCTCGCCGCGCTTCCGCAACGAGCGCGTGCCCACGCTCCGGCAGGCCCTGGAGATGCTGGGCAAGGGCAGGGCCGGGCTGCTCCTGGAGATCAAGCACTCGCCCCGCAGCCCCGGCATCGACAGCCGGGTGGCCGCCGAGCTGCTGGAGACCAGGGACCTGTGGGAGGGCCGGCGCCTCGCGCTCCAGTCATTCGACCGGCGGGCGTTGCGTACGCTGCACCGCGCGGTGCCCGACGTCCCCATCCTCCTGCTCGGCGGGAGCGGCGCGGAGCTGTCCGAGGTGGAGGACTTCGCCGACGCGCTCGTCCTGCCGCACGCCGCCCAGCTCAGCGCAGGGCAGGTGCGCCAGATCAAGGCGCGCGGCCTGCGGGTCTACGCCGGCCCGACGGACCGGCCGCGGGTGCAGCGCCGCCTGCTCTCCCTCGGCGTGGACGGCATCATGACGGGCGTTCCTGCCCGCCTGCGGGACGTGCTGCGCTATTGACGTCCGTGACGCGCTTGTCAGCCCTTGCCCGCGGCGCTCAGCCCTTGCCCGCGGCGTTGACGATGCGGGTGGTCGAGCGGCCGGGGATGGCCTCCATCTCCCAGCAGTCGGCGCCGAGGATCGCCGCCGCCGCGGCGCGGGCCCCGGCGTGCGGGTCGCCCGCGGTGTGCGCCAGGGCGCGGGGGCTCATGGGGGCGAGCAGGTCGATGTAGTCCTCCGGGCCGTGCGCCTCGGGCGGGCCGGTCACGATGAAGACGCCCGCGACGAACCGGAGCGCGGCCAGCACCTCGGCCCGCTCGGCGGCGGGGTTGAGCGGGCGGGTCGGCCCCTTCCACGCGCGTACGCGGGGGTCGTCCTCGACGCCGACGACGAGCGGCAGCCCGCGCGCCGCCACGGCGCCGAGATAGCGCACGTGGCCCACGTGCAGGATGTCGAAGACCCCGGTCACGACCGCCGCCCCCGGCCGGTCGTACGGCTGCACCCAGAGGGCCTCCAGGCTGCTCACGCGACCTCCTCCGCTGCCCTGCCGGCCTCGACGGCTCCGCCCCTGGGCCTAGACGACTCGTCGATCGCAGCGTACTCGGTCGCTCAGGAGGGCCGTGCAGGTGACCATGGGAAAGTGCATTCCTACCTTTTGGCGAGGCTCCGGAAGGTGGGCGCGGCGCGTCTCATAACGCCGCCCGGGTACGGGCACGATCATGGGGGAGGTCGCTGATGCCGGACTTTCACCGCGTTGACGGGTCTGTCGGCGGGGTTGTCGACGAGTTCGCCGACGAGTTCGTCGACGGGGGCGACCTCGTGGTCCGGTTGCCGGGGGCGCCCTCTCAGGTGGCGCGGGCGCGGGGGGTCGTCACCGACGCGCTGGGCCGCGACCATCCGCTCCACGACGACGTGGTGCTGCTCACCAGCGAGCTGGCCACGAACGCGGTCCTGCACACCCGATCCGGCGCCGGCGGCTCGTTCACGGTGAGCGTGACGAGCTCGCCGTCCGCGGTGCGGGTGCGCGTCGAGGACGCCGGGTCGGACGGGCCGCCGTGCGTGTGCCGTACCGGGGCGCAGTCGACCAGCGGGCGCGGCCTGCCGCTCATCGAGGCCCTCAGCCACCGCTGGGGCTTCACCCGCGAGAACGGCTCGACTACGGTCTGGTTCGAGCTGCTGCTGGCCGGCGTCGCGGCGGTCGCGGTCTAGCTGTATTGACCCGCAGCGTTGTTGACGCGGGTGATCGGTGGATGGCCGCCGAGTGCGGTGTGGCCTCGGTGGTGGTTGTAGGTGTGGAGGAAGTCTGGCAGAGCGATGGTGCGTTCGTCG
>NZ_JBGLOU010000029.1:0-68242 GCF_041402765.1 Nonomuraea sp. AD125B | reverse complement strand
CCTCAGCCCCCGTCCGGCCCCCAGCCGCAGCCGCAGCCGGGCCCTCAGCCGCCGTCCGGCCCTCAGTCCCCGCCGCAGCCGCCATCGGGGCCTCAGTCCCGGCCGCAGGCGCCGTCCGGGCCTCAGCCCCGGCCGCAGCCGCCGTCCGGGCCTCAGCCCCGGCCGCAGCCGCCGTCGGGTCCGCAGGCGCCGTCGGGTCCGCAGGCGCGCCCCCGGCCGCCGTACGGGCCGCAGCCGGCGTCCGGGGCGCAGAAGCGGGTCGCGCAGCCCACGACCCCGTCCGCCCTGCGGCAGCCGGGGGTGTCGCCGTTCCCGGGCGGCCGGCCCGAGGACCTGGCGCTGGGCGGCGGCGTGCCGTCGGCGCCGACGCTGCCGCCCGTGCCGCCGGTGCCGCCCCGGCGCGGCCTCGGCGACATCCCGATCAGGGTCGTCTACCTGATCGGCGCGATCGTCGCCACGATCGCCGCCGTCCTGCTGGTCTTCGTGGTCTTCTCGGGTGACGTCCCGGCCAACCAGCAGCCGTCAGGGGACGAGGACGTCGTCCGCGTCGCCCCGCTGCCGTCCGCCTCCGCCGCGCCCAGCGCACAGCCCTCCGCCTCGGCGACCCCGTCGGCAAGCCCGGTCGTGCTGCCCCCGGTCCCGGCGAGCAGGGCGTTGAAGGCGCTCCCCGGCACCCCGGCGGTGGTCGTCGGCACGATCTCCGACAAGACGACCGGCATCTCCTACCCGAGGCTCGCCGCGCCGTGGCAGGCCAGGTCCTACCCGCCGTACTCGATCGCGCAGCGCATCGGCAAGATGGAACTGCCGTACACGCTGATCGCCTCGGCGATGCACCCGGGCGAGTCCCCGGCGAAGAAGCCCAGCTCGGACGCCGACTACCGGGAGCTCGCCACCGACGCGGTCCGCTGGGCGATGCGCACCCAGTACCCGAAGGGCGCGACGGTCGAGTGGACCGCCTCGCAGAAGGTCCCGGTGGGCAAGGGCTGGACGCTCGGCTACAAGGTCACCTACACCGCCGGCGGCAAGAGCCAGGTCGCCCAGGCCCTGGTGACGGTGGTCGAGGTGGGCAAGACGAAGCCGGCCATGCTCCTGGCCTCGATCCCTGAGGCGAACAAGGCGCGCTGGCCGGACCTGAGCACGATCGCCCGCCAGGTTCGTCCGTTGTAAGGCGTTGGCCAGAAGCATCCTCTAGAATATGGTTCCGGTATTGCACCTGGACCTGCTGGAGGATGAGCGATGGCTATCGGATTGAGCGAGGAGCACGAGGCGCTCCACGAGTCGGTGAGCGGCTGGGCCAAGCGGAACATCACCAGCGACCTCCTGCGCGCCGGCGCCGAGGGACGCCCGCCGTTCTGGTCCGGCCTGGCCGAGCAGGGCCTGCTCGGCCTCCACCTGCCCGAGGAGAACGGCGGCTCCGGCTACGGCCTGCTGGAGGCCGCGGTGGCCGTCGAGGCGCTGGCCGAGCGGATGGCGCCGGGACCGTACGTGCCGACCGTGCTGGCGAGCGCGGTCATCCACGCGAGCAAGCGCCACGAGCTGCTGGAGCGGCTCGCCGACGGCACCCTGACC
Source organism: Nonomuraea sp. AD125B (assembly GCF_041402765.1). Lineage (NCBI taxonomy): Bacteria > Bacillati > Actinomycetota > Actinomycetes > Streptosporangiales > Streptosporangiaceae > Nonomuraea > Nonomuraea sp. AD125B. The sequence goes on along the minus strand of NZ_JBGLOU010000029.1, from coordinate 66,673 downwards.
GCCGCCGTCGCCCTGACCGGCGCGCTCACCGGCAGCAGCGCCGAGGACGGCTCGCTGACCGTCTCCGGCGCCGTCGAGCCGGTGCTGGCCGGCGCGCTCGCCGACGTGCTCGTGCTGCCGGTGGGGACGCCCGACGGCGAGCGCTGGATCGCGCTGGACGCCGCCGCCGCGACCGTCACCGAGCAGAAGTCGCTCGACCTGACCCGCGCGGTGGCCAAGGTCGAGGTGGCCGAGACCGTCGTGCCCGCCGACCGGGTGCTGGAGGGGGTCGAGAGCGCCGACGTACGCCACCTCGCGGCGATCCTGCTCGGCGCGGAGGCCGCCGGCCTCGCCTCCTGGTGCGTCACCGCGGCCGCCGACTACGCGAAGGTCCGCGTGCAGTTCGGCCGCCCGATCGGCCAGTTCCAGGGCATCAAGCACAAGCTGTCGCGCATGCTGGTCGCGCTGGAGCAGGCCCGCGCCACCGTCTGGGACGCCACCCGCGCCGACGGCAAGGAGCTCGCCTACGCCGCCGCCGTGGCCGGCGTGATGGCCCCCGACGCCGCCGTGCAGTGCGCGAAGGACGCCATCCAGACCTTCGGCGGCATCGGCTACACCTTCGAGCACGACGTGCACCTCTACTACCGCCGCGCGCTCACCCTGCGCGCGCTGCTCGGCTCCTCCGCCGACTGGGCCGCCGAGGTCACCGCGCTGGCGCTCCAGGGCGTCACCCGCGAGATGGAGCTCGACCTGCCCGAGGACGCCGAGGCGCTGCGCGAGTCCATCCGCGCCGAGATCGCGGAGATCGCCCAGCTCGAAGGCAAGGAGCAGAAGCGGGCGCTCGCCGAGCGCGGCTTCGTCATGCCCCACCTGCCCCGCCCCTGGGGCCGCGACGCCAAGCCGCTGGAGCAGGTGCTCATCGCGCAGGAGCTCAAGGCCGCCAAGGTACGCCTGCCCGCCCTCATCATCGGCGCCTGGGTCGTGCCGTCCATCGCCGTGTACGGCACCCAGGAGCAGCAGGAGCGCTTCCTGCCGAAGACGCTCAGCGGCGAGATGATCTGGTGCCAGCTCTTCTCCGAGCCCGGCGCGGGCTCCGACCTCGCCTCGCTGCAGATGAAGGCCGAGAAGGTCGAGGGCGGCTGGAAGCTCAACGGCCAGAAGATCTGGACGTCGGTCGCCCACGTCGCCGAATGGGGCATCTGCATCGCCCGCAACTCCAGCGAGGGCTCCAAGCACGAGGGCATCACGTACTTCCTGGTCGACATGAAGGGCCCCGGCGTCACCGTGCGCCCGCTGACCGAGATGACCGGCGAGAACCTGTTCAACGAGGTCTTCCTCGACGACGTGTTCGTGCCGGACGACCTGGTCGTGGGCGAGGTCGGCGAGGGCTGGAAGGTGGCGCGCAACACGCTGTCCAACGAGCGCGTGTCGCTGTCGTCCGGCTCGGGCGGCACCGGCTCGTCGGTGCCCGACCTGCTCGGCCTGGTGGGCCGGCTCGGCCGCGAGCTGACGCCGGTCGAGGCGCAGCGGGTGGCCGAGGTCGTCTGCGAGGGCCACTCGATCAACGCGCTGTCGCTGCGGGTCACGCTCAAGCAGCTCGCCGGCACCGAGCCGGGCGCGGACGCCTCCGTGCGCAAGCTGCTGTCCACCTCGCACGCCCAGCACGTCTCGGAGACCGCCGTCGAGCTGCTCGGCGCCGCCGCGACCGCCGCGGCGGACATGAAGCTGGGCGACGCGGGCTACTGGAACCGGGCCGTCCTCGCCACCCGCGCCATGACGATCTACGGCGGTACGACCGAGGTGCAGCTCAACATCATCGGTGAGCGCATGCTCGGCCTGCCCAGGGACCCCGAGCCCGGCAAGTGACACGCGGCTAGCGCTCGACCGGCTGCGGCGGGACGGCGGCGGCCGTCTCGTCCGCGGCCGGCACGCCGACCCTGATCTCGCCCACGCACGTGGTGCCACCGCCCACCGTGCGGAGGGCGAGCTCGGGGCCGCCGCCGTCGAGCGTGGCGTACGTGATGCCCAGGTTCGGGCCGGCGGGCACCGAGGTCCTGGCGAGGCCCATGCGCACCTCCAGGGTGGTGGCCTCGCCGTTCAGGTAGGAGATCTGGACGACCTGCTCGCCGCCCTTCGGCGGGGCCGGGATCGGGAAGCGCACCTCCGTCCCGCCGACCGGGCGGCACGCGGCCCCCGCGGGGATCGTCGTGCCCGTGAGGCGCACCGGGCGCAGCCGTCCCTGGGCGTCGAACATCCGGGGGACGGAGATCGGCCCGGCGAGCCTGCGTGCCCAGGTGACGTGGTGCCGGGCGGCCGGGTCGACGACCTTCGAGTGGCGGGCGTAGTCGTAGAAGAACAGCGGGAACGCCACCTTCTCCGGCACGTACGCGTCCAGCACGACCGTGCCCGCGGGCACCCGCGCCAGCGCCGCCTCGGCGGTCTCCACGTAGCTCTTCACGTTGCGGCCGAGCGGCCGGTCGGCGTAGGCGGCGACCGACCAGACCGAGCTCACCGCCACCACGGCGGCGAGCGGCGCCCAAACCAGCCGGAAGGGGCCGACCGGCCGCAGCCACGGCTCCGGCTCGCCCGCCACGGGGATGAACGCCAGCCCGATGACGATCGCCACGACCATGGCGGTCGAGGAGAGGTAGCGCAGCTCGTACCCGCTCAGATCGGGACCGAGCAGCTCGATCCGGCCGAGCATGATCGGCGCGACGTCCGCCAGCAGGAAGTAGCCGAGCAGCGCCGCCCACGCCAGCCAGGCCCGCCGCCGCAGGCGCACCGACACCGCCACGGCCGCGACGGCCACGGCGAGGCTCGCCCACATCAGCGGGGTCGGGGTGGCGGCCAGCGCGTAGTCCTCGCCGATCGGCTGCCAGCGCCAGGGCCCGCCGAGCGAGGTGGGGATGAGCGAGCCGGTCAGCAGCGTCCAGACCGACTTCGCGGCGACCTCTGCGCTCGGCAGCGAGATGGGCGAGGTCTGCTTGGTGAGCTGCACGGTCGTGAGCAGCTGATGCAGGAAGAGCACCGCGTACGGCACCAGCACGGCCAGGTAGAGCGCCCACACCCGGAGCAGCCGCCGCGCCCCGCCCAGCCAGCCCACGGTCAGCACGAAGGCGAGCACCGGGATGAACGGCGCCTTGACGAAGAACACCATCCCGAACGCCGTCCAGGCCGCCGCCGCGACCGCGTGCCGTAAGCGCCCGGTGCGTACGCAGAGCACGTGCGAGGCGAGCGCCATCGGCAGCGCGATCTGGAACGGCAGCGTCTCGGCCACGACGGCCCACCAGGACAGCCCGGAGATCGTCATCGGGGTGACGAGGGCGAACCCGAACGGCACCAGGATCGCCGGTCGCGGCCCGAACAGCACCCAGAGCAGCCGCAGCAGCGCCAGCCCGGCCGCCGCCTGGAGGCCGAGCGTGAGCACGTGCGCGAGCACGTCGTTGTGGACGCCGAGCCGCCCGAGCGCCCAGTGGATCGCGAACGCGCCCGGCATCAGGTGGCCGTAGTCCACCCGCATGAGGTAGTCCCAGGTGAACCCGTTCTCCAGGCCCCTCGCGAGGAACATGAAGTCGTCCTGGCGGAAGTACGTCCTGTTGACCAGGCCGGCCTTCCACACCAGTTGCACGGCCACCATGACCAGCCCGGCGGCGAGCACGGCGTCGCCGCCGCGCAGCCACGGGCGCCCCCCGGCGCTCGCCACGCTCTCCATCACCCCGTCCTCCCGGCGCAACTCAACCATGTCGGGACATAGTGGTGGAAGTGCTGTGATGTCATAGCCGCATGTCGCAGACGACCCGAGCCGGGCTCGCCGCCGCCCTCCTCGGGCTGGCGCTCGGCTGCCTGGCCCTCGGCCCCGGGCTGGGACGGGGGTTCGTGCTGCTGCACGACATGGTGTTCGTGCCGGATCCGGCGTTCTCGGCCTGGACATTCGGGCTGGCGGGAGGCGCGGCGCGGGTGGTGCCCAGCGACGCCGTGGTGACCGCGCTGGCCCAGGTGCTGCCCGCCGAGCTGGTGCAGAAGCTGATCCTGCTCGGGATCTTCGTCCTGGGGTGCGCGGGGGCGGCGCTGCTGCCGCCGTCGGCCTCGCTCGGGCCGCGGCTGGTGACCGGCGCGTTCTACGTGTGGAACCCGTACGTGGCCGAGCGGCTGCTCATCGGGCAGTGGGCGCTGCTGCTCGGGTACGCGGGGCTGCCGTGGGTGGTCCGGGCCGTGTGGTCGGGGCGGCGGCGCGCGGTCGCGATCCTTCCGGCCGCCGTGGGCGGCTTCGCGGCGATGACGGTCACCGCGCTCACGGCCCTCCCTGTCGCCCTGGCCCGCCGTGGGTGGCGTGAGCTGATCGTCACCGCCGGGGTGCTGGTCGCGTTCAGCCTGCCGTGGCTGGCGGCGACCGCGCTGCGGCCCGTAGGGCTGGCGGGGGACCCGGTGGGGATCGAGGCGTTCGCGGCGCGGGCCGACACGCCGTTCGGGGCGGTGGGGAGCCTGCTGTCGCTCGGCGGGATCTGGAACGCCCGCGCCGTGCCGCCCGGCTACGAGACCTGGGCGGGCGCGGTGGCGCGGCTGCTGCTGGTGATCGCAGGGGTGGTGGCGTTCCTGCGCTCCGAGCTGCCGTTCCGTCGCGGGCTCGCCGGGGCGGCGCTCGTCGGGCTCGCCGTGGCGTGCGTCGGGGTGAGCGAGCCGGGGCGGACGGCGTACGAGCAGGTGGTGGGCTGGTGGGGCGGGTTCGCGGTGTTCAGGGACGCGCAGCAGTTCATCGCGCCTCTGGCGCTGGTGGCGGCCCTCGGCCTCGGGACGCTCACCGAACGGGTGACGGGGCGGGTGACGGGGCGCGTGGCGGGGCGCAGGGCGTGGGTGGGGGCGATGGCCCTGGTGCCGGTGGCCGTCCTGCCCACGCTGTCCTGGGGCGCGCTCGGGACGCTGGACGCGGTGGCGTACCCGTCGAGCTGGAGCGCCGCCCGCGCGGTCATCGCGCGTGACCCGGAGCCCGGCGACGTGCTGGTGCTGCCCTTCGAGTCCTACCGGCGCTTCCCTTGGAACGGCGGCCGCCCGGTGCTCGACCCGGCGCAGCGCTTCTTCGCCGTGCCGGGCCGGCGGGTGGTGACGAACGACGCCGTACGGGTCGGCGAGCTCGTCGTGAAGAGCGAGGACCCGCGCGCCGTTGAACTAGAACACGTACTAGGAGGGCCTTCGCCCGACCTGGCCGGAGCCGGAATCCGCTATGTGATAGTCAACGCGGGGACAGTTGAAGAGCGGGCACGGTTTGCCGTATGGCTACGCAGAGCACACGTTCTGGTCCAGGACCGTGACCTGCGGTTGTACCGGGTTGACGGGCCGGTAAGCCACTGAGCAGGCAGTTTGTTAAGATTTGGCCTAGCTACTTCCGAGTAGCAAGAATTGGTTCTAAGTTGGGTGCGGCCCCGCTCCTGTCTGCCCGCCGAGGAGGAAGTTCCGTGATCAAGGTCCTCTTAGCAGCGATCATCGGCGTCGCCGTAGCGGCCCTCGTGGCGACGGTCACCACGGTCTCCTTCACCGGCGCCACCGCGACGCCGGTCAACCAGCCGCTCTACAACTACGGCGACCGGTAAGGCCGGATCAGCATGCCGCCCTCTCCGCAAGGGGACGGCGGGACGAGCCGACCACCACTGCTTGAGATCGTCGTTCCGGCGCACAACGAGGAACGGCGACTTCCCGGGGGGCTCCTGCAGCTGTGCGCGAAGCTTGCCCGCATGCCGTTCCCGGCTGCCGTCATAGTCGTCGACAACAACAGCACGGATCGCACCGCGGAGATCGTCGAGAACTGGCCGGCCGGGCCCGTACCGGTCCGGCTCATCCCTTGCCCGATCCCGGGCAAGGGCGCCGCCGTGCGGGCCGGGCTGCTGGAGACCGGCGCCCCGTTCGTCGGCTTCTGCGACGCCGACATGGCGACCGACCTGGACGCCATCGACGCGGCGCTCGGCCTGCTGCTGTCCGGTGAGCGCGTCGTGATCGGCTCACGTGCCCACGAGGGCTCCGTCGTGGAGAACCGCCACAGCAGGGTCCGCGAGCTGGGCGCCGCCCTGTTCCGTGCGCTGGCCGGCGCGCTCGTGCCGGGGGTGAGCGACACCCAGTGCGGCTTCAAGTTCTTCGACGGCGTGCTCGCCCGCGAGGTCGCCGTGCTGCTCCGCACGCCCGGCTTCGCCTTCGACGTCGAGCTGCTCGCGCGCTGCGCGGCGGACGGCTCGGAGGTGCACGAGATCCCCGTGCGCTGGCTGGACGTGCCGGGGTCGTCGTTCTCGCCGGCCCGTCACAGCTTCGGCATCGTGCTGGAGATGGGACGCATCTGGCTGCGGCTGCGCCCGAGGCCGCGCCTCAGGCCGCGGCACGCCGTGCACCCGGCCTGGGAGCCGCCGGCCGCCCCTGACCCCGTCGGATATCCGTGAAGATCGCCTTCGTCAACTGGCGTGACCCCTGGCACCCCCAGGCGGGCGGCGCCGAGACGTTCGCCTGGGAGCTGGCCCGCCGCCTCGCGGACGCGGGCCACCAGGTGTGGTTCGTCACGGCGCGCGCGCCCCGCCAGCGCGGCAAGGAGGTCGTCGAGGGCGTGCGCTTCGCCCGCATGGGCGCGACGTACACCGTCTACCCGCTGGTGCTGACCTGGCTGCTGGTCCGGCGCGGGCGCTTCGACGCGGTGGTGGACTGCCAGAACGGCATCCCGTTCTTCACGCCGTGGGTGGTGCGGCGGCGGACGAAGGTGGTCTGCGTCGTCCACCACGTGCACGACCGGCAGTTCGGCGTGCACCTGCCGGGGTGGCTGGCCGCCTTCGGGCGGTTCCTGGAGGGGCCGGTGTCGCGGTGGAGCTACCGGCGGCACCCGAGCGTGGCCGTGTCGCCGTCCACCGAGCTCGCCATGCGCGAGCGGCTGGCCTGGAAGGGGCCCATCCACATCGTCCCGAACGGCGTCAGCGTCGCCGACCCCGGCGAGGTCGCCAGGAGCGCCGAGCCCCGGCTGGTCTGCCTGGGGCGGCTGGTCGCGCACAAGCGCGTGCACCTGCTCCTCGACGCCGTCGCCGAGCTGCGTCGGCACCGGCCGGACCTCCAGGTGGACGTCATCGGCCGGGGCCCCGAGGAGGAGCGGCTGCGGGCGCGGCTGCCCGAGGGCGTCACCCTGCACGGCTACCTGCCCGAGCGGGAGAAGAGCCGGCTGGTCGCGCGGGCCTGGCTGCACGTCAGCGCCTCGCAGGGCGAGGGGTGGGGGCTCAGCGTGCTGGAGGCGGCGGCGCTCGGGGTGCCGACCGTGGCCTTCGACGTGGACGGGCTGCGCGACGCGGTACGGCCCGGCGAGACCGGGTGGCTGCTGCCGGAGGGGGTCGAGGGCACCGGGCTGGCCAAAGGCATTGCCGGAGCACTCGACGAGGTGGACGACACTTATTCCGTGAAATGTCGGGAATGGGCTGACCGATTCTCCTGGGACCGCAGCGCCGAACGGCTCCTCGCCGTGCTGGAGGGCCGCGCCCCAGGCGAGGGCTCCTCCGACCTCGGCGAATGGGCCGGGGAGGAGCGATGAGCCGGCCGCCGGCCACCGACAAGCTGGTCTGGGGCCGCCCCGGCACCGGCCGCGTCACCGGCTCCGACAGCGCCGGCTCGAAGACAGCCGCCCCCAAGGCCGCCGGCCCCGCCCCCAAGGGCGGCGCGCGGGCGCTCGGTGAACGGGCCTGGCGGCGCTGGTGGCTGGTCATCTGCTGCCTCGGCTTCGGCCTGCTGGCGTTCACCACCAAGCCCGGCCACCTGATCTCCGACACCAAGATGGACCTCGCGCTCAACCCGGTCGGCTGGCTGGAGCGCGCCGCGCACCTGTGGGACCTGCAGCACTTCGGCCAGCTCCAGAACCAGGTGGCGGGCTACATCTTCCCCATGGGCCCGTTCTTCGCCCTCGGCGACCTCGCCGGGGCGGCCCCGTGGGTGACGCAGCGGCTCTGGCTCACGCTGCTCATGTGCGTGGCCTTCCTCGGCGTGGAGCGGCTGTCCGGGCAGCTCGGCCTCGGCACGCCGGGCACCAGGATCGCCGGGGCGCTGGCGTACGCGCTGGCCCCGCGCACCCTGTCCATCCTCGGCGAGATCTCCATCGAGTGGCTGCCCGCCGCGATGCTGCCGTGGATCCTCATCCCGCTGCTCACGGCCTCCGAGACGGGCCAGCGGGCGCGCGGGGCGATCAGGTCGGCGCTCGCGGTGGCGCTGTGCGGCGGCGTGAACGCGGTGGCGGTGCTGGCCGTGCTCGTGGCCCCGGTCCTCTACATCCTGACCAGGCCGCGCCCGGTGCCGCGCTGGCGGCTGCTCGGCTGGTGGAGCGCCGCCGTCGCGGTCGCCACCCTCTTCTGGTGGCTGCCGCTGCTGCTGGTCGGCAGGTACGCCTTCTCGTTCCTGCCGTACACCGAGACCGCCGGCACCACCACCCAGGTCACCTCGCTCACGAACGTCCTGCGCGGCGCCTCCGACTGGGTGCGCTACCTGCCCGTGAACGGCGTCTTCGAGCAGCCGCCCGGCTTCGCGATCGCCACCTCGGCCACGATGGTCGTGGTCACCGGCGTGCTGGCCGCGCTCGGCCTGGCCGGGCTGGCCCGCCGTGACCTGCCCGCGAAGGGGTTCGTGCTGGCGCTGTTCGTGGTGGGCGTGGCCGCGCTGGTGGCCGGGCACATCAGCGCGCTGGAGCCGATCACCGCAGAGCCGGTCCGCTGGCTGCTGGACGGGCCGCTCGCGCCGCTGCGCAACCTGCGCAAATTCGACCCGCTGGTCCGGCTGGCGCTCGCCTTCGGCCTGGCGCACCTGCTGGCGCGGGCCCGGCTGCCGCTCCGCACGCTGGCCGCCGTGGCCGCCGCCGCGCTCGTGCTGCCCGTCTTCAACCAGGGGCTCGCCGCGCCCGGCGACTTCGAGGACGTGCCGCCGTACTGGCGGCAGGCCGCGTCCTGGCTGGACGAGAACGCCGGCGACGACGGCGTGCTGCTCGTGCCGGGCGCCAAGTTCGCCGAGTACGTCTGGGGCCGCCCCATGGACGAGCCCCTCCAGGCGCTGACCACGGCCCGCTGGACCACCCGGCGGATCGAGCCGCCGGGCTCGGTCGGCCTGACCCGGCTGCTCGACGTCGTGGACCAGCGCCTGGCCGCCGGCCACGGCTCGGCCGGCGTGACGGCGGTGCTGCGCCGCCTCGGCGTGCGCTACCTGCTGGTACGCAACGACCTCATGCGGCAGAACCTCCAGGGCGCCTGGCCGTCGCGCATCTACGAGGCGCTGCGCGAGACGCCCGGCGTCAAGCTCGTCCGCTCCTTCGGCGACCCCGTCGGCGACCGGCAGAGCGACGACGCCCAGCACTCGCTCGACCCGGCCTTCCCTGCGCTCGACCTGTACGAGGTGTCCGACGCGGCCGACCTGGTCTCCGTGCAGTCGGCCGCCGACGCGGTGGCCGTGCGCGGCGGGCCGGACTCGCTGCTCGCGATGGGCGACCTCGGGCTGCTCGGCGACGCCCCGGTGCTGGTCGGCGGCGACGCGGGCAAGCGCGAGCTGCCCACCGTCGTCAGCGACGCGCTGCGGCTGCGCGAGCGCTCGTTCGGCGAGCTGCGCTCCAACCAGTCGCCCACGCTCACCGCCGACCACAAGGCCGACTTCGCCGGCGTACGCGCGCTGGACCTGCTGGAGGACGGCTGGCTGGACGACACCGCGACCGCCGAGTACCACGGCGTCTCCGGCGTCACGGCCTCCTCCTCGATCGCCGATCCCGACGCCGTCGCGGGCAGCGGCGACCCGAGCAGGGGCCCGTGGGCGGCCTTGGACGGCAACGTCGCCACCGGCTGGGAGACCAGCGGCACCAGCCGCCCCGAGGGGCAGTGGCTGCGCGTGGACCTGCCGGCGCAGCGGCGGATCGAGCAGGTCCAGGTCATGTTCGGCTCCGGTTTCCTGCTCGGCCGGTCCGTCACGCGGGTGGCCGTCGAGACCGACTCGGGCAGCCTGACGCAGGACGTCCGCGACACCACCGACCCGCAGTGGCTGCGGGTGCCGGAGGGCCCGGCGACCTGGCTGCGGATCAGGATCGTCGCGACCGGCTCGGAGCGGTGGAGTTACGGCCAGCGGGCCGGCGTCATCGAGCTGTCCATCCCCGGCGTCGTGGCCGAGCGCACGATCAGGCTGCCCGGCACGGGCGGCGACGCGTACGTCATGGACCAGGGTCTCGACGCCCGGTCCGCCTGCATGCGCAACCAGGTGCGGTGGGTGTGCAACGACGCGGTGCTGACCAAGCACAGTGAGGAGACCGGCTTCGACCGCACGTTCACGGCCCCGGCCGCCGAGACCGTGAACGTACGCGGCACGGCCGTGCTCAAGGACTCCGCGCTGGCCGACCGCTTCACCCGCGTCACCACCGGGCTCACGCAGGTGACCGGCTCGTCCCAGCTCACCGACGATCCGGTGGTCTCGCCGCGCTCGGCGTTCGACGGCGACGCGAGCACCACCTGGATGCCGGCCGCCGAGGACACCCAGCCGACGCTCACGCTCACCTGGAAGGGTGAGAAGACGATCTCGCGGATCAAGCTGGGCCGCCCGGCCGGCGACCGCATGCAGCCGCTCGACGTGGTCGTCACCGGCGACAACGGCATCGCCCGCGCCGGCCGGGTGGACCAGGAAGGGAACCTGACCTTCCGGCCGCTGCGCACGACCGAGCTCAAGCTGCGCTTCACGCCCTACTCCAAGCGGCTGCAGCTCACCGAGCTGGTCGTGCCGGGCCTCGACCCGGTGACCAGGCCCGCCGACATCCCGCTGCGGCTGCCCTGCGGCTTCGGCCCCACGATCGAGGTGAACGGCACGCCCATCGCGACCAAGGTCGCGGGCACCCACGCCGACCTGCTGGAGAAGCGGCCCGTACGCATCCAGGGCTGCGCGCGGGCCGAGCTGAAGGCCGGGGACAACCGGGTGCGGGTGGCCGGATGGGACTCGTTCACGATCGACGACCTCGTGGTCGGCCGGCTGCCGGACGAGCCGCGCGGCGTCGAGGGCGCCGCGGTGCGCGGCATCTGGACGGCCTCCGAGCGCGAGGTCAAGGTGAGCGCCCCGAAGGACGCCTTCCTCGTCGTCAACGAGAACTTCAACGCCGGCTGGCGGGCCCGCGTGGACGGGCGGACGCTGCGGCCGGTGCGCGTCGACGGCTGGAAGCAGGCGTGGGAGCTGCCCGCGGGCACGTCGGGGACCGTGCGGCTGGAGTACGTGCCGGACCGCGCCTACGGGCTCGCGCTGGCGTACGGGATGGCGGGGATCGCGCTGCTCGCGCTGGGCGCGCTGGTGCTGCGCGGGCCTCGTCCCGAGCACGTACGCGAGACCGCCCCGGCAGGGAGGGCGCGCATGTCGCGGCTGCGGGCGCCGTACGCGGTCGTGCTCGGCCTGGCGTTCGGCGGCTGGGTGGCGAGCTGGCAGGGCGCGCTGGCGGTGCTGGCGGCGATGCTGGTGACGTTCGCGCTGCGGGCCAGGCGGCTGCCGGCGCACTGGCTGTCAGCCGGGCTGTTCGGCGTGGCGACGGCGTCGCTGGCGGTCCACCTGGTGCTGCGCGAGCACGGGATCGACCTCGCGGTGCTGATGGACCACGTGCCGCAACTGCTGTCGTCGGCGGCCGTCGGAGCGCTGTTCGGTCAGCACGTCACCCGGCCGGCGCGGCCGGCGCCGCCTCCCGGGCTGCCGGCCGAGGAGCAGGTGCTGGCCGGCGCCGGCTCAGCCTGAGGGCGGTGGCCTCGACGAGATGGTAGCTCCCCACGCTGAGCAGCAGCGTCACGATGAACGACAGCACGGCCACGCTCGGGAAGTCGCCCTGGAACGGCTGCGCCCCGGTGAGCTTGAGCTGCAACGTGATCACCGGCGCGTGCCACAGGAAGAAGCTGTAGGAGATGCGGCCGAAGTAGGCGACGACCGGGTTGCCGAGCACCCGGTGGCGCAGCGAGTCCGCGCGCGGCGCCAGCGCGAACGGCGCGACGAGCAGCACCGCGACCGCCGCCTCCAGGCTCGTCCTGAGCAGCGACTCGCCCAGGGTGGGCAGCGTGAGCGTGCGCGGGCCGGCGAGGCCGGTGCTCAGCACCCCGTACAGCAGGAAGGCCAGCACGAGGAGCTGCGGCGCGAGCGCGTCGATCGCCCGGCTCTCCTTGAGCCACACCGACAGCACCGCCATCGCCATGCCGCAGGCGAAGAAGACCAGATGGTACGGAAGCCAGAGCCCGAACTCGGGCCGGTCGGTCAGCCGGGCCACGACGATGGTGGCCACCGAGACCAGCGGCAGCAGGCCGATGCCGGTCAGCAGCCGCACCGGCCGGTTCCCGCCCCGCGCCCACCGGTCGAGCGCCCAGGCGAGCAGCGGCAGCGCGACGTAGAAGGCCATCTCGATGGGCAGCGTCCACATCTGGTAGAGGCCGTCGGGCGTGGGGTCGCCGGGGAAGTAGTTCTGCAGCAGGAGCAGCCACTTGACCCAGCCGGTCCAGTCGAGGCCGCCCCACGCCCAGAGCGTCAGCGCGGTCACCAGCCAGTAGACCGGCATGACGCGCAGCACCCGCCGCCACAGGTACGTGACGGGCCGGGGGCGCTCGGCGCCCTCGATGGCCGCGCGCGCCCACGGGCGGTAGAGGAGCAGGCCGGACAGCAGGAAGAAGATGGGGACGGCGATGCCGAGGCGCGCCATCAGCCAGGCGTACATGCCCTCGCGGTACATCACGCCGGTGTTGCTGCCGACGTGCAGCAGCCAGACGCCGAGCGCGGCGCAGGCGCGGACGCCGTCGAGGGCCGCGTCCCTGTTCTTCATCCCTGTCCCCACCTCCGCGGATCCGTGCCGGGAAACCACGATAGAACTTGTTTCTATCGATTTGGTGACGGAGGGAGGCGCGGCGGTGACGCGCACCACCCCCTGTCATACTTTGTTGCTCGACGATCAGACCTGATGACAACACGTTCTACAAATGCGGAGGCCTCGATGGGTCGTATCTCCACGCTCGTCCTCATCGGGTTCGGAGCTTTCTTCATCGCACTGGCCCCGTTGGTGAAATTCTGGGCGGCCGAGAAGATCATCTCCGCGCCGGCGAACCAGTTCGGGATCTCCCGGCTGGAGGCCAAGCAGGCGCAGTACTTCTCCCTCCAGGACCTGAAGGTCCTCACCGGCGACCTCGACATCATCGTCACCACGCGCGGCGACGTGAAGGAGGCCAACTCCGACCGGGTCGTCTGGGACGAGGCCACGGTCGTCAACGACGTCACCAACAGCCGCCCGCAGATCGACCTGTCCGAGCGGCGCAGCGCCTTCAACCGCTACACCGGCGTCGCCGTCAACTGCTGCGGCTCCAGCGTCGACAAGGCTCCGGTGCAGCTCGAGGGCCAGATCTACAAGTGGCCGTTCGACGTGGAGAAGAAGACGTACAAGGTGTTCAACGCGCAGGCGCAGAAGGCCTTCGACGCCACCTTCGTCCGTGAGGACAAGGTCGACGGCCTGCCGGTGTACGTCTTCGAGCAGGCAGTCCCGCCGACCAAGACCGAGACCCGCACCGCACCCGCGAACGTGCTCGGCATGACCGGCACCACCGGTGACGTGCAGGTCGACCGCTGGTACGACGGCAAGACCACCTTCTGGATCGAGCCCGTCACCGGCTCGCCGGTCAAGCAGGAGGTGCAGCGCCACGAGGTGCTGAAGACGCAGGACGGCGTGGAGCGCTCGGCGGCCTTCATCGGCACCGCCGTGATGACCGACGAGACCGTCGACGGCCTGGTCAAGAACGCCCAGGAGGGCAAGAGCCAGATCAACCTGCTGCGGAACATCATCCCGCTGGTGGTGCTCATCGTGGGCGTGGCGCTGGTGCTGGCGGGCGTGGTGCTGGGCCGCCGCCCGGCCGCCGCGTGAAACAACGCGCCATTTTAAGGCCCGCCGAAAGGCGGGCCTTTTTCTTTTTTCGACCTCGATATAGAACGTGTTATAGACGAAGGTTACTCACCGGTACCGACGAAAGGTTCTAGTGTAGAACACGTTGCAGTTCGCGTTGTGCCGGACGTATTGTCGGGCCATGCGGACACGTGTCACGGACATGTTCGGTATCGAGCTCCCGATCTTCGCGTTCAGCCACTGCAGGGACGTGGTCGCCGCCGTCAGCCGCGCGGGCGGCATGGGCGTGCTCGGAGCCCTCTACTTCACCCCGGAAGAGCTCGAGATGGAGCTCAAGTGGATCGACGACCACGTGGACGGCCGGCCGTACGGAGTGGACGTCGTCATGCCGGCCTCGTACGAGGGGGCCGACTTCGCCGCCGACGAGTTGGTCGGCCGCCTCCAGGCGATGATCCCCGAAGGGCATCGCTCGTTCGTGGAGAACCTGCTGGCCGAGCACGGGGTGCCCCCGCTCTCGGCGGACGCCGACGCGGGACGGGTGCTGCTCGGCTGGACGGACGCCACGGCCCGCCCGCAGGTCGAGGTCGCCCTCCGCCACCCCATCGCGCTGCTCGCCAACGCCCTCGGCCCGCCCCCGGCCGACGTCGTCGAGCTGGCCCACTCCCATGGCGTCAAGGTGGCGGCCCTCGCCTCCACCCCCCGGCACGCGCTCAAGCAGGTCGAGGTCGGCGTGGACGTCGTCGTCGCCCAGGGCACCGAGGCGGGCGGGCACACCGGCGAGATCTCCACCATGGTCCTCATCCCGCAGGTGGTGGACGCCGTGGACGTGCCGGTGCTGGCCGCGGGCGGCATCGGCAACGGCCGCCAGATGGCCGCCGGCATGGCGCTCGGCGCGGAGGGCGTGTGGACCGGCTCCCTGTGGCTCACCGTCGAGGAGGCCGACACGCCGGAGATGGCCAAGCGCCGCATCCTGGAGGCCACCTCCCGCGACACCGTCCGCTCCCGCAGCTGGACCGGCAAGCCGGCCCGCCTGCTCAGGAACGAGTGGACCGAGGCGTGGGAGTCCGCCGAGTCGCCGGGCACGCTGCCGATGCCCCTGCAGTTCATGCTGGTCTCGGACGCCCTGCGCCGCATCGGCCGCTCCGACGCCGCGGAACTGGCCACCTTCCCGGCCGGCCAGATCATCGGCCTCATGAACCAGGTCCGCTCCACCAAGGACGTCATCTTCAACCTGATGGAGGAGTACGGCGAGGCCCTGGAACGCCTGGAACGCATCACGGAGGACTGACCGCCGTCACACAGGTACGACGGTCACCAGGCTTTCGAGCCCCACGAAGTCATCGGTGTTACGTGTGTAGAGAGGCATTCCCTGGCTTGAGGCGATGGCGGCGATCATGAGATCCATCCGCCTCGGCCGGGGATCCCGTTTCGCGGCGAGGGTCAGGGCGACCAGGCTGCCGTAACGAGCTGCCGCTTCGGCGTCAAAGGGCAGCGGCTCGAAGTCGAGGACCGCCGCGCCCAGCTTCTCCATGCGGGTTGCTCGGGCGGCTGGACTCCTAGCCATTCGCCACCCCCTGCTGCAGCTCGGCGAGAGTGATGGCTGTGAGCTCCGGCGCTGCGGGCAGATCGGCGGGTGAGATCTCGGCGAGATCTATGTAGACACTGGTGTCGATGACGCCCGAGTTGGGACGATCAGCCACGCCGGTCCCAAGGGTCGTCGTAGACACGGTCGTCACCGAACACCTCGTCTGCCTCGCTGCGCATCTCCGCGTAGTCGACGTGCGGAAGCCGTCGATGCTTGGCGACCAGCTCTTCTGCACTCAGGCGGCGCTTGCGCGACAGCGGCCGAATTTCCGCGAATTCGATCCCGTCGCGGGTCACGCGAAAGATCTCGCCTGCCGCTACCTCGCTCATGACGGCGGATGGGTTGTTCCCGAGCTCACCTTGAGTGATGACCTTCAACACACACCTACCGTAGCCTCGCGTAACTCACCGTGCTACCGATTCTAGGTCTCAGCGGCCTCATATAGCTCGTTCAGTGGCCCTGGTAGTTGGCCGGGCGCTTCTCGCGGAAGGCGCGGGTGCCTTCCTTGGCGTCCTCGGAGCCGATGACCGGCCAGCCGAGGTCGTCGGAGACCTTCAGGGCCTCGGGTTCGGCCAGGCCGAGGGTGTCGCGGTAGGTGCGGAGGATGGCCTGGACGGCGAGGGGGCCGGAGGCGGCCACGTCGTCGGCCAGTTCGCGGGCCACGGCCAGCGCCTGTCCGTCCGGGACGACGCGGTTGACCAGGCCCATCGCCAGCGCTTCGGCGGCCGTGACGGCGCGGCCGGTCAGGAGGAGGTCCATGGCGTGGCAGTACGGGATCTGGCGGGGGAGCCGGACGGCGCTGCCGCCCATCGGGAAGAGCGCCCGCTTGGCCTCGAAGAGCCCCAGCGTGGCCGACTCGGCCACCACCCGCAGGTCCGTGCCCACCAGCAGCTCGGTGCCGCCGGCGACCGCGTAGCCCTCGACGGCGCAGATGATCGGCTTGGTGGGCAGGTCCTCGCGCAGCAGGCCCTTCCAGTGGAAGTTCGGGATCCTGGCGGCCCGCGCCTGCACGTCGGGGTCGGTGGACGGCTGGCCCATGGCCTTGAGGTCGGCGCCGGCGCAGAAGGTGCCCTCGGCGCCGGTCAGGATCGCGACCCTGACGTCCGGCTCGGCGCTCGCGTACGCCCAGGCCGAGGCGAGGCCGATCAGCATGTCCGAGGAGAGCGCGTTGCGGGCCTCCGGCCGGTTCATGGTGACGACGAGGACGTGCCCGTCGCGTTCGACCCGGCAGTGGGGGGTGCTGATCGGCAGGAGCTCCACGATGCCTCCGAAGTCTCGTATCAAGCGCTTGCTACGCACTTCGCCCCAGGATACGCTCCCAGCAGCAAACGAGAACAGGTTCCTGTTTTTTCGTCGGCCGCGAGGAGCGCACATGGGCACGCTCGGTTTCTGGAGGCTCGCGCAGGCGGATCCCGATTGGATCGCCGCCGTGGACCCCGACGGCGCGGAACACCGCGCGGGCGACCTCCTGGCCCGGGCCAACCGCCTCGTCCACGGCCTGCGCGACGAGCTCGGGCTCCAGCCCGGCGACGGCGTCTGCGGCCTGGTGCCGAACGGCGCCGACGGCCTCGTGCTGTACCTGGCCGCGCTCCAGGCCGGCTGGTACTACACGCCGGTCAACTGGCACCTCACCGGACCGGAGATCGCCTACATCGTCTCCGACAGCGAGGCGAAGGCGTTCTTCGTGCACCCGCGCTTCCTCCAGGAGGGCGCGCGGGCGGCCGAGGCCATCGCCCCCGAGCGCCGCTTCCTCATGGGGGAGGGGACGGACGGGTTCCGGCCGATGCGCGAGCTGACCGACGGCCGTCCCGGCACCGCGCCACCCGACCGCACCGCCGGCCTGACCATGCACTACACCTCCGGCACCACCGGCAAGCCGAAGGGCGTGCGCCGCCCGCTCAGCGGCCTGGACCCGGACGACGGCGCCGAGCTGATGACGTTCCTGCTGGGACTGTTCGGCGTCACCCCGGGACGCCCCAACGCGCACCTGGTCACCTCGCCGAGCTACCACACCGCCGTCACCCAGTTCGGCGGCACGGCCCTGCACATGGGCCACACGCTCGTCTACATGGACCGCTTCGACGCCGAGGAGCTGCTGCGCCTGTGCGAGCGGCACCGCGTCACCAGCTCCCACATGGTGCCGACGCACTTCAAGCGGCTGCTCGCGCTGCCGGAGGAGACTCGGCGCGCCTACGACCTGTCCTCGCTCACATGGATGATCCACGCCGCCGCCCCCTGTCCCGTCCCGGTGAAATGGGCGATGTTGGAGTGGTGGGGCGACTGCGTGTACGAGTACTACGCGGCCACGGAGGGCGGCGGCACCCTCGCCACCCCCGAGGGCTGGAAGGCGCACCCGGGCACGGTCGGCACGGCCTGGCCCATCAGCGAGCTGCTCATCGTGGACGAGCAGGGCGAGCCGGTCCCTGCCCGCACCCCCGGCACGATCTACATGAAGATGCTCGGCGCGTCGTTCGAGTACAAGGGCGACCCGGACAAGACCGCCGCCAACCGCCTCAAGGACCACTTCACGGTCGGCGACATCGGCTACCTCGACGAGGACGGCTTCCTCTACCTCTGCGACCGCAAGGCCGACCTCATCATCTCGGGCGGCGCGAACATCTACCCCGCCGAGATCGAGAACGAGCTCATGATCCACCCCAAGGTCGCGGACGTGGCCGTGTTCGGCATCCCGGACGAGGAGTGGGGCGAGCAGATCAAGGCCGTCGTCGAGCCCGCCCCGGGCGCCGAGCCGGGCCCCGAGCTCGCCGCCGAGCTGCTGGCCTCACTGGAGGGCCGGCTGGCCCGCATGAAGTGGCCGCGAACGATCGACTTCATCGCCGAGATGCCCCGCGAACCGAACGGCAAGCTGCACAAACGCAAGCTCCGCGACCCGTACTGGGAGGGACACGACCGTGCCATCTGATCCGCTGGTCGCTCAGCACGTCCTGGAGTTCCCCGGCGGTTACACCCGCTCGACCGGCCCGGTGGTGGGCCGCTTCCTCACCGAGCTGCGCGAGCGCCGCATCGTCGGCGTGCGGACGAGCGAGGGCGGCGTGCTGGTGCCGCCCCTGGAGTACGACCCCGCCACCGGCGAGCCCGTGACCGGCGAGTACGTCGAGGTCGGCCCGGCCGGCACGGTCACCACCTGGACATGGGTGCAGGAGCCGCTCGACTCCCACCCGGTGGACATCCCCTTCGCCTGGGCGCTGATCGCGCTCGACGGCGCGGACACGGCGCTCGTGCACGCCGTCGTCCCCGAGCACCCCAAGGCCATGCGGGCCGGGATGCGGGTCCGGCCGGTGTGGCGGGAGCAGCCCACCGGCCACATCACCGACATCCGGCACTTCGCCCCCGAGGTCACGAAGATCGTATCCCCGGTCCGCGCGGAGTACCGGCTGCGGGCGGGCGGCTCGCTCGGCGTGTTCCTGGCCGGCGTGGAGCGCGGCGTGCTGCTCGGCGGGCGGTGCGAGCGGTGCGCGAAGGTGTACGTCCCCTACCGCACCTTCTGCCCCGAGTGCGGAGGCCCCATCCCGGACACCCTCGAACTGCCCGACACCGGGACGATCACCACGTTCGCCATCAACAACCTGCCCGATCCGCGGGCGCCCGAAGTGCCCTTCGTGTCGGCGTACATCCTGCTCGACGGGGCCGACCTCCCGATGATCGCGCTGGTCGCGGGCGTGCCCGCGCACGAGGTGCGGCAGGGCATGCGGGTGCGGGCCGTGTGGGTGCCCGAGAGCGAGCGTACGGCGTCCATGGCGAACATCCGCTGGTTCGCCCCCACCGGCGAGCCCGACGTGGAGCTGTCATGAGAGAGGTAGCGATCGTCGCGTTCGCGCAGACGCGGCACACCGACCACGACACCGGCCTCAGCGAGCCCGAGCTGATCCTGCCCGTCATCAACGAGGTGAAGGAGCGCACCGGGCTCACCCGGTTCGGCTTCACCTGCTCGGGGAGCTGCGACTACCTGGCGGGCGCGCCGTTCTCGTTCGTCTCGGCGCTCGACGCGCTGGCCGCCTGGCCGCCGATCTCCGAGAGCCACGTCGAGATGGACGCCGCCTGGGCGCTGTACGAGGCATGGGTACGCCTCCAGCACGGCGACATCGACTCGGCCCTCGTGTACGGGTTCGGCAAGACCTCGCTCGGCGACCTGCGCACGATCATGACGTTGCAGCTCGACCCGTACTATCTGGCCCCCCTCGGCCTCGACCAGCTCTCCTACGCCGGGCTCCAGGCCGCCGCACTCGGCGCGGAGCGCGCGGAGCTCGACGAGATCGTACGCCGCAGCCGGGCGGACGGACGGGCGAACCCGTACGCGCTGGACCTGCCCGACCCCGAAGGGGACGGGCTCGTGGCGCCGCCCATCACCGACGGCGCGGCGGCGGTCGTGCTGGCCGCCGGCGACCTCGCCACCCGCCTCACCTCCACCCCCGCCTACATCAGGGGCCTCGCCCACCGGATCGAGCCCCACTACCTGGGCATGCGGGACCTCGCCCGGTCGGCCTCCGCGGCCGACGCCGCCCGCGCCGCCGGCGTCGGCAAGGGCCCCGTCGAGGTGGCCGAGCTGCACGCCCAGTTCGCGCACGAGGAGATCATCCTGCGCGAGGCGCTGGAGCTGACCGGCGACACCGTCGTCAACCCGTCCGGCGGCCCGCTCGCCGCCAACCCCGTCATGGCGACCGGCCTCATCCGCATCGGCGAGGCCGCGCAGCGCATCCTCGACGGCCGCAACCACCGGACCGTCGCGCACGCCGCCGGCGGCCCCTGCCTGCAGCACAACCTCGTCACCGTCCTGGAGGGCTGAGATGGGCAACCGCTGTGCGGTCATCGGCGTCGGGCAGACGCACTACACGACCCGCCGCCAGGACGTCTCGGTCGCCGGGTTGGTGCGCGAGGCCGCGGTGCGGGCACTGGAGGACGCCGGGCTGACGTTCAAGGACATCGACGCCGTCGTCATCGGCAAGGCGCCGGACCTGTTCGAGGGCGTGATGATGCCGGAGGCGTACCTGGCCGACGCGCTCGGCGCGGCCGGCAAGCCGGTCATGCGGGTCCACACGGCCGGCAGCGTCGGCGGCTCCACCGCGCTGGTCGGCGCCTCGCTCATCCAGGGCGGGGTGCACGAGCGGGTGCTGGTCGTGGCCTTCGAGAAGCAGTCGGAGTCCAACGCCACCTGGGCGCTGTCCACGCACCTGCCGTTCAGCGCCTCGCTCGTGGTGGGGGCGGGCGGCTACTTCGCGCCGCACATCCGCGAGTACATGCGCAGGACCGGCGCGCCCGGCCACATCGGCACGCTCGTCGCGGTCAAGGACCGGCTCAACGCGCTGAAGAACCCGTACGCGCACCTCAAGATCCCCGGCATCGACCAGAAGATGGTCGAGTCCACGCCCATGCTCTGGGAGCCGATCCGCTACCTGGAGACCTGCCCGTCCAGCGACGGCGCCTGCGCCATGGTGCTCGCCGCCGAGTCGGCCGTCACCGGCACGCCCGCCTGGGTGCACGGCACCGCCATGCGCTCGGAGCCGATCTTCCGCGCCGACCGCGACACGGTCAGCCCGCAGGCGGGCAAGGACTGCGCCGCCGACGTCTACCGGCAGGCCGGCATCACCGACCCGCGCCGGCAGATCGACGTGGCCGAGGTCTACGTGCCCTTCTCCTGGTACGAGCCCATGTGGCTGGAGAACCTCGGCTTCTGCGCCGAGGGCGAGGGCTGGAAGCTCACCGAGTCCGGCGCCACCGCCCTCGACGGCGACACCCCCTGGAACGCCTCCGGCGGCGTGCTGTCCAGCAACCCGATCGGCGCGTCCGGGCTCATCAGGTTCGCCGAGGCCGCACAGCAGGTGCGCGGCCAGGCCGGCGAGCACCAGGTGGACGGCGCCCGCACCGCGCTCGGCCACGCCTACGGCGGCGGCGCCCAGTTCTTCGCCATGTGGATCGTGGGACGGGAGAAACTCTGATGGAGTTCAACCACGCGGACCTGTTCGAAGGGCTGGCGGACGCGATCCCCGACCGGGTCGCGGTGATCTGCGACGCCGACCGCCGCACCTACGCCGAGCTGGACGCCGAGGCCAACCGGCTCGCCCACTACCTCGACGGCCTGGGCGTCGGCCCCGGCGAGCACGTCGGGCTCCAGCTCTACAACGGGCTGCCGTACGTCGCCGGGATGCTGGCCGCGCTGAAGCTCCGCGCCGTGCCGATCAACGTCAACTACCGCTACGTCGAGTCCGAGCTGCTCTACCTCTACCGGGACTCCGACATCCGCGCGCTGATCTACGACGTCGAGTTCGAGCCGCGCGTCGCCGCCGTCGTGGGCGAGGCGCCGCTGCTGGAGCACCTGATCGCGGTCGGCGGGCCGCCGTCGATCGGCTCGGCGGTGACGTACGAGTCCGCGCTGGAGAGCGGCAAGCCGGAACGGGGCTTCCCGCAGCGCTCCGGCCAGGACGTCTACATCATCTACACCGGCGGCACCACCGGCATGCCGAAGGGCGCGATGTGGCGGGTCGAGGACCTGTTCTTCGGCTTCGGCGGCGGCAACCCCGGCGGCGAGCCGCGGGCCACCCCGCAGGAGGTCATCGACGAGGCGGTCAAGGCCGGGCCGATGACGATGATGGCGGTGCCGCCGCTCATGCACGGGGCGGCGCAGATGGCCACGTTCATCACCTGGTGCATGGGCGGGACCATGGTGTACGTCCGCAAGTTCGACCCCGACGAGGTCTGGCGGACCGTCGAGCGCGAGCGCGTGCTCACCGTCAACATCACCGGCGACGCCATGGCCAGGCCGCTCGCCGAGGCGCTGGCCGCGGGCTCGTACGACGTGTCGTCGCTGTTCGTGGTCAGCTCGACGGGCGCGATCCTGTCGGGCGCGGTCCGCGACCGCCTCCAGGAGCTCCTGCCGAACGTCATGATCCTCGACAACTTCGGCTCCACCGAGTCCGGCTACACCGCCTCCGCCGTCGCCGGGTCCTCGCCCGAGAAGGGCCTGCGCTACCAGCCGAACGCGGTGGTCCGGCTGGCCGTGCTGGACGAGGCGGGCCGCCCGGTCGAGCCCGGCTCGGGCACGCTCGGCACCGTCGCGCGGACGGGACGGGTCGCGTTCGGCTACTACAACGACCCCGAGAAGACCGCCCGCACGTTCGTCACCGACGAGCAGGGCACCCGCTGGCTGCTCACCGGCGACCTCGCCACCGTCGACCCGGACGGCACGGTCAACGTGTTCGGGCGCGGCTCGCAGTGCATCAACACGGGCGGGGAGAAGGTGTTCCCCGAGGAGGTCGAGGCGGTGCTCAAGGGCCATCCCGGCGTGTTCGACGCGGTGGTGACCGGGGTGCCGGACGAGCGCTGGGGCAACCGGGTGGCGGCGGTCGTCGAGCCGCGGCCGGAGGCCGATCTCACGGCGGAGGAGCTGGACGCGCACTGCCGCACGCTGCTGTCGGGGTACAAGGTGCCGCGTTCGTACGCGTTCGTGGACCAGATGGTCCGCTCCCCGGCGGGGAAGGCGGACTACCGGTGGGCGCGGGAGACCGTCGAGGCCGGCGAATCCTGAGCCGGCCCCGACGGTCTCCCGGTCAGCCGAAGTTGATCCACGCCCGGGTCGTGCCCGTTCCCGGCGCGACGTCCAGGTAGTCGGCCCGGCCGTCGCCGTCGATGTCGGCGAACTGGATCCTGGCGCCCTCCACCAGGACCCCGCTCGCGACCTCGCCGCCCGGCATCCAGTACCAGTCGCCGCCTCCTGGCTTGGGCCCGCCGTTCCGCCAGACCTGCACGGAGCTGTCGTAGGGCTGGGTGCCGGTGTGGTTGTCGTCGAAGCGGCCCATGAGAAGGTAGTCGGCGGACCGGCTGCCGTGGAGCGGGGCGAAGCGGACCCGGTGGCCGGGCTGGCCGACGCCGCTCGCGATGGTGCCCTGGGGGAGCCAGTACCAGTCGCCGCCCCCGGGCTTGGGGCCGCCGTTGAGCCAGGCCTGGACGGAGCTGTCGTCGTTGACCTTCACGTAGTCGGCCCTGCGGTCGCCGTCGAGGTCGGCGAAGCGGATGTGGCTGCCCGGCGCGCCGACGCCGCCCGCGATGGTGCCTTGGGGGAACCAGAACCAGTCGCCGCCGCCGACGGGCTCCTTGGGGTTGGGGCCGCCGTTGAGCCAGGCCTGGACCGAGCTGTCGGCGTTGACCTTCACGTAGTCGGCTCTGCCGTCGCCGTTGAGGTCGGTGAAGCGGATGTTCGCCCCGGGCGCCCCGACGCCGCTCGCGATCTTGCCTTGGGGGAGCCAGAACCAGTCGCCGCCGCCGGCGGGCTCCTTGGGGTTGGGGCCGCCGTTGAGCCAGGCCCGGACCGAGCTGTCGGCGTTGACCTGGAGGTGGTCGGCCCTGCCGTCGCCGTCGAGATCGGCGTAGACGACCCTGCTGGTGTCCCCGCCGTACGTCCCGGACGCGACCGTGCCCTGCGGGACCCAGCCTCTGACGGGGGCCGGAGCCGGGTTCCCGCCGCCGGGCGCGCCGATCCAGCCGGCCCGCGCCACCTGCACCAGGCCCTGGTGGAACGCCCCCGCCATCTTCAGGTAGCCGGAGTCGTTCGGATGCAGGAGGTCGGTCAGGTCGGTGAGCGTCACCGTGGTCAGGTTGACCAGGTAGACGTGCTTGCCGGCGGCCCACCGCGCCCCCGCCTCCAGCCGGATCGCCTCGTTGAACCGCAGGATCCGCTCCTGGGTCGGTCCCCAGCCGGACGGGACGACGGTCGAGACCAGGACGGTCACGTCGGGGGCGGCGCGGAAGATCTGGTCGATGAGGGCCCCGAGCCTGGCCGGCGCGCCTGCCGGGTTGTCGTTGTTGTTCAGGTCGTTGGTGCCGATGTGCAGCAGCACCACGTTGGGCCGGTACATGGCCAGCGCCGCGTCGACGACGCCGGCGAGCTGGGAGATCGTCCAGGCGGGGTGCCCCTCGTGGGCGTCGGGCGCCGGGCCCGAGCGTTGTGAGCCGACGAACGTGACGCCGGCCCCGTCGTCCTTCAGCAGGTTGTGCAGCGCCGGCCGGTAACCGCCGCCGTTCGAGCTGCCCGCGCCGTGCGTGATCGAGTCGCCGAGCGGCATGATCCGCAGCTCCCGCTGGAGGTTCGAGGAGACCCCGGCCCAGGCCGCCGTCTCCTCGGCGATGAGCCGCTCCAGCTCCTCGAACCGCCAGCCGAGATTCTCCACCCGCTCGGCGACCACGCCGCCGAACCAGCGGTCGAGCCAGGGCACCTGGGCCCTGATCCAGCCGCCGGCCTTCTTGATGGACGTGGCGAGCTGGGCCTTCGCCCACGGGGCGAGGTACTTCTCCCACAGGACGCCGCCCGCCAGCCCGAGGATCCCGGCGATGATGATGTCCCTGGTCGCCTCGATGGTGCCCAGGGTGCCCGCGAACGTGTGCGTCATGATCGCCGTCATGATGCCGGTCACGGTGGTCTGGAGCGGGGTGCAGACCAGCGGGATGATCGCGGCGCCCACGCCGCTGGACGTCAGGAAGCCGATGCAGAGCATCCTGAGCCCGTAGCCGATGATCCAGCCGATCGCCGTGGCGGCGATGTCCTGCCAGAAGCTGGAGGTGGTGATCTCACCGGCCGGGATGGTGAGGACCAGCCCGCTGCCGTTGGAGGTCAGGTTGACCGTGCCGGCGAAGTTGGGCCACACCGAGGTGTCCACCCGTTCGTGCACCGGGACCGAGCCGTCCGCGACGGCCTGCTTGAGCGCTCCGCCCAGGCCGCCGTGCTCCCTGATCTCCGCCTGCACCTCGGGGACCAGGTCGCGCAGGACGGCAGGGCTCAGGCCGAGGTCGGCGGCGTTGAGGGTGATGGTGACGTCCCGGTCGGCCGCTCGCGCAGGCAGGGCGGGGGCGAGGCACACCACCATCACGACGGACAGCAGGGAGATCAGGAACCGACGCGCTCGTAACATCTGCCACCTTGCTCCGTGGGAACGATGACCGCTCGGAGAAGGTATCGCCGGTCACGAGATGGAGATCAAGAAGCGGATGGCCGGCAGGTGAACCCTGGGTGGCGCGCCCCTCGGCGCGTCAGGCCTTCTCGGCCGTGAGCCAGGCCGCCAGCCCGAGATAGACGACTCCGCTGCCCACCTCCAGCCGCCGCTGCGCCCGCCGGGAGGCCCGCAGCCGCCCGGCGAGGGCTGAGGCGAGCATCGCGTACGTGCCGTCGGAGGCCATGCCGAGCGCGATCCACAGCAGCCCGAGCAGCAGGATCTGCGGCCCGAGGGGCCCGGCGGCCGGGTCGGTGAACTGCGGCAGGAACGCCAGGAAGAAGATCGCCGTCTTCGGGTTGAGCACGTTGACCACGACCCCCTCCCAGAACAGCCGCCGCTTCGACTGCACCCGCAGCTCCACGGCCTCCTCGCCGCCGCCGCGCCGGACGAGGTTGCGTACGCCGAGCCAGACCAGGTAGGCGATGCCGCCCCACTTGACCACGGCGTAGGCCGTGGCGGAGGCGGCCAGCAGCGCGCTGAGGCCGAGCGCCGCCGCGGCCACGTGCACGACCGAACCGGCGTGCACGCCCAGCACGCTGATCAGCCCCGCGCTGCGGCCCTGGGCGACGCTGCGGGTGACGATGTAGAGGACCGCGGGTCCCGGCACCACGAGCAGGCCGAGCGTCAGCGCGCAGAACAGCGCGAGAGTCGCGACATCAGGCATACATGCATCATAAGAAGGGCGTCAACGACTTTTCCTCAGCGTGTGGAGCAGCGCCTCGACGGGCGGCGGGTGGGGCGGCTCGCCGAGGACGGCGGCGTACACGTGCCGGCTCGAACCGGCGATCTCGGCGACCTCGACGCCCGGGTGGCGGTGGGCGCGCAGGGCGAGGCCGGGCAGCATGGTGAGGCCGAGGCCGGAGGCCACCAGCGCCTGCACGGCCACGATGTCGTCGCTGGTGAACGAGACGCGCGGGGCGAAGCCCGCCCTGGCGCACACGTCCAGGAGGTGAGTGCGGCAGCGTTCGCAGCCGGCGATCCAGGAGGCGCCGGCGTGCGCCGCCAGGTCGCCGTCCACCGGGCGGTCGGCGACCAGGTAGCCGGGGTCGTCCATGAGGGGGATCATGGTGATCCCGCGTTCCTCGGGGGCGGTGTCGTCATAGCGGAAGATCACGGCCACGTCGGCGCGGCCGGCGCGCAGCAGCCGCAGCGCCTCTGGCGGCCCCGCCTCGGTGAGGTCGAGCCGGAGGCCGGGATGGCCGGCCTTGAGCACCGTGACCGCCCGCGGGACGAACGTCCCGAGCGAGGAGGGGAAGGCGGCCAGGCGCACCCGGCCGGCGCGCAGGCCCACGTGGGCGGCCAGCTCCTCGGCGGCGTCGTCGAGCCGGCCGATGATCTCGGCGGCGCGCTCGGCGAGCAGCCACCCGGCCTCGGTCAGCCGGATGCCCCGGCCCACGCGCTGCACCAGCCGGGCCCCGGTCTCGGCCTCCAGCCGGGCCAGGTGGTGGCTCACGGACGGCTGCGAGTAGTGCAGCTCCTTGGCGGCGGCGGTGACCGAGCCCTTGCGGGCGACCGCGAGGAGGACCCGGAGGCGGACGACGTCCAGCATTCATCGACCATATCTATGGGTGAGCCAGAACACTTCTGTTGGACCTATCGATACCGGCGGTAGCACTGTGGAGAGGGAAAGACCACCGTCTGCTCTCCCTGAAGGGCAACCATGGAAGTCGCCGTGACCGCACTCGCCAGGCCGGGTCTGGAGCCGCTCGTCAGCGGCATCTCCGCCGTCGTGGCCCGGGGCCTGGACCCCGAGCACACCGCGTACGCCGCCGCCGACGTGTTGCGCGAGCGCCTGCCCGGCCCCGGCCTGCTCACGCCGGAGGAGCGGGCGGGCAGGCCCGACACGTACGTCTCCCACCTGCTCCACGCCGAGGAGGGCTTCTCGATCGTCGGCGTCGTGTGGCGGCCGGGCCAGGTCACCGTGATCCACGACCACGTCTCCTGGTGCGCGTTCGGCATCCTGAGTGGGGTCGAGCACGAGACCCTTTACCGGGACATGGGCGACCACCTGCGCGAGCTCGGCCGGACCGACAACCGGCCTGGCGAGGTCAGCGGCTTCGCGCCGCCCGGCGACATCCACAAGGTGGTCAACACCAGCGCCGACGTCGGGGTCTCCGTGCACGTGTACGGGGCCGACCTGAGGCGGCTCGGCAGCAGCGTGCGCCGCGCCTACGACCTCCCTGTGCGATGAGTTCCTGACGCCCCGCCGGTCTCCATGGCGGGACGCGATGCCGGGGACGCGCAACTTTATTTGCGCAAATTTATTTTCGCATCTACGGTGGAGTCATGGCCACCGAGAAGACGCGCCACGTCCGCGACCTCGACACGCTCAAGGCGCTCGGGCACCCGCTGCGCATGAAGCTCTACCGCGCGCTCTACGTCGCGGGCACGGCCACCGCCTCCCACCTCGCCGACCAGGTCGACGAGGCGGTGAGCCTGGTCAGCTACCACCTGCGCAAGCTGGCCGCGCACGGCCTCATCGAGGAGGCGCCGGTGGCCGGCGGCGACGCCCGCGAGCGCTGGTGGCGTCCGGTCGCCGAGAGCATCTCCACCAGGGACGCCGACTTCCGCGACAGTCCCGAGGAGGTCGCCGTCCACGCCGCCGTGAGCCGCGCCCACACCCGCCAGCAGCACGAGATGTACGAGGGCTACCTCGACGCCCAGATGAGCTGGGAGCCCGGCTGGCGCGACGCCGCCTTCTCCTCCGAATACCTGATGTGGCTCACGCCCGACGAGCTGCGCGGCCTCGGCGACGAGCTGCGCGAGCTGGCCGACCGGTGGCGGGCGCGCGGCCGGGCGGCCCGCGACGCGGGCGACACCGAGGGGCGCGAGAGCGTCGCACTCCACATGTACGGCTTCCCGTTCCGCTCATGGCGGCCATGACACCGACCAGGAGGAACCCGATGGACCCCGACCTCTACCTCTACGTCGAGCGAGCCCGCGCCCGCGAACTGCGCGCCGAGGCCGCCCGCCACCGCGCGACCGTCCGCCCCCGGCCGGCGCCGGGCCCGCGTCCCTGGCGAGCCCGGCTCGGCTGGGCCTTAGTGGAGACGGGCCTGCGCCTCGTCCACACCGGCACGCCGCCCCGCCACGCGACCGACCACTGACCTCGCACTGCGTCAGCGATACTCCGCCAGGCCGTCCGCGAGCTCTTCTTCGTCGCCGTCGCGGACGGCGTAGAGGGCTTGCTGCAGGGCGAACGTGCCGCCGATCGCGGCGATGCGGGTCAGGAGTCCGTGGTCTGGCCGGCCGCCCAGGGCGAGCACCCGCTCCAGGAGCTGAGAACCGTGGCCGGCACGGATGGCCGCGAGGTCCTCGGCGGGGTCGCCGAGTGCGACATCGTCCCAGTCGAGCACTCCGGAGAGGCGCGGCAGGCCGTCCTCCCACTCCCACAGGATGTTCTCGGCACCGAGGTCGCCATGCACCACCGCTTCGGTGAGGTGGGGAAGGCTGTCGAGTGCCGCGAGGTCCCGCTCGGCCCGTAGGCGTCCGCTGGGGGACATGAGCGGGAACAACTCCGCGCGAACGTCCTCCGCGAACCGCCGCCACCGGCCTTCCGGTGCTTGAGGGAGAACCGCTCGTGCCGTTTCGTCCGCGCCGGCGCGGGCCAGAGCCGACAGCAGCGCGACACACTGCGCGGCCACGGTGTCCACCACGTGGGCGTCGTCGAGCGCGTCGGTCTTCAGCGGCTCCCCCGGAAGACGGCTGAGCACCAGGAAAGGCGTCTCGCCGGTGCCGGGGGCGCCGCCGTGGAGCAGCGGTTCAGGGATGCGAAAACCGAGGTCGAGGCCGGCGAGCGCGCGTAGCGCGGTCACCCGCTCGGGCAACCGGGCGGCCGCCGACCGGGTGCGGGGCAGGCGTACGACGCGGTCCGAGCCGATGACCACGATGTGGAACTGCCCCTGACGCACGGCGAGGTCGTCCGGATCGTCGTCGGGCAGCAGACGGCTCAGCAGAGCGCGATGCGTCGTACGGATGCTCACGGGTGTTCTCTGGACCCTTCGGCGGTGGTCGGAGGCGATGTGCGTGCGGCCCGGCGCAGCTCGTCGTGACCGAGGAAGCGGAACATGCTCTCCCCGGCCGCGAGCGGTCGCGGGCGCCCGGTGAAGCGGTGGGCGCCGACCCCGTACCCGGCCTGCGGCGGCGACACCCACTCCAGGGTGAAGCCGTCCTCCTCGAACCACATGCGGATCCGCGGCACCAGGTCCGGCTCCTCGCGGTGCCGCGTCCAGACGACCGTGCCGCCCTCCGCGCACAGCTGCGGGAAGAAGCCGACGGTCCGCCGGACGTCGTCGTCGCTGATGTTGCCGAAGATGCCGCAGGCGAGGACGAGGTTCGCGGGCGCCAGGTCGGCGTACTCGTCGGTCAGGGAGGCGTCCGCCTCGACCACCTCGACCCGGCCGAGCCCGGCCGCCGCGGCGGCGCTCCGCGCGAGGTCGCAGTTGGCGGGGTCCAGCTCCACCAGCCGCGCCCGTACGTCGTCGCGCCGGGGATGCTCCGCCAGCACGGGGATGAGGTCCCGCCCCTGGCCCGCGCACGTGCTGATCACCCGCAGCGGCCCGGCGGGCGCGGCGTCCAGCGCCGCCCTGACGCGCTCCTGGACCGCCACCAGCCGCCGCGCCAGCGCTGAGTCCGGGCGATCGTACTCGTCGTGCCACTCGTTCCAGTCCATGACGCGACACTATGTCCCACAGGACCCGAACGATCTAGAGAGAGAAGGAGCGCGGTGACACGGCTTCTCGCCCGCGTGTGGAGGATGCTGGGCGGCCGGCTGCGGTGGCGGCTGGTGTGGCTCACGCACGCCACGTTCATGATCGGCGTCACCGGCCTGGTCCGCGACGACGAGGGCCGGCTGCTCGTGCTGCGCCACCGGCTGTGGCCGGAGCGCCGCCCCTGGGGCTTCCCCACGGGCTACGCCAAGCGGGGGGAGACGTTCGAGGAGACCGTCCGGCGCGAGGTCCGCGAGGAGACCGGCCTCGACGTGCGCGTGGGCCGGCTGCTCCGGGTGCGCAGCGGCTACGCCCTCCGCGCCGAGCTCGCCTACGAGGCCGTCCTGACGGGCGGCACCCTGAAACTGGACCCCCTGGAGATCCTGGAGGCCCGCTGGTGCCACCCCGGCGACCTCCCGGAGGGCCTCCAACCCGCCCACAGGGAGCTGCTGGCGGAGAATCCCTCCGGGTCGGGCGGCTGAGAAGGTCAGGCCGCGCTGGGGGAGCCGAGTTCCAGGAGGAACAGGGCCTCGGCGGTGGCGACCTTGCGCAGTTCCTCCAGGTCGACCCGCTCGTTGGGGGCGTGGCAGCCGGCGTCCTCGTCCTCGGCGCCGAACAGCAGGATCTCCGCCGCCGGGAACTGCTTGAGCAGGGTGTTGACCAGCGGGATGGAGCCGCCGGCGCCGACGTCGCGCGGCGGGCGGCCGAAGGCGCGCTCCATCGCCCGGTTGAGCGCGGCGCGGGCGTAGCCGCCCGAGTCGGCCTGGAAGCCGGAGCCCACCGTGAAGTCGCCGAAGCCCACCTGGACGCCCCACGGAGCCACCTGGCGCATGAAGTCGACGACGGCGTTCACGGTCGTCTTCGGGTCGCCGGCCGGGGGGACGCGGACCGTCACGCGGGCCCGCGCCACGGGCTGCACCGCGTTGATGGCCTGCGCCACCGTCGGCACGTCGAGGCCGGTGACGGTGATGGCGTAGGACGACCACAGGCGGTCGGCGAGCGAGCCGGAGCCCACCAGGGACACCCCGTCGAGCACCCCCGCCGTCTTCCTGAACTCCTCCTCCGACGGCCCCTGGCCGAGGAACGAGCCCCGCGGCAGCCCGGGGACGCGGATGTCGCCGTTGTCGTCGTGCAGCGCGGTCAGCATGCGCATGAGGGCGGCCAGCGCGTCGGGGGCGGCGCCGCCGGCCGAGCCGCTGTGGACGGACTCGCGCAGCGTGCGGACCTCGACGGTGAAGGCGGCCATGCCGCGCAGCGAGGTCGTCACCGCCGGGTCGCCGACGCGCGGGTTGCCGGTGTCGGCGACCACGATGGCGTCGGCGCGCAGCAGCTCGGGGTTGCGCTCGACGAACGCCTCCAGGCGCTCGCCCGCGTACTCCTCCTGGCCCTCGACGATGACCTTGATCCCGACCGGGAACCGGCCGCGGAACGCGCGCAGGGCGGCGACGTGCGACATCACGCCGGACTTGTCGTCGGCGGTGCCGCGCCCGTAGAGGCGGCCGTCGATGAGGGTCGGCTCGAACGGGGGCGTCCGCCAGGCGTTGAGGTCGCCGGCGGGCTGCACGTCGTAGTGCGCGTACAGCAGCACGGTGGGCGCTCCGGGCGGGGCGGGGGCCTCGGCGTAGACCGCCGGGTAGCTGCCCTCGACGGGGACCTGCTGCACGCGCGGCAGGCCGGCCGAGCGGAGCAGTTCCTCCGTCACCGCGGCGGCGGCGAGCACGGGCTCCTCCGGGTGCCCCGGGAACGCGACGGAGGGGATGGCGGCCAGCCGCTTGAGGTCCTCGACGGTCTGGGGCATCGAGGCGGCGACGGCGCTCTCTATCTGGTCTGGAGTCACTGGGACGCTCCCCCGGGGGTCGTTCTCGTCGAAGCTGGACAGTTTGCCACTCATTGGATCACATCCGCCCGCCTATCTGGGACGCAACCCGGTAAACGGGACGAAACGGACATGCTCCATCGCGTTAATCTACATGCGGATTTCGTTGCCGTTACATGGTGCTTCTGCGGATCTCGATTTTCCTGCACACTGCTACGACCGATTCGCTTGGCAA
Organism: Nonomuraea sp. AD125B; assembly: GCF_041402765.1. Lineage (NCBI taxonomy): Bacteria > Bacillati > Actinomycetota > Actinomycetes > Streptosporangiales > Streptosporangiaceae > Nonomuraea > Nonomuraea sp. AD125B. The sequence continues at coordinate 34,490 of NZ_JBGLOU010000029.1, read as the reverse complement.
ACGATCGGTGAGCATGCAGACTTGGGCTAGCTGAGAGACGAGGGAAGATAACGATGACGCAGCCGGAACACGACGTCCTGAAGGCCGCGCAAGACCACCTTTGGTTGCACTTCACCAGGCACAGCGCCTACGAGCAGTCCGAGATCCCGACCATCGTCCGCGGTGAGGGGTCCTACGTCTACGACATCCACGGCAAGCGCTACCTCGACGGCCTGGCCGGGCTCTTCGTCGTCCAGGTCGGCCACGGCCGCCAGGAGCTGGCCGAGGCCGCCGCCAAGCAGGCCCAGGAGCTGGCCTTCTTCCCTCTGTGGTCCTACGCCCACCCCAAGGCCGCCGAGCTGGCCGAGCGCCTGGCCGCGCAGACCCCCGGCGAGCTCAACCGCGTCTTCTTCACCACGGGCGGCGGCGAGGCCGTCGAGACCGCGTGGAAGCTCGCCAAGCAGTACTACAAGCTCGTCGGCAAGCCGCTCAAGCACAAGGTCATCAGCCGCCAGATCGCCTACCACGGCACCCCGCAGGGCGCGCTGTCGATCACCGGCATCCCCGCGTTCAAGCAGATGTTCGAGCCCCTGGTGCCCGGCTCGGTCCGCGTGCCCAACACCAACCACTACCGCGCCGACGAGATCACCGGCGTCCCGGGCATGACCCCCGAGGAGTACGGCATCTGGGCGGCCGACCGCGTGGCCCGCGCCATCGAGATGGAGGGCCCCGACACCGTGGCCGCCGTCTTCGCCGAGCCCGTGCAGAACGCCGGCGGCTGCTTCCCGCCGCCCCCCGGCTACTTCCAGCGGCTGCGCGAGATCTGCGACGAGTACGACGTCCTGCTCGTCTCCGACGAGGTCATCTGCGCCTTCGGCCGCCTCGGCACCATGTTCGGCGGACAGAAGTTCGACTACGTGCCCGACATCATCACCTGCGCCAAGGGTATGACCAGCGGCTACTCGCCCATCGGCGCGATGATCGCGCACGAGCGGCTGTTCGAGCCGTTCAAGGACGGCGACACCATGTTCGCCCACGGCTACACCTTCGGCGGCCACCCCGTCTCGGCCGCCGTCGCCCTCGCCAACCTCGACATCTTCGAGCGCGAGGACCTGCTCGGCCACGTGACCAGGAACGAGCCGCTGTTCCGCCAGACCCTCGACGACCTGCGCGACCTGCCCATCGTCGGCGACGTGCGCGGCTCCGGCTACTTCTGGGGCATCGAGCTCGTCAAGGACAAGGCCACCAAGGAGACCTTCGACGCCGCCGAGTCCGAGCGGCTGCTGCGCGGCTTCCTGTCCAAGGCGCTCTTCGACGCCGGGCTCTACTGTCGCGCCGACGACCGCGGCGACCCCGTCATCCAGCTCGCTCCCCCGCTGATCGCGGGTCCGCAGGAGTTCGAGGAGATCGGCTCCATCCTTCGTGGTGTCCTCACCGAGGCGTGGGCCCGCATCTGACACCCCTCAGCCCGGCACGACGGCGTGCCGGTACCCGAAAGGATGCACCGCCATGAAAATCGGCGTCCCTGCCGAGGTCAAGAACCACGAGTACCGCGTGGCCGTCACACCCGCAGGCGTCCACGAGCTGGTACGCAACGGCCACGACGTCATGGTGCAGAGTGGTGCCGGCCTCGGCTCGCACATCACCGACGAGGAGTACCTGTCCGCCGGCGCGAAGATCCTCGACGGCGCCGACGCCGTCTGGGGCGAGGCGGACATGGTCCTCAAGGTCAAGGAGCCGATCGCGGAGGAGTACCACCGGCTCCGCGAGGGGCTGGTGCTGTTCACCTACCTGCACCTCGCGGCCTCCCGGCCGTGCACCGACGCCCTGCTGTCGGCGGGGACGACCGGCATCGCGTACGAGACCGTCCAGGTCGGCAACGCCCTGCCGCTGCTCGCCCCGATGTCGGAGGTCGCCGGGCGGCTCGCCCCGCAGGTGGGCGCGTACAACCTCATGCGCTTCAACGGCGGGCGCGGCATCCTGCCGGGCGGCGTGCCCGGCGTGGCCCCGGCCAAGGTCGTCGTCATCGGCGGCGGCGTGTCCGGGCTGAACGCCGCCCAGATCGCGGTCGGCATGGGCGCCGAGGTCACCGTCCTCGACACCAACATCGACCGGCTCCGCCAGATCGACGCCGTCTACCAGGGCCGGCTGAAGACCCTCGTCTCCACCCGGTACGCCATCGAGCAGGAGGTCCTCCAGGCCGACCTGGTGATCGGCGCGGTGCTGATCCCCGGCGCCAAGGCCCCGACGCTGGTCTCCAACGACCTGGTCAGCCGCATGAAGCCGGGATCGGTGCTGGTGGACATCGCCATCGACCAGGGCGGCTGCTTCGAGGACTCGCGGCCGACCACGCACGCCGAGCCGACGTACCAGGTGCACGGGTCGGTCTTCTACTGCGTGGCCAACATGCCGGGCTCGGTGGCCCACACCTCCACCCACGCCCTGACCAACGCGACCCTGCCGTACGCCGTCAAGCTGGCCAACCTCGGCTGGCGCGAGGCGCTGCGGGCCGACCAGGCGCTCGCCGCCGGCCTCAACACCCACGCCGGCCTGCTGACCAACCAGCCGGTCGCCGAGGCGCTCGGCCTGGCCTACACGCCGCTCTCCGAGGTGCTGTAGGGCTCACTCCAGCCCGAGCCGCCCGCGCAGGTCGCGGGCGGTGGCGAGGACGTGCTGGACCTCCGCCGGGCTCGGCCACGGCGCCGCGCCCGGCCGCAGCAGCGTGCCGCGCACCGACGCCAGGTGCTCGATCGAGCTGCGGTGCGCCGCGGTGCGCCGCACCAGCCAGCTCACCACGTCGGAATGGTCGTGCAGCGGCCGGGTCATGAGGTCCCAGGTGGCGAGGATCTCGGTCAGCTCGGCCGCGTCGAGCGCCTCGCCGCCCCGCCGCCCGGTCGTGAGGGCGGCCAGCTCCGCCCGCGCGGCCAGCTCCGGCTCGGCGGGGCGGGCCCAGACGGGCGGCGGCGGGTCGGACAGCCACTGGTGCGCCTCGACCTGCTCCCCGGAGGCCGTCAGCAGCCCGCCCAGCTCGACCGCCGCCTCGCGGTGGCCGGCCTGCGCCGCCTGCCTGAACCAGTGGCGGCCGCCGGCCAGGTCGCCGAACTCGGCGATGAGCAGCAGGCCGTAGGTGAAGGCGGCCTCGGCGTCGCCGCCCGCCGCCGCCCGCCCGAACCAGTGGCCGGCCGAGGCGGTGTCGCCCAGCTCCACGCAGACGAACCCGGCCATGCGCTGGTCCTCGGCCCGGCCGGCGTTCGCGGCCCGTTCGTACCAGGCCCGCGCGGTGCGGAGGTCGCCACGGGACAGCGCGATGCCGCCGAGCCAGGAGGCCGCGCCCGGATGCTCGCTCCGCGCGGCCAGCCGGTAGTAGGCCTCGGCGCCCTCGGGGTCGCGCTCCGCGTCGAGGTAGAGGCCCATGCAGTAGGCCGACTCGACGTGCCCGCCCCGCGCGGCCGACTCCCACCAGTGCACGGTCTCCTCGTCCTCGCCCGCCGCGTACGCCAGGAAGCCGAGGTCGTGGGCGGAGGCCGTGTCGCCGGCCGCCGCCGCCCTGCGGTGCCACTCGCGCGCCGCGGCCTGCTCGCCGGCGTCCTCGCAGACCAGCGCCAGGCGGCGGGCGGCCACGCGGGAGCCGGCCCTCGCGGCGCGCTCGTACCAGCGCCGGGCGGTCTCGACGTCGCCGCGCTGCTCCAGCAGGAGCGTCGCCAGGTTGGCGGCGGCCTCGGCGTCGCCGGCGAGGGCGGCGGCCTCGTACCAGGTGAGCGCCTCCACCAGGCTGCCGTGCTTCTCGTGCCAGATGCCGAGGTTGAAGGCGCTGTCGACGTTGCCGCCCGCGGCGGCCAGCTCCCACCAGTGCTTGGCGGACACGCGGTCGCCGTGCTGGGCGTAGAGCTTGCCGAGCCGGTGCGCGGCCTGCGGGTCGCCCGTGCACGCGGCGGTCAGCAGCTCGGGCTCCTCGCCCATCCGCGGCGCCGGTACGGCGGGCGCCGCCACCTCTCCTTGCCAGGCCATAGGCCACAGGGTGGCACGTGATCGCCCGATCGCGAACCGTAATCGCCGACAACGCGCGGCTGGTGTCACCGGAAGTCGAGAAAACCGGTGAACATGCCCATGCCGCAGGCGTAGCGGAGCCTGCCGGGCGGCTGCGGCGGCAGGTGGACGGTGGCGGGGAGCGCGACGTCGCGCCCGGCGATGACGACGGTGCCGGTGCAGCCCGGCTCGGCCACCCTGAAGTCGACCTCGACCGGCACGCCCGCCGGGAGCGTCACCGTGAACGGCCGGTAGCCGGTGCGCGTGGCCCACACGGTCACGGTGGCGGAACCCACGGTGGAGCTCGCCGCCGGCGCGGCGGCGGGCAGCCAGCCCGCCAGGTTGAGCCCGGTCCCGGCGGTCCACAGCCCGGCGGCGATCGCGACCACCCCGGCGACCCTGGACAGCCGGGTGCGGGAGACGCGCCGCAGGACGTAGCCGAGCAGCGCGAACGCGGGCGCGCTGCCGAGCACGAACCCCGCCATGGCCGCCGCGCCGGCCGGCGGCGAGCCGCTGGAGACGGCGATCATCTCCACGCCGAGCGTCATCCCGCACGGCACGAGGATCGTGGCCGCGCCGAGCAGCGGCGCCTTGAACCGGGGGACCTCGCCCGCTTCCTGGGCGGCGCAGTGCCCGCGCCGCAACATCCGGACCGCGAACCCGACCACCACGGCGCCCGCCGCGACGAGCAGCGCCGCGCGGGCCGGCGGCGACAGGCTGACGGCCGAGCCGAGCAGCCCGAGCAGCGCCCCTGCCACGGTGTACGAGGCCAGCCGCCCGGCCAGGAACCACCCGACCGCGGCCCGGTCACCGCCCCGGCCGACCAGGCCCACGAGCAGGCCGCCCTGGGTGGCGGCGCACGTCGCGGTGCCCGCCACCAGACCCGCGGCCACTCCACCGGCGAGCAGGGCGGCGGCGGCCTGGGCGCTCATACCCGGTACGGTAGACCGGCCCGGCGGACGCGGCCAGTGACAGATGTCGTACGGTTCGTGACGTTTAAGGGTTGCGTGCCTCGATGAGGAACCGGGCGGAATGGGCGACGAACGGACCTTCGGCCTCGATGCGGTCGTGCAGGGCGCGCAGCTCGTTCGCGTACCGCTCGGGCGAGAAGCCCGGCACGATCCAGATCACCTTGCGCAGGAAGTAGATCACCGCGCCGATGTCGCGGAACTCCATGCGCAGCCGTTCGCTCCGCAGGTCGACGACCTCCAGGCCGGCGGCCTCGGCCTCCTCCCTGGCCCGCGCCGGCTCGCGCGTCCAGCCGTCGTACGGGCCGAGGAACCACTCGGCCAGCTCCCCGGCCGTGCGCGGCCCGACCTGCTGGGAGAAGAAGGACCCGCCGGGGCGCAGCACCCGGGCGATCTCCGCCCACTGCGTGTGCACCGGATGCCGGCTGGTCACCAGGTCGAAGAGGCCGTCGGCGAACGGCAGGCGCGGGCCGTCGTCGGCTGCGGCCACCACCCTGGCCCCGCGCGGACGCAGCCGGGAGTCGGCCAGCTTCAGGTTGGGCGGCCAGGACTCGGTGGCCACGGCCACCGGCGGGAGCGTCGGCACCCCGGCCAGCACCTCGCCGCCGCCGGTCTGCAGGTCGAGCGCGGCCCGCGCGGCCGCCATCCGCCCGGCGAGCAGGCGGGAGTAGCCCCAGGAAGGTCGTTCCTCGGTGGCCCGGCCGTCGAGCCAGGAGAAGTCCCAGCCGTCCACGGAGACCGTGCTCGCCTCGTGGACGAGATCGTCATAGGAGCGCCGCATCCTCCGACCATGGCCTGAGGCGGCCCCGTGGATCAACCGATTTCACAGCCACCCGGGCCGCACCAGGCCCGACTCGTAGGCGATGACGACGAGCTGCGCCCGGTCGCGGGCGTGCAGCTTCATCATCGTCCGGCTCACGTGGGTCTTCGCCGTGGCCGGCGACATGAAGAGCTTGGCGGCGATCTCGTCGTTCGTCATGCCGGTGCCGACCAGGGCCAGCACCTCCCGCTCGCGCTCGGTGAGCTGGTCGAGGCCGCCGGCGGCGACCGGCTCCTTGGCGCGGCTGGCGTACTCGGCGATCAGGCGGCGGGTCACGCTGGGCGACAGCAGCGCCTCACCGGCCGCGACCACGCGGACGGCCTGGATGAGCTCGGCGGGCTCGGTGTCCTTGACCAGGAAGCCGCTGGCGCCGCTGCGCAGGGCCTCGAAGACGTACTCGTCCAGCTCGAACGTGGTCAGGATGATGATCCGTGGCCCCTCGGGCATCTGCCGGGTGGCGGTCAGGCCGTCGGTGCCGGGCATCCGGATGTCCATGAGGACCACGTCGGGGCCGTGCCGCTCCGACAGCCGCACCGCCTCGGCCCCGTCTCCGGCCTCGGCCACCACGGTCATGTCCGGCTGGGCGTCGAGCAGCGCCTTGAAGCCCGCGCGGACCAGCGCCTGGTCGTCGGCCAGCAGCACCTTGATCATGGGGTCGTCTCCTCGGGTAGGGGCAGCCGGGCCTCCACCTGGAAGCCCGTTCCTGTGGGGGCGGCGACGAGCGAGCCGCCGAGCGCGGCGGCCCGCTCGCGCATGCCGGGGATGCCGTTGCCGCTGCCCTCGCCGGACAGGACGGCCGGCGCGGTCGCGCCGGTGTCGGTCACCCGGATGACCAGCTCGCGCCCGCCGTACTCCAGGCGCACGGTGACCGCCGAGCCGGGGGCGTGGCGGGCGGCGTTCGTCAGCGACTCCTGCACGATCCGGTACGCGGCCCGTTCCACCGCCGGCGGCAGCGGGCGCGAGCCGGCCCGCTCCAGCTCCACCTCCAGCCCGGAACGTCCGATCAGCTCCTCCAGCCGGTCGAGCCCGGCCGTGGGGGAGCGCGGCGCGCCCTCGCGCAGCACGTCGAGCACCCCGCGCATCTCGCCCAGCACCTCCTTGGAGGCGGTCTTGATGGTGGCGAGGGCCGTCCTGGCCTGCTCCGGATGGTCGTCGATGAGGTGCAGCGCGGTCGCGGCCTGCACGTGGATGAGCGAGATGTTGTGCGCCAGCACGTCGTGCAGCTCCTGCGCCATGACCAGCCGCTCCTCGCTGGCCTGGCGCCGGCTCTCCTCCTCGGCCGCCCGCTGCTGCTGGGCGCGGCGCTCGCGGGCGATCCTGACCAGCTCGGCCGCGACCATCGTGAGCAGGATGAACGAGGAGACCGCGAGGTCGTGGAAGAGCCCCCGTTGCGGCTGGCTCGTCGTCCACGCGTAGGCGATGAAGGCGGCCAGCGACGCCCCGGCGAGGATCCACGCGGCCGGCCTGCGACCCCGGCCGACGAGCTGGAACAGCATGACGATCGGCGAGATGAACACCCCGCCGTAGGGGTAGCCGCCCCCGATGTAGAGAAAGGTGGCCGCGAACGTGACCACGGCCGTAGGGACCGGGTATCTGCGGTGCAACGCGATCATCAGCGGTCCGACCAGCAGCAGCGCGTACGCCCACGGGTCGAGCGGCGCCCTGAACGCGCGCTGCCCGTAGGACGCCCCCTGCGACAGCACGACCTGGAAGACGGCCGTGATGAGGGCGAGGTAAGGGGCGAAACCGGACTTCGAACGCACGCCCCAACGCTAGACGACCGCTCTGACCTGCGCATCACCCCGCAGTCGCAGGGGGCCCTACCGCGACGGGCGTAGCTGGTGTTACGTGGGGAACATGCGTCCAGTGCTCCTTCCTGCAGCAGCAGTCCTCATCGCGTTCGTCCCGGCCGCCCCCGCCGTGGCCGCGCCCGCCGAGCCTCAGCAGAAGGTTCCGGTCGCCACGGGGTACGGCGGCGCCGTCGCCACCGTCGACCTCGACGCGACCAAGGCCGCCATCTCCGTGCTGCGGAGAGGCGGCAACGCCGTGGACGCGGCCGTGGCGGCCGGGGCGGTCCTGGGCGTCACGGAGCCGTACTCGGCCGGGCCGACCGGCGGCGGCTTCCTGGTCTACTACGACGCCGCCCGCCGCAAGGTCCACACCATCGACGGCCGGGAGACGGCGCCGAAGGCGATGACCGCGAGCTCGTTCGAGGGCATCCCGTTCGAGGAGGGCGTCACCAGCGGCCTGTCGGCGGGCGTGCCCGGCACCGTCGCCACCTGGGACCTCGCCCTGCGCCGCTTCGGCACGCTCTCGCTCCGGCAGGCGCTCCAGCCCGCGATCGAGGTGGCCTCCAAGGGCTTCGTCGTGGACCAGACCTTCTACGACCAGACCGCCGCCAACGCCGCCCGCTTCAAGGACTTCACCTCCACCGCCAAGCTCTACCTGCCGAACGGCGCGCCGCCGCCCGTCGGCTCGGTCTTCCGCAACCCCGAGCTCGCCGAGACCTACCGTGAGCTGGGCAGGCGCGGCCCCGGCTGGCTGTACGGCGGCCGGTTCGGCGCGGAGATCGTGGCCACCGTCAAGCGCCCGCCGGTCACCCCGGGCAGCACCCGCAACGTCCGGCCGGGACTGATGGAGCTGTCGGACCTGACCGCCTACCGGGCCCTGCTCCGCGAGCCCACCAAGGTCTCGTACAAGGGCCTCGACGTGTACGGGATGGCGCCGCCGTCATCCGGCGGCTCCACCGTCGGCGAGGCGCTCAACATCCTGCAGGCCCTGCCGCACGTGGGCGTGCACGAGTACCTGGAGGCGTCGAAACTGGCGTTCGCCGACCGCAACGCCTACGTCGGCGACATTCCGGGCGTGCCGCTGAAGGAGCTGCTGTCCGACGGCTTCGCCAAGGAGCGCGCCTGCCTGATCGGCGACCAGGCCCTCACCCCGCCTGTCGCGCCCGGGAACCCGGACGGCTCGTACGGCCCCTGCGCCCAGCCCACCGGCACCGCGAGCCCGACCGCGAAGGAGGGCCCCGAGACCACGCACCTGGTCGTGGCCGACCGATGGGGCAACGTCGTCGCCTACAACCTCACCATCGAGTCCACCGGCGGCAACGGCATCGTCGTGCCGGGCCGCGGCGTGCTGCTCAACAACGAGCTGACCGACTTCACCTTCGGCCCCGCCCCCGGCGACCCCAACCTGCCCGGCCCCGGCAAGCGGCCCCGCTCGTCGATGGCGCCCACGGTGGTGCTCAAGGGCGGCAAGCCGGTGCTGGCGCTCGGCTCGCCCGGCGGCTCGACGATCATCACGACCGTGCTGCAGATCCTGCTCAACCGGTACGACTTCGGCATGGACCTGCCGGCCGCGCTCGCCGCGCCCCGCGCCACCCAGCGCAACACCGCGGACACGCAGGCCGAAGCCGGGTTCATCGGCACCTACGGACCCGACCTGACGGCTCGCGGGCACCGTCTCGTGCCCATCGCGGAGATCGGCGCGGCCACGGGGCTGGAGTTCCTCGGGCGGGACAAGGTCCAGGCCGTGGCCGAGCCGAGCCGGCGCGGCGGCGGCAGCGCGATGGTGGTCCGGTCCAGATGATCGATTCCTAGGGGCTGTCGGCGCTGCTCGGCTTCACCTCCGAGCGGCGCCGGCTGCGCTGGCTGTCGCCTGTGGGACGAATGTTCGAGCCGGTGTTCGCCGGTGCGAGACCGGCCAGAACGGTATCGACGATGATGCTGATGTGATCCGCGTCGGCAGTCCGCTGACGTATCAGCCAGTGGTAGTAGGCAGGGCCGTAGAGCAGCTCGATGACGAGGTCAGGAGCGAGCTCAGGGCGGATTTGGCCTCGGCGTTGCGCGCTCTGGATGCGCTGGGTGGCGGCGCTTGTGAGGTGGCTGATGAGGCGGTCCCACAGGGCGCGCGCGAGTTCGGGATCCTGCTGCGCCTCACCGATCAGGGCGGCGTAGTGAGGGCCGGTGTCCGGGCGGAAGACGGTGCTGGTGGCAGCCATGATCTGCGTCTTGAAGTCGGCGGCCACATCTCCGGTGTCGGGGAAGGAGGCGTCCACGGTCATGGCGGACAACAGCCCGTCCAGCAGAACGGCGGATTTGGAGGGCCACCACCGATAGATGGTGTTCTTTCCGACCCCGGCGCGGGCGGCGATGCCTTCGATGCTCAGCTTCCGGTAGCCGACCTCCCGGCACAGCTCCAGGGCGGCTCGGACGATGGCTTTGGCTGATTCCTCGTTGCGGCGTTCGGGGCGTCGGGTCGGCATGCCCTCAGCATAACCGCCAGGCGGCACGGATCGTTCCGTGTTGACTCGTGAGGGCGGCTGTCACATACTCAAGGCGGAACGGATCGTTTCGCATCGCCTCGGGCGGGCAGCCGGCATGCCCGGCAACGGTCAAGCGCTCCAAGCAATCCAGCGAGAAAGAGGGATACCCATGTCAGACAGCATCACCACGATCGCCGCGTCCGTGGTGCAACGGAACGGTCAGGCGGTGAACACCGACGATCTGACACCACTGGCCTTCGCGGGCTATGCCCACTTCACCGCCATGCAGGTGCGGGAGGGCAAGGTTCGAGGTCTCGACCTGCACCTGGAGCGGCTGCGCTTCGCCTCGGTCGCGTTGTTCGGACAGGCGCTGCCCGACGATCGGGTGCGGTCCCATCTGCGAACGGCGCTGGAGGCGGCACCGGCCGATCTCTCACTGACGGCCACGGTGTATTCGCCGGCGGGTGAGTTCACGGTGGCCGGCGCCGATGTGGAACCCGAGGTGCTGATCCGTACGGGCCCGGCCGCGTCCGGCCCGCAGGGACCGTTGACCTTGACCACGGTCGAGTACGAACGAGTCCTCCCCGCTGTGAAGCACGTCGGCGAGGTGGCGAAGACGTACTTCCTTCGCGAGGCCGTGGCGCAAGGCTTCGATGACGCCGCCTTCGTGGACCGCCGCGGCAGACTCAGCGAGGCGTCGATCTGGAATCTGGCCTTCTGGGACGGCTCCGCCGTGGTGTGGCCCATCGCCGAGATGCTGACCGGGACCACCATGAGCATCGTCCGCCGGCAGTTGAGCCACCTCGGAATTCCCCAGCGCGACCAGGAGGTCAGGCCGACGGACCTGCCGTCGATGGCCGGAGCTGTGGTCATGAACTCGTGGACTCCGGGAGTGGCCGTTCACCGCATCGGCTCAACGGCGTTGCCTGAAGCGCCGTCCTTCGTGGAGTTGCTTCACCGCGCCTACAAGAACGAACCGCTCACCTCGCCGTAAAGCCGGTTCAGTCGGCCGGGCGTCCGGCCGAAGCCGGCGACCCTGGCTCGATGGCTGCCCGGCCGGGCAGCCGCCAGGCGCTGGCCCCCGCCACCGTCGCCCGCGAGCTCATGCCCTGCTTCGTCGGCGACGGCACCGAGCTCCAGGCCTGCGTTCTCGACCACCTCAGAACCTGAACCGGCCACCACTCTGGCCGGCCCTCTAAGGAGAAGTGGGTACGCGCCTGTGAGGATCATCAGGCCACCGAGCAGCGCGGCCGCGTGAATGCTCTCGCCGAGTGGGGGACGCCGCCGGTGTCAGACTTCTCGGTGTCCACCAGCCGGGCATGCACCGTACGCTCTATGCCGCCATCCGCCAGGGCGCTCGCCGGCATCCACTGGTCGGCTGCGTCCTGGACGCCTTGACCACCAGTGCCGGCACGTTGCGGCCTCTGCTCCTGCGTCCACGTTGAGGACGCGGCTCACGTCACCGTCCTGGGGATCGCCACTCGGCGGCGAGGACCGCCCAGAGCTGCTTGTCGTGGCGCGCGCCCTCGTACGGCCAGGCCTCGCGTCGCACGCCCTCCAGCGTCATGCCGAGCCGCCGGGCCACCGCTGAGCTGCGGTCGTTGTCGGCCCGGCAGTGCCACTCGGCCCGGTGCAGCCCCCGGGACGTGAACGCCCAGTCCAGCAGCGCGCCGCACGCCTGCGTGATCAGCCCGTGGCCCTCGGCGGACGGCTCCAGCCAGCAGCCGATCTCGCACGAGCCGGCAGCGGCATCGAAAGCCGTGAACATCACCCCGCCGACCAGCAGCTCATCCCGCCAGATGCCGTACAGGCGGGCGCCGTCGGCGGCCTGGCGCTCGGCGTATCGCTGGAGCGTGGCCCGCGCCCCGTCCACGTCGTCAGTGACGAACGCGGGGCCGACCCAGGGACGGATGTGCTCGCGGGCTCGATCCAGATGATCGGCGAAGGCCTCGGCGTGCCAGACCTCCAGCGGCCCGAGATGAGCACCGTCGCGCAGCGGCAGCGAGAACATGAGAAGCGCTCCATTCGCTTGACAAGTTGTTGTTGTGCCCGCGCCGATCATCGTTCGGCCGATGGGGCGGATCCCGGTTCGAGCAGGAGGGCCGTGAGGTCGACGTCGGACGGGGTCACCACATCGGACAGGACGAGAAGGGTCGTGGTGCGTCCGATGCCGGTGAGGCTGTCGATCAGCTCTTCGAGATGGGCCGGGTTCCGGGCGGCCACCTCGATGACGTAGCAGTCGTCGCCGGCGACGTGCACGCAACTGAGCACATGACCGAGGGAGAGCAGCTTCTCGCGCAGCCCGTGAGCGCGGGCGTTGGGCTGGTGGGGGCGCAGGCGTACCTGCGCGCGCAGCGGGAGGCCGAGGCGGGCCGGGTCGATCCGGGCCGCGTAGCCGGCGATCACGCCGCTGGTCTCCAACTTGCGGAGGCGGTCGGCGACGGAGGGCCGGCTGAGACCGACCTCGCGCGCGAGATCGGTCAGGCTCGCGCGGCCGTCCTTGGCGAGCCGGGCCAGCAGCGCGAGGTCGGTCGCATCCAGATCGCCCCGTTCTCCCATCTCCATCGCTGGCTTCCTTTCGACGGCCACACGCCATGAGTGCCTTCCTTCTGTAGGCATTGTAGCAAAATCTTCTTTGTTCGGGAGCTGTTAACCCGATATGGTCTTCCTCATGAAAGACAGCGACTGGGATGTGCAGACGCGGTTGCTGGCCGGCGGCCATGCCGGCCGCGCGGGGCCGGCGATCCGGCCGGTGGCCTTACCGGTGTACGAGACGGCCTCGTTCGAACTGCCGGGCGTGGCCGAGGCGGCAGCGCTCTACGGCGAGGACGCGCTCGGCGAGGCGTTCACCTACAGCCGTTACGCCAACCCCACCTGTGCCGAGCTGGAGCAGCGGGTCAGCGCCCTGGAGGAGGGCGCGGGCGCGGTAGCGACCGGCTCCGGCATGGCCGCGATCGCGCTGAGCGGGGCCTCGTGCAGCCTCTAGTAGATGAGCTCGTAGTCCTCGGGCTTCACCCTTCTCGTACGCGCCCAGTACTCGAAGGTGAAGCCCGGCCAGATCGTCCGGTTGACGCCGTGCTCGTCCAGATACCAGGAGCGGCAGCCGCCGGCGTTCCACACCAGGGGGTCGAGGCGGGCGCGCAGGCGGCGGTTGAAGGCCGCCTGCGCCTCCTGGCGCACGTCGAGGGCCCGCGCCCGGGTCCTCGACAGCAGGCGCAGGCACTCGACGACGTACCTCGCCTGTGACTCGATCATGAAGACGACCGAGTTGTGCCCGAGGCCGGTGTTGGGGCCGAGCAGGAAGAACAGGTTGGGGAAGCCGGAGGCGGCGATGCCGTGGTACGCCTCGACGCCGTCCTTCCACGCGTCCTGGATGCCGAGGCCGCCGCGGCCGAGGATGTTCTGCTCGGTGAGGGCGTCCACGACCTTGAACCCGGTGCCGTGCACGATGACGTCGGCCGGGTGCTCGCGGCCGGTGGCGTCCACCAGGGAGCGCTCGCGGATCTCGGTGACCGGGTCGGTGACCAGGGAGACGTTGTCCCTGGTCAGGGCCGGATAGTAGTCGCTGGAGATCAGGACGCGCTTGCAGCCGATCGTGTAGTCGGGAGTGAGGGCGCGGCGCAGCTCCGGGTCGGGGACCTGGTTCTCCAGGTGGCGAAGGGCCTTCCGCTCGTGGGCCTTCATGAGGCGCGGGTGGACGGCGAAGCCGAGCGCCCTGGTCTCCAGCGCCCAGTAGATGCCGTACCGCAGGGCCCTGGCCGCGCCGGGCAGGCGGAGCAGCCGCCGGGCGCGCGGGGAGAAGGCGAAGTCGGGCTTGGGCTGCAGCCACGGGGGAGTGCGCTGGAAGACCGTCAGGTGGGCGGCGCGCGGCGCGATCTGGGGGACGAACTGGACGGCCGAGGCGCCGGTGCCGATGACGGCGACGCGCTTGCCGGTCAGGTCGGTGGAGTGGTCCCAGGTGGCGGAGTGGAAGGCGGGGCCGGTGAACGCCTCCCGTCCCGGTATATCCGCATATTTCGGGATGTGGAGGGCGCCGATCGCGGACACCACCGCGTTGGCCCGCAGCGTCTCCCCGTCCCCGGTGGTCACCGTCCAGGAGCGGCGCTCGTCGTCGTACTCCAGGGCCGTGACGGTCTTGCCGTGGCGGATGTGCGGGGTGACGCCGTACTTGTCGGCGCACGCGCGCAGATAGCGCTGGATCTCCTCCTGCGGGGCGAACATCCGGGACCAGCCGGGATTGAGCTCGAAGGAGAAGGAGTACATGTGGGACGGGACGTCGCAGGCGCAGCCGGGATAGGTGTTGTCGCGCCAGGTCCCGCCCGGTTCGCCGGCCTTCTCCAGGATGACGAAGTCGTGGTAGCCGGCTTCCTTCAGCTTCACGGCCATGCAGATCCCGGCGAAGCCGGAGCCCACGATGACGATCCCTGGCTGCTCACCCACGCGAACCTCCTATTGGACGCTTCGTCCAATGTAAGACATGGGTGGGCGTTCAGGGAACGGCGAAAACCCGCCACGGCGTCGCGGCGGGTCGGCCTGGCCGGACGTTGCCTACCGGAGGAACAGGAAGGCGGCGACGCCGATGATCACGATCGCCGCGACCACCGCGATGATGGGCAGCAGGGGCGACTTCTTGGGCGTGGCCGACTCCTGCTCGCGCGCGTTCGCGAAGGCGCGGAAAGCCTGGGTGTTGCCCGCGGGGTCGATATGCTGGTCAGACATGGGCGCAAGCCTAGCGGCAACGGCTGCGCCGTTTGCGGCTTTTTGCGCGATTCATCGGGGTGGGTCCATGACGGGACCGCCCCCTCCGGCGGATAGCTTGTAAGCATGCTCAGGACCCTTCTCTCGCCCCGCCTCGTCGGGTTGCACCTGCTCACGATCGGGGTCCTGATCGCGTTCGTCTTCCTCGGGCGCTGGCAGCTCGGGGTCTTCGAGGAGTCGGGCCGGCCGCGCGCCGCCGCCGACCCCGCGCCGGTGCCCGCCGCCACACTCGCCCCGCTGGCCGCCCAGCTCACCGGCGACGTCGTCGGGCGCAGGGTGACGGCCGAGGGCTCCTACGACCCCGCCCGCCAGCTCCTCGTGGCCGACCGCCGCCCCGACGTGGACGCGCCGGGCGGCAAGGCCTCGCAGGACGACGGCTACTGGGTGCTCACGCCGCTCCGGCTCGACGACGGCACGCTGATGCCGGTCGTGCGGGGCTGGGTGGCGAGGAGCGACGACCCGGCGGCGGCCGACGTGCCGCAGGGCCGGGTGACGGTGACCGGCCGGCTGAGCCCGCAGCAGGGCACCGACAGCGTGCAGCGGCGCGCGACGATCCTGCCCGCCGGGCAGGTGCAGACGGTCTCCACGGGCGAGCTGGTCAACCTGTGGGCCGGTCAGAAGGTGCGGCCCGGCTTCGTGGTCGCGCAGCCGCCGTCCGGCTCGCTGACGCAGGTGGCGATCTCGCCGCCGGCGACCGAGGGTGCGCTGACCTGGCGTAATCTGGCTTATGCCGCTAACTGGTGGATCTTTGCAGGGTTCGCCGTTTTCATGTGGTTCCACTTCGTACGGGATGCCGTACGAAGTGATCGAGATCGTGGCAAATCCCCTGAGATGGCTCTGGAAGGTTAAAACGTGGAATCGGCTCTGAAGCCCTTCCGGGTGCTCGCCTACGTCGTCGGCTGCATGCTGCTCATCCTGTGCGCCGCCATGGTGCTGCGCTACGGCTTCGGCAACCCCACCCTGTCGAAGATCACCGCACCGATCCACGGCGGGCTCTACATGCTCTATCTGGTCGCGGTCATGAACCTCGGCATGAAGGCGCGCTGGTCGTGGCCCTACATGCTGGGCGTCATGCTCGGCGGCACCGTGCCCTTCCTGTCGTTCTTCATCGAACGCAAGGTGACCGAGCGCGTCCAGTCGGCCGCCGCGCCGGCCGCGGCGGAGGCCTGAGTCCCCTGCGGGACCGGCCCCCGCCGCCCGGAGCTCAGCGGCCGATCCCGCGCCGGCGCGCCCTCTTCAGCCGCTCGCGCTGCGAGGGGTCGAGCATCAGGTAGCCGACCACCGGACCGCCGACCACGAGCAGCACCACCGCCAGGGCGACCCACTTCGAGAAGAACAGCGAGACCAGGACGGCGATGCCCGCGCCGATGGCGTATTTCTGGATTGGCGACATCCTCTTCCTCCGAACGCGGAGCGCACGCCCCGCCTCTTCTCATATTCTGCGTCGCCGATCCAACGAGCGGGACGCCCTGGGGGTTCCCCTTCGCGATGTATCGCGAAAGGGTCAGTCTCTGTCGTACGCCGCGACCGACCAGGCCCCGGGACGCTCGCCGAGTTCGGCGGCCAGCCGGTCGGCCGCCTTCGGGCCGGACAGCTCGTGCTTTCCCTCGCACGCGTCCTTCGACGGGCACGCGCCGCGTCCGCGCGCGACGGGGGCGTCGGGGGGGAAGACCCACACCGTGACCTCGTGGTCGCGGCCGAGCCAGCCCGGCTCGTACGCCTTGTCCGCGAGCATGCTGAGCCCGCCGCCGGGGCCGCAGGTGCCGGCGGCGCTGCTCGTACCCTCATGGGTGAAGAAGATCGAGCCGGGCACCTGGCAGAAGATGACGAGCTTGACGTTCTCGCTCGTGGGGCGGAAGCGGAGGCGCGCCTTCGTCGCCGAGCGCGGCCCGGCCGTCGCCGCCAGGAGGTTCAGCCCCTTGTAGGCGCGGGGCGGCTCCTCGAAGGCGGGCGGGGGCGAGGGCGGGGACGCGGGGCCGGTGACGACGGTCAGGTTCGACACCGCCATGACGACGGCCGTGACGACCGCCGCGGTGGCGAGGGCGGCGCCCGCCGTCCAGCCCCAACCCCAGCGCGGGCGGGCCCGACGTGCCGCGCCGTGGCGGGTGGCCAGCCGCGCCCGCGCCCTGGCCACGGTCTCGGCCGAAGGCGGCGGCTCGTCCGGGATCGCCTGGGCGAGCAGGGTGATCTCATCCATCGTGGCTCCTCTCCAGCGGGTTGACGTCGCCCAGTGCCGAGCGCAGGTGCTTGCGCGCCCGGCTGAGCCGGGACGCGACGGTGCCGTACGGGATCTCCAGGGCGGTCGCGACCTCCTGGTGGGTGAAGCCGCCCAGCGCCACCAGCAGCACCACGTCCCGATCGCCCCTGTTCAGCCTGGCAAGCGCCCCCGCGAGCCTGCCGGTGAGCGCGCCGGCCGTGACCCGTGCGAGCGTCGTGTCCTCGTGGCTGTGCGCCTCGCGCTCCACCGTCCGGCTGAGCGCCCTCCATCGGCGGACCTCGCTGCGGTGATGCCGTGCGATGAGCTTGGTGGCGATGCCGTACAGCCAGGGTTTGACGTCGCCGCGCGACGGCTCGTATCCGCCTTGCGCGGCGACGAGGAAGACCTCGCCCGCCAGGTCGTCGGCGTCGTCCCTGGAGAGCCGCCTGGCGATGTAGCGGTGGATCTCCGAGAAGTACGTGTCGAAGATCTGGTCCAGGTCCAGCGCTGGATGGGTGGGTGCGTTCATGCGGGCGGCCTCGACGGCGTTCGTGCTGGGGTCACGCGTGGTTCTCCGTTCGGTTGCGCTGAAACGGTCACCACTGATTGCCCGAAGCCCCGGATCGCTTTCACCGGCCGATCGCGCTCAGCCCGGCGGCGACCTCCTCCAGGGACGGCCGCGCCGCGGGATCGGGCGACAGCAGCCGGAACAGCAGCGGGCCCAGCACGCCGGCCCGGGTCATGGGCGCACCGGGCGCGGGCGACCGGCCTTCCAGCGCGGCGTACAGCGTGGCCCCCAGCGACCACAGGTCGGCCGCCGGGCTGGGCCCGCCCTCCGGGGCCGCGTACGCGGGCGGCGTCCCCGACCGCACGGACGGCAGCAGCGTCGCCCGGCCGCGGTCGTCCACTAGAACGTTCCCGGGGTGCACCCCGCCGTGCGGCCCCTGCCCCTGGCGCAAGCGCTCGGCCACCGCCAGGCCGATCGCCGCCACCTCGGCGCGCGGCAGCGGCCCGAGCGCCTCGATGAGCCGGTCCAGCGGCCGGTCCACGGCCAGCCGCTCCAGCGTCTCGCGGATCACCTCCACCGGCGGCGGGCCCGACGGGTTCAGCATCGCCCTGACCAGCGACCTGAGCGGCTCGGGACCGGCCGCCGGTGACGCGCCGGGCGGTCGGCCCTCGACCGCGAAGTGCAGCGTCGCCCCCAGTGACCACAGGTCGGCCGACGGCCAGGTGCTCCTGGTCGGCAGCCCGAACCCGGTCAGCATCGCCCGCCCGCCCGCCGTCAGCAGCACGTGGCCCGGCTCGACGTTGCCGTGCACGTACGACGCCGCGTGCGCGGCCGTCAGCGCCGCCAGCACGCCCACCGCCGCCCTGGCCGCCTGCACCACGGGAAGAGGCCCGCGCGAATTCACCGCGGACTCCAGCGTCGTCCCCGCCACGGGCTCCATGACCAGCCACGGCGCGTCGTCCTGCGTCACCACGTCGAGCACCCGCACGATCGACGGATGCCGCAGCGCCGCCGCCGCGCGCGCCCGGTGCAGCGCCGCCGCGCGCAGCTCGGCCGGCAGGCGCAGCTCCCTGACCGTCACCTCACGGCGGCCGGACTCGTCGAAGGCCGGGCGCTCAGGGCCCGCCGCCGAAGGGTCGAGCAGGCGGTAACGACCGGCCGGCTTGCCGGGCCCTCCCATGTCCAGGTGCATGACGACCTCCACGTCCGCCCGGAACCATCCAGCCCCGCACCCTTCCGCTCGCGGCCGTCACGTCGCCCGGCCGGCCAGCCAGGACTCGTGCGCGCTGTACAGCCTGCGCCACAGCCGGTCCTTCTCCTCCGCGCTCACGTCGTCGAGCGGCAGGACGAAGACGTCGGCGAGGGCCGCGAAGTAGTCGCGCGCGGTGTCCAGGGTGAGCTCCTGACCGCTCGCGCCGCCGATCCTGGACGAGCCGATCCTGGACAGCGTGAGCCCGCGCAGCTGGTCCACGCCCGACCCGTCGCGCCGCGAAACCGAGCAGATCCGGACGAACCCGGACTCCGGCGACGTCGTCAGATGGTGGTGCTGTTTCTCGAACGCGGACATCTCCGCCGGAGCCGGACCGAAGTCCATCCCCAGGAACGAGCCACTCGGATCGTGGTCGAGCCGCCATCCGCCGGGCGCGATCTCCGACGGGCGCAGCCCGTACGTGAACGGCCCCTGCCGGTAGGCGCCCGCCACCAGCGGCAGCGGCTCGTGCAGGGCGTCGCCGAGCCCCACGTCAACCAGCCACTCGCCGCCCGGGTTCTCCGGCGAGGGCAGGCCGCGGGCCGTGAGCACCAGGTGGTTGGCGCCGACGTTCGGCTCGTCGCCACGCGACTGCACGCCGCCGACGTGCCGGGTCACGTCGTAACCGAGCGCCGCCAGGAGGGAGTGGAACGCGCCGTTCAGATGGAAGCAGTAGCCGCCCCGGCCGCGCACGATGCGCGCGACGGACTCGGCGGGGTCAACGGACGTGGAGCGGTCGAGCCAGATCTCCAGAGCCTCGTAGGCGACCTTCTCGACGTGCGCGGCGTGCAGGGCGCGCAGGTTGTCGGCGGTGGCGGGCGCGCCGAGCAGGTGGGGCAGGCCGATGCGGCCGAGGTAAGCGGCGATGGTCACCTGCCAAGTCTGCACTGTATGTGCACGCTTAAGGAGGTGTGGTCTGCACAGCCCGCTTCTACGCTTCCGTACGTGGCAGAGCAGCGACGCATTCTCGTGGTCGAGGACGACCGGACGATCGCCCTGGCCGTACGGAACCGCCTGGCCGCCGAGGGGTTCGACGTCCGGGTGGCGGGCGACGGGCAGGACGCCCTCGTCCAGTACGCGAGGGCCGAGCCCGACCTGGTGATCCTCGACCGGCTCCTGCCCGGCCTGGACGGGCTGGAGGTGTGCCGGCGCATGCAGGCCGCCCGGCCGGTGCCCGTGCTCATGCTGACCGCGCTCGGCGACGAGACCGACGTCCTGGTCGGGCTGGGCGTCGGGGCCGACGACTACCTCGCCAAGCCGTTCAGCATGCGCGAGCTCGTCGCGCGCATCCACGCGCTGCTGCGCCGGGTGGAGCGGGCCGCCCAGCTCGCCGCCGAGGACACCGTGATCAGGGTGGGCGAGGTCGAGATCGACACCGCCGCCCGCCGGGTGTTCGTGCGCGGCAGCGAGGCGCAGCTCACCCGTACCGAGTTCGACCTGCTGCGGCGGCTCGCCGAGCGGCCTGGACAGGTCTTCGAGCGCGACCGGCTGCTGTCGGACGTGTGGGGCTTCTCCGAGGCCGCCGCCACCAGGACGGTCGACAGCCACGTACGGGCGCTGCGCCGCAAGCTCGGCCCCGACGTCGTACGGACCGTGCACGGCGTCGGCTACGCCCTGGTACGGCGATGAGGCCGCTCGACTTCCTGGGCCGGATCAAGGTCAAGCTCGGCATCGTCATCGTGCTCGCCGTCGGCACCGCCTTCGTGGTCAACGAGGTCGGGATCAACTCGGGGCTGTCGCGTGAGGTGCGCATCGCGGTCGCCGTCGTGCTGGCGCTGATCATGGTGCAGCTCCTCGCCATGGGGATGACCAAGCCGCTGCGCCAGATGGCCCGCGCCGCCCAGACCATCGCCAAGGGCCACTACAAGCTGCGGGTCAGCGCCACCTCGCGGGATGAGGTGGGCGAGCTGGCCAGGGCGTTCAACGCCATGGCGGCCGACCTCGGCGAGGTGGACCGCCAGCGGCGCGAGCTGGTCGCCAACGTCAGCCACGAGCTGCGCACGCCCATCACCGGCCTGCGCGCCGTGCTGGAGAACGTCGTGGACGGCGTCTCCGCGCCCGACCCCGTCACCATGGCCACCGCGCTCGCCCAGACCGAACGGCTCGGCCGGCTCGTCGCGCAGCTCCTCGACCTGTCCAGGCTGGACAGCGGGGCGCGGCTCATCGAGGCCGAGGCCGTGACCCTCGCGCCGCTCGTCGACCAGGCCGTGCGGGAGGCCGGGCTGGCCAGGGAGGACGTCGCGATCCGCGCCGAGGTGCCGGCGGGCTTGGTCGTGCGGGCCGACCCCGACCTGCTCGCGCAGGTCCTCGCGAACCTCCTGGACAACGCCGTGCGGCACAGCCCGTCCGGCGGGGTGGTCACCGTCAGCGGGGCGGCGCACGGGGCCGGCGTACGGGTCGCCGTCGCCGACCACGGGCCCGGCATCCCGGAGGCGGAGCGGGGGCGGGTGTTCGAACGGTTCTCCCGCCTGGACTCCGGGCGGGCCGCCGACTCCGGCGGGGCCGGGCTCGGGCTGGCCATCGTGAAGGAGATCGTCGAGCTGCACGGGGGAGCGGTGCGGATCGACGAGGGGGCGGGGTGCCGCATGGTCGTCGAGTTACCAGGGAGGACGATGCCGGAGTCGGCTCAGGACGCTCCCGTGCGGGTGGACGGTCTTTCGCCGTCGACCGAGGCCGGGGGTGCGGTGGCCGCGGAAGGCGGGCGGGCGCCCCTTGCGGTGGAAGTCGGCGAACCCGTGCTGGAGCCCGCGGCCGAGGGCCGGATGCCCGTTGCGGCTGGGGTCGTGGCTCCCGGTCGGGGGGGGGGGGGGGGGGCGGGGGTGCCCGTGCCGACGCCGGGCTCGGGGCTCGTACGGGTGGTCGGCGGCGGGGTTGTCGGGATCATGGTCGGTTTCCTGCTCGGGATCTTCGCCGCCGTGTTCGTCAGCGTGGCCGTCTCGGACGGGCTGGCGCTCGTGACGCTCGTTCTGTGCACGGCGGGGGTGGGCGCGTTCGGCGCGGCCCTGGGCGCGGGCTCGGCCCGGCGGGCGGCGGCGTTGGCGTACCAGATGGCTCAGGTGGCGCGGCCGGTCCATCCGGCGCGACCGATGACATATGCGGGACAGGAAAGCGGGGCTGCGATGAGCACAGAGGGACAACCGACGGATCCCCCGGCGACACCCGGGGAACAAGCGACGCAAACCGGTCCCACTGCGACGCCGGCCACAGCTGCGACGCAGGGCGCAGCGGCGCAGGCGAGCGAAGCCGTGAGGCCTGGTTCAGCGGCGACGCCAGGCGCAGCCATGACGCCTGGTCCAATGGCGGCGACGGGCAGCGCGGCCGTGACGCCGGGCGCGGCGGTGACCGCAGGCACGTCCGCGGTGCCCGGCACTTCCCAGCCCACACCGCCCGCGCAGCCCGCGCATGCCGCGCAGCCCGCGCATGCTGCGGCTGCCACGACGCCGAGGCCCGGGGGTCAAGCTTCCGGGCAGCCGGTGGGGGTGTCCGAGGCTGTGGGGCCGGTGTTGTGGGGTGGGGTTCCGATGGGGGAGGTGCCGGGCGGGCCGCAGGGGCGGGGCGCGGGTCATGGGCCGCCGTCGTACGGGCCTCCGTCGTACGGGCCGCCCTCGCACGGGCCGGGTTACGGGCCGCCCTCGTACGTGCCGCCGCCGTTGTTTCCTCGGCCCGAGTTGCCGACGCCGCCGCGCTGGCTGTTGCCGGCGGCCGGCGGGGGCGGGGTGTTCGCGGCCGTGGCGTTGCCGGAGGCGCAGGTCGGGCTGGGGATCGTGCTCGTGTCGATGGTGCTCGGCGCGGCGGCGCTGCCGGCCGTGGCCAGGCGGATGACGCCGTGGTCGGTGGCGTTCGGGCTCACCGCGTACGGGC
Source organism: Nonomuraea sp. AD125B (assembly GCF_041402765.1). NCBI lineage: Bacteria > Bacillati > Actinomycetota > Actinomycetes > Streptosporangiales > Streptosporangiaceae > Nonomuraea > Nonomuraea sp. AD125B. Next base: position 11,857 of record NZ_JBGLOU010000029.1, on the reverse strand, counting down.
TGATCTCGATGGCGGCGGTGCGGGACGCCGACTGGCTGGTGGGGATCCTGCTCGTGGCGGGGGCCGGGCTTGGCGCGCTGGCGGTGTCGGGGGCCGGGGCCGGCTGGCTCGGGGTGCTGAGGGGCGGCCTGTCGGTGCTGCTGGCGCTGGGCCCGGTGCCGTGGTTCCTGGCCGGGCCGTTGAAGAAGCTCACGGCCCGGCGGCGGGTGCTGCCGACTGTGGCGGCGCTCGGGATCACGGCGGTGCTGCTGCTGGTGTTCGGGTTGCTGTTCGCCTCGGCGGACGCGGTGTTCGCCTCGTACGCCGAGCGCCTGGTGACCGCCCCCGCGTGGGCGGAGTCGATACCGGGGCGGATCGTGCTGTTCGTGCTGTTCGCCGTGCTGCTGGCGGCCGTGGTGCTGGTCGCGTTGCGGCCCGTGAACGACCCGGTGGGCCCGCAGCGGAAGTTCGCGGTGAGCAGGAGCGTGTGGCTGGTGCCGCTCACGGCGGTGAACCTGCTGTTCGCGTCGTTCGTGGCGGTGCAGATCACGGCGCTGTTCGGCGGCGACACGCTGGTGCTGCGGACGGCCGGGCTGACCTACGCCGAGTACGCCAGGCAGGGCTTCTTCCAGCTCGTCGTGGTCAGCGTGTTCGTGCTCGGCATCGTGGCGGCGGCGGCCGGGCTGCTGCGTACCGGGCGGCGGGAGCGCTGGGTGCTGGCCGGGCTGCTGGGCGTGCTCTGCGGCCTGACCATGGTGGTGCTGGCCTCGGCCCTGCACCGGATGAACCTCTACACCGACGCCTACGGCCTGTCCCGGCTGCGGCTGTCGGTGCAGGCCACGGTCTGGTGGCTGGGGGCGGTGTTCGCGCTGGTGCTGCTGGCCGGGGCGGCCCGCCTGGCGGGACGCGGCTCGGGCTGGCTGCCGCGGACGATCGTGCTGGTGACGGGGCTCGGACTGGGCGCGTTCGCGCTGGTCAACCCGGATCTGCGGGTCGCGGCCACGCAGGTCGAGGTGCGTGGCGTCGCCAACCTGGACTCCGACTACCTGGGCGATCTCGGCGCGGAGGCGGTGCCGGCGCTCGACCGGCTGCCGGAGCCGCAGCGGAGCTGCGTGCTGGCCGACGTGGTCTCGGCCAACGAGCTGGACCGGCCGGACCCCTGGAACGGCTGGAATCTGGCCCGCGCGCAGGCCCGCGACCTGCTGGCCGCACACCCTGTCTACAGGAGGGCGGATTGCGGCCAGCGCCGGTCGTACTCCTCTGATTGAATCTCGGGGTGAGCTTCGACGTGATCATCCGGGGCGGCAGGGTGCTCGACGGCACGGGAGCCCCGCCGTTCCGGGCCGACGTGGCGGTGAGCGGCGACCGCGTCGCGGCCGTGGGCCGGCTGGAGACCGCCGAGGCGGCGACGGTGATCGACGCGAGCGGCCGGTTCGTCGCGCCGGGGTTCGTCGACTGCCACGCGCACGGCGACGCGGCCGTCTTCGACCCGGCGGTGCAGCGGGCCGCGCTGCGGCAGGGGGTGACGACGTTCGTGCTCGGCCAGGACGGCCTGTCGTTCGCGCCCGGCTCGGCCGAGACGGTCGCCTACGCCTCCCGCTACTTCGCCGCCGTCAACGGCCCCCTGCACGAAAGCCGGCTGAGGGCGGGGGCGCCGGGTGAGGGCCCGCCGTATGAGGAGCCGCTGCGCGAGGGGCCGCTGAGCGTCGCGGAATTGCTGGGCTCCTACGACCGGGCGGTCGCGGTCAACACCGCCTACCTGCTGCCCCACGGCACGATCCGCTACGACGTCATGGGCCCCTCGTCCGCCCCGGCCTCCGCCGACGACCTGGCCGCGATGCTGAGGCGGGTCGAGCGCGGCCTGGCGGAGGGCGCGGCCGGGTTGTCCACCGGGCTGGAATACCTGCCGGGCCGCTACGCCGACGCCGAGGAGCTGGCCGCGCTGTGCCGGCCGCTCGGCGGCCTCCCTTACGTCACCCACATGCGCGCCTACGGACCCGGTGCCGGGGTCGGCATGGCCGAGGTCGTGGACATCGCCTCCCGGTCGGGCGCCGCCGTGCACGTCTCCCACCTGCACGGCCCGGCCGACGTGCTGCTGCCGCTGGTCGGCGACGCGCTCGCCCGCGACGTCGACCTGTCCTTCGACACCTACCCCTACCTGCGGGGCAACACGATCCTGGCGATGGTGGTCCTGCCGCCGTCCGTGCCCGCCGCCGAGACCGGCCGGGCGCTGGAGCTGATCGCCGCCGCCGACCTGGACGAGTGGTGGCCCGGGCTCGACGCCACCTGGCCCCGGCTGACCGTCTCGCACGCCCCCGGCATGGAGTGGACGGAGGGCCTGACCGTGGTGGCGGCGGCCGAGCGGGCGGGGGTGTCCCCGGCCGAGCTGTGCCGCCGCCTGCTCATCGAGACGCGGCTGGAGGCGGGCGTCGTGTCGGCCCGCCCGGACGAGGGGCCCGAGGGGGAGCAGTCCGTACGCCGCATGCTGCGCCACCCGTCCCACACCGGCGGCTCCGACGGCATCTACGTCGGCGGTCATCCGCATCCGCGCGGGTTCGGGGCCTTCGCCCGGTTCCTCGGCCGGCATGTCAGGGAGCTGGGCGACTGGACGTGGGAGCAGGCCGCCGTGCACCTCGCCGCGCATCCCGCCCGCCGCTTCGGGCTGAGCGACCGGGGGCTGGTGCGTACGGGGTTCGCCGCCGACCTGGTGGTGATCGATCCGGCCACCGTGGCCGACCGGGCCACGTACGCCGAGCCGCGCGAGCTCGCGACCGGCGTCGCCGACGTGCTCGTGTCGGGCGTCCCGGTGCTGGCCGGGGGCGAGCTGACCGGGGCACTCCCCGGCCGCGCGCTACGTCCCTGACCGCCGCCGATCATGATCACTGTAATAGGGTCGGACGCGGATGGAGGGGGTCCCGTGTCTGCAGTGCTCTTCGAGGGCGACTACGAGTTTCCGCTGATGGTGGTGCGCCGGGACGCGCTGGAGCACAACATCGCGACGATGGCGGCCTTCGCCCGCGACCACGGCATGGAGCTGGCGCCGCACGCCAAGACGCACCTGTCGAAGGAGATCGCGGAGCTGCAGCTCGCGGCGGGCGCGTGGGGGCTGACCGTGGCCGACACCCGCCAGGCCCGCGCGGTCCGGGCCTTCGGCGCCCGGCGGATCGTGGTGGCCAACCAGGTCGTGAGCGGGGCCGGGCTCGACTGGGCGGCGGCGGAGCTGGCGGCGGATCCCGGATTCGAGTTCCTGAGCTTCGCCGACTCCGTGGCAGGCGTCGACATCCTCGCCGAGCACGCCGGGGAACGGCCGTTCCGGGTGCTGGTGGAGCTGGGGCACGCGGGCGGCCGGGCCGGGTGCCGCACGCTGGAGGAGTTCCTGCGGGTGGCGGCGCACGCGGCGAAGACGCCAGGGGTCGAGGTCGCCGGGGTGGCCGGGTACGAGGGCGGCCTGCCGGACGCCCACCACGTACGGAAATATCTGGACACGCTGACCGAGGCCCTGGAGCACCTGCGCGTCCGCAACCCGATCCTCTCCGTCGGCGGCAGCCAGTGGTTCGATGTGATCGGGCGCGAGCTGGCCGCCGTCCAGGCCCGGATCCTGCTGCGCAGCGGCGCGTACGTCACCCACGACGAGGGCTACTACCGCGAGCGCACCCCGTTCACCCGCATCGGCGGCGAGCTGCGCCCGGCGCTGGAGGTGTGGGCGTACGTGCTGTCGGTGCCGGAGCCCGGCCTCGCGATCGTCGGCATGGGCAAGCGCGACGCCCCCTACGACGAGGGCCTGCCGATCCCGCACCGCGACGGCGTGACCGTGCTCAAGATGCAGGACCAGCACACGCTGCTGCGCGCCGACGGGCTCGTGCCCGGTGACCTGGTGTCCTTCGGCATCTCCCATCCCTGCACGGCTTTCGACAAGTGGCGGATGCTGCCCGTGGTGGACGAGGACTACCGTGTCGTAGGCACGCTCAGCACCGATTTCCACTGACTTTTTGGAGCGTTACGTGAAAAAGGAGCTTCGCACCAGCGAAGGCGCCGCCCCCATCGGCGCCTACTCGCAGGGCCTCGTGGTGGGCGACTTCGTCTTCACCTCGGGCATGGGGCCGCTCGACCCGCACACCGGTGAGCTCGTCGGCGACGACGTGGCCGCCCAGACCCATCAGGTCATGCGCAACCTCGGCGCGATCCTCGCCGCGCACGGGCTCGGCTTCGACGACGTGGTGAAGTCCACGGTCCACCTGCAGCACGTCGAGCGCGACTTCGCCGCCTACAACGAGGTCTACAAGTCGTACTTCAACGCTCCCTACCCCGTGCGCACCACGGTGGGTTCCCAGCTCCTGGGCATCCTGGTGGAGATCGACTTCGTCGCGCACAAGAGCGCGTAAAGTTCGCTCGTGGACAGTTCGGTATACGTCTTCGCCGAGGATCTGCGCGGTGAGGGCGTCGAGCGGGTGCTCGACAGGATCAGCGGGTACGGCGTCGCCGGCGTCACCGTCGGCGTCGCGCACCACGCCGCCCGCGACGTCACCCCGCACGGGCTGTCCAGGCTGACCGTACGCCACGACGCGGCGCACTTCACCCCGCCGGCCGAGCTGTTCGACGGCCGGCGGCTGTGGCCGGTGCCCGGTCACGCCGCCGTGCTCGACGGCCTGCGCGAGGCGTGCGCGAAGCGGTCCATGAAGCTGCACGGCTGGACGGTCTTCCTGCGCAACGCGACGCTCGGCACCGAGCATCCCGACGTCACCGTACGCGACTGCTTCGGCGACCGCGGCTCACCCGCCGACCTGTGCCCCGCCCACCCCGACGTGCGCGAATACGCCGTCGCGCTGGCCAGGGCCGTGGCGCGGCTCGGCGTCGAGAGCGTGGTGGCCGAGGCGCTGCACTTCCAGCCGCTCGCGGCCGAGCGGTCGTTCGTGCCGCTCGGGCCGATGGACGCCTACCTGTTCGGCCTCTGCTTCTGCGACTACTGCCTGCGCCGCGCCGCCGACCTGGGCGTGGACGCCGAGATGGCGCGCGAGGAGTGCGCGCGCATCGTGGGGCGGGTGCTCGACGGCGACCCGCCCGCGCAGGGCGAGGTGACCCGGGCGGCGCTCACCGCGTACGCGGGGCCCGATGTCGTGGCCTACGCCCGCGCCCGCTCGGAGACCGTCACGACGCTGGTCTCGGAGGTGGCGTCGGCGGTCGCCGAGGAAGGCTCCAAGCTGGTGTTCATCGACTCCACGGGCGCCGTCAAGGGCTACGCCGACGGTCTGCCCACGCCCGGCCTGGCCGCGCACGACGCCTGGCAGCTCGGCGTCGACCTGGTGGCGCTGGGCGATCTGGTGCCGGCGTTCGGCGTGCTGGCCTACGCCCGCGACGCGGCGCGGGTGGCCGACGACGTGGGCGCCTACCTGCGCTCGGTCGGCAAGGACCGCGAGGTGCGGGCGGTGCTGCGGCCCGGCCATCCCGACAGCGACTCGCTCGACCGGCTCGTGGCCAAGGCGCGGGCGGCCAAGGCGGCGGGGGCGCTCGCGGTCGACTTCTACGCGTACGGGCTGGCCCCGCATCCGGTGCTCGACCGCATCCCGGCCGCGCTCGCCGAAGCCCTCTAGGCCGGGGGAAAGCGGCCCCGCGCACCGGACCGTGCGGCCCTGACCAGCTTCGATATTCGCTTCCTTATCGCTGGGCCTCCCATACCACTATTGGACGTCTGTGATCACCTCTGGTCTGCTGGGCCTGCATCGACGTCCATCGGGGCCGGTCGCATCGAGTTCCGCAGCCCCTGAAAGCAGGTGTCCCACCCATGTCCTTCGGACAGTCCGTTCCGTCTCGCCGCGCGTTGCTGGCCGCGGCTGCCCTCCTGCCGCTGGCGGGCCGCCCGGCTGAGGCGTCGGCCGCCGCCCCGGAGAGCGCGCAGCGCTACTACGACCGCGCGGCCAGGCTGGCCGGCCACGACCCGGTCCTGCGGGCCCTGGTCAAAGCGCTCGGGCCGGACCTGACGATGCCGACCGCGAAGCCCCTCGCACCGATGCGGATCTTCGACGACGTCGCGGTGCTGGGCACCAGCTTCGTCCAGGCCACGGCGCTGCTCACCTCCCGGGGCGTCATCCTCATCGACGCGATGGGCTCGCCCGACGACGCCGAGAAGATCATCGTTCCGGGGCTGCGCGCCGTGGGCGCGGACCCCGCCCAGATCAAGTACGTGGTGGTCGCCCACGGGCACGACGATCACTTCGGCGGCGCGCAGCTCCTGGCGGACCGGTACGGCGCCCGCGTCCTGATGAGCCGGGCCGACTGGGACCTCGTCGCCGCCGAACGCCCCGCCAACGCGCCCAAGCGGGACCTGGTGATCGCCGACGGACAGAAACTCACCCTCGGGGACACCACGGTCACCTTCCACCACACTCCCGGGCACACGCCGGGCACCGTCTCGCCGATCTTCCCGGTGCGCTGGAAGGGGCGCCGGCACACCGCGATGTTGTGGGGCGGCACCAATCCGCCCGCCGCGATCGAGGGCAAGCGCGCGACCCTGTCCTCCGTCCTCGACTTCGCGGCCACGATGCGGCGGGCGGGGGTGGAGGTCGAGCTGAACAACCACGGCGGGGCCGACCACGGCCTGGCGCGCATCGAGGAGCTGCGCGCCGACCCGACGAGGACGGCGAACCCGTTCATCATCGGCCGTGCCAGGGCGCAGCGCTTCATGAAGGTCATGGAGGTCATGCTGCGCGGCCGCATCGCCCAGGATCAGGAGGCGGCCGGCGGCCAGGCTCCGCGCAGGAGCTAGACGCCGTCGAGCAGGGCCGAGACGACCTTGGCGGCGAAGTCGTCCGGCGCGCGCAGCCCGCGCAGGACCACCCGCGCCCACACCGCCCCCGCCAGCAGGTCGATCACCAGCATCGGATCGGCCGAGGCGGCCAGTTCGCCGCGCCGCGCGGCCCGTTCGAAGATCTCCCGCTCCTTCGCGAGGCGGTCGGCGAAGAAGTGGCGGGCGTCCAGCTCCGGGTGGCGGACGGCGGCGGCGAGCGCGGCCAGCGCGATGTCCGCGGCCGGCGGCTCGGTGAGCAGCCGGATCACGCCCTCCACCAGCGCCACGAGGTCGCCGCGCAGGCTGCCCGTGTCGACCGGCTCGAACCCCAGCACGTCGGACTCCACCAGCGCCGCCCCGAGCAGCGCGGCCTTGGACGGCCACCACCGGTAGATCGTCGTCTTGTTGACGCCCGACCGCTCGGCGACGCCCTCGACGGTAAGCCCGTCGTAGCCCTTCTCGGCGACCAGCCGCAACGTCGCGTCGAAGATCTCCTGCTGTTTCCTCGGGGCCATGCGCCTCATTTTCTCCCGGCGAACGCCGTGGCCACGCCGAGACCCAGGTAGACCACGCCGCTGAGGCGACGCAGGGTCCTCGCCCGGCTCCGCAGCCGGCCGCCGAGCGCGCCGGCGGTCCAGGCGTACACGAGGTCCGACAGCAGGCCGAGCAGCAGCAGCGTCAGGCCGAACAGCACGATCTGCAGCGCGGGCGAGCCCGCCTCGGGACGGACGAACTGCGGCAGGAACGCCAGGAAGAACAGCGCCACCTTGGGGTTGAGCACGTTGACCAGCATCCCTTCCAGGAACACCTTGCGCAGCGGCTGCGGGGGCGGCGTGGCGCCCTCCTCCTGCCCGCCGCCGGTGAACGCGCGGAAGGCCAGGTAGCCGAGGTAGGCCACGCCCGCCCACTTCACGACCGCGAACAGCGTCGCCGACCGCGAGATCAGGTACGACAGCCCCGCCGCGGCGGCGGCGATGTGCACCAGCGTGCCGGCCTCCACGCCGAGGGCGCTGGCCAGCGCCGCCGTCCGGCCCTGGGCCAGGCCGCGGGCGGTGATGTAGAGGTGGTTCGGGCCGGGGATCAGCACGAGGGCGAGCGCGGCGGTGACGAAGAAGGCGTACGCCGTGAGGGAGATCACGGCTCCGAAGCATAGGTCGGCTTTGGTCCTGACGTCCGGGCCAATGGGAAGCCGATTTTCCGGACCAAATAAGGTGTCGGCCCGGCGTGGCATAGTTGTGGCGTGAACGGACTTCTCGTCGGGCGCTCGGTTGAGCTGGACAGACTCGTGCGGGTGCTGGAGTCCGCCACAGAAGGCACGGCCGGCGTCGCGCTCGTCGGCGGCGACGCGGGGATCGGCAAGACCCGGCTGGTCGGCGAGCTGGTGACGCGGGCCCGCGAGCGGGGCTTCCACGTGCTCGTCGGCCAGTGCGCCGAGCTCGGCGACGCGCTGCCCTACCTGCCGCTGGCCGACGCGCTGCGCGGCGCCGAGCCCGCGGTGCGGGAGTCCGCCGCCGCCCACCCCCTGCTGGGCCAGCTCCTGCCCGGCACCGAGAGCGCGCCCTCCGCCGGGCTCACCCAGCAGCGGCTGTTCGGCTCGCTGCTCGGGCTGCTGGCCGACGTACAGCCGGTGCTGTTCGTGATCGAGGACCTGCACTGGGCCGACCGCTCCACCCGCGACCTGCTGGTCTTCCTCAGCCGCATGCTCCAGGCCGAGCAGGTCTGCGTCATGGGCACCTACCGCACCGACGATCTGCACCGCCGCCATCCGCTGCGGTCGGTGCTGGCCGAGCTCAAGCGGCTGCCCACGGTGACGGGCGTGGAGCTGGGGCCGCTCAGCTCGGGCGATTTGTCAGACTATGTCGCCACGATGGGCCGGGTGGGCGCCCAGGAGCTGGGCGAGATCGTCGCGCGGGCCGACGGCAACCCGTTCTACGCCGAGGAGCTGTTCGCGGCGCTCGCGGAGGGCGACAACCTGCCCGACGGGCTGGCCAGCCTGCTGATGTCCCGCGTCGAGGTGCTGTCCGAGGAGAGCCAGCGGGTGCTGCGGGCCGCCGCCGTGGCCGGCCGCCGGGTGGAGGACGAGCTGCTGCGCGAGGTGTCCGGGCTGCCGCTGGCCGAGTTCGAGGAGGCGGTCAGGGAGATCGTCTCGCGCGGGCTGCTCCGGGTCGACGGCTTCGGCTACACCTTCCGCCACGCGCTGCTGCAGGAGGCCGTCTACACCGACCTGCTGCCCGGCGAGCGCACCCGGCTGCACGCCGCCTTCGCCCGCCTGCTCACCGCGCCCGCCGAGCTGGCCCACCACTACCTCGCCGGCCACGACCTCGCGGGCGCGCTCAAGGCGTCCGCCGAGGCGGGCCGGCTCGCCGAACGGCTGGGCGCGCCCGCCGAGGCCCACAGCCACTACGACCGGGCGCTCAGCCTGTGGGACCAGGTCGAGGACGCCGCCGGGCTGACCGGCGAGAGCCGCGCCGCGCTGGCCTTCCGCAGCGCGATCATGGCCGCCGACAGCGGCGACAACCACCGCGCCGTGGTCCAGCTGCGCGCGCTGCCGCCTACGTCCGAGGTGAGCGAGCGCCTGGCCTACTACCTGTGGGAGACCGACGACCCGGCCGGCGCCATCGCCGCCGCCGAGCGCGCCGTCGCGAGCGCCGACAACGACGCCGACCTCGCCCGCGCCCTCGCCACCCACGCCCGCACCCTGTTCTGGAGCCCGCGGCTCAAGGAGGTCGAGGCCCTCGCCACCCGCGCGCTCGACACCGCCCGCGCCGCCGGGGCCGCCGACGCCGAGGTCGGCGCGCTGCTCACGCTGGCCACCTACCGCGAATACCACGGCGACATCGCCCGCGCCCACGAGCTGATCGAGACCGCCTCCGGCCTCACCACCTGCGACCTCGCGATGGACCTGCGCGCCCGCTTCCACCACGCGCGCATCCACTACGAGCAGGGCCGGCTCGACGACGCCGCCGAGGTCGCCGACGACGGCATCAGGATGGCGCTCGACACCGGGCTCAAGTGGAGCACCTACGGCACCGACCTGCGCTTCCTGCGCTTCCTCATCCACTACGTGGCCGGCGAGTGGGACCAGGCCGAGGCGGTCGCGGCCACCTTCCCCGTGCGGGTGGGCACCCAGCCGGAGGCCACGCTGTCGTCGTTCTCGCTCTTCGTCGAGGTCGGGCGGGGGCTGCCCGGCGTGGAGAGCAGGCTGAGCTGGCTGCGGCCCTTCTGGTCCGACGACCTGGTCGCCTACATGTCCCGGGGGCTCGCCGCCGACCACGCGCTCTGGCAGGGCGACCCAGTGGCGGCCCTGGAGCACGTACGCGCTGCGCTGGCGCCGCTCACTCCCGGCGAGGCGGGGGCGATCCGGCTGTCCGCGCTCGGGCTCGCCGCCATGACCGAGCTCGGCGACTTCGACCGGGCCGAGGCCGACGACCTGCTCGAACGGGCCCGCTTCGCGGTCGAGCACGGCCCCGCGGGGCAGCCCGGGCATCTCGGGCCCGAGGGGCTGGCCTGGGGGCTGCGGGCCGAGGCCGAGTGGCACCGCGCCCACGGGCGGCACGACGTCGAGCTGTGGCGCCGGGTCGTCGCGGCCTTCGACTTCGGCTTCGTGTACGAGGTGGCCCGCTCCCGCTGGCGGCTGGCCGAGGCCCTGCTCGTCCACGGCGAGCGCGAGGCGGCGCAGGCGGAGTGGGAGCTGGCGAGGGAGACGGCGGGCAAGCTGCGGGCGACGCCGCTGGAGAACGCCCTCACCGAGTTCGGCCGCCGGGCCCGCTTCGGCGGCGGGGGCGGTCCGGCTGGCCCGGGCTCGCTGACCGCGCGCGAGCTGGAGGTGCTGCGCCTGGTCGCCGAGGGGCTGACCAACCGGGAGATCGCCGAGCGGCTGTTCATCGCGCAGAAGACGGTGAGCGTACACGTGTCGAACATCCTGGCCAAGCTGGAGGCCGCCACCCGCACCCAGGCCGCGGCGTCCGCCCGCCGGGCCGGGCTGCTGTAGCCCGTCCCGTCAGCTCGTCAGGGCCTCGCCGCGCATGACGAAGTAGTTCGCGTGGTCGGTCTGCAGGTACGCCTGGAACTTCGACGCCTTGGCCTTGGCCGCCGAGCTGTCCGCGGTGACGATCGTGACCAGCACGTACTTCAGGGCCGAGCCGGACAGGATCTTGCCGTACGTGTACTTCTTGTGGGTCTTGTCCGTACGCCATTTCACGGCGTCGGAGGTGAGCTTCTGCAGGCGGTTGGAGGCGCTCTTGGCGTCGGCCGTGGACGGGAAGGCCATGATGAGCTGCACCGCCTTGAGGTGGCCGCCGTACGCGGAGTAGGCGAGCTGGACGGCGCTCTGGCAGTCGTACTTGGCCAGCACGCCCTCGCCGTCCACGGCGTCGCACGTGTCGTAGGTCCAGCCGGCGACCTTCTGGGCGGCGAACTTGACGCTGCCGAGCTGGAAGTTCCAGTCCTTGAACTCGTCGTGCCGGAGCGGGGACTCGGCCGAGGAGGGCGGGGCGGTCGTGGATGAGGGGCTGGGGTCCGGGTCGGACGTGGGGGCGTCGGACGGGGCCGCCGACTGCTGCGGCTCCGACGGGGCGTGGGTCGGGGCGGTGGTGGTGAGGGCGGTCGTGGTGGCCGGGTCCGCGCGGTTGAGGTAGGCGATCACGCCGACGGTGCCGCCGCCGAGGAGGAGCACGCCCAGGACGACGCAGAGGGTGATGATCAGGCCGGTGTTGCGGCGCTTGGGCGGAGGGCCGTACGGGGGGTACGGCCCGTACGGGTTGCCGCCCGGGGCGGGCGGCTGGCCGTACCCCATCGGGGCGGCCTGCGCCCCCGAAACCCCCTGCGGCTGCGGGTGCCCCTGCTGCTGCCCGGGGCCGTAACCCTGCCCGGGCCCGTAACCCTGTCCGGGCCCGTAACCCTGTCCCTGCGGGTGGCCCTGTCCGGGAGGGAAGCCCTGAGCGGGCGGGTAGCCCTGTCCTTGAGCCGGGTCGTGGCCCGGTCCTGGGGCGGGAACCCCCTGGCCCGGAGGGAAACCCGGGGCAGGCGGGAAGCCCTGTCCCTGCGCCGGGTCGTGTCCCGGTCCCGGGACGGCTGCTCCCTGGCTCTGGCCGGGGG
>NZ_JBGLOU010000028.1:0-73336 GCF_041402765.1 Nonomuraea sp. AD125B | reverse complement strand
CATTTCGTCTTCGTTGTGTCTTAATTCTTTCAGCCGTTCAAGTCTCTGTCAAATTGACCGGACTTGCTCGACCTGCTGGAATTAATCCGCGCCCCGTTTCCGGGGCAACCCCTCTAACTTACCAGCCGATTCGCATGGACGAGTACGTCCACCGAAGCGGAGGTGTCTGGAGGTCGTCCCCGAAGTGAGGTCGGCGATCAGTGCCGTCCTCTCGGGACTGGTGAACTCTATGTACGGTCCTCGCAACCGTCAAATCGACGGCTCCTTCGACGGGCTCGGGGTAGGAACCGGGCGTGCGAGATCAACCCCTGCCCAGGGCACTCATCATTCTCGTGGGCATCGCCGGTGCGGTGGTCGCCCTGTTCGGCCTGCGCGAAGTCAGTTCGATCATCGGGCCTGTCGTGCTGGCCCTGGTCCTCGTCATCGCGGTCGCGCCCGTGCGCAGCTGGCTCGCCGCCAAGAAGGCGCCCGCCTGGCTGCAGGTCGCCGTGCCCTTCCTCATCGTGGTGATGGTGCTGCTGGCCATGGTGGGCATCCTGACCATCTCGATCATGCAGCTCACCTCGCTGCTTCCCAGCTACACCGAACAGTTCCAGCAGCTGCTCGCGGAGGCGCAGAAGCAGGCGGCCTCGTACGGGCTCAGCAACGACGTGCTCAGCCGGGCGCTGCGGGCGTTCGATCCCGGCGCTCTGCTGGGGGTGGCGCAGACCCTGTTGGGGAGCCTGGTCGGAGCCCTGACGGGGTTGTTCCTCATCGTGGTGCTGTTGCTGGCGATGTGCCTGGACGCGCCGGTGACGGCGAAGATACTCGCCGCCGGCATGCGCAACCGGGGGCAGTTGGTGACGGCGTTGGCGATGTTCGCGCACAAGACGCGGCGGTATCTGATCGTTTCCACGATCTTCGGGTTGCTCAACGCGGTGCTCGACGTCATCGCGCTGTCCATCCTGGACGTGCCGCTTCCGCTGCTGTGGGGGGTGCTGGCGCTCATCACCAACTACATCCCGAACGTGGGGTTCGTGATCGGGCTGCTGCCGCCCGCGATGCTGGCGCTGCTGGACGGCGGGGTGAAGACGATGGTGCTGGTGATCATCGCTTACGTCGTCATCAACGTCGTCACGCAGTCGTTCATCCTGCCCAAGTTCCTGGGGGACGCGGTGGGGCTCTCGACGACGATGACGTTCATGTCGTTGTTGTTGTGGACGTTCGTGCTCGGACCGCTGGGTGCGATTCTGGCCATTCCGTTGAGTTTGCTGGCGCGGGCGTTGCTGATCGACAGCGATCCGAGTGCGAAGTGGGCGGCGGCATTGGTGTCAGGCAAGCTGCCGCAGGACGGATGACGTCGGTGGGGGCGCGACCGGCGGGCTATGGGTGCGGGTTGGGTGGGGCCAGGGTGCGCAAGGAGACGCCGCTCAGGCGTTTGACCTCGTGGGAGAGGTGGGCCTGGTCGGCGTAGCCGGCTTCGGCGGCGACGGTGGCGAGCGGGACGCCGGCGCGGGCCAGGCGCAGGGCGCGCTGGAAGCGGACGATGCGTTGCAGGGTTTTCGGGGCGTAGCCGAAGGCGGTCAGGCTGCGGCGGTGGAGCTGGCGTTCGCTGAGGCCGAGGTCGCGGGCCACCTCTGACACCGACCGGCCGAGCCGCAGGGCACGGGCGATGAACGGGGCAGCGGGGTCGGCCAGCTGGGCGGCGGAGTTAGTCAAGCGAGCCGAGTCGGTCAAGCGGGTGGCGGGGTCGGTCGGCCGGGTGGGGCTGATCAAGCGGGCCGAGTCGATCAAGTGGGTGACGGTGTCGGTCGGCTGGGCGGAGTCGGTCAAGCGGGCGGCGTGGCTGGCCAGCCGGGTGGGGTTGGTCAAGCGGGCCGAGTCGGTCGAGTGGTCGGCAGGATCGGTCGGCCGGGTGGAGGCGGTCGAGCGGGCTGCGGCGGTTGAGCGGGCGGGGGTGGTCAGGTGGGTCAGCAGGGTGCGGGTCGCGGCGGCCAGGGCGGCGTGCTTGGCGGCGAGGTCGGGTGCGGTGCGGGTGGCGGAGGAGGCCGACTCTGTCTGGAGAGCCGGCCGGGGGTGGGGCGTGGTGAAGGAGGCGCTCAGGGCGGCTGGGTCAGCGGTGGTGAGGGCGGCGGGGTCAGGCCTGTTGACGGAAGCGTGGAGGGCGGCGGGGTGAGCGGTGGTGGAGGAGGTGAGGAGGGCGGTGGGGTCGAGGGGGGCGAGGAGGGCTGCGGGTGGGAGGTCGGACAGGTGGATGCGTTGGTCGCGGAGGGTGTGGAGGGGGACGCCGAAGAGGTCGGCGGCCGCGCCAGGGCGGAAGCGGATGCCGACGAAGACGTCTCCGGCCGCCATCTCCGTCGGCATGGGGCCGGTGTCGGGACCGGCGACGAACAGGCCGCCGGGGCCCCAGATGAGGTCCACGCAGGCGTCGGGCACCACGAGCTGGGTGCTGCTCGACTCGCTGACCTGGTGCCAGTGGCAGGCGACGCGGGCGGCGAGGTCGGGTGCCGGCGGCCGTTCCTCGTACATGCGTTCAACGTACGGGACGGCTCCGACAGGAAGCGTGTCAGGAGGACGGGAGCCGGCCGTACGCGTGGAGGGTCCTGAGGGTGTGGACCGTGACGTAACCGCCCCATTCGTGTTCGACCAGGGGGGTCCACATCTGCCAGTTGCCGGTCCAGCCGCCGTCGGCGGACTGCCGGGCGAGGAGGGCGTCGAGGTGGCGGTCCAGGACGTCCTCGCCGAAGAGCGGCAGCCGGAGCGGGGCTGGGGCGAAGTCCAGCGGGAAGTGGACGGCGCCGGGCGCGTCGGGGTCGAAGGCGACCGTGGCGAGGATGGCCTCGCGCAGCCGCGCGAACTCGCGTTCCGCACGCTCGCGTTCGGGTGTCAGGTCGAGGAAGGTCACGATGGCGCGGGCCTCGTACGGGCTCGGCTGCGTGACGGCGGCTATCGCGGACCAGCAGAACGCGGTGGCGGGGGCCAGCCACGGGTGGGTGACGCGGTGCTTGTGGAGCAGCCCGGCGATGGACGCCGTCGGCACGAGGTTGCCGGGCGGGTCGTCCCCGGTCTGCCACCAGGGCGCGCGCGGGTCGTTCCGCACGGAGGGCAGGACGAACGGCACCCCGCCGTCGGGCGTGGTCACGCGGGCGAGGTGGTCGCAGGCGGCGGGCACCATGGGCGAGTCGAAGGCGTCCAGCTCGTCGAGGATCCAGAAGGCCACCTCGACCGGCTCGGGCTGGCTGCCGGGGCCGCGCAGGTCGGGTTCGAGGGCGTGGCCGAAGCCGCCGTCGGGGTTCTGGTAGCAGCGGAGCGTGTCCAGCACCCGCCGGGGGTCGCCGTCGCGGAAGAGCGCGGCGAAGCGCAGCCGGTCGAGGAGCCTGGCGTTCAGGTGCAGGTAGTTCTCGGCGCGGTCGAGCACGTCCATCGTCAAGGTCCTCTCGTCGGCGGATCCGTTGGAGGCTAGCCGCCGCCTCTCGCCGCGTTCTTGTCGGAATCGGACGCGGGCGGCGGACCGGAAATTGCGTTGCCCGGCCGCGAGGGGCGCTCCTAGGGTGGCGCCATGACCTCGATGTTCTGCTGCCAGGTTTTCATCCGCATCCGCCGCGGCCGGGCTCTGGCCCGCTAGCGGACGCGTCGAACACGAGCTGAGGCAGCGCGTCCGCACGCGTGCCCAGGGCCCTTCGAGACCCGTTCACTCTCGAGGACCCGAAAGGGCAGTGCTGTGGCGCAGAATTTCGCACACGGAAACTATTCACACACTCAGAAGAAGGCCAGGAACAGCGGCGGCGGCCGTACGCCCCGGGATCGGGCGCGGCGCACGCTCTCGCAGAACTTCCTGGTGGACCGGCATGCCGTCGATCTGGTCGTGAAGGCCGCCGCCCCGGAGGGGCTGGTGCTGGAGCCGGGGCCGGGAGAGGGGGCGCTCACCTTCGCGCTGGCGGAGGCGGGGGCCCGCGTCCTCGGCTACGAGCTCGATCCGCTGCTGGCCGGGCGGCTGGCCGCGCGCACCCGTTCCGACCCCCGGATCGACGTGGTCAGGGGCGACTTCACGGCGGCGCGGGCGCCGCGCGAGCCGTTCGCGGTCGCGGGCAACATCCCGTACGCGGCCACGTCGCGGATCGTGGACTGGTGTCTGCGGGCGCCGGGGCTGACCGGGGCGACGCTGCTCACGCAGCGCGAGTACGCCCGCAAGCGGACCGGCGACTACGGCCGCTGGAGCCTGGTCACGGTGGAGTCGTGGCCGTGGTTCGACTGGCGGCTCGGCGACACGGTCGGCAGGGAGAGCTTCCGTCCCGTGCCGTCGGTGGACTCGGCGATCCTGCTGATCCGGCGGCGGCCTGAGCCGCTCGTCCAGAGCCGCCGCTCCTGGCAGGAGCTGGTGGAGCTGGGCTTCGGCGGGGCCGGCGGGTCGGTGCGCGCCTCGCTGCGCGCCCGCTACGAAGGGGTGGACGCCGCGCTGCGTGCGGCGGGGGTGGACCGCGACGCCGTCGTGGGCCACGTCCACCCCGGCCGGTGGGTGACGCTGTGGGAGCGGCTATGCCACTGAGGTGACCTTGGCCTGCTCGGGCGAGCGGGGCAGGGTGGGGGCCGTCGCGTCGCGGCGGCCCCACGGCATGGCCAGCAGCAGGATCGGCAGCAGCACGATGGAGGCGCGCGACCACAGCGAGTGCAGGTGCCACCAGGTGTCGGTGTCGAACTGGGTCATGTAGAGGTAGCCGTAGCCGGTCCAGAGCGAGACGGCGATGATGGCCGGCCAGGCGAACCGCGTGGGCCGGGCGACCAGGAACGGCATGAACCACAGGAGATATTGGGCGCCGAGGCGCGGCGTGACCACCATGAAGATCAGCAGGATGGCGGTGGTCATGTCGATCGGGTCGGCCCGGTGCCAGAGGAGGACGGCCGCGACCACGCAGACGTAGATGAGGTTCGTGCCGAACGAGGCCAGGTCGTCGCGGAGTGCCCAGTCGCCGCCGGTGAACCACGGCGTCCAGCCGTATTCGCCGACGATCGGCCGGATGGACCGGATGGTGTCGATGACCTTGGGGAGCTCGTCGATCGCGGTGCCGGCGAAGACCGGCAGCGTGACGAAGAAGAACACCGGCACGACGCCGGTGGTGAACAGCGCGGCGATGCGCGAGCGCAGGCTGGGCAGGAGCAGCAGCATGCCGGGGACCAGCCAGATGGGCCAGCTCTTGGCGCACAGGGCGAGGCCCATGAGCACGCCGGCGAGCGCCCCGCGCTTGAGGTGGGCGCGGTCGTCCGGGCCGGGCTTCAGCGCGGAGTGCAGCAGGCCGCCGGGGCCGAGCACGCGCACGACCGCGGCCTTCAGCCCGTGGGCGGCCAGGCCGGCCCGCGCCCTGCCGAGGACATCGGTGGTGATGCCGGGCCGCTCGGGCGCGCCGGGGCCGCGGGCGACCACGAAGGCGGCCACGCCGAACACCAGCGCCACCGGCTCGACCTGGCCGTGCACGCAGGCGACGAGCAGGGCGAGCGGGTTGAGCGCGTACTGGAGGGCGCGCAGGTTGGCCTTGGGGCCGCCGGCCAGCTTGGCGACCAGCGGGATGAGCACGATGTCGGCGACGACGGTGACCAGGCGACCGGCGTATTCCCAGGGGATGCCGAGCCAGAGCAGGATGCCGTAGACGTAGGGGATGGTCGGCAGGAAGTGCCAGCCGCCCTCGCTGGCCAGCACGGGGTCCTCGCCACGGAGCACCGCCTCGCCCGCAGGCTTGAAGCTCTCGACGAAGTCGACGGGCTGCCAGGAGTCGATCGCCGAGGTGTACATGATGAGCACCCGCACGGCGATGCCGACCGCGATGGCGACGGCGAGCGGCGGGCGCCAGTCGCGCCACTGCGCGACGAGGGCGGACAGGACACCGGCGACGAGGACGATCCCCGTGAGGACTGCGTAATCCATGGCGGGACTAGCCTGCCGCATCAATCCGGGTGCTGCCACCTGGGCTTCCGATTCTTATCCCCGACATGCCGACACGTATCGCGATACGACCTCACGCTGTGTGTTCAACTTTTTGCATGGGGGGATCGCAGGTCAACCAGGCACTGGTCAGGCTCTATTTCGAGGTGAGGGATGGGCTGCCCGACCCCGTCGCGGCGTGGGCGAAACTCACAGGCAACTCTCAGCAGTACGCCGGAACGCGCGGCGAGCGGCGGGTTCCGCTCGACGACGGCACCGCCGCCGAGATAGCCGCGGCGGCCATTGTGCACACGGCGGCCGAGCACGGTCGCGACCGGGTGGCGGCGCTGGCGACCTCGCCGCTGGCGGAGCTGGTGGGCGGGCTGGGCGGGGCGGTGCTGACCGAGCATCCGTGCGCGCCCGAGCAGGTGCTCGGCGGGCGGTTCGGCGGCGCGCCGCGGGCGGAGGAGTGGGCGCGGGCGGCGTACGTGCTGCTGTGGGGGGAGAACAACCGGCTGGCACGGACCGCGGACACGCCCTGGGTGATCGCCGGGCGGTACAAGGGGCAGAAGGTGGTCGCGATCGGCACGCATCCGACCCGGCTGTCGGACGAGACGCTGGTGGTGCGGCCGGGCACGGACGGCGCGCTGGCGATGGCCATGGGGCACGTGCTGCTGAAGGAGTTCTTCCTGGACCGCACGCCGTTCGACGGGCACGCGGCGGAGTTCACGGACCTGCCGTTCCTGGTGCGGCTGCGGGAGCGGGAGGGCGCGTACGTGCCGGGCGAGGCGACGGGGCAGGTGTGCGACCGGCTCAGCCTGTACGACCGCGAGGGGCCGGGCGAGGCGGTGGAGGTGCTGCTGCCGCGCTTCGACGACGGGCCGGGCGTGCTGCGGCGCGGCGTGCCGGTGCTGCGGGACGGGGATGAGCTGCTGACCACGGTGTTCGACCTGCTGCTGGCCGGTTACGGGGTGACCAGGCCAGGTCTGCCGGGGCGGTGGCCCGACGGGTACGGCGACCGCGCGGAGCCGTACACGCCGGCCTGGCAGGAGGCGTGCACGGGGGTGCCCGCCTCGCGGGCGGTGAAGATCGCCCGTGAGCTGGGGGTGACGGCCGAGAAGACGGACGGCCGGTGCGTGATCGTGCCGGGCCGGCTGGACACGCCGCACGCCGACACCGCCTACCGGGCGATGCTGGCGTTGCTGGTGCTGACGGGGTGCGGCGGCGGGTGGGCCCAGGTGGGCACGGCGGGGATCCCGCTGGTGCCGTACCTGTGCCTGCACGCCTGCGGCGAGGACCGCTCGGACGTGGGGGCGCTGAGCTGGGCGCTCGCCGAAGGGCTGTTCGCGCGCCGCACGTCGCGGTCGGTGCTGCTGGAGGCGGTGCGCGACGGCTGGCCGATGGCTCCGCCGCCGCGTGTGCTGGCGCTTCCCCGGCCGATCTATCCGCTGCCGCCCGACGTGGACCTGCTGATCGGGCCGGACGACCACTGCGACCTGGCGCCGCCGAGCCCTGAGCTGGTGGGCGCGGCGGTCGCCAGGCTGGGCGGGCGACCGTCCGCGGCCGGGCCTGCCGGCCGGGCCGCGGACGGTCGCATGCGGTTGCTGGTGGACCACGCCTGGATGCGCGAGTACGGCGAGGCCCTGCCGGTCTACCGGCCGCCGGGTCTCGGCGTGCCGCTCAAACCGACGCAGCTGGTCAGAAACCGGCGGTGATCCTGGTGAAGTCCCAGTCGGACTGGGAGATGCCGCTGCAGTTGGACGTCACGCCGCCGCCGGGGCAGCCCCGGTCGCGGTTGACGGCCCAGTACGCGAGCCTGGTCAGGCCCTTGGACTTGGCCCAGTCGCGGATCTGCGTCCAGGCCGCGGTGGTGGTCAGCTCCTGCTGGTCGGACAGGCCGTTCATGCCCGAGATGCCCATGTGCGCGTACGCCTGGGCGTCGGTCCAGCCGTAGGCGTTCTTGAGGGCGTTCTTCAGGCCCTCGGAGGCGTTGACGGTGTCCTGGTAGATGTTGGAGCTGCCGAAGTCGAACGGCATGATGGTGAAGTTGTCGATCGGCACGCCGAGCGCCCTGGCCTGGTTGATCAGGCGGACGCCGTGCGCGTTCGGGCCGGTCGTGGTGGTGCCGAAGGTGACGACGGCCTTGACGTTCGGGTTGTTGGCCTTGATGATCTTGATGCCGTTCAGGATGCGGTCCTGGACGGTGTAGTTCTCGAACTCGTCGGTGTTCTCGATGTCGAAGTCGACGACCGCCGGGCCGACGGCGTTGATCACCTGCTGCACGGCGCCGGCGAACGCCTCGGGGCTGCCGCAGTTGGGGCCGAGCTTGTTGCCCTGCCAGCCGCCGAAGGAGATCTGGACGCTGCCGCCCTTCGACTTGATCGTGTTGATCGCCTGCTGGTCGGCGCCGCCGGTCAGCGGGCGGTTGCCGTCCCAGGCGGGGGTGCAGCCGCCGCTGGAGAGGATGAACGCCATCGTGAACGACTTCACGCCGGTCGCGTCCATGACGGTGGCCGGGTTGGGCGGGTTGCCCCAGCCCATGTAGAGGTAGGGGGCGCCGGCCATCTTCGCCGGGTTGCCGGTGCAGCCGCTGGTGGTGGCGGTGGCGTCACGGCCGGCCGACTCGCCCGCCGAGTTGTACGCCTTCACGGTGTAGGTGTGGGTCGTGCACGCGCCGAGGCCGGAGATCGTCGCGGACGTGCCGGTGACCTGCGCCTTCTGCGTCGAGCCCTCGTAGACGCGGTAGCCGGTGACCGTGCCGGAGGAGGCGCCCCAGCTCAGCGAGACGCTGGAGTTGGTGACCGAGGTGCTGACCGTGCCGGGCTGGCCGGGGGCGCCGGTGTTGCCGCCCGAGGTGGTGGCGGTCACGGAGTTGCTGACGCCGGAGAGGTTGCCGGCGGCGTCGCGGGCGCGGACGGTGTAGGTGTAGGCGGTGTTCGCGGCGCGGCCGGTGTCGGTGTAGGTGGTGCCGGTCACGGTGGTGACCAGGCTGCCGCCCCGGTAGACGTTGTAGCCGGTGACGGCGACGTTGTCGGTGGAGGCGTTCCAGGCGAGCGAGACGCTGTTGCTGGTGACGCCGGTCGAGCGGAGGTTGCCGGGCGTGGACGGCGCGGTCGTGTCGGTGCCGCCGCCGGTGGAGACCTTCCAGAGGGCGGGGACGTTCGGCGGCTCCCAGCCGGGCTGGGAGGTGTGGCCCTGGAGACAGACGTAGTCGACGCCGTTGTAGGTGACGACCGCGCCGGTGGCGTAGGCGGTCCACGGGGCCCAGGCGGCGGCGAGCAGCCGGGCGCTCTGGCCGGCCGTCTGGCTTTCCGCGTGGGCGACCGGGAGGCCGGCGCCGGTCAGCGCGAGGACCGCGCAGGCGAACGATGCGGCGAGTCTGCTGCGAAATCTCATGGCATTCCCTGAAGGTGCGGCTTGACGGTCTTGCTGAAGGACCAGTTGGCGCTGGCGTCCCAGTTGATGGACCAGGTCATCGCGCCCCGGATGTCCGGGTACGCACGGGGCGGCACGAAAGATCCGCAATTGGTACGCCGAGCCAGGCAGTCGAGCGCCTGGTTGACGAGGGCGGGAGCGACCACGCCTCCGCCCGCCGCGCCCGGCCCGGCGGGCAGGCCCAGCGCCACCTGGTCGGGGCGCAGGCCGTTCTCGAGCTGGATGCAGGCCAGCGCGGTCATGAAGTTGACGGTCCCCTGCGTGTACGCCTGCGCCTGGTCGCAGCCGAGCATGGAACCGGAGTTGTAGAACTGGGTGTGGACGACCGTGAGGATGTCCTTGATCGACAGGGCGAGCTTGAAGTACTCCATCCCGGTGCTCTGCATGTCGATGGTCTGCGGGGCCATCGTGATGATCAGGTCGGCGCCGGCCTTGGCGCGCAGCGACCGGAGCGCCTGGGCCATGTACGTGGCGTTGAGGCCGTTCTCCAGGTCGATGTCCACGCCGTCGAAGCCGTAGCTCTGCATGAGGGCGTACACCGAGTCGGCGAAGCGGGTCGCGGCGGCCGCGTCGGCGACCTGCACCCGCCCGGCCTCGCCGCCCACGGACAGGATGACCTTCTTGCCCCGCTGGTGCAGGGCCTGGACGTCGGCCCTGAACTGGGCGTCGGTGTAGCCGCCGAGCGCGGCCGACAGGCCGGCGTCCACGGCGAAGGCGACCTGCCCCGGCGTGGCCGTGGCCTCGCCGAACGCGACGGCGACGAGGTCGTACTCGGCGGGGACGGCCGAGAGCCTGAGCTCGGTCGCGGCGTTGACGAAGTTGTGCCAGTAGCCGGTGAGGAAGTGCTTCGGCAGGGTGCCGCCGCTTCCCGTGCAGCCGGTGGTGGTGGCGGTCACGGGGTCGCCGGCCGCCGACTCGCCCTGGCCGTTGTACGCCTTGACCGTGTAGGTGTGGCTCTCGCAGGCGCCGAGGCCGGAGATCGTCGCGGTCGTGCCGCTGACCGTGGCCTTGACCGTGGCGCCCTCGTAGACGCGGTAGCCGGTGACCGTGCCCGAGGACGCTCCCCAGGTGAGGGTGATCGAGCCGGCCGTGGAGGTGGCGGAGGCGGCGCCCGGCCTGCCGGGCACCCCGGGTGACGGTCCGCCGCCGCCGCAGGGTGATCCGTTGAGCGTGCAGCCGGTGATGCCGGGGAAGCCGCCGGGGCTGCCGTTGAAGCCGAAGCTCGCGCTGCCGCCGGCGGGGAGTGCGGGGGCCCAGGACGGGTTGGTGAAGGTGTAGTGCTGGCCGCTCCTCGTCATGACCGCGTCCCACGCGGACGGGATCGAGTAGCCGGCGGGGACGTCGAACTGCACGTTCCAGCCGTTCATGGCCGTGGTGGTGGCGTTGGTGACGGTGACCTTGCCCTCGAAGCCGGAGCCCCAGTCGGAGACCTTCGTGAAGGTCGCCGTCGCCGTGGCGGCGTGGGCGGGGGCAGGGGCGGCGATGAGGGCGAGGACGAGGCTCGCGAACGCCAGGAGGGTCGCGCGGTGTCTCACGGGCTCTTCCTTACGGGGGGTGACGTGCCGTACGCCTCGCGCCGGGGGGTGAGAGAGCGAGCCGTACGGCACGAGCCACGCGTTTGCGGGGGCTGTAAGGTTTTGTCCGGTCGGTCGTTTACTGTTAGGAAAGTTTCCTAAGAGTTGTGGGCCGATCGTAGCCTTGACACCTCGCCCTTACAAGACCCAAAAAAGGCAGGCTCCCTGTTACCTTCTTCCGCCGGCGCTCGTCATGGGATCGACGAGTGAAAAGAGGACAGGAATGCTGACCGCCATCATGTACGTGACGATCTACGTCACCGACCAGGACCGCGCGCTGGAGTTCTACGCCGGAGGACTCGGGCTGGAGAAGCGGATCGACGTCACCGGGCCCGACGGCCGGTTCCTCACCGTCGGCGTGCCCGGCAGCCCGGTGCAGATCCTCCTGTGGCCGCACGCGGCGGGCACGGGGCTGCCGGGCGGCGTGCCAGGCCCGGTGATCCTCGAATCCGACGACCTGCGCAAGGATTTCGAGATCATGCGCTCGCGCGGCGTCACCTTCGAGGGGACCGAGCCCGAGGACTATCCGTTCGGGGTCCGCGTCGAGGCGGTGGATCCCGACGGCAACCGGATCTCGCTCCGCCAGCAGCGCAAGCCGTGACCGCGCGCCCGTCCGGTGCCGTGACCGAGGCGTTCGAGGCCCAGCGCGATCGGCTGCGCGCCCTCGCCCACCGCGTGCTGGGCTCGCACGCCGACGCCGAGGACGTGGTCCAGGAAGCCTGGGTGCGCCTCGCCCGCCAGGACGAGGCGGCCATCGGCAACCTGGCGGGGTGGCTGACCACGGTGGTCGGCCGGATCAGCCTCGACGTGCTGCGGTCCCGTCAGGCCCGCCCCGAGACCACGTACGGGCACGAGTTCGCGGACCTCGTGGTGACGCCCGCCGGCGAACCCGCGCCGGACGAGCAGGTGGCGCTGGCCGATTCGGTCGGCTTCGCCCTGCTCGTGGTGCTCGACTCGCTCACCCCGGGTGAGCGGCTGGCGTTCGTGCTGCACGACATGTTCGCGGTGCCGTTCCACGAGATCGGCCACATCCTGGGGAAGTCCGCCGACGCCGCCAAGATGATCGCCAGCCGGGCCCGCCGCAAGATCCGGGGCGCGGACCGGCCGGCCGGCGGGGGCCGCGAGCACCAGGAGGTCGTCCAGGCGTTCCGCGCGGCCGCCGTCGGCGGCGACTTCGAGGCGCTCCTGCGCGTCCTCGACCCGGACGTGCGGCTTACCGTCGACACCCCCGGCGGCGTGGTCGTCACCCTCGGCGCCACCGAGGTCGCGGCGGGCGCCCGCAGGTTCGCCGGCGAGGTCGCCCGCCAGCGGGCGGTGCTGGTCAACGGCGTTCCCGGCCACATGTCGTGGCGTGCCGACGGGACCCCACTCTCGGTCATCGCCTTCGCCGTCGGCGGCGGCCGGATCACCGGCATCCACATCGTCGTCGATCCGGCCAAGCTCGCGGCGATCCACCTGGACTGAGCTCCCGCCGTACGGGACCGTACGGCGGGAGGCAGGGGCAGGTCAGGGTTGCTGGGTGATCCTGACGTCGTCGATGCCGGCCTCGACCAGGGAGGCGGTGCCGGCGTCGGCGGCGTCCACGACGACACGGACGGTCTGGCCGGCGAAGGCGTTCAGGTTCGCGGTGGCCGTGGCCCACGCGCCGTTGCGGTTGGAGGCCGCGCCCGCCTGGTTGAGCACGGTCGCGGTCGAGCTCCCCACGACGCGGACCCGCAGGTAGTCGGCGCTGGAGGCGTTCGAGCCGTGCGCGAGGTACCACGACAGCGAGAGGCTGAGCGTGCCCGAGGACGGCAGCGTGATCGGTGGGGACTGGATCGTGGTGACGCCGCCGTCCACGTCGTAGTCACCGGCGGCGCTGCCCGCGAGGCGGCCGGTCACCAGGTCGTTCGTGCCGCTGACGGTCGTGCCGAGCTGCTTGGCGCCCGAGGACGTGGTGTCCTGCGGGTCGCCCCGCTCCCACTGGCCGGCCGTGGCGGTGTCGGTGCCCGCCGGGTTGACGGTCCAGCCGGTGGCGGTCTCGAACGTGTCGGAGTAGACGGTCAGCGGCGGCGTGCCGGTGCCGCAGTACTGGCTCTCCTTGCCGATGATCCGGTAGACGCAGTCGGAGTATTCGAGGAAGCGGAGCACGGCTTCCCGGTTGCGCGTGGTCTGCGGGACGATCTGCTCGTCGGGCGGGTAGAAGCCGGGGCTGGCGCCGGTCGGGTACATCTCGAACGTGAAGCTGAAGATCTTGTACTGGCCCCACAGCCAGTCGTCGATGGTGCCGTCGGTGATGTAGAGGTCGCTGGCCTGCTGCGGGGTGTAGTTGTTGGTGGAGGCCATGTTCTGGCCGAGCGTGGCGTGCGCGTCGCGGTCGTCCTGGGTGAGGCCGGGCGCGGTGTTGTTCAGGGTGTAGCCGTACGGCCAGAGCACCAGCTCGCTGTAGGTGTGCCAGTCGATGTGCGACTTGAGCTGCTGCACGCCGCCGATGACGCGGCTGCGCACCCAGTCGGCCGTCGCCCGCACCTCGGGGGCGGACTCGGCGCTCGGGCCGCGGTAGGTCTCGCTGGAGGTCGTGCCGGAGGAGCCGCCGCAGCAGCCCCAGTTGTAGGCCCAGTTGCGGTTGAGGTCGGTGCCGACGGCCGAGGAGCCCGAGTTGGGCTGGCGGTTCTTGCGCCAGGAGCGGTAGCTGCCGGTGGCGATGTCGTACTCGCCGCCGTCGGGGTTGAGGTCCGGCATGATCCAGATCTCGCGGGTGTTGACCAGGTTCGTGATCCGGGAGTCGGTGCCGTAGTTGTCGGCGAGCAGGTGCATGATGTAGAGCGCCATCTCGACCGTCAGGTGCTCACGGGCGTGCTGGTGGGCGGTGAACAGCACCTCGGGCTCGGCCTCGTCCGTGCCGACGTTGTCGCTGATCTTGACCAGGCGCAGGGCGCGGCCCTCGTACGAGGTCCCGTACGTCGACTGGCTGACGATGTTCGGATGGGCCGCGACCAGGGCGTTGATCTCGGCGTTCATCTCGGCGTAGTTGTGGTACGCCGAGTCGGCGGGCGGGAAGTCGAACGCCTCGACGCTGGACGGCGTCGCCGGCCGGGGCACCTCCACGACCCGGTAGCCGAGCTTCCTGATGGCGGCCACCTCGGCCGTGGTGGCCGTGACCAGCACGGAGCCGGTGGCCACCTCCTCGATGGCCGCGCCGGTGGCGGCGACGGCGCTGCGCTGCTGCGCGTCGGACGGCCCCTGCACGCGGTACTGCTTGTTGGGCGGGGGCTCGGCGGCCGCCCCCACGCCCGTCACGCCGGTGAGGCCGACGAGGCAGAGGGCGGCGAGCAGGATGACGATACGGCGTATCACCTGGTCCTCCTAGGGCGCTCGGGATGGGATGGTGCCGGCGCCTGAACCGAGACTGAGGATCTACCGATCTCCCGCAAAGGCCCAAAGTTGCGGACATCCGGATCCCTGACAGGTGACTGTCAGGACCATCCCTCGCGGTACCGTGAGAGACGTGTTCTTCGGCATCACCGATTTCTGGGCCTACGTGATCGGCGCCTTCCTGATCATTCTGCTGCCTGGACCCAACTCGATCTACGTTCTCAGCTTCGCGGCGCGTCACGGTGTCCGGCAGGGCTACCGGGCCGCGGCCGGCGTCTTCGTCGGCGACACGGTGCTGATGTTCCTGGCCGCCGCCGGCGCGGCGTCCCTCCTGCGTTCCAACGCCGTCCTGTTCATGGTCGTCAAGTACGCCGGCGCCGGCTACCTCGCGTGGATCGGCTTCCAGATGATCAGGGACGCCTGGCGTTCCTGGCGGGCGCGAGGCGCCGAGGCAGTCCCGGCGAAGGCGGCGGAGGAGGCCGTGGAGAAGGCTGTGGAGAGCCGGCCGCGGCCGTTCCGCAAGGCCCTGACGATCAGCCTGCTCAACCCGAAGGCGATCCTGTTCTTCGTCTCGTTCTTCGTGCAGTTCGTGGATCCGGCCTATCCGGCGCCGGCGCTGTCGTTCCTGATCCTCGGCGCGGTGATCCAGGTCTTCAGTTTTCTCTACCTGACGTCGCTGATCTTCGGCGGCACGTTCCTGGCCGCCCAGTTCCGCAGCCACAAGCGGCTCAGCGCGGGGCTGACCTCGTGCGTCGGCGCCGTCTTCCTGGGGTTCGGCGCGAAACTGGCCACCGCGTCACTGAGCTGAGTCACTGGGCTGAGTCACTGGGCTGAAAGTTCGGTTCAAGGACATGCTGGTTCGGTAGGGCACAGATGGAGCGTGTCGAAAGAGGCGGTCGCACCGCCGGCCCTCAGGTACGGTAGGCCACCGGCGTGCTTCCCGGGACGCCGGTGCGGTGCCCGCCTCGGTAAGTGCGAGCGGTCCATCAGGGTAGCCCTGGTCCCTCGAAGCCCGGGTAGTCGCTGATCGTCGGCCTATCTGCGGAGCAGTCTTGAACCATCCGCCCGTGACCCTCCCCCGCCTCGGCGCCCTCGCCCGCGAGGCGGCGCCCAAGCTGCTCGAAGCCGTGGTCGCCCCGCTGGCGGTCTTCTACCTCGCCATGGTGGTCCTCGGGATCAAGTGGGCGCTGATCGCCACCGTCGCCTGGGTCTACCTCGGCGTGGCCTGGCGGCTCGTCCGGCGGGTGAAGGTGCCCGCCACCATGTTCCTCGCGGCGTTCGCGATCACCGTGCGCGCCCTGGTGTCGCTCTGGACCGGCACCTGGATGTGGTTCTTCATCCAGCCCGAGCTGGGCACGATCTGCATCAGCATGGCGTTCCTCGCCTCCGTGCGGCTCAACCGGCCGCTGGTGCAGAAGCTCACGCTCGACTACATCCACCTGCCGTCGGCGGTGCTGAAGCACGAGCGCATCCGCCGGTTCTTCGCCAGGATCACGCTGCTGTGGGCGTTCGTGCTGCTGACGAACTCCACGCTCAGCATCGCGCTGGCCGTCTACGAGAGCCTGCGCGGCTCGCTCGGCGCGTTCATGATCCTGCGCACCTCGGCGGTGGCCGTGATCAGCGGGCTGGCGATCGCGTTCTCGATCTGGGCGTTCAAGCGGGTGCTGCGCCGGCTGCACGTCGCGCACGCCTGAGCGGCGCCGTTCAGGGGAGTTCGACCACGAGCTCGTAGCCGCCGTCCACCGCTCCGGCGGTGAGCGTGCCGCCCGCCAGGCGGGCCCGTTCGGCGAGGCCCGCCAGCCCCATGCCGCCCCGCCTGGCGACCGGCCGGCCGCGCGCGGGCCCGTTGCGCACGCTCACCCGGCGGGGGCCCACCGAGATCCGCACGGCGGCCCCCGGCGCGTGCTTGGCCGCGTTGGTGAGCCCTTCCTGGACGACGGCTCCGGCCAGCGCGGGCGCCGGCCCGGCGGCCACGTCGAGGTCGATGGTCATGCCGGAGTCCCTGGCCCGGCGGACCAGCTCGGTCACGTCCTCGTTCACCGGCTCCAGCGGCGCGGCGTCGGAGTCCTCGCGCAGCAGCCCGATGATCTGCCGCAGCCGCTCGGTGGCGTCGCCCGCCGCCTCCCGCAGCTCCCCCGCCGCCCGCGCCTGCGCCGGGTCCAGGCCGGGGGCCAGCTCCAGCCCGGCCGCCCGGACCGCGATCAGGGCCAGGTCGTGGCCGAGCGAGTCGTGCATGTCCCGCGCGATCCTGGCCCGCTCGCGCAGCCGGGCCTGCGCCTCGGCCGAGAGCCTGGCCTGGCCCCGCTGCCGGATCACCAGCCGCCGCACCAGCCCTATCAGGTACGGGATCAGATAGGTGCCCACCAGCCCGGTCACCATCGACACCCACAGGGCGAGGTCGCCGCCCGCCGCGAGCACGACCGCCACGCCGACCGCCGTGATGAGGCCGAACGCGGCCACCGGCGGCCACGCCGCGCCCTCCCGCCGGCCGGTCAGGTAGGCGTACCCCATGATGAACGGCGAGGCCGAAACCAGCGGGAGGATCTTGACGCCGGTCCGGGGCAGCAGCCAGCTCAGGTCCACGGTGGCGAACCCCTCGCTGAAGCGCCACGGGCCGAGCGGCAGCAGCAGCACCAGGGCGACGAGCGGCCGGCGGCGGCCCACCAGCACCACCGCCGACGCCAGGGCGAGCCGCGGCCCGGTCACCATCCCGAACGCGGCCGGGTCCCGGAGGGGGTCGGGCCCCGCGGCGGCGACGAAGGCGCACAGCAACATCCAGAGCAGCAGGTCGACGACCACCTCACGGCGGCTCTGCCTGCGGATCGACGGCGGGATTCTCACGTCGTCGAGCCTATGGGGGCCGGGCGGAGGCCCGCCCTCGTCCTCAGGCAGGAGACGACCCTGACGAAAGTCAGGGTAGGGCGCGTGGCACCGTCCTGGTAGTGCTAGCCCCACCCCCGATTCGCCTACCTCCACTCCTGCGCCGGCCTGCGCGAACGGGTTGGATCGAAGGTGTCGGCCGGGGCAGGCGGCACCGCCCCCGACGAAAGTCGGGGGCACCCGCTGCCGATCGGCCGATGTGCCATGACCAGCGGAGTTTCTAGCTTCATGAGCTACGGCCCTGACCCGATTAGGGGACGGGTCCGCGTTCGACCGGGGGCATCCCCGATGCCCCGGGACCCCGCGTACCGAGACGCTGTCCGTGTGCCGTGAAGATCGGAGTCAACGCCCCATGTCACATGCCATCCTCGACCTGGTCCAGCAGGTCATGTCATCCCCCTGGCTGTACGCGGCCCTGTTCGCCCTGGCCGTGCTCGACGGGTTCTTCCCCATCGTCCCGGCCGAGACGTCGGTGATCACGGCGGCGGTGTTCGCCGCTTCCGGGGAGACGAACCTCGCCCTGGTGATGGTGGTCGCGGCGCTCGGCGCGTTCGTGGGCGACCACGTGTCGTACCTGATCGGGCGCATGTCCGGCGGGCGGCTGCGGGACAAGAAGGCGTTCGTCTGGGCGCGCGGCGCGCTGGAGGAGCGGGGCGGGCTGGTGCTGGTCGTGGCCAGGTACATCCCCGGCGGCCGGACGGCGACCACGCTCACCATGGGCGCGGTACGCCACCCGCTGCGCTCGTTCACCTTCTTCGACGCGATCGCGGCGAGCTCGTGGGCGGTCTACTCCGGGCTGATCGGGTTCTTCGGCGGGATGGCGTTCGAGAACGACCCGATCAAGGGTCTGCTGCTGGGCCTCGGCATCGCGGTGTCCGTCACGGCGGTGGTCGAGCTCGTGCGGTGGGCGCGGAAGCGCCGCGCCACCCAGCCTTCCCCGGAAGTCCTTCCCGTGGACACGTCCGTTTGACCCTGCCGGGCGACCATCCGATTCGAGAGGAGTGCGCATGACTGTGCTGGCCGCGGCGATCGCCCTGGTCGGGTCGCTGTTCTTCGCCCTCGGCGCCGCCCTTCAGCAGTTCGAGGCCGCCGGCTCGGCGAAGCCGGGGCTCCTCGCCCTGCTGCGCCGGCCGCGCTGGCTGATCGGCGGCGCGTCCATCCTGGCGGGTGGCGGCCTGCACATCGTCGCGCTCGGGCTCGGCCCGCTCACCGTGGTGCAGCCGATGGGCGTGGCGAGCCTGCTGTTCGCCCTGCCGCTCGCCGCCACGCTGCACGGCCGCCGGCCCACCCGCAAGGAGCTGGGCGCGGCGGCGGTCGTCGCGGCCGGGCTGGTCGGGCTCGTGCTGATGGTCCCCGAGTCCGAGGGGCCGACCCGGCTCGACCCGGACGGCGTCCTCCTCCTGCTCGGCGTGGCCGGGATCGCGGCGGTGCTGCTGTGGGCGGGCGCGAAGGCGGCCTCGCCGGCCTGGCGGGCGGCACTGCTGGCCACCAGCTCCGGCGTCCTGTACGGCGCCACCGCCACCCTCATGCGGGTGCTCGTCGACGGCGGCTGGAACTGGTGGTACCTGCTGGCCCTGCCGGTGCCCACGCTGCTCGCGCTGATGATGCTGCAGCGGGCCTACGCCGTCGGCCACTTCGGCGTGTCGTTCGCCTCGCTGCAGGTCGCCGATCCGCTGACGGCGGTGGCGTTCGGCGCGCTGCTGCTCGGCGAGCCGCTGCCCACCGGGGTCGTCCCGGTCGCGGCCGCCCTGCTGACCGCCGCCGGCACCGTCGCGCTGGCGCGTACCAGTCCGCTGGAGGCGCGCAACGATCTCGCCTGACCCCGACCCCGTTCCCGGCTCGTCGTCCCCTGTTCCCCCTCCGGCCCTCCCCGGGCCGGGTTCCCTTGCGATTGTGGAGTCACCGTCATGGCCATGCCCCTGCACAGCGTCACCGACCGCGCCCGGCTCGCCCCCGCCCCCGAGCGCCCGCGCCGGGTGCTGATCTCGACCGACACCTACCCTCCCGACGTGAACGGCGCCGCCTACTTCACCCACCGCCTGGCCACCGGCCTCGCCGCGCGCGGCAACGAGGTGCACGTGGTCTGCCAGTCGGAGCACGGCCCGGCCAGCGCCGACGTCGTGGACGGCGTCATCGTGCACCGGCTGCGCTCGGCGCCGCTGCTGGTGCATCCGACCATGCGTGTCACCGTGCCGACCCGGCTGGACCGGCTGGTCGCCGACATCAACCCGGACGTGCTGCACACGCAGGGCCACTTCGTGGTCGGCCGGGCCGCCATCGCCGCCGCCCGGCGCGCCGGCGTCCCCGTCGTGGCCACCAACCACTTCATGCCCGACAACCTCTTCCAGTTCGCCCACATCCCCGACCGGCTGCGCGTGAAGGCGGGCCGGCTGGCCTGGCGCGACTTCAGCCGCGTCTTCAACCGGGCCGACCACGTCACCACGCCCACCCCGCTGGCCGCGCGGCTCCTCGCCGACCAGGGGTTCGCGCGGGAGGTGGAGCCGGTGTCCTGCGGCATCGACCTCAGCAGGTTCCACCCGCACGCCGAGCCGAAGGCGTGGGCGCGCAAGCTGTTCGGCCTGCCCGACCGGCCGACCGTGCTGTTCGTCGGCCGCCTCGACGAGGAGAAGCGGATCGACGAGCTGGTCCGGGCGCTGCCGCTGGTGCTCAACGAGACCGACGCCCAGGTGGCGCTGGTCGGCAAGGGCAACCAGCGGGCCGAGCTGGAGCGGCTGGCCGCCAGGATCGGGGTCGGCGACCGGGTGTTCTTCCTCGGCTTCGTGCCCGACGAGAACATGCCGCAGGCGTACGCCGCCGCCGACGTCTTCGCCATGCCCGGCGTCGCCGAGCTGCAGAGCATCGCGACGCTGGAGGCCATGGCGAGCGGCCTGCCCGTGGTGGCGGCCGACGCGATGGCGCTGCCGCACCTGGTGGTCTGCAACGGCCACCTGTTCCAGCCGGGCGACGTGGTCGAGCTGGCCCGCCACCTGACCCGCGTGCTCGGCGACGACGAGCTGCGCGCCAGGTACGGCAAGGCCAGCAGGGAGCTCGCCCTCACCCACGACGACCAGGCGTCGCTGGCCCGGTTCGAGGCGATCTACGACGAGGTCGCGCGATGATCCCTCGGTGGAGCCTGTGGGCCACGGCCGGTGGCACGGCCGCCTCGGCGGCGGCGCTCGCCTGGACCGAGCTCACCCTGCCCGCCCAGCCGCTGATCAGCGACTACGCGCTGGTCGCCGGCGGGCTGGTGCCGGTGCTCGTCGGGATGCTGGCGCTGGCGGGGGCGTGCCTCAGCCTGGCGTACGGGCTGGTCGTGGCCGACCCGGCGCGCACCGCGGCCACCCGGGTGCTGCTGCTGGCCGGGGCCGCCGGGCTGATGCTGAGCGCGGTCTTCCCCACCGATCCCGGCTCCTCCCAGATCGGTACGCTCGCCGGGGAGATCCACCGCTGGGCGGCCGCCGTGGTGTTCACCGCGCTGCCGGTCGCCGGGTGGACGTTCGCCAGGGGACGGGCGGGGGCCGCCCGCTGGAACGCGGTGCGGGCGATGAGCGTGACCGCGGGGCTGACGCTGGCGGCGTACCTGGCCGCGCATCCGGCCACCGTCACCTCACCGCTGATCAACGGGGTCGCCTACTACGGGCCGCTGGAGCGGGCCGTGGTGCTGGCCGAGATGGTGCTTCTCGTGACGATGGCGGTGGCGGCCGCGGCCGGCCGCCGGGTCTCCGCGCACGCCGAGAGCGCGCCCGCGCATTCCGCGCCCGCCAGTCCCGCGCCCGCCGGGTCCGCGCCCGCCGGATCCGCACCCGCCGGATCCGCACCCGCCGGATCCGCGACCGTCGGCGACGCGTCCGCCGAGGGTGCGTCCGAGCTGGCCGCCTGAGCGCGGGCACGTTTCGGCCGCCGCCGAAGGATCTCGCTCCTAGCGTGGACCGCATGCACATCACCCGTCACGCCGAAGCCCTGGCGGTGCTCGCCGACCCCCGGTACGTGCCGCCGCCCGTGCGCCAGGACGCCCCCGAGGGGACGCTGGCCTGGCTGCGCGCCCACGTCTCGCGGTTCAGCTCCGGCGCGGAGCACGCCGAACGCCGCCGCCGCGTCGTCGAGCGGCTGGCCGCCCTGGACCCCGTACGCCTGCGCGCCGCCGCCAAGGCCGCGACCCTGGAGCGGCCCGGCGAGTGGCGTGCCGTGCCCACGCGGGTGCTCGGGGCCGCGCTCGGCGTCGCCGACACCACGCCGGTCGCCGCCGCGGCGGCCGGTTACCTGTCGGGCGAGGAGAGCCCGCAGGCGGACGCCGCCGTCGCCGCCCTCCTGGACCAGACCGACCTGCCGGCCGTCACCCTGCTGCTCCAGGGGCACGCCGCCACCGAGGCGCTGATCGCGGGCGCCCTGCCGCGGCTCGCCGAGCACGACGACGTGGAGGCGGTGCTGCGCGAGACGCTCCGGCACGATCCGCCGCTCAAGGTCACCCGCAGGCTGGACCTCCACAGCGGCGAGGAGGTGACCCTCGACCTGGTGGCCGCCAACCGCGACCCTGACGTCTTCCCCGATCCCGGCCGGTTCGACCCGGCGCGCGGCGAGACGCCGCATCTGACGTTCGGCGCCGGGGTGCGGCCCTGTCCGGCGCCCGCGTACGCGCTCGCGCTGGCCGCCGGCGTGCTGGAGGGGCTGCGGGAGGGTGAGCGCCCGTGAGCTTCCGCGACCTGCACCGCCCCGGCCAGCCGTTCCTGCTGCCGAACGCCTGGGACTACGGCTCGGCCGCCGCCCTGGCCGCGCTGGGCTTCCCGGCGATCGGCACCACGAGCCTCGGCGTGGCGGCCGTGCACGGCCGGCCGGACGCGGCCGGCGTCACCCGCGCCGAGACCGTCGAGCTGGCCGAGACCATCAAGGACCTCGGCGTGCTCGTCACCGTGGACATCGAGGGCGGCTTCAGCGACGACCCGGCCGAGGTGTCGGAGCTGGTGGCGAGCCTGGCCGCGCTGGGCGTGGCGGGGGTGAACCTCGAGGACGGCCGGCCGGACGGCACCCTGCGCCCGATCGGGCTGCACCAGGAGATCATCGAGGCGGCCAAGGGGCACGGCGTGTTCGTCAACGCCCGTACCGACACCTGCTGGCTGCGGACGGGCGACACGCTGGAGCGGGTGCGGGCGTACGCGCACGCCGACGGCGTCTTCGTGCCCGGCCTGACCGGACTGGACGCGATCGCCGAGGTGGCGGCGGCCACGCCGCTGCCGCTCAACGTGCTCCTCCAGCCGGACGGCCCCACGATGGCCGAGCTCGGCGCGGCCGGGGTGGCCCGGGTGAGCACGGGCTCGCTGCTCTACCGGGCCGCGCTCCAGGGGGCGCTGGCGGCGGCGCTCGCCGCCGAGGGCAGGCCCGCGCCCCGCGTCCCGACCTATGAGGAGACGGCCGCGCTGCTGCCGAGAACTGGATAATCGAGGCATGCGCTTCCAGATCCTGGGGCCCACCACGGTGCTGGGCGACGACGGCGAGCCCGTCGCGCTCGGCGGCCCCCGGGTGCGGGCGCTGCTCACCCTGCTGGCCCTGCACGCCGGCCGCGTCGTCGGGGCGGACCGGCTCGCCGCCGGCCTGTACGGCCCCGAGCCGCCCGAGGGCGTGGCCAACGCGCTGCAGTCCCAGGTGTCCCGGCTGCGCCGGGCGCTCGGCAGGGATCTGGTCGAGTTCCATCCGGCGGGCTACTGGCTGGCCGTCGAGCCGTCCGACGTGGACGCCCACCGCTTCGAGCGGCTGGCGGCGGCCGGTCGCCGGGCCCTCGCGGCCGGCGATCCCGGCCGTGCCGCCGGGCTGCTGCGCGAGGCGCTGGAGCTGTGGCGGGGCGCGCCGCTGGCCGACGCCCCGCACGCGGAGGACGCGGCGAGCGCGCTGGAGGAGCTGCGCCTCGCCGCGACGGAGGACCGGGTGCAGGCCGACCTGGACCTCGGGCGGCACCGGGAGCTCGCCGCCGAGCTGCGCGGCCTCGTCGCCGCCCATCCGCTGCGCGAGCGGCCGCGCGCCCAGCTCATGCGGGCGCTCTACGGCAGCGGCCGCCAGGCGGAGGCGCTGACCGTCTACGACGAGGCCAGGAGGTTGCTCGACGAGGAGCTGGGCGTCGCGCCCGGCCCCGAGCTGGCCGCCGCGCACCTGGCCGTGCTGCGGGCCGACCCCGCGCTCGGCGCGCCCGCTCCGGCCGCCCCGCAGCGGCAGGGGCTGCCCGCGCAGCTCACCAGCTTCGTCGGCCGGGACCGGGAGCTGGCCCAGGTGAGCGCGCGGCTGCGGGCAGACCGGCTGGTCACGCTGATCGGCCCCGGCGGGGCGGGCAAGACGCGGCTCGCGGTCGAGGCGGCCGGACAGGAGCCACAGGATGTCTGCTTCGTCCCGCTGGCCCCGGTCACCGAAGGCGCGGACGTGGCCGCCGCGGTGCTGGCCGCGCTCGACGTCCGCGACGCCCTGCGCCCCGCCGCCGACCGGCCGGTGAATCCGCTCACCCGCCTCGCGACCGCGCTCGCCGGGCGCGAGCTGCTGCTCGTGCTGGACAACTGCGAGCACCTGGTCGAGGCGACCGCCGAGCTGACCGATCTGCTGCTGGCCTCCTGCCCCGGCCTGCGGGTGCTGGTCACCGGGCGGGAGGCGCTGGGCATCACCGGCGAGTCGATCCTCCCGGTCGCGCCGCTGCGGCTGCCGCCGGCCGAGGCCGTCGAGCCGCTGGACTATCCGGCCGTGCGGCTGTTCGCCGACCGGGCCGGCGCGGTGTCCCCCGGTTTCGCGGTGAACGCGGTGAACGCGGCGCACGTCGTACGGATCTGCCGGGCGCTCGACGGGCTGCCGCTGGCGATCGAGCTGGCCGCGGCGCGGCTGCGGACGATGTCGGTGGCCGACGTGGCGGCGCGGCTGGACGACCGGTTCCGGCTGCTGGCCCGCGGCAGCCGTACGGCGCTGCCGCGCCACCAGACGCTGCGCGCGGTCGTGGCCTGGAGCTGGGACCTGCTGGACGCCGACGAGCAGCGCATGGCCCGGCGCTTCAGCGTGTTCGTGGGCGGGGCGCGCCCCGAGACGGCCGAGCGGGTGTGCGGGCTGCCGGAGGAGGTGCTGTTCTCGCTGGCGGAGAAGTCGCTGGTGGAGCGGGTGGACGGGCGCTACCGGATGCTGGCGACGATCCAGGCGTTCTGCGCGGAGCGGCTGGCCGAGTCGGGCGAGGTGGCGGCGGCCCGCGACGCCCACGCCGCCTGCTGCCTGGACCTCGTGCTCGCCGCCGACGAGCGGCTGCGCACCCGCGAGCAGCTGGAGTGGCTGGCCCGGCTCGACGAGGAGAGCGACGACGTCAACGCCGCCCTGCGCTGGGCCACCGAGACCGGCCAGGTCGAGACGGCGCTGCGGCTGCTCGCGCACTGCGCCTGCTACTGGTGGATGCGCGGTCACCGCGTCACCAGCGCCGACCTCGCGGCCACGCTGCTGCTCAGGCTCGGCGCGGCCGTCCCCGAAGGGCTGGAGGAGGAGTACGTGACCTGCGCGGTCGTCACCGCCTGGCGGGGCGAGGTCGGCGACGAGGTGCGCGACCTGATCGCCCACTCGCGCACGCTGCTGCCGTGGAACCACCTGCCGCGCCGGGTGGAGTTCCTGATGATGCTGCTGTCGATGTACAACGGGCCGCGCGGCGACTTCGAGCAGGCCTATCTCGACGTCCAGCGCACCATGGCCGGGCTCACGCCCTGGCCGCGGGCGCTGGCGTACGCGGGGGCGGCCTTCGTGCTGCAGGTGCTCGGCCGGGTGGAGGAGGCCGCGGGCCACTTCCACGAGAGCCTGGCCAGGTTCAAGGCGATCGGCGAGCGCTGGGGCACGGTGCTGGTGCTGTCCGGGCTCGGCACGCTCCACCAGGAGCAGGGGGACTACGCGACGGCGTACGCGCTGGCGGACGAGTCGCTGGCGATCGCCCGCGAGCTGAAGGCGACGACGGAGATCGCCGAGTCGCTGTGCCGGCGCGGCGACGCCCTGCAGTGCCTGGGCCGGCCGGAGGAGGCGCGGGCCGACTACCTGCCGGCCGCCGAGCTGGCCGGTCGCAACGGCTCGGTCGAGATCCTGGCCTGGGCGCTGCTCGGGCTCGCCGAGGTGGCGCTGCGCGGCGGCGCCACCGAGGAGGCGCGTAGCCTGCTGCTGCGGGCCCGCGCGGAGTGCCCGGACGACTGGTACAGCACGGCCGACACCCGCGCCCGCATCGCGGCGGCGCTGACCGAGCTCGACGGTCAGGTCAGCGGGGCGGTCAGCGACCGGTAGGCCCGCGGTCAGGGGCTCCCGTCACGCTGGCCCGCATGACGAACAAATGGTGGTGCCTGGCCGTCGCCTGCCTGGCCACTCTGCTGCTCTCGCTGGACCTGACGGTCCTGCACCTGGCGCTCCCCCGGCTGACCGCCGATCTCGGCGCGAGCTCCACCCAGCTCCTCTGGATCGGCGACGTGTACGGCTTCGCCCTCGCCGGCCTGCTGGTCACCATGGGCAACCTCGGCGACCGCATCGGCCGCAAGCGGCTGCTGTTGATCGGCGCCGCGGCGTTCGGCGCGGCCTCGGCGCTCACCGCGTACGCGACGAGCCCGGAGCTGCTGATCGCGGCCCGCGCGCTGCTCGGCGTGGCCGGTGCGACGATCATGCCGTCGACGCTGTCGATCGTCAGGAACGTCTTCACCGAGCCGGGCGAGCGCACCGCGGCCGTCGGCGTCTGGAGCGGGATGAGTGCGGCGGGCTTCGCCGTCGGCCCGGTCGTGGGCGGGCTGCTGCTGGACCACTTCTGGTGGGGCTCGGTGTTCCTGATGAACGTGCCGATCATGCTGCTCGTGCTGGTCGGCGGCGTGCTCGTGCTGCCCGAGTCGCGCAACCCGGCGGCGGGCCGGCTCGACCTCCTCAGCGCGGCCCTGTCCACGGCCGGGGTGATCGCGGTCGTCTACGCGGTCAAGGAGGCCGGGCACCAGGGCCTGGGGCACGAGAACGTGCTGGTCGCGGGCGTGGGCGGGGTGGCGTTGCTGGGCCTGTTCGCCTGGCGGCAGGCGCGGCTGCCCGAGCCGCTGATCGACGTGCGGCTCTTCGCCCGGCGGGCGTTCAGCGCGTCGATCGTGACGAACCTGCTGGCGATCTTCGCCATGTCGGCCATGATGCTGATGTTCGCCTGGTATCTGCAGCTCGTGCTGGGCTGGTCGCCGCTGCAGGCGGGGCTGGCGCAGCTCCCTGGCGGGCTGGCCGGCGCGGCCGGCGGCGTGCTCGCGGCCGGGCTGATCCGGCGTCTCGGCCGGGGCGGTGTGGTCGCGCTGGGCCTGGCCATGCAGGCGGGTGCGTTCCTCTACTACACGACGCTCGGCCTGGAGCTGACCTACGTGACGCTGCTGCCCGCGATGGTGATCGGCGGCGTGGGCGTCGGTTTCGCCTTCACCGTGAACAACGACAACGTGCTGGCCACCGCGCCCAGGGAGCGCGCCGGGGCGGCGGCCGCGGTGTCGGAGACCGCGTTCGAGCTGGGGGCGGCGCTCGGCATCGCCATCCTCGGCACCGTGCTCACCAGCACCTACCGGGCCAGCCTGGAGCTGCCCGCCGGGGTCGCCGGGGAGGAGGCCGGGGAGTCGATCGCGGGGGCCGCCCGCGTGGCCGCGACGCTGCCCGCCGAGCAGGCCGGGGCGCTCATGCGGGCGGCGCGGGAGGCGTTCCTCGCCGGTGTGCACGTGACGTCGCTGGTCACCGGCGTGCTGCTGGCCGCGGTCGCGGTGCTGGCGCTGGTGGGCCTGCGCGGCGTGCCGAAGGAGATCCCGGAGGAGGTGCTGACCGCCCGCGCCTGAGCCGCGGGGTCACGGGAGGGGGTTGGTCGGGCAGGGGCGGCGGACGGTCGGGGTGAGGCCGTCCCAGCGGGTGCCGATCATGCGGGCCACGCCCTCGACGGTCTCGATGCCCGCCCCGTCCCCCGGCTGCAGGTCGGTCTGCACCGACAGCAGCAGGTCCCGTCCCGGCCCGGCGATCCTGCCGTAGCTGCTGACGGCCCAGGTGCCGTGGACGAACGGGCGGGGCGCCCAGCCGTTCTTGAGCGCCACCCGGTCGCCGCGCCGCGCCGCCGCGCTGACGCCCCACGTCTGGTCCTCCTGGACGCGTCCCATCAGGCCGAGCACCAGGTGCCGGTCCGCGGCGCTCAGTCCGCGGCCGCCCTTGACCAGCACCTTCAGCAGCCGGATGCGGTCGGACGGGCTGCTGGTGGTGCCGCCCCAGTAGATGCCCCGCCCCGGCGTGGTGTGGCGCAGCCCGATCCGCCGGTAGAACGCGCTCATCGCGCCGCTCCCGCCGATCCGCGCCCACATGACGTCGGCGGCGCGGTTGTCGCTTTCCGTGATCATGCGTACGGCCAGGTCGCGCTCGTCCTCGTCGAGCCTGCCCGCGCGGCGGGCCAGCAGCGCCATGACGATGTCCACCTTGGCGCCGCTGGCCGTGATCAGCTCGTCGCGATGCCGGCCGTATCCCAGCGTGACCCCGCTGACCAGGTCGTGGACCGCGTAGACGATCCGGCCGGGGCGGCGCGCGAGGTAGCGGGCGATGTCGTCGGCGAGCCGGGCCCTGGCCAGGCGCGCGCCCCGTACGTCGGGAAAGCTCATGACGCAGCGGGCGACCTTGACGGCCGGCGGCGCGGCGGGCAGGACCTGGCCCTGCCGGCTCCCGCAGCCACCGGCCAGCAGCAGCACGCCGACACCGGCGACCAGCCTCGCGCGCACCTCGCGACCCCCACTTCGGTGGTGTTGGGGGTCGCCAGGCATCATGCCCGAGAGATCAGGAGTCGAACCCCAGCCCCATCCTGTCGAGCGTGCGCAGCCACAGGTTGCGCCTGCCCTGGTGCTGGTCGGCCTGGGCGATCGACCAGCGGGTGACCTGGATGACGCCCGAGCGCACCGGCTCCGGCGGGAACGGGACCGGCTTCTCCTTCACCATGCGCAGCTCGGTCCGCTCGGTCGGCTCACCCGACAGCAGGTCGAGCATGACGTTCGCGCCGAAGCGGGTGGCGCCCACGCCCATGCCCGTGTAGCCGACGCCGTAGGCCAGCCGCCCGCCGTGGGCCTGGCCGTAGAAGGCGCTGAAGCGGCTGCAGGTGTCGATCACGCCGCCCCACCGGTGGGTGAAGCGCACCTCGTCGAGCTGCGGGAAGGTGTCGTAGAAGTGCTGGGCGAGGGTCACGAACGTCTCGTCGCGCTGGTCGTACTCGGGCTTGACCAGGCCGCCGTTGTAGTAGACGGCGTCGTAGCCGCCCCACAGGATGCGGTTGTCGTCGGTGAGGCGGTAGTAGTGGAAGCGGTTGCCCGAGTCGCCCACGCCCTGCCGGTTGCGCCAGCCGACCGCGGCGAGCTGGTCGCCGGTCAGCGGCTCGGTCATCAGCGCGTAGTCGTAGACGGGGACCACGAAGTGCTTGAGCCGGCGCAGCAGCGGCGGGAAGACGCCGGTGCCGAGCGCCACCTTGGCCGCGCTGACCCCGCCGTACGGGGTGCGCAGCTCGATGCGTACGCCGTCGTCGCGCAGCGAGCGCACCGGGGAGCGCTCGTGCACCCGCACCCCGACCCGCAGGCACGCCTCGCGCAGCCCCCACGCCAGCCGCGCCGGGTCGAGCATCGCGCAGCCGCTGCGCTCCCAGAGCCCGCCGAGGTAGGTGGGCGAGTTCACCTCCGCCCGCACCTGCTCCTGGTCCAGGGGCACGTAGTCGAGCCCCAGGTCCGAGATGAGGTCCAGGTGCTCGCCCAGGGCGTCGAGCTGCCAGGGCTCGGTGGCCACGTGCAGCTCGCCGGTGCGTTCGAAGGAGCAGTCGACGCCGTAGCGCTCCAGCGTGGCCTCGATCTCGTCGAGGTTCGCCACGCCCATGCGCTCCAGGCGCCCGATGTCGTCCGGCCACCGCTCCAGGCCGTTGGCCAGGCCGTGGGTGAGGGTCGCCATGCAGAACCCGCCGTTGCGGCCGGTGGCCGCCCAGCCGATCCGGCGGCCTTCCAGCAGGACGACGTCCAGTGATGGGTCGCGTTCCTTGGCCATCAGCGCGGTCCACAGACCGGAGAAACCGCCGCCGACGACGGCCAGGTCGGCGGTGGTGTGATCGGTGAGCCGCGGTCGCGGCTCGGGTCTGGCCGGGCTGTCCAGCCAGTACGGCTTGCGCTCCGCGTCAGCAAGCGCCTTCAGCGGATCCACAAATCCCACTTCCCTACGAAGGTCAGGTGTCTCAGTTGCGGCGCCGCGCCGCGATCGCGTTGCCGATCGCGACCAGCACCCCTATGCCGAAGATCAGCGTACCCATGACGTTCACCTGGGGCGGGATTCCCGTCTTCACCGCACCCACGATCCA
Organism: Nonomuraea sp. AD125B; assembly: GCF_041402765.1. Taxonomy (NCBI): domain Bacteria; kingdom Bacillati; phylum Actinomycetota; class Actinomycetes; order Streptosporangiales; family Streptosporangiaceae; genus Nonomuraea; species Nonomuraea sp. AD125B. Next base: position 43,869 of record NZ_JBGLOU010000028.1, on the reverse strand, counting down.
CAGCGGGAACGTCACGGTCGAGCCGTTGACGAAGCTGGTGACCACGTAGTCGTCGATCGACAGCGCGAACGACAGCATCGCCCCCGCCGCCACGCCCGGCATGATCGACGGCAGCGTGACCTGCCGGAACGTGCCCCACGCCGTCGCCCCGAGATCCCGCGCGGCCTCCTCCAGCGACGGGTCGAGCCCGACGACCCGTGCCCGTACGGTGACGACCACGAAGGACAGCGAGAACAGCACGTGCGCGACGATGATCGTGACGGAGTCGCGCGGCACGTTCCCCGAGACGAACAGCGACAGCAGCGAGGCGCCCATGACCAGCTCGGGCGTGGAGATCGCGGCGAAGACCAGGAAGTTCGTCGCGCCGAGACCGCGGAAGCGGTGCCGGCCGAGCGCGAGGCCCAGCATGGTGCCGATCACGACCGTGACGGCCGTGCTGGCCACCGCGATGACCAGCGTGTTCCTCAGCGCCGTGGTCAGGTCGGCGATCTCGAACAGCTCGCCGTACCAGCGGAGGGTGAACCCCTGCCAGGTCGTGTTGGACTTGCTCTGCTTGTCGTTGAAGCCGAACAGGACCATCACCGCGATCGGCGACGACAGCCACACGATGACGAGCCAGGTCCAGACGTGCAGCAGCCGGTCGCCCAGCCGGATGCCCCTCATCGGGCCGCCGCCTCGAGGACGTTCTCCGTGCCGAGCACGCGGGCGTAGACGAAGATGCCCACGAGCAGCACCCCCATCAACGTGAACGACAGCGCCGAGGCCGTCGGGTAGTCGAGGTTGGTGAGGTACTCGGTCTGGATGATGTTGCCGATCATGGTGTTGGCGGTGCCGCCGAGGATGGCCGCGTTGACCGGGTCCGCCGTGGCGGGCACGAACGTCATCAGCACCCCGGCGAACACCCCGGGCAGCGACAGCGGCAGCACCACCCGGCGGAAGGCCGCGGCGCGGGTCGCGTAGAGGTCCTGGGCCGCCTCCACCACCCGCGGGTCCACGCGCTCCAGCGCCACGTAGATCGGCAGGATCATGAACGGCAGCCAGTTGTAGGTCAGGCCGCCCACCACGGCGAACGTGGTGGCCAGCACGTGGAAGTCGGCGGGCAGGAGCCCCCAGCCCTTCAGCGTCCCGAACAGGATGCCGTTGTCCGCCAGCAGGAAGTTCCACGAGATCGTCCGCAGCACGAACGACACGAAGAACGGCAGCAGGAGCAGGAACAGGTAGACCGACTTGCGCCGACCGCCCTTGAAGGCGATCCAGTACGCCACCGGGTAGCCGATGACCAGCATCGCCACCGTCGCCATCCCGCCGTACAGCAGGGACCGGACGAACTGGGTGCCGTAGCGGCCGAGGGCGTCGGTGTAGTTGGAGACGGCGAACGTCATCGCGTAGCCGTCGATGGCGTTGCCGGTCTGCAGCGACACCGACGCCATGGCCGCCATGGGCACGACCAGGAAGATCGCCAGCCACATCCAGCCCGGCAGCGCCAGCAGGTAGGGGGTGAGCCGCCGCATCGTCTAGGCCTGGGTGACGGACTGGAAGATCGGGTTGAAGACCTGCTGCTGCTTGTTGTCGAGCGGCGTGTAGCCGCGCAGCCGGGCGTAGTCGGCCTCGGTCGGGAACATGAGCGGGCTGTCGGCCATCTGCTCCAGCGCCTTCTTGTCCTCGCCCTGGGCGGTCTTCGCCTTCTCCCGCAGCAGGTCCTGCACCGCCGGGACCGGGGTGACGAACTGGATGAACTCATCCAGCTCGGCGGCCACGGCCGGCTGGTAGAGGTAGTCCATCAGCATCAGCGCGTCCAGCGGGTTGGCGGCGCCCTTGGGGATGAGCATGTTGTCGGTCCAGATCGTGCCGCCCTCCTCGGGCACCACGAACTTGACCGGCTCGCCCGCGAGCTGGCGCTGGAAGACGTCGCCCGACCAGGCCATGGTGATCCAGATGTCGCCCTTGGCCACGGCGTCGATGTAGCTCTGGTCGTAGTACTTGCGCACCAGGCCGTTGTCGCGCTGCTCCTTGAGCTTGTCGCCGGCCTTCTTCCAGTCGGCCTCGGTCGACTTCTCCGGGTCGATGCCGAGGGCGAACATCCCGAAGTTGCCGATCTCCTGCGCGTCGGCCATCATGCCGATCCGGCCCTTGTACTTCGGGTCGAACAGCGCCTGGATGCTGGTGATGTCGTCCTTGACGTACTTCGTGTTGTACGCGATCCCGGTCACGCCCGAGGTGTAGGGCACGGTGTACTTGTTGCCGGGGTCGTAGGCGCGTTCCTTGTACTTCTGGCCGGCGTTGGCCGCGAAGTTCGGCAGCTTGGAGTGGTCGAGCGGCACGCAGTAGCCCAGCTCGATCATGTGCTGGAGCTGGATGCCGTTGGTCATGACGACGATGTCGTAGCCCAGCGGCTGGCCGGCGCGGAGCACGGGGTCGGCCTTGCCGAAGAAGTCCGCGTTCTCCTGGATGACTTCCTTGTACTCGTAGGAGATGCCGGTGTCCTTGGCGAACTTCTCCAGAGGGCCCTTGTCCTCGGGCATGTACTCCGGCCAGTTGGCGAAGACCACCTTGCCGTTCTTGGTCTGCTTGGACCAGAAGTCCTGGACCTCGTCGGCCTTGGGCGGCGCGGCCTTCTGGCCCTGCACGCCGCAGGCGGCGAGCGCGAGGCCGGCGGCCGACAGGCCCGCGAGCCGGAACGCCTCACGGCGCGGCAGTCCGTGGCGAGGGAGGGGGAGACGGGGGTTCATGGCCTGCTATCAACTTCCAATCACGTACGAGTGCTGCGCCTGCCAGGACAGCCACACGGAGTCGCCCCGCTCCGCCGTGGCCGTCGCGTCATGGGCGTTCTGCTGGAACACCGTCATCTCGGCCCCGTCGGCGAGACGCACGGCATAGCTGTTGTAGGTGCCGAGGTAGACCACCTCGGAGACGGTGCCGGCCAGCGCGCTGAGTCCCGCCTCCGGCGCGTCCGTGCCGATGGTGATCTTCTCGGGGCGTACGGTGACCGTCACCTCGCCGTCCTGGCCGGGCACCAGCACGCGGCCGTCGCCGATCCGCAGCTCGCCCGCGCTGGCGGTCCCGGTGAGCAGGTTGGAGGTCCCGATGAAGCCGGCCACGAAGGGCGTCGCCGGCCGCTCGTAGATCTCCCGCGGCCCGCCGAGCTGCTCGACCAGGCCGTCGTTCATGACCGCGATGCGGTCGCTCATGGTCAGCGCCTCGTTCTGGTCGTGCGTCACGTACACGAACGTGATGCCGACCTCACGCTGGATGCGCTTGAGCTCGATCTGCATGGCCTGGCGCAGTTTGAGGTCGAGCGCGCCGAGCGGCTCGTCGAGCAGCAGCGCCCGCGGCCGGTTGACCAGCGCCCTGGCCAGCGCCACCCGCTGCTGCTGGCCGCCGGACATCTCGCGCGGCCGGCGCTTCTCCCTGCCGACCAGGTCGACGATCTCCAGGATGTCGCCGACCCGCCGCCTGATCTCCTCCTGCGGGGTCTTGCGCTGCTTCAGCCCGAAGGCCACGTTGTCCCAGACGCTCATGTGCGGGAAGAGCGCGTAGGACTGGAAGACCATGTTGACGTCGCGCTTGTTGGGCGGGACGTTCGTGACGTCCTGGCCGTGCAGCTTGACCAGCCCCTTGGAGGGCGCCTCGAAGCCGGCGATCATCCGCATGGTCGTGGTCTTGCCGCAGCCGGACGGGCCGAGGAGGGAGAAGAACTCCCCCTCCTCGATGTCCAGCGAGACGCCCTTGACGGCACGGACGAGCTCGCCGTGCGCGTGATATTCCTTGACGACGTCCTCAAGCTCGATGGCGCTGGTCATCAGCGCTATTCACCGATGTAGTGCATGACGTGCTTGACCCTCGTGTAGTCGTGCAGGCCGAAGACCGACAGGTCCTTGCCGTAGCCGGAGTGCTTGAAGCCGCCGTGCGGCATCTCGGAGACGAACGGGATGTGCGTGTTGACCCAGACGACGCCGAAGTCGAGGCGGTTGGACATCCGCATCGCGCGGCCGTGGTCGGAGGTCCAGACCGAGCCGCTCAGGCCATAGCGGACGTCGTTGGCCTTGGCCAGCGCGTCGGCCTCGTCGGTGAAGGTCTGGACGGTGATGACCGGGCCGAAGACCTCGTTCTGCACCATCTCGTCGTCCTGCTTGAGGCCGTCCACGACGGTGGGGGCGAAGAAGTAGCCCCGGTCGCCGACGCGGTGGCCGCCGGTGAGGACCTTGGCGTGCGCCGGGACCCGGTCGATGAAGCCCTGGACGCGGGCGAGCTGGTTCTCGTTGTTGAGCGGGCCGTAGAGCGCGTCCTCGTTCGACAGGTCGCCGGTGACGGTGGCGGCCGCGGCCTCGCTCAGCGCGGCCACGAACTCGTCGTGCACGCTCTCCTGCACGAGCACCCGGCAGGCGGCCGTGCAGTCCTGGCCGGCGTTGTAGAGGCCGGCCGTGGCGATGTCGGCGGCGGCCTTGGCGAGGTCCTTGACGTCCTCGAAGACCACGACCGGGGCCTTGCCGCCCAGCTCCAGGTGCACCCGCTTGAGGTCGTCGGCGGCGCTCTTGGCGACCGACATGCCCGCGCCGACCGAGCCCGTGATCGCGACCATGGACGCGGTCGGGTGGCCGACGACGAGCGCGCCGGTCTCACGGTCGCCGGTGACGACGTTGAAGACGCCGGCCGGCAGCACCTCGCCGAGGATCTCGGCGAGCTTGAGCGTGGAGACCGGGGTGGTGTCGGACGGCTTGAGCACGATCGTGTTGCCCGCCGCGAGCGCCGGGGCGATCTTCCATACCGCCATCATCATCGGGTAGTTCCAGGGCGTGACCTGGCCGATGACGCCGATCGGCTCGTGCCGGATGACGCTCGTGTGCTCGGCGAGGAACTCGCCGGCCGTCGGGCCCTCCAGCGTGCGGGCCGCGCCCGCGAAGAAGCGGAAGTGGTCGGCGGCGACCGGGGTCTCGTCCTCGGCCATGCGGGCGCGCGGCTTGCCGGTGTTGCGGCACTCGGCCTCGTTGATCTCGTCGGCCCGCGCCTCGATGGCGTCGGCGACCTTCAGCAGCAGGTTGGCCCGCTCGCCCGGTGTGGTCCTGCCCCACGAGTCGAACGCGGCGGCCGCGGCGGCGTAGGCGGCGTCGACGTCCTCGATGCCCGAGATCGGGGCCTGGACGTACGCCTCGCCCGTGCAGGGATCGATGATGTCGGAGAATCGGTCGCTCTTGGCGTCCACGAACTCCCCGTTGACGAAGTTCTGCAGACGGGTGGTCAAGGTGACCTCCTCGTGAGGTGGCTGAAGATGCCGCGACTCTTACAGAGTGGAAGCATCCGGACAAGGGATTTCGTGGTGAAGATACCAAATTGCTACGAATTCGCTTGACAGACCGCCAGGAACTGACAACATGTCGCACCAGGACGGCAATCAAGCGGGAACGCCCCCGTAACGCCGGACCGCTAGGAGGATTCCCTTCGATGACGTCGCCGCCCCGCGTCCGCCGCAGCAATCCGGCCCAGGGTCCCGTCGTGCTCGACGAGCTGTCCAAGCAGATCATCGAGCAGCTCCAGGCGGACGGGCGGATGCCGTACGCGGCGATCGGCAAGGCAGTCGGGCTCTCCGAGGCCGCCGTGCGCCAGCGCGTGCAGCGGTTACAGGAGGCCGGCGTCATGCAGATCGTCGCGGTGACCGACCCCCTCACCCTGGGCTTCCCCCGGCAGGCGATGATCGGGGTCAACTGTGAGGGCGACCTGGACTCGGTCGCCGACGAGCTGGCCGCGATCGAGGAGATCGACTACGTCGTGCTCACCGCGGGCTCGTTCGACGTCATCGTCGAGGTGGTGTGCGAGGGCGACGGTCACCTGCTGGAGATCCTCAGCAAGATCCGCGCCATCCCCGCCGTGCGGGCCACGGAGTCGTTCGTGTACCTGAAGCTGCGCAAGCAGTCCTACTCCTGGGGCACGCGCTGACCCAGGCGGGCCACCGCGCGGACGGGAGCGCCGTCCGCGCCGGCCAGCCTGATCGGGAACAGTGACACCTCGATCGACCGGCCGCTCTCCTGCGCCTGGAGCAGGCTGTCGAGGCCGGTCAGGTTCTCGGCGATGACCGCGTGCGCGCCGCACAGCACCCGGTGGGCGGCGAAGTCGGCGGCCGGCGTGGGGTCCACGCTCAGCGCGTCGATCCCGACCGTACGGACGCCCCGCTCCACCAGCAGCTCCGCCGCCTCCTCCGACAGGTAGGGGTGCTCCAGGTAGGCGGCGCTCCCCCAGTGCGCCGACCAGCCGGTGGCGACCAGCACGACCGTGCCCGCGCGCACCTCTCGGAAGGCCGCCGCGCCGATGCCCGACCGGGGCGCGAGGCCCCGGGCGTCCACCACCGTCGCCGGGCCGGCGAACCGGTCGAGCGGCAGGTCGTCCAGCCTGGGGAGCCCGTCGCCGAAGTGGTACGGCGCGTCCACGTGGGTGCCGGACTGGGAGCCCATGTGGACGGACAGCACGTTGACGCCGTCGCGGGCCATGGTGAGCGCCGGGCCGATCGAGACCTCGGGGTCGCCCGGATAGACGGGCATCCCGGTCTCGACCGGCACCGACAGGTCGACGAGTTCCGTCATGGGGCAACCGGCTCCGTCGCCGCCGGCCGCGCGTCGATGATCGGCGGCACCGGGGTGTCGGCCGAGCGGACCAGACGCGGGCCACGCGGCCCGTAGACCTCGCGCGGCTCGGGGAAGGCGGTCAGCAGCGCCAGGTAGAGCAGCGCGGCGACGGCCAGCCCGACGGGCAGCGAGATGTCCACGCCGCCGGCCAGCTCGCCGAGCGGGCCGACGAACTGCCCCGGCAGGTTGACGAACGACAGCGCCAGCGCCGCCGAGGCCAGCCAGGCGGACATGCCCCGCCAGTTCCAGCCGTGGGTGAACCAGTAGCGGCCGCCGCGCTGACGGCGGTTGAAGACCTGCAGGGCGTCGGCGTCGTACCAGCCGCGCCGCGTGACGTAGCCGAGCATCATGATCACCATCCACGGGGCGGTGCAGGTGATGATGAGCGTGGCGAACGTCGAGATGCTCTGCGTCAGGTTCGCGGCGAAGCGGCCGACGAAGATGAACACGATCGACAGCGTACCGATGAAGACCGTGGCCTGCACGCGGCTGAACCGCGGGAACACGCTGGAGAAGTCCAGGCCGGTGCCGTAGAGGGAGGTGCTGCCCGTGGACATGCCGCCGATGAGCGCGATCAGGCAGACCGGGACGAAGTACCAGGCGGGCGAGATCGCCAGCAGGCCGCCGACGTAGTTGGGTGCGGCCGGGTCCACGTACTGCGCCGCCTTGGACGCGATGATCGAGGCGGTGGACAGGCCGAAGAAGAACGGCAGGATCGTGGCGATCTGCGACATGAACGCCGCCGTCATCACCTTCTTGCGCGGCGTGTCCGCCGGGATGTACCGCGACCAGTCGCCGAGGAAGGCGCCGAAGGAGACCGGGTTCGACAGCACGATGAGCGCCGCGCCGATGAACGACGGCCAGAACAGCGGGTCACCGGCCGCGAGCGTGCCCGGGTAGGACGGGTCGAAGTCGCCGGCGAAGGCGAAGATCCCCAGCACGAACAGCAGCGACGCCGCCGCCACCGCGATCTTGTTGACGAACAGCATGAAGCGGAAGCCGTACACGCAGACGACCAGGACGAGGGCGGCGAAGATGCCGTACGCGACCGCGTACGACACGTCCACGTCCGGCAGCCCGACCAGCCGGTGCGCGCCGCCCACGAGCGCGTCCCCCGACGACCACACCGAGATCGAGAAGAACGCGATCGCGGTCAGCAGCGACAGGAACGAGCCCACGACCCGCCCGTGCACGCCCAGGTGGGCCGAGGACGACACGGCGTTGTTGGTGCCGTTGAGCGGCCCGAACAGCGACAGCGGCGCCAGGATCATCGACCCCACCACCAGCCCGAGCACGGTCGCGGCCAGCCCCTGCCAGAACGACAGGCCGAACAGGATGGGGAAGGCCCCGAGCACGCAGGTCGCGAACGTGTTCGCGCCGCCGAAGGCCACCCGGAACAGGTCGAGCGGGCGCGCCGTCCGGTCGGCGTCCGGGATGCGCTCGACCCCGTAGGTCTCGATCTCGGTGAGGGTGTTGCTCATGTCTGCTTCTCCTGCCGCAACGCCAGCAAGCTGACGAGGTCGTAGGCCACGTGGGAGGCGGCGACCGAAGTGATCTCCGCGTGGTCGTAGGCCGGGGCCACCTCGACGACGTCGGCCCCGATCAGGTCGCAACCGGCGAGTCCGCGCAGGATCTCCAGCAGCTCGCGGCTGGTGAGCCCGCCGGCCTCCGGGGTGCCGGTGCCGGGGGCGTGGGCGGGGTCGAGCACGTCGATGTCGACCGAGACGTACAGCGGGCGCCCGCCGATGCGCTGCCGCAGCACGTCGATCACCTCGTCCAGGCCGCGCCGCAGCACGTCGGCGGCGGTCAGGATGCCGAACCCGAGCCGCCGGTCGTCCTCCAGGTCCTTCTTGCCGTACAGGGGGCCGCGGGTGCCGACGTGGCTCAGCGCCTCGGTGTCGACCAGCCCCTCCTCCACCGCCCGCCGGAACGGCGTGCCGTGCGTGTACTCCGCCCCGAAGTAGGTGTCCCAGGTGTCGAGGTGCGCGTCGAAGTGCAGCACCGCGAGCGGGCCGTGCTTCCGCGCGGCGGCCCGCAGCAGCGGCAGCGCGATGGTGTGGTCGCCGCCGATGGTGACGAGCCGGGCGTCGATCGAGCCCGCCGCCTCCTCGATCGCCTCGATGGCCGCGCCGATGTCGAACGGGTTCGCCGCGATGTCACCGGCGTCGGCCACCTGCACCCGCTCGAACGGCGACACGTCGAGCCCCGGGTGGTACGGCCGCAGCAGCCGGGACGCCTCCCGGACGGCGGCGGGACCGAACCTGGCCCCCGGCCGGTAGGACACGCCGCTGTCGAACGGCACGCCCACGACCGCGACGTCGGCCCGCTCCACCTGGTCGAGGCGGGGCAGGCGGGCGAAGGTGGCGGGCCCGGCGAATCGCGGGACCCGGGAGGAGTCGACGGGGCCGATAGTCATGCCGACAGTGTTCGTCATGCCTCTGACCTGCGGCAATTGTAGTGGGCACGAAGTAATACGGTGTGTGTTGTGCCGGAACACAAACGCCCGGTCCCGGAACGTCCGGACCACAAGATCACCGTCGAGGACCTCCTCCGCTCGCCCGCCCTGCAGCTCCGGCTGCTGGCCGGCGAGGCGGGGCTGTCCCGGTCGGTGTCCTGGGCACACGTCAGCGAGCTCGACGACCCGACGCCCTGGCTGCTCGGCGCCGAGGTCATCCTGACGACCGGGCTCGGCCTGCCCCGCTCGGCCGCCCGGCAGCGCGCCTACCTGCGCCGCCTCGACGACGCCGGCGTCTCCGCCCTTGCTCTGTCCGCCGGGCTCCACGTGCCGCCGCTGCATCCGGCCTTCTTCGAGGCGGCCGAGGAGCGGGGCATCCCGGTGCTGGAGGTGCCGCTGGCGGTGCCGTTCATCGCGATCTCGCAGGAGGTGGCGGCGGCGCTGCAGGAGGACGCGAACCACCGCCTGGGCGCGCAGCTCCAGGTCTTCGGCGCTTTGCGCTGGCTCGCCGCCGAGGACCTCGACACCGCGACCCTCTTCAAACGCCTCGAACGGTTGTCCGGCTACGACGTCCACCTGTGCACGCCGCAGGGCCGGCCGCTGCTCAAGGGGGTGCCGGTGCCGCCCAGCCTGGACGTCCTGCCCGCCGAGCCTGACGCGCCGCCCACCATCCCCGGCGGCTTCGCCCTGCCGGTCTCCGCCCCGGGCGGACCCGCCGGTTTCCTCGTCGCCTTCGAACGCGAGGGCGCCCGCCCGGCCGGGCTCGCCGTCGTCCAGCACATCGCCACGGTGGCGGCGCTGCAGGTGGCGATGGCCCGCAACGAACGCGAGACGCTCCGCCGCGAGGGCGCCGAGACGCTGGCCGAGCTGCTCCAGGACGTGCTGGACCCGCCGGCCGCCCGCCGCCGCCTGACCCGCCTCGGCCTCGACGCCGACCTGGTCCTGCTGGTCGTCCGCGACGCACCCGACGACGCACTGCGCCGCGCCCTGGACGAGCTGCCCCATCTGATGCTGCGCCGGGGCGAGGACCACTATGTGCTGGGGCCGCCCGCGGCCGGCCCCGCCGTCGCCACCGTCCCGGACGCCCGCGCCGGGGCGAGCCGCCCGTTCCCGGCCGGCGCGTCACTGCGCCTGCCGCACCGCGAGGCCGTCTGGGCCGCCTCGCACGCCGCCGAATCCGGCAAGCCCCTGGTCCACTACGGCGAGGACACCACGGGGCGCTGGCTCCCCGACGACCCGGCGACCCTGCGCGCCCTGGTGGACCACGTGCTCAGCGAGGTGGTGGCCTACGACGCCGCCCACGACTCGCGGCTGCTGGCGACCGTACGGGTGTGGATGGAGCACAACCGGCACACGGACGACGCCGCCGCGGCCCTGCACATCCACCCCAACACGCTGTCCTACCGGCTGCGCCGCTTCGCCGCGCTCACCGGCCGCGACCTCTCGTCAAGCGGCGCCTTCGCCGAGGTCTGGCTCGCCCTCCGCGCCGCCCGCCAACTCGGCCTCTTCGGCTAGGACACGCGGGTCAGTCAAAGAGGTCCTCCGCTGACTCGATGGTGAGCGCCCGCAGCACCCAGGCGTCGAGGGTGTCCTCGTCGGTGCAGGCGAGGATCTGCCCCCGCATCTTGTCGGGCACCGGAATTCCGCGTCCCTGAAGAATCAGGATGATGGCATTCGCCTCGCCCTCGGCCTTCCCCTCGACCTTCCCCTCGGCCTTCCCCTCGAGCTTCCCCCTGGCGAACAGGCTCTCGGCGTACTCGCCCATGTACGGATACGTCATCGCCTTCATCCTTTTTTCCCACTCTTTCTGTGCGTCACCTTCCAGTGACACAGTGATGTAGCGAGCGTACCGCTCGGCGATTTTCGGATCGAGGTCGTCCAGTGCCTTCTCGACTGCGGAGATGACGGCGTTGAAGCGGGGATCCTCGCTCTGGATGACGGCGGACATGACCGCCAGCCCGATGTTCTCCCTGGCGCGCTCGACGTCCGTGATGATGGGCGTGTTGCCCGAGTGGACGACCAGGGGCGTCAGTTCGAGGCCGGGATGCCCGGTCTCGATGACCCGCAGCGCCCATCGCGCGACGTTGCGCTTGGGGCAGATGACGATTAAGCACACCGGGCATTTCTCGCGGGAGCGGAAGTTCGCGATGTACTCCAGCCAGGAGTAGGGCTTCTCCTTGTCGGGGGCGCGCTGCGTCTCGACGATGATGCCGAACTTGTCCTCCCCGTCTCCGTAGAGCAGGGCGCCGTCGGCGCGGCACACCGCCGGGTCGGCCTCCGAGAGGTCGGGCGAGGCGAGGCGGCCCTCGCCCGACTTCGGGATGGGCAGGTCGAACAGCGCGAGCAGCATATGTCGGGTGTGATCCGGATCGAAGGTCGCGACCTTGGTCAGACCTTCGTGTTGCGACGTGACCATGCCGCGAACATTACTACGCGCGTTCGATTCATTACTCAGAGTTTGCGGAACTGGATGGTGGCGATCTCCCAGGGCTTCAGGGGGAGGCGGAGCTCGCCGCCGGTCACCGGCAGGGAGCCTCCGGGGCGGCCGCGGAGGTCGGCGTGGCGGGCCTCGGTGAGGCCGCCCGCGACGACCGCCTCGGTGGCGTCCGGGGTGAGGGCGACGACGCGCAGCTCGTGCCAGTCGTCGCGCATCCGCAGCGACGTCATGGTCACGCCTTCGCCCGTCACCGACAGCCCGTACGCCGCCGCAGGCAGCGGCAGTGACGGGTCGCCGGCGCCCGCGACGGTGACCAGGTCGTGGCGGAAGACCTCGGCGGCGGGCGGCGCCTGCCGCCAGGACGCGCACGGCATCAGGGCGAGGTTGACCGAGCGCAGCCCGCGCGACTGCGCGGCCGGGGTCGGGAGCTGGGGGCCTGCGGGCTCGGGGCGGAGGGCGTTGCGGTTGCGCGAGAGGTAGCCGACCGAGCGGAGCAGGGTCAGGGCGAGCTCGCCGTCGCCGGTCAGCTCGTACTCGGTGACGTGCTCCAGCAGCACGGCGGCGCCGCCCGCGGCCACCCAGGAGGAGGCGGGGAAGGTGGGCAGCGGGGTCTCGCCGCAGCCGGCCTCGGCGGTCAGGCCGCGGGTGACGACCGCGAACTGGCCCTCGGCGTGGGACTCCGTGGCCGGCTCCGGCAGGGGCACGTGGAAGCGGACGCGGTGGTCGTCGCAGCGGTTGTCGAAGTCGAGCCGGAGCCGGACGAAGGGCTCGCCGGAGCGGAGCTCGACCCGGGTGGTGACGACGGTCCGCTCCGTGCGGGTGGTCCGCGACCTGGCCGGGAGCTCGGGGGTCTCGGCGATGCCGTCGCCGGCGGCCGGCCACTCGTACGTCCTCCGCACCTCCACCACCGCCACCAGCGGCCCCGAGTGGATGAGCTCGGTCTCGACCGCGACCGGCTCGGAGACGAGCAGGTCGTGGGCGGGCGGCGCGTAGTTGTAGGTGTCGCCGACGTCGCCGCCGTCCACGATGCGGCCCGCGCCCGTGATGGTGGTGCCGTCCGCGCCGACGAGCGTGAGCGTGCCGTCGGCGGCGAAGGTGACGCGGACCAGCCCGTTGTCGAGGAAGTCCTCGTCGGCGCGCGCCGGGAGGGGGCTGACGTCGGAGGCGAGCCAGCACGCCGGGTCGTGGGTGGCGGTCTCGTCGTCCTCCGTGGGAGCGGGCGCGGTGAACAGCTGGGCGTGCGGCACCGTGCGCACGCTGGTGTGGCCGAGCGGCGGGACCTGGACCTGGGCGGCGACCGTGCGGCGGGTCTCGGCGACGATGCGGACGCGGGTGACGCCGTCGAGGGCGTCGCGCAGCTCGGCGACGTCGAAGGCGAGCGTGGTGGTGCGGGCCACGGTGAAGGTGAGCACGCCGTCCTCGACGGACCAGCCGGTGATGTGCTGGCCGTACAGCTCGGTGCCGTGGACGAAGGTGAGGGCCGTGGCGGGGTCCATCTCCTCGTCGAGCAGCAGCGTGGGGGCGTACTCCAGGGGCTGGACCGGGACGACCGCGCCGGAGGGGTCCACCAGGGGGTCGAGGCCGGCGACGTCCAGGAGCACGACGCCGGTGCGGGCGGCGGGGGTGGGGTTGACCACGAGGATGCCCTCCGCCGGCACGGTGGCGGCGAGGCGGGCGGTCACCATGTCGCGTACGGCCTGGCCGAGGTGTTCGGCCTCGGCGATGCGGGCGGCCACCTGCTGGGCGGTCTCGTCCACGCCGCAGCCGGTCACCGAGTCGTGGCCGCTGGCGTCCACGAGCCGCCACCAGGCCATGTCGAGGAAGCGGCCGGGCCACTCGCCGCCCCAGAGCGCGGCGAACGGCTCGGCGTAGCGCTCGACCATGCGCTCGGCGCGGCCCATGGCCTGCTTGATGTGGGGGCGGATGGAGATGACGCCGGGCAGGATGTTGGCGCGGGCGTGGGAGCGGAGCTCGCCGGGCACGGCGGGCAGGCCCGTCACGTCGCCGGAGTACGCCCCGACATAGCCGGACAGGGTGTCCATGCGGGCCCCGATCGCGGCCACCATCTCGGGCAGGCCGCGCACCGGCGCAGAGTGGTCGGTGCCGTACATCGCCAGCAGCGACCCCTCGGGCCCGTGCCAGCGCCGCATGGTGGTGACGAACGTCGCCGCCCGCTCGGCCAGCCCGTCGGGGTCGTGGAACAGGTGGGCGCCGTTGCCGTAGCCGCCGGCCGGGAGGTACTGGGTGCGGATGGCGGTGCCGTCGGGGGCGACCCAGGCGAAGGCGTCGGTGGTGACGGCGGACGGCACGCCCCGGTAGACGCACGCGTGCAGCAGCCCGGCCTTACGCAGGATCTGCGGCATCTGGGCGGTGTGCCCGAACATGTCGGGCAGGTAGCCCACCGGCATCGCGCCGCCCAGCTTGTCGGCCCGGTCCATGCCGAGTTCGAGGTTGCGGACGATGTTCTCGCCCGAGCACAGGAACTCGTCCAGCAGGATCTGCCACGGCCCGATCGCCAGCCGTCCCGACTCGACGAGGGCGGCGATCCTGTCGCGGTTCTCCGGCCGCACCTCCAGGTAGTCGTCCACGCAGGCGAGCTGGCCGTCGAGGGTGAAGTGGTAGCCGGGCTCGCGCTCCATCGTGTCGAGCACCTCGTCCAGCAGCGCCACCAGGCGCAGCCGGAAACGCTGGAACGGCTCGTACCACTCGCGATCCCAGTGGGTGTGCGGGACGACGACGATCTCCGTAGGCACGATCTCCGCGCTCACGCGGCCTCTCCTCCGATCGGCAGACCATGCTGCTCGGCGTAACGCGCGGCGATGCGCTGCGCGGTGACGATGTCCTCCAGCGCGCCGCCGGCGTCGGTGAGCGGCGGCTTGCCATCGCTGACGAAGGCGTGGAAGGCGGCGAGCTGCACCTCGAACGCCTCGGTGACGTCGCGGTACTCGTTGCGGCTCTCGGCCCCCGACACGACGGTGAGCGTGGTGGGGGCGTTCATCAGGTAGGGCGCGGGGAAGACCAGCTCCAGCGTGCCGGTGTCGTGGTGGATGGCCACCGTCTCCCGGTAGGCGGGGTAGTCCTCCAGGTAGTGCCAGCGGATGGAGAAACGCCCCCGTACGGGCAGCGCGCCGGAGATCTCCACCGAGCCGGGCGCGGGCCCCCAGGTCTCGACGTGCGAGATCTCGGCCGGCGAGCCGGTGAACCTGCGCAGCAGCGACAGGTCGTGGCAGATCGAGCCGAGGGAGATGCCGTACAGGCTGCGCACCGGCTCGGACTCGCCCACCGCGCGGATCGTCAGCTCGCGCTCGGCGGCCCGCAGCGAGTCGAGGAGCCCGGCGTCCACGTCGCGGGCCTGGGTGAGGTTGGCGAAGGCGAGCTGCGACTCCCCGCTCGGGTGCAGCACGGTCACCTCGACGGCGCGGATCGCCGCGGGGCCGCCCAGCTCGGCCAGCAGTTCCTCGGCCCGGCGCACGGCGGGGTCGTACTGCTTCATGTAGCCGACCATGAGCCGCCCCTCGGGCAGCGCGGCCACCTCGGCGCGGGTGAGCGCGAGCGGCTTCTCGCACAGCACGGCGTAGCCGGCGGCGAGCGCGCGGCGCACGGTCTCGCCGTGGGAGCCCGAGGCGAGCACGAGCACGGCCTCGAAGCCGCCGGCGTCGAGCATGTCCTCCAGCGCGGTGTGGCGGCCGGGGGCGCCGAGCCGGTCGCCGACGGCGTCGGCCAGCGTGCGCGACAGGTCGCAGACGGCGGTCACCTCGAACAGGTCGCGGCGCCTGGACAGCAGCGGCACGTACACCGCCTGCGTGACGGCGCCGCATCCGATGAGCGCGATTCTCACAGTCCCAGTTCCTTCAGCTTGCGGCGGTTGGCGGCCTGGTCGGCGATGTTCTGCTCGACGGTGCGCCGGCCCGGCAGGGTGTCCTGCTCGATGACGACCCAGCCCGAGTAGCCGATCTCGGTCAGCGTGCGCACGACGCCGGGCAGGTCGAGCTCGCCCTCGCCGAGCGGCGCGAAGCCGCCGCGGCCCATGAGCTCGCGCAGGTCGACGCCGTCGGCGAGGGCGGCGGCCAGGATCTTGGTGTCGCCGTCCTTGATGTGCACGTGACCGACCCGGCCGGCCCAGGCGCGCAGCGCGGTCACGGGGTCGCCGCCGGCCAGCAGCAGGTGGCCGGTGTCCAGGCAGAGCTGGACGTCGGTCAGCTCCAGCAGCCGCTCGACGTCGTCGGGCGTCTCGACGTAGGTGCCGAGGTGGTGGTGGAAGACGGGTTCGAGGCCGCGCTCGCGGCAGCGGTCGGTGGCCTCCTGGACGCGGGCGGCGTAGGCCGGCCACTGCCCCGCCGCGAGCCCTGGAACGCTCCCGCCGGGCCGCGCGAACCGCTCCGCCGAGCCCGAGCAGGCCAGCGTGGGCCGGGGCGCGAAGCCGTCGGGCGCGGGGGGCGCGGCGGCGAAGACGTCCAGCGCGGCCTCCAGCGCGGGCAGTTGCCGCGCGTACGCCTCGGCGTCGCCGTAACGCAGGTCGACCCAGCCGCCCGCGAGCAGCATCCCGTTGCCGGCGAGCCGGTCGGCCAGCTCGGAGCCGGTGCCCAGGTAGCCGATCGGGCCCGAGTCGATGCCTTCGTACCCGGCCTCGGCCAGCGCCTGGACCATGGTGTCCGGCCCGAGCGGCGGCGGCGCGTCGCTCAGCTCGAACACCCCGAAGCTCACCGGCGCGTTCGCGACCTTGACTAGTGACACAGCCCCATCACCTCGTTCTCGTACGTCTCCAGCCGGTGCGGCCCGTCCATGCCGCGCACCAGCACCCGGTCACCGCGGATCACCTGACGCTCGCCGGAGGGCCGGACCAGGACCAGCCCGTCGGCGTCCAGCGCCAGCAGTTCGTCGCCCAGCCGCAGCAGCAGCGGCCCGTCAGGACCCGCGGAGATCGCCACGCGCCCGGCACGCACCCCGTCGAGCACGGTGCCGGGGTCCTCGG
This sequence comes from Nonomuraea sp. AD125B, assembly GCF_041402765.1. Taxonomy (NCBI): domain Bacteria; kingdom Bacillati; phylum Actinomycetota; class Actinomycetes; order Streptosporangiales; family Streptosporangiaceae; genus Nonomuraea; species Nonomuraea sp. AD125B. Next base: position 27,391 of record NZ_JBGLOU010000028.1, on the reverse strand, counting down.
CCAGCACCCAGGTCGTGGGCTCGCCGGGCAGCCCGTCGGAGCCGGGGCGGTGGAAGTCGCTGCCGCCGATGGCGATCACGTCGTCGCGCCAGGACTGCGCCCAGGCGATCGGGGCGCCCCAGCGGCGGTCCCACCAGCCCGAGTGCCACACCTCGGCGTGCCGGGTGCGCCGGTCGAGCGGCAGCAGCCAGGCGCAGTCGCCGCCGAGCGGGTGGTTGACCGACATGATGCCGCCGGCCCGTTCGGCGTGCTCGGCCCAGGAGTCGGCGGGCTCGCGGAAGTCGACCCAGCCGACGTCGCCGAAGACGTTGGCGTGGCCGCGGTCGGTGGTGACCTCCTGGCCGGGGATGAGCGTGATGCCGCGGCCGGCCTTGGCCAGCCAGGGGTGGTGGCTCACGGTGTTGTGGTCGGTGACGGCCAGGAAGTCGAGCCCGCGCCCGTGGGCCAGCTCGGCCAGCTCGGCGATGCTGAGCGCGCCGTCGCTGTGCACGGTGTGGGCGTGGAAGTCGCCGGCGTGCCACCGCAGGCCGTCCACGGCGGGGATGTCGCGCCGCGGCGGGCGCTCGCCGTGCGGCGGCTCCTCGGCGGCCGGCTCGGGCGGGACCGTGCCGGAGGTCTCGATCTCCAGGGTGAAGTCGAGGCCCTGCGGCGGGATGCGGTGCAGCCGCAGCCACACGTGCCAGGTGCCCGGCTCGGGCTCGCCGGGCAGGTAGCCGGGGGTGGCCCACGAGGGGGTGATCGTGTACGTGTCGCGCGCGCCGCCCGACCAGCCACGGAAGCCGCCGGGGGCGCCGCAGCCCAGGTCGAGCACGCCCTGCGCGCGGTCGTACGACAGCCGGACGGTGACGGCCGCGGTGCCGGGCGGGACCTCGAAGGGCACCTCGCGCAGGATCCGCTCCAGCCGATCGTCCAGACTCCAGTGGCCTCTCATGACACCAGCTCCCCGTCCCGGTAGACCAGCGCGCGGTCGCGCCGGGGCACGGCGTAGCCGTCGTCGCCGACGGCGGGCTCGCTGCCCTCGGGCACGACGGCCTGCACGATCACGTCGTTGACGTCGAGCGTCACCAGGTGGGAGGCGCCGAGGTTCTCCACGATGGCCACCTTCCCGCCCATTCCGCCCTCCGCGGGCTCGTCCGAGTAGGTCATGTACTCGGGGCGGACGCCGTACACGATCTTCTCTCCGTCGCTCAGCCGGCCCTCCGCCAGGGCGGGGACGGCCACCTTGCAGCCTGCCACCTCCAGCGTGTCACCTCGGACCAGCCCGTCGAGCAGGTTCATCGGAGTGGAGCCGATGAAACCGGCCACGAACGTGTTGGCCGGCCGCCGGAACACCTCGGCCGGCGTGCCGATCTGCCGGATGTGCCCCGCTTCCATGACGGCCATCCGGTCGGCCATGGCGAGCGCCTCGGCCTGGTCGTGGGTGACGAAGACGGTGGTGACGCCGAGCTCGCGCTGCAGCTTCTTCAGGAACGTACGCGCCTCCAGCCGCAGCCGGGCGTCCAGGTTGGACAGCGGCTCGTCGAACAGGAACGCCTGCGCCTGCGTGGCCATGACCCGCGCCAGCGCGACGCGCTGCTGCTGGCCGCCGGAGAGCTGGCCAGGCCGCCGGTCCATCAGGTGCTCCAGCCCGAGCCGCGCCCCGACCTCGGCGGCCTTGTCGCGGCGCGTGGCCTTGTCGACCTTCTTGATCCGCAGCGGGTAGGCGATGTTGTCGGTGACGTCCATGTGCGGGAACAGCGCGTAGTCCTGGAAGACCATGGCCACGTCGCGCCCGCCCGGCTGGGTGCCGGTGACGTCGCGCTCGCCGATCAGGACGGACCCGCCGGAGGCGGCCTCCAGCCCGGCGATCGTGCGCAGCAGCGTGGTCTTGCCGCAACCGGAGGGCCCGAGCAGCGCGAAGAACTCACCGTCGGGGATGACCAGGTCGAGCGCGTCGAGCGCTTTCACTCCGCCCGGGTAGACCTTCGTCAGCCCGCGTAGTTCGATGGCGGCCATTAGCGCTTGATCCCTCCGTGGAAGCGGAAGCCGTATTTCTTGCTGACGAACAGGTACATGAGCACCACGGGGACCGAGTAGAGCAGCCCGAACGTGGACAGCATGCGCAGGTTGGCCTGCCCGCCCTCGGTGTACAGCGTGTACGTGATCACCGCCGCCGGCTGCTTCTCCACGTCACTCAGCAGCAGGTACGGCATGAGGAAGTTCCCCCACACGTTGGCGATCGACCACACGGCGATGGTCGCCAGCCCCGGCCGTACCAAGGGGACGACCACGTGCCGCACGATCTGCAGCGGCGAGGCCCCGAAGACCCGGGCGGACTCCTCGTACGACTTCGGCGTGGAGTCCATGAAGTCCTTGAGCATGAAGATCGCCGCCGGCAGCAGCCCGCCGGTCAGGATGAGGATCAGCCCGAGCTGCGAGTCGATGAGGTTGAGCTCCACGGCGAGCTGGAACAGCGGCACCATGGCCGCGGTCCCGGTGATGATCGACGACAGCAGCAGCAGCGCGTACAGCAGCGCGTCGCGCCCCGGCAGCCGCACCCGGCTCAGCGCGTACGCCGCCAGCGCCGCCATCACCACGACCAGCAGCGCCGTCCCCACCGACAGCACCAGCGAGTTCCACAGCGACGGCAGCGCGTACGGATGCTCCAGGACCGCCTGGAAGTTCTCCCAGGTGAAGTCCGGCATCCGCACCTCGTAGGTGGGGTCGGAGGTGAACGGCGCGGTCACCAGCCACAGCAGCGGGATCGTGAAGAACGCCAGCAGCACCGCGATCAGCGTGTAGAAGCCGATCCGGCCGAGGACGAAGCGGGGCGTCATTTCTTGCTCCTCAGCAGCCGCAGGTAGAACACCGCCACGACCAGGTTGATGAGCAGGATGATCGTGGAGACCGCGGCCCCGTAGCCCAGCTCGCCGCTCTGCAGCGCGACCTTGTAGACGTGCACGGCCAGCACCTCGGACCGGCCGTCGGGTCCGCCCGCCGTGAGCAGGAACGGGCTGAAGTCGTTGAACGTCCACAGGCTGATCAGCAGCAGGTTCGTCAGGATGTGGCCGCGGATGTGCGGGAAGACCACGTCGCGGAGCTGCTGCCAGCCGGAGGCCCCGGCGAGGCGGGCGCTCTCCAGGTGCGAGGGCGGGACGTTGCCGAGGGCTGCGCCGTACAACATCATCGAGAACGCCGTGCCGCGCCAGGTGTTGAAGATGATGATCGACAACATCGGGTGGTCGAGCAGCCAGGCGAATCCGGGGATGCCGAGCAGCGCGTTGAGCGTGCCGCCGTCGCGGTCGAGCAGCGCCACCCACAGGAACGACACCACGGCGCTGGGCAGGATCCAGGCCAGGATGACCAGGCCCTCGACCAGCCGCTTGAGCGGCCCGCGCCGGTCGCGCAGCGCCCAGGCGATGGTGAAGCCGAGCACGACCTGGCCGATGACGGCCGAGCCGAGCACGAACTGCACGGTGAGCCAGGTGGAGTTCCAGAACGTCGGGTTGGCGACCGCGTCCAGGAAGTTGTCCAGCCCCACGAACTGCGGCTCGGCCGCCGCGGCGCCGGTCAGGCGGTAGTTGGTCAGCCCCAGGTAGAGCACCCAGAGCGCGGGGAAGACGAGGAACGCCGCGATCAGCAGGAGTGCGGGGGCCACGAAGGCCCCCGCGCGGAGCCGGCCGAGGCCCGCCGCGTCGGAGCTGTATCCGCCGCGGCGGCCTGACGGGTCGCCCTCGATGACCTCAGGAGGCGATATTGCCTGCGCCACCGACGATTCCTTCGAGCTTCTTCTGGTAGTCGGCCGCCGCCTGGTCGGGCGTGGTGCCGCCGACGACCGCGGCGGTGGCCTCCTGGAGCGCGACCGACACCTGCGGGTAGACCGCGACCGGCGGCCGGTAGGCCGTCAGCGGAAGCACCTTCTCCGAGATGAACGTCAGCAGCGGCTGCCCGGCCAGGATCTCCTTGTTGACGTCGGTGCGCGGGGTGATGCGCACGTTGCCGTCCTTGGTCTCCTCCTTCAGCGCCTCAGGGGAGAGCGTGAAGGCCAGCAGTTCGAAGGCTTCCTTCGGGTGCTTGCTGTTGGGGTTGACCGTGCGCAGCGCGCCGCCGGACATGCTGACGAAGTCCTGGCCGCGGATGCCCTTGCCGGGCTCGATGGCGGGGATCAGCGCGTAGCCGACGTTCTGGTCGCGGTCCTTCATGGGAGCGACGCCGGTGGCGGGGTTGACCACCCCGCGCCAGAAGTAGTCGCCCTCCATGAGGATGCCGACCTTGCCCTCGGCGAACTGCTGGAACGACTTGTCGCGGCCCTTGGCCTCCTGCTGGAGCTTGGGGTCGCCGAGGCCGCCGCCGTAGATCTTCTGGTAGAGGCCGAGCGCGTCCTTGAGCGGCTGCGCGGCGCCGGTCCACTTGCCGTCCTGCTCGACCTGGCCGCCCGCGCCGGCGAGCAGCGGCAGCACGCCCTGCATCGAGGTGGCCTCGCCCATCGCGGTGCCGGCGTTGATCTGGATCGGCACCGGCACGCCGGAGGACTTGAGCTTGGTGCCGGCGTCGAGGATCTCCTGCCAGCTCTTCGGCTGCCAGTCGGCGGGCAGGCCCGCCTTCTGGAACAGCGTCTTGTTGAAGTAGAGGACGCGGCCGTCAGTGCCGACCGGGAGGGCGTACTTCTTGCCCTCGTACGTAGCCAGCCCCTGCACCGACTCGGGGATCTGCGCCCAGCCGTCCCAGCTCTCGGCCTCGGGGCCCACCACGTCGGCCAGCGGCTTGATGTAGCCGGCCTGGGCGAACTCGCCGGCCCAGATGCCGTCGATGTCGATCACGTCCGCGCCCTTGCCCGACTTGAGGTCGAGGGAGAGCTTGGTCTTGTACTGCTCGTCGTCGACGCCGCTGGGGACGAACTTGACCTTGACGTCCTTCCCCTTGGCCTTCTGGGCGGCCTCGAACTTGGGGATCACCCAGTCGGCCACGAACTTCGCCGCCGCCGCGTTCTTGCCGCCGGCGATGGCGTTCTGGGCGATCGTCAACTCTATGGTGTCGCCGCTGCCGCCACCCGAGGACTGGCCGCAGGCGGCGAGCCCGAGGCCGGCCGCGGCTATGACCACAGCGAACTTCCGCATTGCCATGCAAACCCTCCGACACGTTCCTTGAGGAGGTGGGCCGAAAGCCAATATGTCATGACATGCAGATGACGTAAAGCTCTTGCCATGTTTCAGAGATATGTCGGCCTTCCTACCCTTGCATCCGGAAGCAGGGCTAGTAACGTGGCGGACATCTGTATGTCCTGACAATATGCCATAGTGTCGAAGGTAAGCTCCCCTTCAGGAGGTGCGTTGTACGACCTGATCACGATCGGCCGCTGCGGCGTCGACGTCTACCCGCTGCAGACCGGCGTCGGGCTGGCCGACGTCGAGACCTTCGGCAAGTTCCTCGGCGGCAGCCCGACCAACGTGGCCGTCGCGGCCGCCCGCCACGGGCTGCGCTCCGCGGTGATCACCGGTGTGGGCGACGATCCCTTCGGTGAGTACGTACGGCGGGCGATCCGCGGGTTCGGCGTGGACGACAGGTATGTGGCCACCTACCCCGAGGCGCCGACGCCGGTCACGTTCTGCGAGATCTTCCCGCCCGACCACTTCCCCATCTACTTCTACCGCGGCGAGCATCCACCCGACCTGCGCCTCACCGCCGGCTCCCTCGACCTGGAGGCGATCGGCGCGGCCCGGATGTTCTGGTTCTCGCTGACCGGGCTCAGCAAGGAGCCGAGCGCCGAGGCGCACGCCGCCGCGCTGGCCGCCCGCAACGACGGCTGGACGGTGTTCGACCTCGACTACCGGGCCTCGCTGTGGCCTTCCCAGGAGGCCGCCCGCGCCATGGCGGCGCGCATGCTGCCGCATGCGAACGTCGCCGTCGGCAACCTGGAGGAGGTCGAGACCGCGGTCGGCGTGCGCGAGCCCGAGGCCGCGGCCGAGGCGCTGCTGGCCGCCGGGGCGCGGGTCGCGATCGTGAAGCTCGGCCCCGAAGGGGTCTACGCCCGCACCCGCGAGGAGAGCTGCCTGGTCAAGCCGGTCGAGGTGAGCGTGGTCAACGGCATCGGCGCGGGAGACGCCTTCGGCGGCGCGCTCTGCCTCGGACTGCTGAACGGCTGGCCGCTGGAGCGCGTCATCCGCTTCGCCAACGCCGCGGGCGCCTTCGTGGCCGCCCGGCTGGCCTGCGCCGACGCCATGCCCACGACCGCCGAGGTGGAGGAACTGCTGAACGGGGTGACCTCGTGAGCGACATCACGCTATCCGCTTTCAACGGGCCCCCCGTCACCGGGTACGAGCAGCTCACCCGCATCCGCGCCACCCGCCCCGAGGAGATCGCCGAGGCCGCGGCCCGCAGGCAGCGGCGCGGGCTGCCCGGCGACGACGAGCGCCTGCTCATCATCGCCGCCGACCATCCGGCCCGCGGCGCGCTGGCCGTCCGCGACCGCCCGCTGGCCATGGCGAGCCGCGCCGACCTGCTCGACCGGCTGCGCACCGCGCTGTCGCGGCCCGGCGTGGACGGCATCCTGGCCGCCCCCGACGTGCTGGAGGACCTGCTGCTGCTGGGCGCGCTCGAAGGCAAGCTGGCCTTCGGCTCGATGAACCGGGGCGGCCTCCAGGGCTCGGTGTTCGAGCTGGACGACCGCTTCACCGGCTTCGACGCCGGCTCCATCGACGCCATGCGGCTGGACGGCGGCAAGATGCTCTGCCGCATCGACCCGGCCGACCACGGCACCGTCAACACCCTGGAGTCCTGCGCCCGCGCGGTGAGCGAGCTGGCCAGGCGGCGGCTGGTGGCCATGGTGGAGCCGTTCTGGTCGGTGCGCACCGAGTCGGGAGCCCTGCGCAACGACCTGTCCCCCGAGGCGGTGATCAAGTCGATCAGCATCGCCCAGGCCCTCGGCACGACCTCGGCCTACACCTGGCTGAAGATCCCCGCGATCGCCGAGATGGAGCGGGTGATGGCCGCCACCACGCTGCCCGCCCTGCTGCTCGGCGGCGATCCCCCGGACATCGACGCCGCCCTCGCCGACTGGGACCGCGCGCTGCGCCTGCCCGGCGTGCGCGGGCTCGTGGTCGGCCGGGCCCTGCTCTACCCTCCGGACGACGACGTGGCCGCCGCCGTGGACGGCGCCGCGGCCCTGGTGCGAGAGGCACGCGCATGACCCATCTTCCGTACGGCAAGACCGCGAACGGCCCCTGGTCGGTGGAGGTGACTCCGTCCCAGGCCGGCTGGACCTACTCCGGGCTGCGGATCCTCGACCTGACCGACGCCCCGGTGACGTTCTCCACCGGCGAGGAGGAGCTGCTGGTCCTCCCGCTGGCGGGCTCGTGCTCGGTGCGCCTGCCCGGCGACAGGTTCGAGCTGGCGGGACGGCCGTCGGTCTTCGACGGGCCGTCCGACTTCGCGTACGTGCCGATCGGCACGGAGGTCACCATCGAGGGGGCGGGGCGGATCGCGCTGCCCTCCGCCCGCGCCACCGAGGCCTTTCCCGCCCGGTACGTCGCGGCGGCCGAGGTGCCGGTCGAGCTGCGCGGCGCGGGCCAGGCCAGCCGCCAGGTCAACAACTTCTGCGCGCCCGGCGTCTTCGACTGCCACAAGCTCATGGCGGTGGAGGTGCTGACGCCGTCGGGCAACTGGTCGTCGTACCCGCCGCACAAGCACGACACCCCCAACCCCGGCGAGGCCGTGCTGGAGGAGATCTACTACTTCGAGGTCGCCGACCAGGGCCTCGGCTACCAGCGGGTCTACTCCTCGGAAGGAGGGCGGATCGACACCCTCGCCGAGGTGTCCTCCGGCGACGTCGTCCTGGTCCCCCACGGCTACCACGGCCCGTCCATGGCCGCGCCCGGCTACGACCTCTACTACCTGAACGTGCTGGCCGGGCCGGACGAGGAGCGTTCGATGGCGTTCTGCGACGACCCGCGCCACGCCTGGATCCGCTCCTCGTGGGAGGGGCAGCGCATCGACCCCAGACTGCCCTTCGGGAGGACGTCATGACCCGGTTGACCGTCGCGCAGGCCGTCGTGCGGTTCCTGGCGCGGCAGTGGAGCGAGCGTGACGGCGTGGAGCGCCGCTTCTTCGCCGGCTGCGTCGGCATCTTCGGCCACGGCAACGTGGCGGGGATCGGCCAGGCACTCGCGGACGATCACGAGTTGCCCTACCTCCTGAGCCGCAACGAGCAGGCCATGGTGCACACGGCGGCCGGCTACGCCCGCGCGAGCAACCGGCTGGCCACGCTGGCCTGCACCACCTCGATCGGGCCCGGCGCGACCAACATGGTCACCGGCGCGGCGGGCGCCACCATCAACCGGCTCCCGGTGCTGCTGCTGCCCGGCGACATCTTCTCCACCCGGGTGGCGAGCCCCCTGCTGCAGGAGCTGGAGGACCAGCGCTCCTACGACGTGTCGGTCAACGACTGCCTCAGGCCGGTCTCCCGCTACTGGGACCGGGTCAACCGGCCGGAACAGCTCCCGTCCGCGCTGCTCGCGGCCATGCGGGTGCTCACCGACCCGGCCGAGACCGGCGCGGTGACGCTCGCGCTGCCCCAGGACGTGCAGGCCGAGGCGTACGACTGGCCCGACGAGCTGTTCGCCCGCCGGGTCTGGCACGTGCCGCGCCCCCGCCCCGAGCGGGCCACCCTGGCGCGGGCCGCCGAACGCCTGCGCGCGGCCGAGCGGCCGCTGATCGTGGCGGGCGGCGGCGTGCTCCACAGCGAGGCCGCGGACGAGCTGCGGGCCTTCGCCGAGCGGTTCGGCGTCCCGGTGGCCGAGACGCAGGCCGGCAAGGGAGCGCTCCCGCACGGGCACCCGCTCGCCCTCGGCGCGGTCGGCGCGACCGGCACCACGGCGGCCAACGCGCTGGCCCGCGAGGCCGACGTGATCATCGGCGTCGGCACCCGCTACAGCGACTTCACCACCGCCTCGCGCACCCTCTTCGCCCCGGACGCGGCCTTCGTCAACGTCAACGTCACCGGCTTCGACGCGGCCAAGCTGTCGGGACTCCAGCTCGTCGCCGACGCCCGCGAGGGCCTGGCGGACCTGGCCGGCGCGCTGGGGAGCTGGCGCGCCCCGGCCGCGCTCGGCGAGCGGGCGGGCGAGCTGATCCGGGCGTGGGACGCGGCCGTGGACGCGGCGTACGCGCTGGAGGGCACGCCGCCGTCGCAGGCCGCGGTGATCGGCGCGGTCAACGCCGCCGCGGGCGAGGACGGCGTGGTGGTGTGCGCGGCCGGTTCGATGCCGGGCGACCTGCACAAGCTCTGGCGGCCGAGCGGTCCAGGCAGCTACCACGTCGAGTACGGCTACTCGTGCATGGGGTACGAGATCGCCGGCGGGCTCGGCGTGAAGCTGGCGGCGCCGGAGCGCGAGGTGTTCGTGCTGGTCGGCGACGGGTCGTACCTGATGATGGCGCAGGAGCTGGTCACCGCCGTGGCCGAGGGCGTCAAGCTGACCGTGGTGCTCGTGGACAACTCCGGCTTCGCCTCCATCGGGCGGCTGTCGGAGAGCGTCGGCGCGCGGCGGCTCGGCACCGCCTACACCGCCCGCGACGGCGGCCCGCTCCCGGTCGACCTCGCCGCCAACGCGGCCAGCCTGGGCGCGTCCGTGATCCGCGCCGAGACGGTCGCCGACCTGCGCAAGGCGCTCGACGCGGCGCGGGCGGGCGAGACGACGACGGTGATCTACGTACGGACCGACCGGCTGGCCGACGACGTGCCCTCGTCGGAGGCGTGGTGGGACGTGCCCGTGGCGCAGGTCGGCCCGCCCGAGGAGATCCGGGACGAGTACGCCGCTGCCAAGCGCGGGCAGCACCTCCACCTCGGCCCTTCCTGATTCCCCGATGATTGCCCGGCACCGTGCCGGGTAGGCCCCCTCTCCGGGCTGTTGAGGGGGCCAGATCAGGGAGCAGTGGATGAGGCCGTGGCGCTTGCTGGGATGGGCCGGCGTGATCGCCGTGGCCGGCTTCTGCCTCACCAAGGTGGCGACGGTCGCGATCTCGGTCGTGATCGGCGTGTTCCTGACGGCGCTGCTCGCGCCGGCCGCCCGCCGGCTCTGGCGGCACGGCTTCAACCGGGCCCTCGCCACCACGGTCGTCTTCCTCACGGCGCTGGTGATGGCGGCGGCGTTCATCGCGCTGCTCGTGCCGCCCACGGCGGAGAGCGTGTCGGAGATGCAGGCCAGCGTCGGCAAGGTGCTCAACGACCTGCACACCTTTCTCGCCGGGTTCGGCATCAACGACCAGCGGCTCCTCATGCAGGCCACCGACTGGCTGTCCGGCCAGAGCAAGACGATCACCACCGGCGCGCTGGCCGGGGTCAGGACGGCCGGCGAGATCGTGGTCGGCGCGGTGCTGGCGGTGATCCTGTCGGTGTACTTCGTGCACAGCGGCGACCACCTGTTCCGCTGGCTGGTGAACCTCGCCCCCGCCAGGACCAGGGGGCGGCTGATGTGGGGCGGCCGGCTGATCTTCTCGGTGATCGGCCGCTACGTCCGCGGCATCGCGATCGTGGGCGCGGTGGACGGGTTCTTCATCGGCATCGCGCTGTGGATCCTCGGCGTGCCGATGGCGCTGCCGCTCGCGGTGCTGACGTTCATCGGGGCGTTCCTGCCGGTGGTGGGGGCGTTCCTGGCCGGGCTGCTCGCGGCCGTGGTGGCGCTGGTGGCCAAGGGCTGGCTGGTGGCGCTCATCGTGGTCGCGGTGACCATCGCGGTGCAGCAGCTCGAAGGGCACGTGCTCGCGCCGCAGATCTACGGCAAGGCGCTCGAACTGCCCGGCGCGGTCATCCTGGTGGCGATCGCGGTGGGCAGCGTGGTCGCCGGGATCGTCGGGGCGTTCCTCGCCGCGCCGGTCACCTCGGTGATCGTGGCGCTGGTGCACCGCCACGAGGAGCACACCGACGAGCCACCGGCCCCGCCGGCTCCTCCCGGTCCTCCCGCTCATGCCCCTCCGCAGGGCGCCTAGAGCAGGAGCTCCAGCTCCAGCTCGTGTCTGATGGGGATGCCGTCGGCCTCGCGCGGGATGGAGGGCTTCAGCCTCCTCGCCCGCTCCACGCCGTCGCGGTGCAGGGCCACGAGGTCGAAGCCGTACCGCTGGTAGAAGCGCAGGGCCCTGGTGTTGTCGTTGGTGGTGATCAGCCACAGCCGGGTGGCGCCCCGCTCGGCGGCCGCGGCCCGCACCGCGTCGAGCAGCGCCCGGCCCACCCCCTTGCCGGGCAGCAGGGCGTCGATCGTGAGGATCTCCACGGCGCCGTCCCGCTCCCTGTAGGTGATGACGCCGGCCGGCTCGCCGTCGAGCTCGGCGACGAAACCGGGCTGGGCGGCGGCGTCCACCAGCTCGCCCCGGCCCATGGCGACGAGCGTGGTGCCGCCCCAGCTCTCCCGCAGCACCGCCGACACGCTCTCCACGTCGGCGGGCCCGATGGGTCGTACGGACAGGGTCATGTCGCCCATTATGTGTCCTATGAGATGGGTGACGTTCGACTGTTTCGGCACGCTCGTCGACTGGCGGCACGGCCTGCGCACCAGCGCCGAGCTGATCGCTCCCGGGCGGGGTGAGCGGCTGCTGGAGGCGTACAACCGGCACGAGCACGCGGTGCAGACCGAGTCGCCGGCGCTCCGCTACCGCCACGTGCTGGCCGAGACGCTGCGCCGGGCCTGCGCCGACGAGCGCGTCGAGCTGGGCGACGACGACGCCGCGGTGCTCGCCGCCACGATCCCGTACTGGCCGGTCTTCCCCGAGGTCGGCGCCGAGCTGTCGGCCGTGCGCGCGGCCGGCTGGAACCTGGCGCTGCTCACCAACTGCGACCGCGACCTGATCGCGGAGACGCTGCGGCGGCTGCCGGTGCCGTTCGACGCGGTGGTGACCGCCGAGGACGTCCGCGACTACAAGCCGTCCCTGACGCACTTCACCACGTTCCGGCGCGTCCACGAGCCGGCCGCGTGGGTGCACGTGGCGCAGAGCTACTTTCACGACCTGGTGCCCGCCCACCGGCTCGGCGTCCGCCGGATCTGGATCAACCGGCTCGGCGAGCGCGCCCCCGACGGCGGCGTCGTCCAGCGCGAGCTCCCCGACCTGCGCGGGCTGCTCACCGCTGTGGAGAGCGCCTGACGTTCAGACCTGTCGCTGCTCCAGGACGTCGGCGATGCCCGCGAGGAAGGAGTCGACGTCCGCCATGAGGTAGCCCGAGCGCACCAGCACGGCCGAGAACCGCGCCTCGCGCACCTCCTTCGCCGTCACCGGGAAGTCGGTCGTGCCGCGTAAGGTGGCCACGATGCGGTCGAGGAAGGCGTCGACCTCGTCCTCGTTGTAGCCGGTGCCCATGCGGCCCGAGCGGAAGGCCACCCGCTCGACCCGGGCCGCCTGCGTCTCGAACCACTCCTCGCGCAGCAGCTCGCCGGTCGGCTCGGCGAGCGCCAGCCGGACCGGCCACTTCGCCTGCGTCTCCAGCGCCACCACGAACGCCTCCAGGGCGAAGTCGACCGCCGTCTCCTGGTAGCCGCCGCGTTTGGCGCGGAACGTGGCCGCGCGCACCTCGTCGGCGGTGATCGGCTCGTACGTGCGGGGACCCCGGCCCAGGGTCGCCTCGATGCGGCCGATCAGGGCGTCGACCTCGGCCGGGTCATAGCCTGAACGCATGCCCATGACGCGCGGAAAGCGGTTCAAGCTCACGCTCCTCTGAATCGTGCTGGGGGTGCCTCCATTGTGCTGTTCTTTATCTTGGTCAGGCACCCCGACATATACCGTTACACCACCATGCGACTGTCCAAGGTCTCTTTCCGCTACCGGCGACGTGACCCCTTCGTCATCCAAGGGGCCGACGCCGAGCTCGCGCCCGGCGACATCGTCGAGCTGACCGGGGTGAACGGCGCGGGCAAGTCCACCCTGCTGCGGCTGCTGGCCGGGCTGTACCGGCCCACTCAGGGGACGATCGGCGGGCGGCCGGCGGTGGTCGGGTTCGCGCCGGACCGGTTCCCGACGGGGCAGCCGTTCACGGTGGCGGCGTACCTGCGGCACGTCAGCCGGATGCGCGGCTCCCGGACGCGCGGCTCTGGGAAGCGCGGCGGGGCCCGGTGGGAGCCCTGGGCCGAACGGCTGCACATGGAGCACCTGCTGGACACCCCGCTGGGCGAGCTGTCGAAGGGCGGCGGGCACAAGGTGGGGCTGGCGCAGGCGCTGATGGCCGACCCCGGGCTGCTGATCATGGACGAGCCGTTCGCCGGGCTGGACGCCGCCACCCGCGCGGTGCTGCCGGACCTCGCGACGGAAGTGGCCGGGCGGGGCGGCATCGTCGTCGTCAGCGACCACCAAGGCGGCCTGCGCGCGTTACCGGCGCTCCGGCACTGGACGGTCACCGACGGCCGGCTCCACGAGCCCTCCTCGCCGGTGCCCGTTTCTGACGAGCTGGTCACCGTGGCCGTACAGGTGCCCGCCGGCGAGCTGCCCCGCTTCCTCGCCCGGATGCGCGGCGAGGGCTACCCGGCCCGCGAGATCGAGGAGTCCGCCCGATGATCGCGCTCACCGTGTTCCGGCTGGCCGCCTACGTCCGCTCGCACCGCGTCTTCCAGAGCCTGCTGCTGACCCTCGCCCTGCTGGCGATCCTGCACAGCACCCGGGCGCCGCGCGGCGAGGAGGCGGGCGTGCTGGCCGACGCCGCCGTACTGATCGTCCCCGTGCTGGCCTGGTCCGCCAGGAGCCTGCTGGACACCGAGCCCGACCGGCAGCGGGAGCTGTCGGCGGTGACGGTGGGCGGGCGGGGCAGGGAGCTGGTGGCGGGCCTCGTGGCGGCGCTGGTGACCTGCGGGGCGCTCGCCGCCGCGGGACTGGCCGCGGCGCTGCTGCTCGGCACGAGCGCGCGGCCCTCGCCCGGCGTGCTCACCGCCGGCGTGGCGATGCACGCCCTCGCGGCGCTGACCGGCACCGCGCTGGGCGCGCTCACCAGCCGGGCCGTGGTCCGCTCGCCCGCCCTGTCGATCATGGGACTGGTCCTCGGGTTCCTGCTGATGCTGCTGCTCAGCGCCTCGCCGGCGTGGTGGCTGTCGGTGCCGCTGGTGGTGTGGATGCGGGCGGCCAACGACGGCGACCTGGTCGCCCGCTTTCCCGAGCTGGCCGCCGTCTCGCTCGCGTGGTGCCTGCTCGCCCTGACGTTGTACGCCTGGCGCCGCCTGAGGCACTGACCGGGGTGTGCGGGGCTATTCGGCCGCGGCGAGCTGGCCGCAGGCGCCGTCGATCTCCCGCCCGCGCGTGTCGCGCACGGTCACCGGCACGCCGTGGAACTCCAGCCGCCGCACGAACGCCCGCTCGTCCTCCGGCCGCGACGCCGTCCACTTGGAGCCCGGCGTCGGGTTGAGCGGGATCAGGTTGACGTGCACCAGTTTGTTCTTGACCAGCTTGCCGAGCAGGTCGGCCCGCCACTCCTGGTCGTTGATGTCCTTGATCAGGGCGTACTCGATGGAGACGCGCCGCTTGGTCTTCGCCGCGTACGCCCACGCGGCGTCCAGCACCTCGGCCACCTTCCACCGGGTGTTGATCGGCACCAGCGTGTCACGCAGCTCGTCGTCGGGCGCGTGCAGCGACAGCGCCAGCGTGACCGGCAGCCCCTCGTCGGCGAGCTTGCCGATGGCCGGCACCAGGCCGACGGTGGAGACCGTGACGCCGCGCGCCGAGATGCCGAGCCCGTGCGGCGCCGGCTCGACCAGCCGCCGGACCGCGCCGATCACCTGCTTGTAGTTGGCCAGCGGCTCGCCCATGCCCATGAACACGACGTTGCTGACCCGCCCAGGACCGCCCGGCACCTCGCCGGCCGCCAGCGCCCGCGCGCCCGCCACGACCTGCTCGACGATCTCGGCGGTGGACATGTTGCGGGTCAGGCCCGCCTGTCCGGTGGCGCAGAACGGGCAGTTCATGCCGCAGCCGGCCTGCGAGGACACGCACATCGTGACCCGGTCGGGATAGCGCATGAGCACCGACTCGACCAGCGCCCCGTCGAACAGCCGCCACAGCGTCTTGCGGGTGGTGCCGCCGTCGGTGGCCAGCTCGCGCACCGGGGTGAGCAGGGTCGGCAGCAGCGCGGACAGCTTCTCGCGGGCGGCGGCGGGCAGGTCGGTCATCGCCGAGACGTCCGTCGTGAGCCGTTCGAAGTAGTGGCGCGAGAGCTGGTCGGCGCGGAACGCCTTCTCGCCCAGCTCGGTCACCGCGGCCCGCCGTTCGGGCATCGGCAGGTCGGCCAGGTGCCGGGCGGGCTTGGCCCGTCGCGGCGCGACGAAGGTGAGCTGACCTGGGGGCTGGGACACGTTGCTGCCTTTGCTTCGGGTATGAGGACCAGGGTAATCAACGTTGGGGACGGAGGTGGCATTCCTGGTCAGGGTACGGCTCGCGTCATGGTCTCCGCCCGATCTACAGTGCACACGTATGGCGATTTTTCGGTCGGCGTCCGGGGAGGGTGGCGCCGAGGTGGTTCTCGCCGTCGGCAACCCGTACGGAAGCCGCACGCTCGTCGTCGAACGGGACGAGGACGCCTCGGTAGCTTACCTGTGCTCGCCCGACGGCACCGTCCACGGCGCCGTCTGGCTGGCCAACCACCGGCCCGCCCCGGCGGTCGTGGACCTCGCCCGGATCAACTCGGGCCTGCCGCCGCTCATGCCCCGGCCCAACACGCTCCGCCCGGAGGGCCGCCGCCCGCTGGGGCAGCTCAGCGCGCTGTGGTTCGAGGAGGGCGACGGCGTCGCGCTGTACGAGGACGACGAGCTGCTCGCGGTCATCCCCGGCTGGGCCGACATGAGCCGCGGCATGCCCGGCTACGCTCGCGACGCGGTGGGCGAGTCGCCGTTCGCGTGGGCGCTGTCGGAGGCGCTGGAGGGGCTCGAACCCCGGATCGCCAACGCCCGCTCATACTGGCGCTGGCGGCACAGCGAGGGGTCGTGGCCGTCGTTCCAGCAGTTCGTGATGGGGCACCTGGACCGGGTGCTCGGCCCCGCCGGACGCTACTGGGACGCGAGCGGCGAGCGGCTGCCCACGGTCGGCATCACCGAGCGGCCACCCCACGACAAACGCGGCTACACCGTGCTGTCCACGGTCGGGATGAGCTGCCAGCGCATGCCGACGGTCGAGCAGTGGATCGACAAGCCCGGCGCGTACGCCAGGATCGAGCTGGCCGTGGCCACCCGCGACGACCCGAGGGACGCGGCGCTGCTGCTGGTGTGGCTGGCGCAGTATCCATGGCACTCGGTCACCTGGCTGGGGCACGCCCACACCGCCAGGTGGTATCACGAGCCGGAGACGTTCCCGCTGGGGCCTCGGTATTCAGGGGTGCTGATGCTGGCCGACGCCCCGCACATGCCTGACATGTCGGGATTCGCGTTCGGTGGCGAGGCGGTCCGGTGGCTCTGGCTGACGCCCGTCACCGCCGAAACCCTGGACACCCACCAGTGACGAGGTGATCAGAAGAACAGCGTCAGCAGCAGCCAGACCGGCACCAGCGTCGTGACCAGCGAGTCCAGCCGGTCCATCAGCCCGCCGTGCCCCGGCAGGATCGTGCCCAGGTCCTTGATGCCGAGATCCCGCTTGATCATCGACTCGATCAGGTCGCCCATCGTCGCCAGCAGCGCCCCCAGGGCCCCGATCAGCGCGCCCTGCCAGAGCGCCCCGCCGAGCAGCCAGGTCACCAGCCAGCCCCCGACCGCCGTGCACGCCACGAGCGACCCGGCGAAACCCTCCCAGGTCTTCTTCGGGCTGATGACCGTCATCCGGTGCCGGCCGAACAGCACGCCCGCCGCGTAGCCGCCGATGTCGCTGGCCACGGTCACCGCGATGAAGATCAGCACCCGGTGGGCGCCGTCCTCCTCCCGCAGCAGCAGCGGCACGAACGCGGCCAGCATCGCGGGGTAGAAGAGCGTGAACACCGACGCCGTCGCGTCACGTACGTAGCCGTCGGTGCCGTCGCTGAACATCCGCCAGGTAAGCAGCACGAACGCGAACACCGCGAAGCCCGCCAGCATCCACACCGGCCCGCCCCAGTAGGCGCCCGCCTGCATCGCCACGAGCCCCGCCAGCACCGGCGCGGCCGGGACCTTGATCTCGCGCAGCGCGAAGGCCTTGACCAGCTCCAGCACGCCGACGCCGACGGCGCCGACGACGACCAGGAGGAACAGCTCCTTGATCGTGTAGATCGTCCCGAGGACGAGCGCCCCCAGGATCACGCCCACGGCGATCGCGGCGGGCAGATTCCTCCCGGTACGGCTGCCGCCGCTCGGGCTGGTGCCGGCCGTACGTTCTTCCACTGCAACTCTCCATAGGGCCACGGCCCTCGCCGGGGGGCGAGGGCCGTAGGGCAAGACCCGCTGACCCGGCGGACCACCCGGAGGCGGCCGCCGTACGGGTCGCCGGGGGGCGATCCGGGCCGGGACGCGCCGCTCAGACTTCGAGCAGCTCGGCTTCCTTGTGCTTGAGCAGCTCGTCGATCTTGGCGACGTGCTTCTGCGTCAGGTCGTCCAGCTCCTTCTCGGCGCGCCGGACCTCGTCCTCGCCCGCCTCGCCGTCCTTGACCAGCTTGTCGAGGGCGTCCTTGGCGGTGCGGCGGATGTTGCGGATGGAGACCTTCGCGTGCTCGCCCTTGTTCCTGGCGACCTTGATGTACTCCTTGCGGCGCTCCTCCGACAGCTCGGGGAACGTCACGCGGATGACCTGGCCGTCGTCGGTGGGGTTGACACCGAGGTCGGAGTCACGGATGGCCTTCTCGATCGCGCCCATCGAGCTCTTGTCGTAGGGCTGGATCAGCACCATGCGCGCCTCGGGCACATGGAACGACGCCAGCTGCTGGATCGGCGTCGGCGTGCCGTAGTACTCGGCGCTGATCTTGTTGAACATCGCAGGCGTGACCCGGCCCGTCCGGATGGTCGCGAAGTCCTCCTTCGCGACCGAGACGGCCTTGTCCATCTTTTCCTCGGCTTCGAGGAGGGTTTCGTCGATCACAGCGGCTCCCTGTCGTCTTCTGGCTGGCGGTGTCGGGCTCGCTCCGTCATTTCCCCGCGGGACTCACCAGCGTGCCGATTTTCTCACCGCGTACCGCACGCAGGATGTTGCCCTCGCCCATCAGGTCGAAGACCACGATCGGCAGGTCGTTGTCCTTGCACAGGCTGATCGCGGTGGCGTCCATGACCGCGAGGTCACGCAGCAGCACCTCGCCGTAGTCGAGGTGGTCGAACCGGACCGCGTCCGGGTTCTTGCGCGGGTCGGAGTCGTAGATGCCGTCCACCTGCGTGCCCTTCAGCAGCGCCTCGGCGCCGATCTCCAGGGCGCGCTGTGACGCGGCGGTGTCGGTGGAGAAGTAGGGCGAGCCGAGCCCGGCGCCGAAGATCACGACGCGGCCCTTCTCCAGGTGCCGGATCGCGCGGCGCGGCAGGAACGGCTCGGCCACCTGCTGCATCGTGATGGCGGTCTGCACGCGGGTCTCGACGCCCCTGCGCTCCAGGAAGTCCTGCAGGGCCAGGCAGTTGATGACCGTGCCCAGCATGCCCATGTAGTCGGCGCGGGCACGGTCGATGCCACCCTGCGACAGGGTGGCGCCGCGGAACATGTTGCCGCCGCCGACCACGACGGCGACCTGCACGCCCTCCTTGACCGCCTCGGCGATCGAGTCGGCGAGATGGTCGACGATCGTCGGGTCGATGCCCAGCGGCTCGCTGCCGGCGAACGCCTCGCCCGACAGCTTCAGCATCACCCGCTTCCACCTCAGATGGCTGGTGGGCGGATGTGGAGATGAGTCGGCCGCCGTCCGTGTGGATTCGTGGGCTGACTCCCGGTGGTCCTGCACGGCGGCGGCCTCCTTCATTCGGTGGATCGATCCTGGCTTCTCGGCGTGCCTGATGGTGGCTTGCCTAAGCCTAAGCCTGACCGACCTTGAAACGGACAAAGGCCAGGACCTCGACGCCGTTCTCCTCGGCGTACTTGCCGACGCTCTTCTTGTTGTCCTTCACGAACGCCTGCTGGAGCAGCGTGAAGTCCCGGTACCAGCCGTTGAGGCGGCCCTCGACGATCTTGCCGATCGCGGCCTCGGGCTTGCCCTCCTCGCGGGTCATCTCCTCGAAGAGCTTGCGCTCCTTCTCGACGACCTCGGACGGCACGGAGTCGGCCTTGAGGTACTGCGGGGCCATCGCCGCGGCGTGCTGGGCGATGTCCTTGGCGACCTCGGCGTTCGGCTTGTCGAGCTGCACCAGCACGCCGACGGCCGGCGGCAGCGCCGGGTCGGTCTTGTGCATGTAGGCGCCGATGTAGCCGCCCTCGAGAACCTGGTAACGGCGGATCTCGATCTTCTCGCCCAGCGCGGCGTTGGCCTCGTCCAGGTGCTGCTTGACGGGCTTGCCACCGAAGGAGGACTCCAGCAGCGTGGCCACGTCGGCCGGCTTGGTCTCCAGGATGTGCGCCACGACCTGGGACGCCAGGTCCTGGAAGCGCTCGCCCTTGGCCACGAAGTCGGTCTCGCAGTTGAGCTCCAGCAGCGCGGCGACCGAGTCGCCGTCCTGCTTGAGCGCGACCAGGCCGTTGGAGGCGGTGCGGGCCTCACGCTTGCCCACGTCCTTGGCGCCCTTGAGGCGCAGCAGCTCGACGGCGCGGTCGAAGTCGCCCTCGGCCTCCTCGAGCGCCTTCTTGCAGTCCATCATGCCGGCAGCGGTGATCTCGCGAAGCCGCTTGACGTCGGCCATGTTCACGGAAGCCATTGCTCTTTTTCCTCGTGGGATTTCGTCGTCGTCATCGTGGTCGTCATCGTGGTCGGACGGTCCGGGATCGGTCCGTCCGCCCTTTGTCGTCGGTACGGCGGGCGCGTGCCGTACGGGCCGTTCAGGAGCCTTCACGCTGCTCCGGCGTCCTTGGTCCGGCGCACTGGTCCGGCGTGCCGAGCGGTACGCCGGTCCGGTGTGCCGGGCCGTTCGCCGGTCCGGCTCGCCGTTCTGGCGGGCTGCTCCGGCGTCCGGTCCGAGCCTCCGGTCTCACTCACCGTGGCTGGTGGCCGCCGAGGCTGGTGGGCGCCGGGTCTTACGGCACCAGGCCCGGGCTGGCCACGGCTGCTTCGCTGCCATACTGCCCAGCCTCGCCCCGCCGTACCGCCCAGTCCCCCACCGGGAGCCTTCGGCTGCGAAGCTCCGGTCGGAAGCTCCAGCTGAGAAGCCTCAACCCGAAACCCCAACCAGAAACCACCAGCCACAAGCCCCGGCCGGAGAGCCCAACCAGAAACCACCAGCCGCAAGCCCCGGCCCGAGAGCCCAACCAGAAACCACCAGCCGCAAGCTCCCGGTCGGAGACCCCGACCAGAATCACTAGCTGCAAGCTCCGGTCGGAGACCTCGGCCAGAAACTCCGGCAGCTAGCTCCGGCCAGAACCATCGGCTGTGAGCTCCCGCTGGGATCTCAGCCCGAAAGCCAGGCGACAACCCGTACCTCTGCCGGCCTCGCGGCCCCGCGACCCGGGTGGCCGACCGATCCGTAACCCAGCCGACCATCCGGCCGCCTGCGCAGGACCAGCAGCTCCTGGCTCGCCGTTCAGCGGACCGCCAGTCAGTGGTGCACCGTGATTCAGATGTCAGCTGACCCGGGCCCGGGTTTCACCCCTGGCCCAAGCCATCATGCCCGCACCCCGGCCAGAACCGGGAAGCCCTCAAGCCCGGACCCGCAAGCCCAAGCCCTCGCGAACCCGAAGCCCGAGCCCTCACCCCCGGCCTGAACCCGAAGCCCGAGCCCTCACCCCCGGCCTGAGCCCGAAGCCCGAGCCCTCGCCCGAGACCCCGGACCGGAGCCTTCGCCCGAGCGAGAGGCGACGGCCGCACCACCCCCGAAGCGGCGGTGGCGACCGTCACCATCCACACCCGTGCCAGCCGGCCCGCGCCTGTGCCCGTACGTTACGTGCGGGTCAGGCCTGCTGCTCGGCGTCGCCCTCGGCAGCCGGGGCGGCCGGAGCGCTCGCCTCGGCGCCGGCCTCAGCGGCCGGAGCCTCAGCGGCGGGCGCCTCAGCAGCCGGAGCCTCGGCGGCAGGAGCCTCAGCAGCCGGAGCCTCGGCGGCGCCGGTGCCCTGCTCGATGAGCTCACGCTCCCACTCGGCCAGCGGCTCGGCGGCAGCGGGCTTCTCGTCGCCGCGAGCGGCGCCGGAGCGGGCCATGAGACCGGCGGCGACACCGTCGGCGACGACCCTGGTCAGCAGGCCGACGGCGCGGATGGCGTCGTCGTTGCCCGGGATCGGGTAGTCGACCTCGTCGGGGTCGCAGTTGGTGTCGAGGATCGCGACGACAGGGATGCCAAGCTTCTTGGCCTCGCTGATCGCGATGTGCTCCTTCTTGGTGTCGACGACCCACACCGCGCTGGGCACGCGGCCCATGTCACGGATGCCGCCGAGCGTGCGCTCGAGCTTGTCCTTCTCGCGACGGCGCATGAGGAGCTCCTTCTTGGTGAGCCCCGAGGCGGCGACGTTGTCGAAGTCGAGCTCTTCGAGCTCCTTCAGACGCTGCAGCCGCTTGTGCACGGTGGAGAAGTTGGTGAGCATGCCGCCCAGCCAACGCTGGTTGACGTACGGCATGCCGACGCGGGCGGCCTGCTCGGAAATGGCCTCCTGAGCCTGCTTCTTCGTGCCGATGAACAGGATCGTGCCGCCGTGGGCGACCGTCTCCTTGACGAAGTCGTAGGCGCGGTCGATGTAGGAGAGCGACTTCTGCAGGTCGATGATGTAGATGCCGTTGCGCTCGGTGAAGATGAAGCGCTTCATCTTCGGGTTCCAGCGCCGGGTCTGGTGACCGAAGTGAACGCCGCTCTCGAGCAGCTGTCGCATGGTGACGACGGGGGCCATCTGCTGGTCCTCCAGGTCTGGGCGCCCTGCGGATGGGCGCGGTTCTCGGTTGTGCCGCGGCAGCGCGTTGTCTGCCGCCCTGATGCCCCGAACCCGCTCCAGCCGGGCACTGGGCCCGGACCGATGGGGCGGTCCGCAATGGGGCATGCGAAGTCGGCCTGTGGCTACAGGCCACCGAAAAGTCTACCTTGCACACCGCCCCCGCCTGACCGCCAGAGGTCAAACGCCCGCCCTCGGAAGCCCCTCTCCCCGCATCTCCAGAGAAACCCCTCTCCCCCTACTTCCAGCAAGCCCCTCTCCCCGTACTTCTGGGGAGCCCGGGCAGGCCCTCTCCTGCCCCCGCGAGTCCCCTGCGCCACCCCGGGCTTTCCTGAACATCCCGGAAACCCTCCCTGGGCTCCGCACGGGACCTGGGCTCCATACGGGACTCTCGGCTCCGCACAGGACTCCCGGCCTCGCACACGACTCCCGGCTCCGCACAGGACTCCCGGCCTCGCACACGACTCCCGGCTCCGCACAGGACTCCCGGCCTCGCACAGGACTCTCGGCCTCGCACGGGACCCGGCCTCGCACGGACCCGGCCCCGCACGGGACCCTCGGCCCCGCGCGGAGACGCCTCATCCCTACGAGCCCCCTCCCCCCGCTTCCCCTGCTTCCCCCGCCGCCCGTTCCGCCGCAGCGACGCGTTGCGTGACCCCATGATCCTCGGTCGGCAGCCCGGGAATCGGCCTCGTGATCACGGGGAACAGGTTGAGCTGCACCTCGGCGACCCTCGCCCCGTCCGGCACCCCGGTCTCCTCCCGCCTCCGTACGGCATACGGCTCGATCAACTCCTGGATCGTCTTGTAGAGCCGCGCCAGTTCCTCGGCGGTGACCTTCACCCGCGTCCGGTGGAACACGGTCGCGTCCTGCCATTCCTCCGGCTCCGTCTCGACGTTGGCCAGCGCCCGGTCGGCCTCCCGGTTCGCCTCCCGCCGAAACGCCGTCATCAGCGCCACCTTGGCGTCCCGCACATCGGGCTGATCCTCGGGCAGCAGCCCCACGCTCAACTGCTTGCCGACGGCTCGCCACAGCCGCTCCCGCCCATCGCCCCTGGGCGGCGCATCCTCCACGAACCCGTACTTGGCCAGCATCCGCAGGTGATAGCTCGCGGCGCTGGGCGTGATGCCAGCGATCTCCGCCACCTCGGTGGCGGTCGCGCTCTCCTCCACTCCAAGCCGGTTGAGGATCTGCAGCCGCGCGGGATGGGCCAGCGCCCTCATCGCTTTGGGGTCGCTGAGCCCGTCGAAGTCCGCAGTCATGCGCCCAAGGTACCCGGCCCACTCCCCCACTCTGAAACATTGCTTTCACAACTCTGAAGGGATACCTTCATAATTGTGAAGCGAACCCTTCAGACCCCGCCTGCCTCCCCCGAACCGGCACCTCCGCCCCTGCGCAGGCAGCGCGACTACCGCCTCCTCTGGACCTCGCGCACGATCTCGATCACGGGGTCGGAGGTTTCCAAACTGGCCATCCCCCTGACGGCCGTCACGCTGCTCACCGCCAGCCCGACCGAGATGGGTCTGCTGACCGCCGCCGCCCCGCTCCCGGCGCTCCTGTTCGGCCTGCAAGCCGGCGCGATCGTCGACCGTCTCGTCCGCCACCGGCCGCTGATGATCGCCTGCGAGCTCGTGGCCTGCGCCGCCGCCGCGTCAGTCCCGCTGGCCTGGCTCCTCGGCCTGCTGAGCGTCCCGTGGCTCCTTGTGGTGGCTCTGGTCATCGGCACGACGGCGGTGCTGTTCAAGTCCGCGAACTTCTCGTACATCGCCGGAACGGTCCCGACCACTCAGCGCGTCGAGGCGATGGCCGGTCTCCAGGCATGCCACTCAGTGGCCTCGGTCGGTGGCCCGAGCCTCGCTGGTCTCCTCGTCCAGTTCTTCACGGCACCGCTGGCCGTCCTCGCGGAGGCGATGTCGTTCCTGGCCTCCGCCCTGCTCCTCCGCTCCATCCGTACGGAAGAACGGAACGAGCCCGCCCCCTCCCGCGGCATGTGGCGCGACGTGACCGAGGGCCTTCGCTCCGTCCTCACCCACCCCACCCTGCGCGCCCTCCTCGGCGCCGGCGTGACGATCAACTTCTTCGCGATGGCGTACGTGGCCGTCTACATCCTGTACATGGTCAACACCCTGGGCATCCCCAAGGGCCTGATCGGCGCCCTCATCGCGATGGGCGGCGTTGGCGGTCTGGTGGGCGCCTGGCTCACGACCCGCCTGACCAAACGCTACGGCGAGAACCGCATCCTGCTCGTCACCGTGATCTTCTTCCCCATCGAGGTCCTGACGGCCGGCCTGCTGAACGGCCCCCTCTGGTGGAACGTCACCGCGATGACCATCGTCGGTCTCATGACGGGCGGCGTTGTGGTCGCCTTCTCCACCTGCCTGGGCGTCATCACCCTTCGCGAGACCCCCCAGGAACTGCGCGGTCGCGTCAACGCCACCATGACCTTCGCCGTCCAGGGCGTCCTGGCGCTGGGCGGCCTGGCAGGCGGTGTCGTCGCCGACCAGATCGGCCTGCGCCCGGTGATCCTGCTCTGCGCCGCCGGCATGGCCCTCACGACGTTCTGGATCTGGCTCTCCCCCCTACGCCCCCGCACTCCCGAACGCCCTCACCTCACACCCGCCCCCGCCACGAGCCCGGCCCCTAACGCTCTGACCCGCCACCTCATGTCCACAAAACGCCATCTCTGGCCCTGACCACTCACACCCGTGTGCCCCCGGCGCCGCCCCTACCGACCCGGCCACCCCCGCGCCGCGAGAACGTAGATCCGCCGCCCGCCACGACAGAAATCCAAGCACCTCCCTCCGACAATTCCGCGCACGCAAGCCCCGCACCCACAGGCGCAGCCGACACGGACCCACCTCCACCAACAGACCCAGCGTCCGTTAACAGACCCCGGGCCCGCCGATGCAGCAGACGCGAGCGAGCCTCAAGCCCGCCGGCGCACCAAACCACGAGCCCCGCATCCACAGGCACAGCGAGCCGTGGACACCTTCATCCACAGAACGCCGTTCACCGCCACGCCCCCGCCGCGCCCTGGCGGAAACTCCCGCCATGCACTCTCACTTCACAAGCGCCCAGGCGTCCCTCATCCACCGTCCTCCCACGCCGAGCAGAACCCGCCTTCCACGCCTCCATCACACCGCCGCTCCCCTCCTCCTGCTCCTGCTCACCGCGCTCGTCGCCCCACTCCTGGCAACCGCCCTCATCGCCCTGACCGCTCCCCCGGCCAGAGCCTCACCTCCGGCCTGGCGCTGGCCCTTGGACGGCCACCCCCGCGTCCTACGACGCTTCACCCCACCCCCAGAACGCTGGCTGGCCGGCCATCGCGGCGTCGACCTGGCGGCACCGCCCTCCACGCCTGTCCTGGCAGCGGGCGCCGGCACGGTCCGCTTCGCCGGTCCGGTGGGAGGAAAGGGCGTGGTGACGATCGACCACGAGGGAGGCCTGCGGACGACGTACCTGCCGGTCATCCCCACCGTGAAACGAGGCCAGCCCGTCACCCCCGGCACCGAACTGGGCCTGCTCCAAACCCCCACCCCGCACTGCCCGGAATCCTGCCTCCACTGGGGCCTCCTGCGCGATTCCCGCTACCTGAACCCTCTTCTCCTCCTAGGCCAGGCCCCCATTCGCCTCCTCCCTTACTGGCCCGCACCACCCCAAGCCATCACTCTCACGAAGAAGCCGCCCAGCACCACCCCACCGCACCCTCCCGCACGAATTCGAACACGCAGCAAAACCGACCACCCCAACCCGCCACCGCCCAAAACCACGCAGCCAAACAACTACCGCCTGAGCAAGTCCACCTCACCCACCACCGCCGCCCCCATTGCGATCTCACTGCCCGTCGCCATACTCGTCGCACTTCTCCTGATCATCGGCCTGCACCACCGCCGCCACCATGGCCGCACTACAAACAGCCGGCAACTCCGCCCAAACAGCGGCCAGCATCGCAAAAGGAGTTGGGGCAACCGCGGAATCAGAGCCAGCACCAAGCACCGCAAAGGCCCGCTCACCCCACCCTCGCCGTAAAGCCCGCGCCATGACGACCATCCGCGTCATCTACGTCACTGGCGGTGCCGTTCGCGTCAGAAATCAGCAGGGCAAGAGCATGACAACGCCACACCCGCTCACCGTCCGCCGCTGAAATCCCAAAGCCGCGACTCCGAACCAGGCTCTTGCGGACCGTCGATTTGCTCCCGCCAGCAACATCCGGTCAACCGCAATGGCGTCAGTCACGCCCTGGGATGAGCCTGCTTGTACGCCGCCCGCAACCGCTCGATGGAGACATGGGTATAAATCTGTGTGCTGTTCAAGGACGCATGCCCAAGGAGCTCCTGCACACTTCGCAGATCTGCCCCACCCTCCAGCAGATGAGTGGCCGCACTGTGCCGCAGCCCGTGCGGCCCCATGTCGGGAGCACCCTCGACCTGCGCCAACGCCGCATGCACCACCCGCCGAACCGTCCCCGCGTCGATGCGCCCTCCCCGTACCCCGAGAAAAAGCGCCGGCCCGGACCCCGCCCGCACCCAGAGTGGCCGCCCGTTGATGCACCACTTATCCAGCGCCCGGAGCGCAGGCAACCCGAACGGCACTGAACGCTCCTTACGCCCCTTCCCCATGACGCGAACGACGTGGCGATCCCGATCCACGTCATCCACGTCGAGCCCGCACAGCTCACTCACCCGGACCCCGGTGGCGTACAACAGCTCAAGAATCGCCCGATCCCGAAGCTCCTTGGGCTCCACGCCAGAGGCCGAATCCAGGACTTCCTGCGCCTGTTCCTGATCGAGCACCGCCGGCAAGTCCCGTGGCGCCTTGGCACTCCCCAACAACAACCCGGGATCCGCGTCCAACCACCCCTGCCGGTGACAGTAGGCGGTGAAAGTCCGTGCACAGGCCGCCCGCCGCGCCAAGGTCGCACGCGCTTTCCCAGCGTCATGCTGTACGGCCAGCCACTCCCGCAACACCGCAATATCAAGGTCCTCAATGGAACCACTCAGCTGATCGAGCAAGCTGCTGACATCATTCAGATAGGCACGCACCGTATGCGGCGAAAGATCCCGCTCAAACCGCAGATACCGCCCGAACGCCCCAAGAACCTCGTCCCGCCCCAAGCCCGCCCCTCCCGACCGCAGCACCCACAAACGATCGTGCCACCCCAAGCCGCCCCCAAACCCAACTGCCACACCCGCAACATCGCACTGCCCTCACCACCCCCACCCGCACGAACATCCAACCTGCAATAGCCTCCGAAGCCAGAGCCAGTAGTCCCATCAACGCACACCCCGCCACCCACTGAGCACCTCCATTGCGAAGGCCACCACAGAGGACGCGAGGACGGACTGTGCTGCCTACGCTCCAGCCCGTCCCGGGCTTCGGACAAACCCCAGATAGCCGGTCACGCGGGACTGTAAAACTAACGGCGGATCTGATGATCAAGGAAGAGACGCTTGATGTCCGAGACCGCCGTGGAGTCGCTGTCCATGAACGAACTGCCTGTCGAGCCGGACCGCTCGATGACGGACGAGCA
>NZ_JBGLOU010000027.1:0-95757 GCF_041402765.1 Nonomuraea sp. AD125B | reverse complement strand
GCCATCGCCTGGTTCTCCTTCGATCTTGATCTTGCTACTCGAAGGATCACGCGATGGCCGTCTTCATTTCACGACGCCACGCCTGTGACCAGGTCAAACTCGTACACCACTCCCGTGGACGCAACCCACCCACCGCTTCCACAAGCTGGTCATGGCCAGCGGCCTTCCCCCCGTGCGGCTGCATGATTTGAGACATGGAGCCGCGACGCCGGCCCTGGCGGCAGGAGCGGATCTGCGCGTGGTGCAAGGCCTGCTCGGACATGCGCCATCGCACGGCTGGTCCTCAAAGCGGCTCGCAAGACCGCGCGCAAGGTGAACAACGCCCGCCGTGATACGTGACTCACAGGTGTCGCACCGTGACTCACGATCATACGACTCGACTACAGGATCGTGGAAAACCGCAGGTCGGAGTGACAGGGCGCCCGGGGCTCGAACCCGGAACCTACGGATTAAAAGTCCAGATCGTTCGATGCAGGTCAGTGGCTGTGTACGGTCTCCTTTGAACACTCCTGGACGGCATGGAAGTGCAACGGCAACTGCAACTGACGGTAGCCGTGCCGACGGTTTCAAAGAGATCAGCATCTCAGCGACGATCATGCGCGAGACCTGCCGAAGCTCGACCTCAGACATTGCCGAGCCGCACGAGCTGGTGAGCAGGCTCGTGGTCCGGCGGCCGCATGGTGCAGCTATGTGATCGTGTAGAGCGCGCCTTCGGCCAGCACGTGCGCCGCCTTGATGCCGTCGGGCACGCCCGGAGCCTCCAGCCACTTCGGCTCCAGGCGGTCCGCCCAATCGATGATCCCCGAGGCGAGGGCCAGCGCATCCGCGTCGCGGCCCTGCACAAGTTCCACGGCGAGCCGCAGGTACGCACCCTGCTGCGTCCCGTCGAGCCCGGCCGCCAACGCAGCGATCCGGTCGGCGACCCTCCCGCCGTGCCCGGGATGCTGCGCGGCAAGGACGGCGAGTATGAACCGGATCCCCGGCGGCTCGGCTTCCCACCGTTGCAGCAGCACCGGAACCTGATCGCCGACGGTCCGGTACACCTCCTCGGTCCACGCACCCGGCTGGAGCGGCTCCCCTTCGTCCAGCGCGAGATCGGCGAACGCGACCAGGTTGTCGTTGCGGCGGCCACCAGCCATCATCAGCCACACGTAGAGGTCCCGGCGCTGCCGGGCCGGCACCACGTCGGCGACGATCAGCTGGGTGAGGAACGGCAGCGCGGGAGCTGTGGCCTCGTAGCAGTCGCCCTGGTGCAGCAGGTCGTCGCCGAACAGCTCATCGAGGACCTCGTCCCACTCCTCCGTGCCGTCCGCCAGCTCGCGCAGCAGGCCAGGGATGTCGTCGGCGGGCCCGTGCGCGTGCTCCAAATCGCCCCATGACACGTCGTCGAGACCGGTCAGCTCCACAACCCCCGGGGTGGCGAAGTCCGGTGTGAGCGCCAATGGTTCCAGAGGTGGTGCCGGGGCGATGGTGACCTCCGGGACCGGCGGTCGCGCCTTTGTCCCCCTCACCACGATCGGGGCGGTCCAGCTGCGATGCTCGGCTATCCGGCTGATGTCGAACCGGCTGCCGCTACGGGGCCGGCCGCCGTACGTCCGCGCGATCGCCGCGGCTTCCCGGTTCACCGCATCGAACTGCCGGTGACCCACGGTGTCGACCGGGTAGGGACCCTCGTCGAGCGCCATCACCAGCCAGCCGCCATGGGGGTGCGGACGTGCGAAAACGCAGGAGAACCCGTACTCCGCGAGCTGCTCGGCCAACGCGCGCGCGGCCACCTCGTCGGGCACGACGAAGTCATGCATCCCCGCCATCGCGCTCCAGCCGGCCACGCGCTCGTCTCCGTCCTGCCGCTCCTGCTGTCCTCCTGCCACCCTGCCCGATCGCCCGTTCTCGTTTCACACGGCTGCCCGGCCTCCCGTGGAAGGTGAACTGGGACGGCGGCCTCGGACATCAAGCGCCTCTTCCAGCCTGACCGCGCTGGTCAGCAGGGGCGACACCAGGGCGGGTCGGCATGAGAAGAGGCTCCCGGTAGGACAGCAGTCGCCCAAGCTCCGATGCCTCTATCGGAGAGCCTCGTTGCTTTCTTACCGTGCCGCGATTCCGCTGCACACCCTGATTCGCCTGGCCGGACGGATCCGCGCCCGGCGTGCCGAGCGCCGCTGCCGGTGACTGCGCCTGGATGTGTCCCGGCAAGCCCTTGCGGATTCGACAACAATAACTCACTGTAACTTTATAAACACGGAGCGTGTTTCCGTTGTCCCTCGCGAAAGGAAGATCCATGCGTCGGCACTCTGCCCTGGCTGCCGCCGGCGGCGCCCTCATGCTGGTTCTGGCCGTTCCCGGCCCCGCATCGGCCGCCACAGGCCAGTTCCGCTACTCCTACCAGACCGCCGACGGGTACGACGCCGTCGGTTTCATCAACGACCCCCCGAGCAGGAGATGCATCGACATCCAGGGAGCCGGATCTGACGGCACGTCGGCCGCCTACGCGCCGAAGAACCTGACCGACGCAACCGCCACGGTCTTCCTGGAGGCCGGCTGCACAGGGGATGTCTTCTACAGCCTGCGCCCCGGCGCGGGTGCTTCCGATCGCCTGCTGGTGCGCTCCGTCGTCTTCTCCTGAAGCGCGGATCCGGGCGCGGTGCCCTGCGGCCGGCAGCAGGGCGCCGATCGTCGCATCCGCCGCGCGAGAGCTCTCGACCGGGCGGCCAGGAGGCAATCCAGGGGCGCCCTTGCCGCTGTGGATCTTCGTGACCGCACAAGGATCGAGCTGAACAATACCTGGGGTTGGAGTCCGGGCAGGTGCGAACGGCCACCTCGACCTGCCCGCCGCCGTAGTCCACCTGCTCCCCGGACTGCCTCGTCTCATGCGTCCCTCGTGAGCTGGGGAAACGGGCTCAAGCGCATGTTTGTGTGCTTCCACGCGCTGAGGGGCGACATCGCCATCGCCGAAGGCCCCGACCCGGACCACAGACAGCCCGGCAGGACTGGACGCCTTCGCAACACACCACTCATCTGACAAGAAAGCCAGCGGATCTCCGGCAGCCCCGAACACCGAGGTCAGGCGTACGTTCCCGTTCTTCCACACCCCGAAGGCCGGCTCAAAAGGCGTCTCCCACGCACCGTGAAAGGAACAGCAGTGAGCGCTACCGTCCCGCAGCATCTCCGCAGCGTTCCCGCCGTCCCCCACCGCCCCCGTCACGGGCGCCGTGCCGGGCATGCCGGTCGGGTTCTGGCGATCCTGGCGCTGAGCGCCACGGCCCTGGCCGTTCCCGCACCCGCCCAGGCCCAGGCAACCGAGCAGGTGGCGGTGTCCTTGGGAGACAGCTTCATCTCCGGAGAGGCAGGCCGGTGGTGGGGTAACAGCACGGTGTCTGCCGCTGCGGGCTGTACCCGCGGCGGAACCGACCGGGCCGCTTATCGCAGGCGTTTGATCTGCCACTACGACCCCCAGCGGGTGTATGACGGCACGGCCGTGCAGGGAGAGGGCACCGGGTGTCACCGTTCCGATGCGGCCGAGATCACCGGGCTGAGCCGGGCCGGGCTCACCCCGGTCAACCTGGCCTGTTCGGGGGCGGAGACCCGGCACGTCATCAACGAGGCGTTCAAGGAGAACACCGCCTCCCAAGCCGAACTGCTTGCGCAGGTTGCCGCCACCCAGCAGGTCGAGGTGGTCGTGCTGTCGATCGGCGGCAACGACCTGAACCTGTCCGGGATGCTGCGCCGCTGCGCCGCGCTGTACATGGCGGGCGACAAGCGCTCCTGCGCCTCCACCGGCGAGGGCGATCGGTTTGTCGCCGCGCTGCCGGCGGTGGAGCAACAGGTGACCCTGGCGGTGCAGAAGATCCGCCAGGTGATGAGCCAGGCGTCGGCCCGTTCTGCCGGCTACCGGCTGATCCTTCAGTCCTATCCCTCTCCGGTGCCCTCCTCGGCCCGGGTGCGCTACGGCGAGGGCGGTGGCGGCAAGACCGCCACGCGCACGCTCGTGGGCGGTTGCCCGCTGTGGGACGTCGACTTCGACCTGATGCACGACACCCTGGCACCGGCGATCGACGCCATGCTGCGCCGCGTCGCCACCGCGACCGGTGTGGAGTTTTTGAGCATGCTGGGCGCCGTGGAGGGCCACGCGTTGTGCGAGGAGGGCACACGCCAGGCCGGTCCGCTGGACGACGCCGCCGAACTGGGCGACACGATGGAGTGGGTACGGTACGGCACCGCCGGCGCGAGGATCAGTCAAGGACACCAGCAGGAGGCCATGCACCCTAACGCGTTCGGCCAGCAGGCGCTTGGCCGCTGCCTGCTGTCCCTCTACCGCGATCCCGGCACCCAGCCCTGCGACGCGGGCACGCCCAGGAGTCAAACCTGATCCATTCCACAGCGTGTGCATGGTCCTCGAAGGCACCCTCAGCGAACTCGCCCGACGGCCGGCGTTGCCCGCGCTTCCGTCCCAGGGGGAGTGTGCCTTGCCGGGGGCGGCCACGTCACCGGACTCGAGCGGGCCTGGTGCGTGAGCGGACTTTTCAACGCGTGCAGGGCTGTTAACGACGCCCGGTTGTTCGTCCCGAGCACAGGACAGGGCTCACCCCCCGCTGGGGTGAGCCCTGTTTCGGTGCCTCATCCGCCGACGGGCCACACCAGCATTAGATCGCGGAGAAGTCCATGTGAGGCATGCCCGCCCACGCCGCAGGATTCCCGGCAACCTTCCTGAATGGCACCCCAGCACCCGCCCTCGCGGACACCGTGAACTCCTCCCGCGGCGGGGGCGTCGGGGCCCCTCTCGACCCGACCGCGGCGCTGGGCTGGGCGTTGCAGCGCCAGGCCGTGCTGCCGGCGCGGAGCACCGCAGACGGCTGCCATGCCGCTGTCATGCGCTACGCCGACCAACCGGCGTCGACATGGGTGGTCCTCACCAGCGGAGCATCGCAGCCACTCCGCCCGCCTCGGCGAGCTCCTGCGCCGCTCCGGTCTCCAGCACGGTGACCTCGCCTCCGTACTCGAAGGTGAGCTCGATCATCTCCTCCTCCAGCTCCTCGGGGGTGACGCCCAGGGGCTCGGAGTTCCACGGGCCCGCCTCGTCGAGCAGCAGGTGCTCGACCCGGCCCTGCCGCAGTAGGGAGAGGATGTCGTCGAGGCCGACCGCGCCGTCGCCGCCCGACAGGGCCAGGTCCCGGGCGCGCACGGCCAGGGCGGCGTCGTTCCTGGCCCGTGCCTCGTCTAGAGCGGGGCGGACGAACTCCAGCACCTCCGACGGCGACAAAGCGGGATCGAGCACGGCGTCCATGTGGACGATCTCCGGGCCCGCCGGCAGCGCCTCGCCCAGCACTGAGGTGTCGCGGGGGTTGCCCACCAGCAGCAGCGTCTCCCAGCCCAGCCGCTGGGCCTGGCCCGCCACGTGCGGGACCGCGTCGCGCAGGTACTTGGTCAGGTGCTCCTCGACGCGCTGGTCGAAGCGGTCGGGGTGGATGCCGCGCCGGGAGAGCCCCGGCAGCGTCGCCTCTCCGGACGAGCCTGCGGTCGCCAGGTTGAAGATGACCGGCTCCAACTCGTCGGCCAGGCCGTACCGGCAGTCGAACAGCCGCACGCCGTCACGCCCCACCCTGGCCACCCCGGCGGGCCTGTCGGCCTGTACAGCGGTGACGAGCGGCAGCAGATAAGCGCGTTCCCTGAGGGTGGCGAGGTCACCCACCGGGAGCTGAAGCCACTCGGTGCGTACCTCGTCACCGGCCACCTGCGCGAACAGGGCACGTCCGAGACCGGGACCCGCCGGGTCGAGCAGTTCGTCGATCCGCGGCTCCAGCAGGTCGAGGCGGAGGCCCACGAGCCTGGCCCGCTCCTGGTCGGGGCCCGCGGCCAGGTCCTGGCGCAACGCGGCGATCTCGTTGCGCAGCCGGGTCCGCCCGGCCTGCGTGCCCGGCTCCATCGTCGTGTAGAGCGACAACACGCCGACCTCGTCGCCGAAGACCGCCAGCTCGCGTAGGTCTGCCTGGTCGAACACCATGACTCGCTCACCTCCGTAGGCAGGAGCCCGTTGCGCGGGCCCCAGCGTTGGGGGCTCCCCCATTTTACCGAAGCCGCCCGTCGTCCCGCCCTGGGAACCGGGTTGCGCCGTCGTACGGCCCTCCTCGTTTGTGCCTGATGACCTGGGGAAATAGCGCACTGAGCTGCTTATCGCGGCTGCTTATCGCGGCGTCCGGTGCCCCAGCCTGCCTGGTTGGCCTTTTCCTCACTCACAGGGAGATGGACGATGCGTACCCATGCGGCCCCGGCCCCGACAACCGTTGCGCCCGACGCCCAGCTCGCCGACGTGGTGTTCGCCGACGATCGGATGAACAGCGACCTGGTCCTTTTCCAGCGCCGGTCGGCCGGCGGCTGGCGTCCGGTGACGGCGCGGCAGTTCGCGGCCGACGTCCGCAGTCTGGCGGCCGGCTTCCTCGCCGCCGGGATCCGGCCCGGCGATCGGGTCGCGCTGCTGGCCGCCACCAGCTACGAGTGGACGTTGCTGGACTACGCGCTGTGGACGGTGGCGGCGCTGCCGGTCCCGATCTATGAGACCTCCTCGGCCGAGCAGGTCCGCTGGGTGCTGGAGGACGCCGGCCCGGCCGCCGTGGTGGTCGAGCGCGAGACGCATCGTCGCCTGGTCGAGGACGTGGCCGAGGGGCTGTCCAGGCCGCCGCGGGTGTGGCAGATCGATGGAGGCGGGCTGGACCGTCTCCGCGAGGGCGGGCAAGACGTGGACGACGCTCAGCTGCGGGAGCGACGCCGGATGGTGTCGGCCGACGACCTGGCGACGATCATCTACACCTCGGGCACCACCGGGCGCCCGAAGGGCTGCATGCTGAGTCACGGCAACCTGTTGCACGAGGCTCGCGTGGCGATCGACAGCCTGGAGCGGATCTTCGGCCAGAACGCCTCGACGCTGCTGTTCCTCCCGCTGGCGCATGTCTTCGCGCGGGTGATCCAGGTGGCCTGCGTGGAGCGGGGTGTGTGCCTGGCGCACAACGCCGACCGGGGTAGGCTGACCGAGGACCTGGCCGCCCTGCGACCGTCGTTCCTGCTGGCGGTGCCCAGGGTTTTCGAGCGGGTCTACAACGATGCTCAGCAGCGGGCCCACGCCCAGGGCAAGGGGAGGATCTTCGACTGGGCCGAGCGGACCGCCGTGGCCTACAGCCAGGCGCTGGACGACGGGCGGCCGGGCCGGCGCCTGCGCCTGGCACATCGCCTGTGCGACCGGCTGGTGTACCGGCGGCTGCGGGCCGCGCTCGGTGGCCGGGTCGGCTACGCCATCTCCGGCGGCGCGCCGCTGGGCGTGCGGCTGGGCCACTTCTTCCGAAGCGCCGGCGTCACCGTGCTGGAAGGCTACGGGCTGACCGAGACCAGCGCCGCCGCGACCGTGAACCTGCCCCACGCGATGAAGATCGGCACGGTGGGGCCGCCCCTGCCCGAGGTCGACATTCGCATCGCCGACGACGGCGAGATCCTGATCAGGGGCCCGATCGTGTTCCGGGGCTACTGGCGCAACGAGCAGGTGACCAGGGAGAGCCTGACCGCCGACGGTTGGCTGCGCACCGGCGACGTCGGCGCCCTGGACGAGGACGGGTTCCTGACGATCTCGGGCCGCAAGAAGGAGATCATCGTCACCGCCGGCGGCAAGAACCTCGCCCCGGAGCCGCTCGAGGACCGCCTGCGTACCCATCCGCTCATCAGCCAGGCGGTGGTCGTCGGCGACCGGCGGCCGTACACCGCCGCGCTGATCACCCTGGACGTCGGCGCGCTGGCGTCATGGAAGCGGGCCGCCGGCAGGCCCGGGCAGGCGGGCCCGGCCGAGCTTCGCGACGATCCCGATCTGCTGGCCAGGCTGCAGACGGCCGTGGACGAGGCCAACACGATGGTGAGCCGGGCCGAGTCGATCCGCAGGTTCCGCATCCTTCCGGTGGACCTGACCGAACAGAACGGGTATCTGACTCCGACCCTGAAGGTCAAGCGCGCCCTGGTCCACAAGGACTTCGCGGCCGACATCGAGGAGCTGTACCGCTGAGTGGCGGACGGTGCTGCCGCTGTCACGCGGAGCCGGGTCATCCATCCCCACCGCCAGCTGACCCGCTGCCAAGCGACACCGCCGGTGTTCAAGATTCGCGACGAAGGCCCGAGACCCGGTGCCCGTCATCGAGGCTCGCGTCCGCCGTCCGGCCCTCACCTTGTGCAGCGCCGGCGGCCCCTGGCGTCGCTCGCGTTGACGGAGTTCAGCCCGGGCTTCGAACGACATTCACGCAGGTCATATCGCTTGATGGCTGCCATGAGGGGTAGCCACAGATGGTCATCACCGGTACGACAAGGAGGCGCCATGAGCGGCGTTCTTTCCTCCGCCACCAAAACCCCGGTTCAGCTGGCGGCGCTCATCGTCGGCGCTGTGTTCCTGCTGATCGGCATCCTCGGGTTCATCCCCGGCATCACCACCAATCACGGTCAGATGCAGTTCGCCGGCCACGAGTCGGGCGCGATGCTGCTGGGCCTGTTCCAGGTGTCGGTCCTGCACAACATCGTCCACCTGGTGTTCGGGGTCGCCGGCGTCCTGCTGGCCAGGACGTGGGCAGGGGCACGCTGGTTCCTGCTCATCGGCGGCATCATCTACCTGGTGCTCTGGCTCTACGGGCTGTTCGTCCCGCACGGCAGCGGGGCCAACTTCGTCCCGTTCAACACGGCCGACAACTGGCTGCACCTGGTGCTGGGGGTCGTGATGATCGCGCTCGGGGCGATGGCGACGCGTGCGCAGCTCCAGCACCGCCTGGACACTCACTAGCCGAGCGCGGCGCATGTGGCCGCGCGCTCCAGGTCCCTTTGGTTCGGTGCCGGTCGAGCGGGGAGCCGGAGATGTCGAATGCACAGCGTCTCAATCATCATTCTCGCCGAGTGACGCAGGCGCGTCCCTTTTCGAGCAGTGGGTAGCGGCACCTTCCCGAGAGCTTTTCTGCTAGCCGAAATGGGTGGCTTGAGGTACCAGACCGCCGCCTCCAGCGTCACCATCAGCACCTCGCCACCGACCTCGCAGCACGCCAGCAGGCCGCCGTCCCACTCCTCCGCGAGCCGAAGCGTGTGACGCACCGGAGCCGTCCTCCTGCACGGTGTGCCGCTGCACCATCATCCCCGGGTTGGAGCAGAGCTCGTTCGGGCGTCACGTGCCTGCTCGCGGGGACGACCGTGGCCGGCGGCGGCGTCGGTTCGGCCACCGGGTTGCGCTTCACCACGACGTAATTCCTGGCATCCAGCGCCTCGCTGCGGACCAAGTCGAGGTGCTCATCACACCCTCAGCGCCGTACGGGTGTTGGGAGAGCCTCGAATTGCGGCCGTCACCCGTGATGGTGTGGACCCCGGCCCAGCTCGTTGCGTTCCTCGACGTGGCCGCACAGCATCGGCTCTATGCCCTTCCACCTCATCGCCTTCCGTGGGCTGCGCCGTGGCGAGGGATGCGGTGTCCGCTGGGAGGACCTCGACACGGACGAGCGCACGCTCAACGTCGCCAAGCAGCTCGTACAGATCGGGTGGAGCTTCGAAGAGGGGGAGCCCAAGACAGAATCGAGCGACGGAGTGATCGCCCTCGACACCGGCACGGTCTCCGTACTCAAGGAGCACCGAGCTCGGCAGAACGAGGAGCGGCTGGAGTGGGGAGAGGACTGGACCGACAGCGGCCGCGTCTTCACCCACGAGGACGGCAGGGAGCTTCACCCGTCATGGGTCAGCGAGCTGTTCTCCCAACTCGCCTATGAGGCGGGCCTGCCGCCGATCCGGCTCCACGACCTACGACACTGCGCGGCCACGCTTGCCTACGCCGCCGGCGCCGACACGAAGATGGTGTCCACGATGCTGCGCCACAGTTCGACCAATTTCACCGAGAACACGTACACGACGGTCCTGCCGGAGCTGGCGCACGCGGCGGCCGAGGCGAGCGTTGCGATCGTTCCGAGGGCGGTCTCCCCTCGGTCTCCCAAGAGGGCGCCGGCGGTCCTGCGGATTCCATGGGAGCGGCGAAATCCCTGGTCAGAAGGGTTAAGAGTGGTAGGGCGCCCGGGGCTCGAACCCGGAACCTACGGATTAAAAGTCCGCAGCTCTGCCAATTGAGCTAACGCCCCTAGCAACAGCAAGGGTACAGAGACTACCGCCCCGCCCGCGACGCCCACAGCACCGGTCAAACCGTCACCGGTAGGCGGCCAGGCCGGTGAGCGCCTCACCGAGCACCAGCGTGTGGATCTCCTGCGTACCCTCGTACGTCAGCACACTCTCCAGGTTGTTCATGTGCCTGATCACAGGGTACTCCAGCGTGATCCCGTTGCCGCCCAGGATCGAGCGGGCCTGGCGGGCGATGTCGAGGGCGGCCCGTACGTTCGCCAGCTTGCCGAAGCTGATCTGCCGGGGCTCCAGGGTGCCGGCGTCCTTGAGCTGACCGAGGTGGAGGGCGGTGAGCTGGGCCTGGGCGAGGCCGACGTACATCCAGGCGAGTTTCTCCTGGGTGAGCTGGAACGCCCCGATCGGCTTGTCGAACTGGACGCGCGTCTTCGCGTACTCGACGGCGGACTCCAGGCAGGCGCGGGCGGCGCCGACGACGCCCCACACGATGCCGAAGCGGGCCTCGGACAGGCACGACAGCGGCCCCTTGAGCCCGGTGACGCCGGGCAGGGCGGCGGAGGCGGGCAGGCGCAGGTCGTCGAAGTACAGGGACGAGGTGACGGACGCCCTCAGGGACATCTTCCTGTGGATCTCAGGGGCGGAGAAGCCGGGCGTGGAGGTCGGGACGACGAAGCCGCGTACGCCCTCGTCCGTCTGCGCCCAGACGACCGCCACGTCGGCGATGGACCCGTTGGTGATCCACATCTTGGAGCCGTTGAGTATCCAGTCCGAGCCGTCCTTCTTGGCATATGTCCGCATGTTGGCCGGATCGGACCCGTGGTCCGGCTCGGTGAGCCCGAAGCAGCCGATCGCCTCACCGGCGGACATCCGGGGCAGCCACTCCTCTTTCTGCTCGTCGGAGCCGTACCGCCAGATGGGGAACATCGCCAGCGATCCCTGGACGGACACGAACGAACGCAGCCCCGAGTCGCCCGCCTCCAGCTCCCGGCAGGCCACGCCGTAGGAGACGGCGTCGGTGCCGGCGCAGCCGTACCCCTGCAGGTGCATGCCGAGCAGCCCGAGCGCGCCGAGCTCGGGCGCGAGCTCGCGCGCGGGGAAGGTGGCCTCCTCGAACCAGTCGCCCACGTGCGGCAGCACCCGGTCGGCGACGAACGACCTGACCGTGTCGCGGATGAGCCGCTGGTCGGCGTCGAGCCGCTCGTCGAGCCGGAGCAGGTCGTCCATGGCGGTCGTCCCTTCCTCGGTGTGGCCTCATACGGGCATAGGGGGCTACCAGGGTTCTACCAGGGACAAACCTGATGTGCTAACACCACCCCCACGGGCAGTCTTGAGACATGAGCGAATACCACGACTACGGCAGCGAACCCCAGACCCAGAGCACTCACGTCAAGAAGCTCCACAGGACGGACCGGGGCAGGATCGTCGCCGGCGTCTGCTCCGGCATCGGCGAGTACGTGGGCATCGACCCCAACCTCATCAGGATCGCCCTGGCGGTCGTGACGCTGTTCGGCGGCCTCGGCGTCGGCGTCTACGCGATCGGCTGGCTCCTCATCCCGGACGAGAAGAGCGACACCTCCGTCCTGCAGAACATCATCGACAAGCAGCAGAGCCGCAACCGCGGCACGACCGACTGGACCGGCGAGCACAAGCCGCCGCAGCAGTGATCAGGCGGGGGCCTCGGCGGACAGGCGGGCGGCCCGGTCGCCCCGGGACTCGGTCCACAGCAGGGCCAGTACGGCCGCGCAGATCACCCCGGCGACGCCGGACAGCGCGACCACCGGCTCGGGACCGAGTCTCTCCGCCGCGTACCCGCCGACGAGAATCCCCGCTCCCTGTACGGCCATGAGCCCGGAGTGCACGATCCCGAACGCCTGGGCGCGACGTTCGGCGGGCACGGCCTGGACGAAGGCGGCATTGGCCGCGAGCTGGTAGGCGCCGCCGATCCCCGACAGGACCCAAGCCGCCAGCACGACGACGAGCGGGGGACGCAGCGCGGTCACGATCAGGGGCGCGCAGCTCAGCAGCGCCAGCCATCCCATGAGCCGCAACCGCCGCGCGGGCGTGACGAACCTGCTGAACAGGAACGCGCCGATCACCGTGCCGGTCGGCATGGCGGCCATCAGCAGCCCGGTGATGACGGGCGCCGGCAGCGGGCCGTCCACGGCCAGCCGGGTCGCGTAGGGCGCCGCGATCCCCTCGGGCAGCACGTAGAAGCCGCACAACCAGGCGAACAGCACGAGCGTGCGCAGGTCTCGCGTACCGAAGACGAGCCGCGCGCCGGCCCTGGTCATCGTCCACATGGACGGTTTGGGGCCGTCGTCGGCGCACGGGGCCGGGCGGCGGCGTACGCCGGAGGCCAGGATCAGCGCCGAGCCGAGGAACGTCGCGGCGTCGAGAGCGAGCGCCCGGTAGGGCCCCATGGTGGCGATCAGCGCTCCGCCCACGGCGAAGCCGAGCATCTGGACCGCCTGGTTGGTCATGTTCTGGAGGGCGGAGCCGATGACGTACGTGTCGCCGTCGAGCACCTCGGGCAGCAGCGCCGCCCGCGCGGCCGAGAACGGCGCGCTCAGCAGCACGACCAGGAACACCAGCGCGCACAAAGCCCAGAACGGCATGAACGGCAGCGCCATGGCCGCCACCAGCGCGAACCGGATGAGGTCGCAGGCCAGCATCACCCCGCGGCGGGCGAACCGGTCGGCCAGCCCGGCCAGCAGCGGCCCGCCGACGATCGAGGGCAGGTAGGTGAGGGCGTAAACCGCGGCCGTGGCCAGCGCCGACTGGGTGCGGTGATAGACCAGCACGGCGAGCGCCACCTGCGCGAGCTGGTCGCCGAGGAGCGAGAGGCCCTGGGCGTACCACAGGGCCCGGAACTCCCTGATGGCGATGACTTCCCGGTAGGTGGCTCGTTGTCCTTCCGTGCCGGCCTCGCCCCGTCGATGACGTCCTGGCGGCCGCCGTGCCCGCATGGCCCCCATTGGACTCCGCTGTGCCTGACTCTCGATGCGCTCTCGAAGCTCGCTTTGCGTGCTCGCTACGTCACCTAAGGTGCCCGATCATCATGGCAAGCCGCAACCCAAAGAAGCCAACCAAAAGCAAAGGGTTACCAACCCAGCTCGTGCAGCCGTTCGTCGGAGATGCCGAAGTGGTGACCGATCTCGTGCACGACGGTGATGCGTACTTCGTCGACGACGTCTTCTTCCGTCTGGCAAATCTCACATATCGGGTTGCGGTAGATCTCGATCTGGTCGGGCAAGACACCTGAGTACCAGTCGCCACGTTCGGTGAGGGGGACACCGGTGTACAGGCCGAGCAGGTGGGGCTCCGGCGGATCGTCGACGACGACCACGACGACGTTGCTCATCGCGGCCGCGAGCTCGCCGGGGATCATGTCCAAAGCCTCGGCCACGAGCTCCTCGAACTTCTCCCGCGACACCTCGATCACCCTTGCCATTCTGCCCCGCCTGTCAGCTAAGCAAGAAACGGCATGAAGTTCGTTCACATCACAAACGTCGTCATCCGCTCACGAGCCGCCCGCGTGGCCGGCGTCCTCGCCGTGGCCGCGGTCGGGGCGTGGCTGGGCATCTTCCTCAGCGGCTCCGTACGCGCCGAGGTCGGCCCCGTCGAGACCGCGATGTCGCTCCGGCCGGCCTGGCACGGGGAGACCGTGGTGGACGCGAGCCCCCTGGGGACGCTCACGTTCCGCACCCACGACGCTCCCCTGCGCCTGCGCATCACGCTGGAGAACATCGACCAGGAACGTGCCAAGGCCTTCATCGAGGACCCGCGCCTCGCCGAGCGGCTGCCCCAGGTGATCGAGGAGGACCTCCTGGACGGCGTACGGGCCCTCGCCGTCCGCTCGCTGCTCTGCGCGGGCGCGGGGGCGCTGGCGGCGTCCCTGCTGGTGTTCAGGCGCCCGCGCGTGGCCCTCACGGGCCTTCTGGCTGCCTCCGTGGCCCTCGCGGGCACGGGGGTGCTCGCCGTCGTGACCTTCCGCCCCAACTCGCTCGTGGAGCCGCGCTACTCGGGGCTGGTCGCCGCCGCGCCGTCGCTGGTGGGCAGCGCGGAGTCGATCGTGACGCGGTTCGAGTCGTACCGGTCGCAGCTCACCAAACTCGTCACGAACGTCTCGAAGCTCTACGACACGGTCTCGACCCTCCCGCTGTACGACGCCGACCCCAAGTCCATCCGGGTGCTGCACGTCTCCGACATCCACATCAACCCCATCGCCTGGAACGTCATCCGCTCGCTCAAGGACCAGTTCAAGGTCGACCTGATCGTGGACACCGGGGACATCTCCGACCACGGGACCAAGGCCGAGAACAAGTTCGTGGACGAGGTCGGCCGGCTCGGCGTCCCGTACGTGTACGTCAGGGGCAACCACGACTCCATGACCACCCAGAAGGCCGTCGAACGGCAGAAGAACGCGATCGTCCTCGACGACCAGGCGCGCAAGGTCGCCGGCCTGACCATCTACGGCCTCGGCGACCCCCGCTTCACCCCGGACAAGTCGGTCAGCGTGGACTCCGACCCGGACGCGCTCAAGCAGTTCGGCCGCGCGCACCTGGGCAAGGTCGGCAAGGCGGACCTGATCGCCGTACACGACCCGGTCATCGGCGAGGGCTTCTCGGGTGCCGCCCCCATGATCCTCGCCGGCCACACCCACGAACGCCGCACCACGATGCTCCCCACCGGCACGCGCATGCTGACGCAGGGCTCCACCGGCGGCGCCGGCCTCCGCGCACTCGAACACGCCCAGCCCACCCCCGTCCAGGCGTCCGTCCTGTACTTCGACAAGGAGACCCGCCGCCTCCGGGCCTGGGACGACGTCACCCTCGGCGGGCTGGGGGAGCAGTCGGTGTACATCCAGCGTCACGTGGAGCCCGACCCACAACGTATGATTTCCCCGGAGCCCACGAACGCCCCGTCGCCAACGGGATCGGTCACCGGCTCCGCGTCACCCGACGCCGGACCGCCACTTTGGCATCAGGGGCCATCGTCCCCTATGCTTCAGAGGTCTCCGACGGAAGGCGACAGGGAAACCTAACGGCCCCCATCGTCTAGCGGCCTAGGACACCGCCCTTTCAAGGCGGCGGCACGGGTTCGAATCCCGTTGGGGGCACGCGAGCGTCTAGCGCACGAGCAAAACGGCCGGTCTAAGACCACCGAAGAGCTGGTAAGCTAAGCGAGCGCAAACAGCAAGAAACGCCGAAAGGCAAGCAAGGTCCTGTAGAGCAGTTTGGAGTGCTCGCCACCCTGTCAAGGTGGAGGTCGCGGGTTCAAGTCCCGTCAGGACCGCTCTGGGTCAGGTAGCTCAGTTGGTACGAGCGTCCGCCTGAAAAGCGGAAGGTCGGCAGTTCGACCCTGCCCCTGACCACCATTTTTGAGCAGCAAGAATGCCCCGTAGCGATTATCGCTTCGGGGCTTTTCTGTCTCTCCTCCGGCCGGAGCGCCCCGGGGCGAGCCGACCGATCCGATCACCGGCCAGTGGTCTCCAAGCGAGTCGCAAACACGCTGCTCCACGCTGACACCATGCCTTCCCGTACGAATGGTCGCCACCCCTTGCGCATGCGTTCCTCCAGTCGGCGCGGAACTCCGCGTGGGAAGTCGGGGCGTAACGCCTCGGAGGAGTCCATGTTCACCAGGGTCGTCCTGGCCATCGCCGCGACGGCGGCGGCGGTGGGATGGACCCTGACGGCCACCGTTCCCGCAGTGGTCGACATCGGGTTGGCGACCGGCCTCACCGGCGCTCCCGGAACCCTGACCGTCCTGGAGTGCCACGACGGGGGCTCCAGCAGGCGCAGCAGGCAGGTCTGCACGGGGAGCTTCGTGTACGACGCCACGGGCGAGAAGGCGGCGGTCCGCGCCTTCTCGTGGGCCGATCCCGGCCATGTCTATCCCGCCCAGATCATCAATGGGGGCGACCGGGCCGGAGTCCGGGGAACGCAGGGCGCCCTGGCAGCGCTCCCCGACCTCTCCATCGGCCTGATCTTCATCACCATGGTGGGGATGGTCCTGAGACTTCGGGCCTTCCACCTGGTCAACGCTGCAGTGATCGGCGCGGTGGGACTCGTGGGGACCGCCGTCGGCACCGTAGCGCAGTCAGTATGAGGTTTCGACGCGACGAACCGAGGTCTCGACGCGTCCGGGCGGGCCGATGATGTGCAGGTAGACCACGGCGAGCGGTCGGGGTGTTCGGCGTGCCACATCCGCCCGACCGCGGGCGTGGACCACGGTGAGGCGTCCGCGCGCAGGCAGTGCCTCGCTGAGTGCCGACGGCAGCCCGGACGGCGACGTCGGCCACCAAGACGGTCAGCTCGTCGTCGCCATCTTGACGTCCTGCTCGATCTCGTGCCGGGACGCGCGCAGTGGCGAGAGCCACATCACGATCGGACCGATCAACATCCCGGCCGAGAACACCAGGAGCGTGGCGCGCATGCCGATGCCGGTTCCCAGGGCTCCGGCGAGGAGCGCGCCGATCGGGGTGGCCGCCCAGGTGAGCCAGCGGGAGGTGGCCGCCAGGCGGCCCTGCATGTCCTGGGGGGTCAGGAGCTGACGGAGGCTGCGCTGGGTGCTCTGGAAGATGAGCGTGATGATGATCATCATGGTCCAGGAGAAGCCGACGATGAGCTGCCCGGCCAGACCCGGGTCGACCAGGCCGATCGTCGCGGTGGACAGCGGATAGGCGGTGGCGGCTCCAAGCAGCACGCGTGGCATGCCGTAGCGGTCGGTGAGCGGTTTCGCGATCACGCCGGCCGCCAGGCCGCCCGCCATGCTCAGCCCGAGGACCAAGCCCGTGGCCATGCTGGACCAGCCGAGCTCGCGTACCACGTAGTTGATCTCAAGTGCTGCGAAGCCGGCCAGACAGAAGCTGACCGTGGCCATGTAGAGAACGAGTGGGCCGATGACGCGGTGGCGGGTGACATAACGCAACCCCTCGGCGATCTGAGTGCGCAGCTTGGGGGCTTTCTCTGCCTTCTCCGGCTTGGGCTCCGGGGCGCGGATCAGCGCGAGCGTGAGCGCGGCCGCCAGGTAGGAGAGCGCGTCGGCGAGCACCGCCTTGGCCGGGCCGAACAGGGAGATCAGCACGCCGCCGACCGGTTGGCCCGCCATGCCCGCGACCGTGATCGTGCTGGTGAGCTTGGCGTTGCCCGCCATCAGACTGTCCGGGCCGAGCAGGATGAGGGGGTAGGTCTGGTAGGCGGGGGTGAAGAACACCTCGCAGGTCGCGACCACGAGCGCGACGCCGTACAACTGCCACAGAGTGAGCGAGCCCGCGGCGGCGGCCAGCGGGATCGTCGC
This sequence comes from Nonomuraea sp. AD125B, assembly GCF_041402765.1. Taxonomy (NCBI): domain Bacteria; kingdom Bacillati; phylum Actinomycetota; class Actinomycetes; order Streptosporangiales; family Streptosporangiaceae; genus Nonomuraea; species Nonomuraea sp. AD125B. The sequence goes on along the minus strand of NZ_JBGLOU010000027.1, from coordinate 78,339 downwards.
CATCGCACAACCGGAGACCAGGAACGTAGTGATCATCACGGGACGTTTGCGCCACCGGTCGCTCAGCGCTCCGGCGGGCAGCGAGGCGAACAGTATGGGCAGGCGGCGCGCGGCGGTCAGCAGACCGAGGTCAAGTGGTGAGGCGTTCAGTACGAGCCCGGCGACCAGCGGTAACGCCAGGTAGGAGATCTCGTTGCCGAGGGAGCTGGTTGTCTGGCCGCTCCATAAGAGCAGGAAATCCCGATGGCGCCACAGCGATACCGTTTTCGACATCCGCGAGATTGTGCCACGCGCCCGGAGCCGGGGCGTGTCATCAGGGGAATGACGCGGGCGTCGTACGGGGGAAGGCGCGCCGGTAGTCGCTCGGCGAGATGCCGAGGTGCCTGAGGAAGTGGCGGCGGAGGTTGTTGGCCGTGCCCAGCCCGCTGAGCTCCCCGATCTTCTCGATCGGGAGGTCGGTCGATTCCAGGAGGATCCGGGCTCGTCCCAGGCGCTGGTCGAGCAGCCACTGCAGAGGGGTCGTCCCGGTGGCCGCCTGGAGCCGCCGGTAGAACGTGCGCGGGCTCATCGCGGCCCTCCGCGCCAGGTCGTCCACCGTCAGCGGCTGGTCCAGCCGGGTCCGGGCCCAGTCCAGCACGGGAGCCAGCCCCTCGTCGCCGGCGGCGGGCACCGACATGTCGATGAACTGCGCCTGGCCGCCGGGCCGGTGGGCGGGCACCACCATCCGGCGGGCCAGCTGGTTGGCGACATGCGCGCCGAGGTCGCGTCGTACCAGGTGGAGGCAGAGGTCGAGGCCCGCGGTCAGGCCGGCGCTGGTGAGCACGTCACCGTCGTCCACGTAGAGCACCGAGTCGTCCACCCGCACCTTCGGGTAGCGCTCGGCCAGCAGGGCGGTGTGCATCCAGTGGGCCGTCGCGGGGCGGCCGTCGAGCAGCCCCGCTTCGGCGAGCGCGAAGGCGCCGGTGCACAGGGAGACCATGCGGGCGCCCCCCTCGTAGGCCCGGCGCAGGGCCGTGATCAGCGCCTGCGGCAGCGGCTTGCCCTCCTCGACGCAGGAGTCGGGCACCGAGGGCACGATGACCGTGCCGGCGCCGACCAGGTCGTCGAGTCCGTACGGAGTCCGCAGCAGCAGCCCGGAGTCGGCCGGCGGTTCCCCGGTGCCGCACAGGCGCAGGTCGTACCAGGGGTCGGCCAGGTCGGACTGCGGCTTGCCGAAGACGGTGCAGGGGATGCTCAGCTCGTACAGGTCCCACGAGGGGACCCCGATCCCCTCGGACACGACCACGGCCACGGATCCTGCGCTCATGCCTCGAAGGGTATGGCAGGAATTTGGTGGTGATCGTCATCAGTGTCACTGTTCCCGGACGGCGCGTGCTGCGAGGGTTGCCTGCGACTGATCAACCTTCACCTGCGGACGTACAAGGAGTTGTGGCATGAACACCGACCGCCGATCCGTCACCGTCGTCGGGCTGGGCCTGATGGGCTCGGCCCTGGCCGGTGCGCTGCTGGACCACGGGCACCCGACCACGGTGTGGAACCGTTCCGCGCACAAGGCCCGGCCGCTGGTCGACCGGGGCGCCCGCCTGGCCGCGACGCCCCGGGAGGCGATCGAGGCGAGCCGGCTCATCGTGGCCTGCGTACTGGACTACGAGGCGCTGCGCGCCGTCCTCGAACCCGTCGCCGGGTCGCTCTCGGGCAGGGTCCTGGTCAACCTCACCTCCGGCTCCCCCGAGCAGGCGCACGAGTTCGCCGCCTGGGCCGGCTCCCACGGCGCCGACTATCTCGACGGCGCGATCATGACGACGCCGCCCGGTGTCGGCAGCCCCGAGATGATGTTCCTCTACAGCGGTCCTGACCTGGTCTTCGAGGCGCACCGCTCGACCCTGGCGGCTCTGGGCGACCCCCTGCACCTGGGCGCCGACCCCGGTCTCGCCTCTCTGTACGATGCCGCCCTGCTCGGCCTGATGTGGTCCACGATGACCGGTTGGCTGCACGGCGCCGCGGTGGTCGGCGCGGAGAAGACGCCGGCCGCGGTCTTCACTCCCGTCGCGATCCGCTGGCTGACCGCCGTGGCCGGCTTCCTCAGCGCCTACGCGCCCCAGGTGGACGCCGGCCGCTACCCCGGCGACGACGCCACCGTCGACGTGCAGATCGCGGCCATCGACCACCTCCTCCACGCCGCGCAGGCCCGGCGCGTCGACAACGCCCTGCCCGAGCTCCTGAAGTCGCTCATGGAACGCGCCAAGGCCGCGGGCCACGGCTCCGACAGCTACGCGAGCCTGATCGAGGTCCTGCGGGAACCGGCGGACGGCCGATGACCGCCGCCACGCCATGGGCGGACCTGCTGACGGCCGCCGCCGACGACTGCCTGGGCGTGCTCCGCAAGGGAGCCGACCAGGACTGGTCACGCCCCGCCCAGGGCCTCGACTGGACCTGTCGCCAGACCCTCGACCACCTGGCCCTCGGACTGGTCGGCTACGCCGGCCTGCTCATCGCCCAGCCCGACGACCGCTACGTCACGCTTTTCGCCTCGCTCGACCCCGAGGCCCCGATCTCCGGCTGCCTGGACGGGCTCGGCATCGCCGTTTCCCTCCTCACCTCCACCGTCCGCGGCGCGGCTCCCCACGTACGGGCCTGGCACCCGTGGGGCCACTCCGACGCCGCCGGATTCGCCGCCATGGGAATGACCGAGCTCATCGTCCACACGTACGACCTCACCCGCGCCCTCGGCCTTCCCTGGGCTCCGCCCGGCGACCTCAGCAGCGCGGTCCTCGCCCGCCTCTTCCCCGACGCGCCGTCAGGGCACGGCTCGACCGACACCCTGCTGTGGTGCACGGGCCGCATCGAGCTGCCCGGACGGGCCCGACGCGGGGAATGGCAGTGGGACGGGACCGTGCTCAATCCAGTGGATCACGTGGCCGCTGCCGTCCTACCGTGAGTCATGGACCTTCACCCGGGCAGCCTTCTCGGTCCCGTCCCCGAGCGAGTCGGGCGACTGGTCCTGCTCAACGGAACCCCGAGCTCAGGGAAGACGACCGTGGCGAAAGCCCTGCAGGAGGAGCTGGCCGAGCCGTTCTTCCACTGTTCGCTGGACGAGTTGTGCGGCGGCTACCAGGGTCGACACTGGCTGCAGGACCACGGAGGAGTGCTTTTCCGCAGAGTGCTCGATGGCTACCTGCACCTGCTGCGCAGTCTCACGCTGCTCGGCCATGACGTGATCTCGGAGGCGGTGATCACGCCGCAGACGTTGGACCACTACCTCGCACTGTTCGAGGGGATTCCGGTGCTGTTCGTCGGGATTCGATGTCCCCTGGAGGAGGTGGAACGGCGTGAGCGGGGGCGAACCGACAGGATGACGTCGGCGCCGCCTCTCGATGAGCCGGTCCACGCGCATGGCTGTTACGACCTGGAGGTGGACACCTCCGTCCAGGGGCCGGCGGAGGTCGCCGAGCTGATCAGCGCCGCTCTGGCGAACCCGCCGGTGGTCTCCGCCTTCGAACAGCTGCGTGTGCGTGGCCGTTCACGGGGAGATTGGCGGACCAATTAGAGAGCAGTGCTCTTGACTGTGAGCGGTTCTCCCGGCATGCTTGTTCTTAAGCGAGAGCAGTGCTCTCGGAACTCTCTGTCTGAGGAGCCTGCGATGTCCCGCTACATCGAGCCCACCCGCATGGACCACCTGTTCAACCGCATGGTCGCCGGGCTGACCCGGCTCGGGATCAGCCTCATGGGTTCCCGGATCCTGTACGTCCGTGGCCGCTCCAGCGGCGAATGGCGTACGACGCCGGTCAACCTGCTGACCCTGAACGGCACCCGCTACCTGGTCGCACCCCGAGGCGTCACCCAGTGGGTCCGCAACCTGCGGGTCGCGGGGAACGGCGAGCTGCACGTGGGCCGCCGTGTCGAGACGTTCACCGCCACCGAACTGCCCGACGACGAGAAGCCGGCCGTTCTCCGGGCGTACCTGAAGCGCTGGGGCTGGGAGGTCGGCCGGTTCTTCGAGGGGGTCGGCGCGAAGGCGTCCGATGAGCAGGTGCAGGCGGTCGCTCCGGGCTTTCCCGTCTTCCGGATCAACTAGGGAGGCTCGACTCGACGATGACGCGACTATGATCGCCGCCTGTCGCTATCACTACGAGAGGTAATGGGCTGCCAGTGGATGTCGCCATGAAGGACCGGTTCGACCATGGCATGAGTCCCGCGCATCTCGCTGTTGAGATGGAGGACGCCGAGAAGCTTCAGGCGCTCCTGGACGAAGGCGTGGACGTCCATGAGGAGCACTACGGGTTGACTCTTCTGCATCACGCCATCGATGTGGAAGTGGACGGCCACGCGCAGACAGGCGATCCGCTCCATGTCGACATGACGGCGCTCCTTCTCGCGAACGGAGCCGATCCGCGCCGGCGATCGGGCGGCGGCACAGGGGTGTCGGCGGAGCACTTCGCCTTCGTCAACCGTCACTGGTTGGCGAGCCGGTTGATCGAGGCATGGCTGCGGGATCATCCCGAGTAGGCGGCTCCGGCGGAGAGCGTCTCGTGGAGGCGGCGCGCCTCGTGGAGCAGCAGGCTGGAGCCCTTGCGGGCCGCCAGCTCCGCCAGCCCCGGCAACTCGCCGCGTGCCCCGGTGAGCGCCGCCGCCCGTACGGCGACCTTGAGCAGGTCGCCCAGCCCTGGTCTGGCCTTCTCGCCGGGGGCGGGCAGCAGCAGTGGCACCGCCTCAGCCAGGGCCGTCCACACGTGGGCGTGTGCCCCGGCCGCCGTGACCTCGTCGAGGACGGCGGTGATCCGGAAGAGTTTGACCTGTTCGCCGCGGACCATGTGACCCACGGCGCGGCCGAGGTCGGCCGCGGGAAGCTCGCCGTGCGCGGCCAGCGTGAGGATCGCCTCGGCGGCCAGCGCCCGCTGGGCGGGGAGCTGCGCCCCCATTCCGATGACGATCGTGCTCGCGGTCGCGATGCCCACAGGGCCGTCGTTGTGTGCCAGGGCGGCCACCGCCTCCACTTGGTGGCTCCAGGGGAGGCATTCGAGGAGGTGTGCGGCCAGGGCCTCCCGGTGCGAGGGCATGACGGGCGGCCACCACGTCATGTTGCGGTAGAAGGTGGGATAGCCGGGCTTGGGCGCGAGAGTCCACAGCTCGGCGAGCGGCCCGGGAATGCCCTCGGGCGGTGCGAGGCGGGCGTGCACCTCCCACAGCGACTGGTGGTAGGACGCCGGGCGGTCGAACGACTCGAGCCCCCAGGTCACGTCGGGATCGGGCAAGCCGCCGGCACGTAGGCAGGCTGCCAGCCGCCGGCCCGCCTCCGAGGCCAGTTTCTCCGCCCGTACGGCCGGCTCCGGGTCGAGCTCGCGCGGCAGGCGCAGTAACGCCTGGACGAAGTCGTACGTGAGCGGTTCGGCGCCATCGAGTCGCTCCATGCGCGTGACCAGGGTGGCGGCGTCGACGTGTCCGGTGGGCGCGGTCGGCGTGGCCAGCAGCACGGGAAGCGTCCCGACCCGTTCGAACAGGGAGATGACCTCGCGGAAACGTTGCTGGACGAAGCGGTAGGGGGCGGGCTCGGATCGCCGGCGCTGGCTCTTGCCGTTGAGCAGCGCGGTCAGCTTACGGCTGTCCGCGGGGGACACGACGGCCAGCGCGCAGCGCAACAGCAGCGAGGGGATGTCGTCCTCGTCGAAGCCGGAGATGCCGTAGGCGTAGGCTGCCGCCTCGAAGGGGTGCCGCCAGTTCGTCTGCCACCAGGGTTGCAGCCCCTGCACGACGGCGTCGCGGTTCCGATGGGTCAGCTCGACCAGGGCGGCGAGGATGCGTTCCATCCGCGCTGGATCCTCTGGCCAGAGGGGCTTGTCCAGCTCGGCGGCCAGTTCGGCCACGGATGCGATGGGCGGGGGCAGGGCGGGGAGCGCGGTCGCGGTCAGCGGGGGAGCGGCCACGGGATCGGGCTCGGGCTCGTCCACCGGGCCGAAGGCGGTGGCCAGGCGCTCGTGCAGGTCGGCGGGCAGCCGGGTGGCCGCCTCGCGGATCGCCTGCCTGCCGGGCTCGGCGGTGTGCGGGGCGAGCTTGACCGCGACGCGGACCGCGCGTTCGCGCAGGCTGGGCGGGTCGAGGTCGAACACGGGCGCCAGCGCGGCCACCGCGGCGGCGCCCCTGGCCGGGGGCGCGTCGGCGATCCACTTCACCGCCGCCGCCACGTATTTCTTCTCCGGCCGGCAGGTGAGCGCCTGGACCGCCTCGGCGAACAGATCAGTGTCGAGCGCTTCCGACCGGCGCAGCTCCTCCAGCGCGAGCTGGACCACGGGCGAGGACGCGGACGGCAGCACGCGGACGAAGTCGGTCACCGGGATTTCGGCCGCCTCCGGGCGCAGCGCCCGCCACAACGTGACGAAGGGGGCGGCCTCGGCCGCGCCGCCGCCGGTCAGGAACCGGCTCACGCAGCCGTCGAGCAGCACCTGACGCGGCACGCGGCCCGTCCGGGCCAGCTCGACCAGCTCGCCGATGATGGTCAGGTGGCCCTCCGACCACCGGCCCCAGTCGAGGCCGTCCGCCACACCCGCCGCCTCGAACAGGCGCGGCAGCATGTGGCCGAGCAGCGGATCACCGGCGAGCATCGGGGTGCCCTGGTTCATCCACTGCCGCTCGACCATCCGCAGCACCCACCCGGACACGAACGCGTCGTTCTCCGGCGGCTCCACACCCGTGTCGATCACCAGCGCCGCGGCCAGGTCCCAGGCCCGCAGCGACTCCGCGCGCCGCCAGGTCGAACCGGACCGCGCCGGCCGCAACCGGCGCACCAGGCGGACGGCCAGGTCGCGGCGCCACTCCAGCGGGCGGTCCCTGAGCACGGACATGACGTGCACGGCGTCGGCCTTCGGCTCCACCCCGGTCAGCTCGCGCCGGCTGAGCCAGGACGCCACCTGCTCCGCCCCGCCGAAGCAGGCCGCCCCGGCCAGGCGGTAGAGGGGCGCGAGCTCCCAGATCCGCCGTTCGGCCTCGAACCCGCCGCGCCTGCGTTCGCTCAGGTGGGCGGGGAGGCTCCGGGCCACCGCGCGCCTGCTGTCGTCGTCGAGGCCGTGCAGGAACGTCACGAGGTCCGTGACGGAGCCGGTCTCGATGAGGTCGAGCACCGCCTGCGCTGTGGGGTTCACGCCGACGCCTCGGTCAGGACGGATGATCCGTTTCCCATCATGGGTCGCAGGCTATTGATCGTCACCGACAAAGCGCCTCTCCGGTCCGTCGTACTACGATCACGTGTGCGATTACACCGTCTGGCGGCTGCTGCCTATTTCGCCATCGCCCTCGGGTCGGTCGTCCTCGGTCTGGTGGCCGGGTCCGCGACGCCCGCGTGGCTCGTCACCATGTGGTATCCGCCCGGCGAGGCCGTCGGGGGGTCGCCGCTGCTGCCGGTGCTGGGCGGGTTGCTGCTGCTCGGGCTGGTGAACGCGTGGATGTTCTGGCAGGTCCTGCGCAGGCCCGCGCCCGCGGGCGTGCCCATGGGCAGGGCGGCCAGGTGGTTGCGGGTGCTGCTGTACGCGAACGTGGTGTGGCTGCTGATCCCCTCGTACCTGCCGGATCTGGTCGAGACGGTCATCGGTCTGGCGCTCTGGATGCCCGCGCTCGTGCTGCTCACGGTGGTGGTCACCGGGTCGGGGCGGTTCTTCCGGCTGGCTCTGCTCCTGTTCGGGCTGGCGGAGCCGGTCAGCGCGGGCATGGACGCCCTCGCCGGCGATCCGCGGCCCCTGACCCTCATGATCCCGGTGCATGTCGTGGTCGCGGGAGTGGCCGCGTTAGTGATGATGGTGATGGTTCTGCTCGCGCAGCGGCGCGACGGGCGCTGGAGCCGGGGGACGCTGCTCGCCGGGGCGGGGACGTTCGCGAGCCCGTTCCTGGTGGAGCTCGTGGACGCCCTGACGCGCGGCAGCACGATCGAGTCGATCGCCGAGGCGATGGACGTCCTCTACGTCGTCTGGCTGGCGCGTACGGCCCGCGAGCTCAACCGCGAGCTCAACCGGGAGCTCAACCGGGAGCCGAGGCGGCCGGAGCCGCTGCGCGTGCCCACGGCGGTCACGGCCGTGGCCGCCGTCGCCCTGCTGATGGTCGTCGGGCCCGAGTACGCGCCACGGCTCACCTACACCTGGCGCAGCGAGGGAGGCATGGACTGCTGGCTGCGCTCGACGCCGCCGCGGGTCGCGGACGTCCCCGTCCACGAGCGCGACCGGGCCTATCTGTGCAGCGTGCGCAAGCCCGGCCGGGAGGTCTCCGACCAGGAGCTGATCGGCAAGGGGAAGGCCGCGTGCGCCAGGTTCGCGGGCGGGGAGCCGGTCAGGGCGCGGCCCGCGCTGCTCGCGCTGCTCTGCCCGGAGGTGATCGGGCGGAGACATCCGGAGCTGCTGCTGTCGTCCGCGCAGGTGGAGCGGCAACGGGCCGAGGAGAGGAGCCGGCGGCGCGAGCAGTTGAGGCGTGAGGCGCGCGCGGAGGACGCCCGGTGCCGCGATCCGTGGCCGGCGCTGCGTACGCGGTTCCAGGCGACGGCGTCGTACTACGACTGGGACGGTCAGCCCTACGGCATCTACGACGCGGAGGCGGACACCTCGGGGGATGCCGAGACGATCTGGGACGCCTATTCGACCGAGACCCTGGCGGTCAGCGGTCAGCTCGCCCTGGTCTTCACGCCCGCCCAGGACTGGGCGACCTGTGTCACGGCGAAGGCGCTGCGCTCGGCCCCGCCGCCGCTGCGGCGCCGAGGCTGGGACAAGGTGGTCGAGGCGGACATCGTCAGCGGATCGGGCCGCCTGGTCATGCAGACGCTCTCGGCGAGCAGGGTGCGCTTCCCGGATCTCGCGCGCGGCGGCCCCGGTCGTTACCGGCTGCGGCTGTACACGCGGGAGGGCGTGGACCTCATCCTCGTCTACCCGGCCCGGCGGTGAGCGGGCGCGGTATCCACCGTTCGGTGGATTTTTCGGTCAGCAGGGTGCCGGCACGATCGTGGCCGGGCGGTCGATTCGGGGTCGGGGCAGGTCACAGCATGCTTTGAGCATGGCAGTCATCGAAGTCACCGACCTGCGCAAGAGCTACGCGGGGCTGAAGGTTCTGGACGGGGTGTCGTTCTCCGTGGAGGAGGGCGAGATCTTCGGGGTGCTGGGGCCGAACGGCGCCGGCAAGACGACCGCGGTGGAGTGCGTGGAGGGGCTGCGGCGGCCCGACAGCGGGACCGTACGGGTGCTCGGCCTGGACCCGGTCCGTGACGCGCGCAGGATGCGCGAGCAGATCGGGGTGCAGCTCCAGCAGACCCAGCTGCCGGAGAACCTGAAGGTGTGGGAGGCCCTCGACCTGTACGCCTCCTTCTACGCCGACCCGCGTGACTGGCGGGCGCTGCTGGAGGAGTGGGGGCTGGCCGAGAAGCGGAACGCCCGGTTCGGGAAGCTGTCCGGCGGCCAGAAGCAGCGGCTGTTCATCGCGCTCGCGCTGGTGGGCAAGCCGCGGGTGGCGTTCCTCGACGAGCTGACCACCGGCCTGGACCCGCAGGCCCGCCGGGCCACCTGGGAGCTGATCAAGCAGGTACGCGCGAGCGGCGTCACCGTGGTGCTGGTCAGCCACTTCATGGACGAGGTCGAGGAGCTGTGCGACCGGGTGGCGGTGCTGGACCGCGGCCGGATCGTGGCGCTGGACACGCCGGCGGGGCTGCTGGAGGGCGAGCACCGGATGCGTTTCACGCTGAAGGCGGGCGAGGCGCCGGACCTGTCCGGACTGCCGGGGGTGACCGGGGTGTCCCGTACGGGGGACCGGGTGGTCGTCACGGGCCGCGGCGACTTCGCGACGGCGGTCACCGCGCACCTGGCCCGCCACCAGGTGCTGGTCAGCGATCTGCGGATCGACAAGCGCACGCTGGACGACGCGTTCGCCGCGCTGACCGGCCGTCCCTTCGACGACAACTGAGATCCGAGGACATAGTCATGTTGAAGCTCACCTTCGTCGAGACCAAGCTGCTCGCCCGCGATCCGGGCGCGGTGTTCTCGCTGCTCATCCCGCTGTTCATCCTGGTGGTGTTCGGCAGCTCGATCGAGCCGGGCGACCGGGTGCTGCTGCCGATGGCGCTGGCCATCGCGGTGGGACTCGTGGGGCTGTACATGGTGCCGACCACGCTGGCCACCTACCGGGAGCGGGGCATCCTGCGGCGCATGTCGGCGACGCCGGTGCGGCCGGGCCGGCTGCTGGTGGTGCAGTTGCTGCTGCAGCTCGTGCTCGCGGTGACCGCCTGCGGGCTGCTGCTGGCCGTGGCGGGGACCGTGCTCGGCGCCCACCTGCCGGACCGGGTGCCGGCGGTCGTGCTGACGTTCCTGCTCGGGACGGCGAGCATGTTCGCGGTCGGCCTGCTCATCGCCGCCCTGGCGCCGAACGGCAGGGCCGCGAACGGGATCGGCGTGCTGCTGTACTTCCCGATGGCGTACCTCGCCGGTCTCATGCAGCCTGCCGATCAGATGCCGGATATGGTGGCTCGTGTCGGGGAGTACACCCCGATGGGGGCGTTCGGGCAGTGCCTGCGGGACGTCTGGGCGGGGGCCGCTCCCGATCCGCTGCTGCTGGCGGTGATGGCGGCCTACGCCCTGGTCGTCAGCGCGGCGGCGGCCAGGCTCTTCCGCTGGGAGTGAGGTATGACCAGCCGGCTCGACCGGTGGGAACGGGTGCTGGAGCGCCAGCTCGCGGCGGCGCCGTACGTGCTGCTGGCGGTCTCCGTGGTGCTCGCCCTGGTCAGCGACGGCGGGACGGTGTCGTGGGTCACGCTCGGCCTGGCGGCGTCGGCCGCCGGGTGGGTGTGGCTGGTGCCGCGCGGCCCGGTGTACGTGGCGGGGCTCGTCCTGCTGATCGGCGTGCTGAGCACGCAGAGCATCTGGTTCGCGAGTTTCTTCGGCTTCATCGGCTATCTGCACTCCTGGCGCTACCTGAACGGGATGTGGCGCTTCGCCGGCGTGACGGGGGTGGCCGCGTTCAGCGTGGCCGCCTACAGCGGCGGGCTGCCCGAGCCCACGCCGACCGGGATCCTCACGTACGTGTTCTTCACCGGGGCCATCGTGGCCGGGGTCGCGCTGTTCAGCTTCGTCGGCCAGATCACCGACGAGCGCAGCGCGGAGCGCGAGCGCATGGTGGCCCAGCTTGAGGAGGCCCTGCGGGAGAACGCGGGCCTGCACGCCCAGCTCCTCGTCCAGGCCCGCGAGGCCGGCGTGCTCGACGAGCGGCGGCGGATGGCCGCCGAGATCCACGACACCCTCGCCCAGGGGCTGACCGGCATCATCACCCAGCTCCAGGCGGCCGGGCAGGCCGACGACTGGCGCCGGAACGTCGATCTGGCGCTGCGGCTGGCGCGCGAGAGCCTGGCCGAGGCCCGGCGCTCGGTGCACGCGGTGGGCCCTGGCCCGCTGGAGTCGGCGCCGCTGCCGGAGGCGCTGCGGGACGTCGCCGCCCGGTGGGGCGAGCTCAACGGGCTCACGCCGGAGTTCACGGTCACCGGCCCGGCCCGCCCCCTGCACCCCGAGGTCGAGGAGACGCTGCTCCGCACCGCCCAGGAGGCGCTGGCGAACGTCGCCAAGCACGCGCACGCCTCCCGGGTCGGGCTCACCCTGTCGTACATGGAGGATGTGGTCACCCTGGACGTACGCGACGACGGCATCGGCTTCGACCCCCAGCTCACCGCGTTCGGGCTGACCGCGATGCGCAAGCGGGTGGACCGGCTGGCGGGCACGCTGGAGATCGAGTCGGAGAGCGGCGCGGGCACCGCGATCTCCGCGAGCCTGCCGGCGGTGGCGCGTGGCTGAGCGACCGATCCGGCTGCTGATCGCCGACGACCATCCCATCGTCCGCGACGGCATCCGCGGCATGTTCGCCGGCGATCCCGGCTTCGAGGTGCTCGGCGAGGCCGGGGACGGCGCGCAGGCCGTCGAGCTGGCGCGGGCGCTGGACCCCGACGTGATCCTCATGGACCTGCGCATGCCGGGCACGGACGGCGTCACGGCCATCAAACGGCTCGCCGAGCTGGGGATCGGGGCCAGGGTGCTGGTCCTCACGACGTACGACACCGACCGGGACGTCCTGCCGGCCATCGAGGCCGGCGCGACCGGCTACCTGCTCAAGGACACCGGCCGCGACGAGCTGACCCGGGCGGTCCGGACGGCGGCGCGCGGCGAGGCCGTGCTGTCGCCGTCGGTCGCCACCCGCCTGCTCGGGCAGGTGCGTACGCCCGCCGACCCGCTGAGCGCCAGGGAGCTGGAGATCCTGCGGCTCATCGCGGACGGCGCCACCAACAGGGAGGCCGCGGCCCGCCTGTTCATCAGCGAGGCCACGGTCAAGAGCCATGTGCTGCACATCTACGCCAAGCTCGGCGTCAACGACCGCGCCGCCGCCGTCGCGACCGCCTTCCGCCGCGGCCTGCTGACCCTGGACGACGGCCGCTGAGGCGGCGTCGAGCAGAATGTGGCGCATGCATGCTCACGGGGGTGAGCGGGTGCGGGCGCGCTCGCTCGGGGTCGTCGTCGGCGCGCTGCCGACCGGCCCGCTGAACGCGATCACCGACGTCCCCGGCGTCCTGGTGGGGCACACGACCGTGGACGACGGGGCGGACCTGCGCACCGGGGTCACCGCGATCGTCCCCCCGGGTCTGGACGGCGGCGGGCTGCCGGCGGCGGTCCACACCGGCAACGGGTACGGCAAGCTGGTCGGCTCCACCCAGGTGGACGAGCTCGGCGTGCTGGAGTCGCCGGTCGTGCTGACCGCCACGCTGTCGGTGTTCCGCGCGGCCGACGCGGTGCTGACGTACCTGATGGGGCGCCGCCCCGACGGGGTGTCGTTCAACCCGCTGGTGGGGGAGACGAACGACGGGTTCCTGTCCGACATCCGGCGGCGGCCGATCACCGAGCGGCACGTGCTCGACGCGCTGGAAGGAGCCACCGGCGGGCTGCCCGCGGAGGGGTGCGTGGGCGCGGGCACCGGGACGACGGCGCTCGGCTTCAAGGCGGGCATCGGCACCTCGTCGCGCCGCGTGACGGCGGGCGGGACCGAGATGACGGTCGGCGCGCTGGCGCAGGCCAACTTCGGCGGCGTGCTGACCGTGCGGGGCGTTCCCGTGCCGGTCGAGGAGGTCGTCCCGGGGTCGCGGCGGCCGGAGCCTCCGGGGAACTCGTGCATGATCGTGGTGGCCACCGACGCGCCGCTCGACGCGCGCCGGCTCGGCCGGCTCGCCCGCCGGGCGGTCTTCGCCATGGGACGGGTGGGGGCGTCGTACGCGCAGGGGAGCGGCGACTACGCGATCGCCTTCAGCACCGCGCCGGCCGGCGGCCCGGCGGTGCCGGACGCGGCGCTCGACCCCTTGTTCGCCGCCGTCATGGACGCGGTCGAGGAGGCGCTGCTCAACTCGCTGTTCATGGCGACGACCACGACCGGGTTCGCCGGCCGTACGGCGCACGCGGTGCCGTACGACCGGCGGTCCCAGGTCACTCCGTTCGGCAGACCGTGCCGTTGAGGGTGAAGACGGCGGGCAGGACGTTCGGGCCGCTGTAGTTGCCGACGTACCCGACCGTGACCGTCGCGCCGGTCGCCAGCGTGGGGCTCGCCGGGTCGTTGACGACCTTGACCTGCGAGCCGGTCTCGGTCCACCCCGCGCCCCAGCCGCTGCCGAGGCTCTGCCACGCCCGGGGCCAGGTGAAGCTGAGCGTCCAGCCGTTGAGCGCGGCCCCGCGGTTGGTGATGTCGATGCTGCCGACGTAGCCGCTCGCCCAGTCGGTCTGGTTCGTCAGGCGGACCGAGCAGGAGCTGGTCGCGGGCGTGCCGGTGGTGAACGTCAGCGGCGGCGACGACCAGGACAGTCCGCCGCCGGCGTCGCGGGCGATCACGTTGACCGTGTAGCGGGTGCCCGGGGTGAGGTTGCCGACGGTGTACGAGGTGCCGGGCGTCTCGCCGAGCTGCTCGGTGATCGCGCCGTTCTGGCGGTGGATTTCGTACTTGGCGATCGGGCGGCTACCCGGGGAGGCGGCGGGCCAGGTGATCGTCGCGGCCTGGTCCGTGACGTTCGCGGCCTTCGGCTGGCCGGGCGCGCCGGGGAGGCCCGCCTGCGAGGTGGCCGGGCGCAGCACGATCGTGGTGAGGGAGAGCGGCGGCAGGGTCTGGGCCGTCGCCGTCCCCGACGTGGTGGTGGTGATGGCGGTCGCGCCGTTGGTGTGCGTCAGGACGGTCGGCGCGCCGGAGGCCGGGCGGTAGCCCGCGTAGCCGATCGTGACCGGGTACGAGGTGTCGGACGAGGTGTTGACGAGCATGACCGCGAGGTCGCCGTTGGGCCGGCGGGCGGCGTGCGCGGTGACCTTCGGCTGGTCGGTGGCCGCCTTCACGAACTGGTCGCCGGGCCGGGCGAACCTGCTCACCATCTGCAGCGCGTAGTAGGGCGCGAACGGGGTGTTCAGCGCGGGCTCGCACACCGAGTTGTCGGCGGTGCACGTGCCGCTCGACAGCAGGCCGAAGTCGCCGTAGTCGGTGTGGCCCTCGACCTCGGTGACCGTGCCGATGCCGTTGTGGACGTTCCACCAGTCGACCGTGAACACGCCGTTCGCCAGCAGGGTGGCGTAGGCGTCGGCGGCGGCCAGCGCGCCCGGCTGGGTGTTGGTGCCGTTGCTGCTGCTGCCGGTGTTGAACTCGGTCATCGCGATGCCGATCCGGTCGGCGCCCGCTCCGGCGTACCTGGTGATCTGCTCGCGGGTGAGCCGGATCATGTCGGGAACGTGGCCCGTCCGGTCGAGGGCGCCCGGATACCAGTGCAGGATGACGAAGTCGATCTTGGAGCCTGCGGCGGACAGGACGACCTTGTTCCAGCTCCCGTCGTCGCCCTCGCCGGTGATGGCGTCGGGCCAGTTCGCGGGGGTGGTCAGCACGGCGCCGATCTTGATGGTGGGATCGACGGCCTTCATGGCGTCGGCGTAGGCGACGACGTGGCGGGCGTACTCGGCCGGGCTCTTGTCGGCGTGGTCGTCGGCCTCCCAGGCGGTGCCGTAGTGGCCGTTGCCGTAGTTCTCGTTGCCGATCTCCCAGTACTTGACGCCGTAGCCCTTGGTGACGTTGGCCTGGCGGACCCAGGCGGCGGCCTCGGCGGCGGTGCCGGTGCCGTAGTTGGCGGTCACCATCGCCTGCGCGCCGGTGCGGCGGACGCCGCGCATGAACGTGTCGAAGTCGGTGTTCGGGGCGACGTACCCGCCGGGGGCGGTGTGCGTCTCCCAGTGGTAGATGTCGGAGTAGGAGCCGCCGGGGTAGCGCAGCAGCTTCACGCCCGCGGCCTTCAGCGAGTCGGCGACGGCGTCGGTGCCCAGGTTCGTGTCCCAGATCGCGTGGTTGGCGCCGATGCCGGTCTCGGGGACGGTGGCGAGGGCGGCCCGCGCGTTGACGGTCACGGCGACCGGGGACGGGTCGGCGGCGGTCGCGTGCGCCGGTGGCGCGTTGAGCACGGTCAGCGCCAGCAGGACTGCGGACGCGGCCGGTAACAGGGATCTCGGCATCGAAGCACCTCGCCACGGATAGCGGTCATCACTCGACGCCCCCTCCTGACCAGGAGGCATGAGGATCATGTGGCGCGGCGTCCGGCCCGGTCAACCGGACGTGAAACTTTCACGGCCCCCTACGATCACGTTCATGCCCTTCGACCACAACGATCACTACCACCGGACGTTGCTGCGCCGGGTGCCGCCGGGCTGCGCGCGGGCGCTGGACGTCGGCTGCGGCGCCGGGCGGTTCGCCCGGCGGCTGGCCGCGCGCGGCATCGAGGTCGACGCCGTGGACCCGGCGGCGGAGGTGATCGAGGCGGCGCGGGCGGCGGGCGGCGGGCCCCGGTTCCTGCACGCGGACATCACGGACATGGAGCTGCCCGAGGGGCACTACGACTTCATCTCGTGCCTGGCGAGCATCCACCACGTGCCGTTCGCGACGGTCTCCCGGCTGCGGAGCGCGCTGGCGCCCGGCGGGGTCCTCGCCATCCTGGGCTGCTACCGGGAGACGCCGGCGGACCTCGCGTGGAGCCTGGCCGCCGTCCCGGTTAACGCGGTGGCGCGGGCCGCCGTGGCGGTGCGCGAGCGCGGTCAGGAGACCGGTGTGCGGGCTCCGGTGCGGCCGCCGGAGATGTCGCTGGCGGAGATCCGGCGGGAGGCGGCCGGGCTGCTGCCCGGAGCGCGGATCAGCCGGCTGCTGTTCTGGCGGTACCTGCTGGTCCACCGCGAGCCCGCCTGACCGCCCCCCTTGGGCTCAGTTGTACCTGTAGAGCTGGTCGGCGACCCGGTGGCGGCCGTCGAAGAGCGCGGCCCGGTACATGCTGATGGCGAGCTCGCCGTGCTCGGCCTTGCCGCACGTGTCGGTGCCCGCGAGCTGGCGGATCTCGAAGCGGGTGGTCGGGTCGCCGCCCACGAAGTACTCGGCGCGGGCCTGGTACTTGTCGGCCCGTACGTCACAGGCGAGGACGTACGCCGACCCGCGCTCGGCGAAGCAGGTCATGGCCGCGCCGCGGGTGGTGGTGCAGACCTTGGCGCGGGCGCGGGCGGTGGCCGGGGTGATCCGGGTGTCCCGCTTAGTTGGATATTTGGCGATGTTCTGGACGGTCTTCCAGCGGCCGTGCTTCACCAGGCGGTCGCCCCGGTAGAGCGCGACCCGGAAGGTGACGACCTTGCCGATCTCCCGGCTGCCGCGCACCTGGCCCTTGCCGGCCAGGTTGTGGATGACGTACTCGGTGCCGAGGTAGCCGTGCTGGTAGTACTCGACGGCGGCGTGCAGCCGGTCGCCGGCGGTGTCCTCGACGGTGATGCCCGGCCGGTCGCTGCCGTCCGGGCCGACGCACGCCTCCGCGCCGCGGATCCGTACGCACGCCGGCTCGTCGGGGGCGCTCTCGTACGCTCCCGGGGTTACCCGGGTCTCGGCGACCGGTTGCCGGGGTTCGGCCGCGGTGGTGGCGGCGGTATTGGTGGCGGCGTTGGCGGCCACGTCGGTGCCGAGCGCGAGGGCCGCCACAGCGGCTACCGCGATGAAGATGCGACCTAATGTCACTTACTTTCACCAGCCTCACATATGCGCTTGTTGCACCATGTGACGCCGGTCACGGTCCGGAAGTTCGCCGCCGGGCCCAGAAGGTCAGGAGGCGACAGCCTTCTTCCTCGTGGTCAGGCTGGCCAGCAGGAGCAGCAGCGAGCTCTGGGCGAGCATGCCGGGCGCGAGCGGCGGGGCCGTGCCGACCGTCTTGGTCAGCGCGTACCACCATTGGGAGAGCGGCGAGAGCGTGTCCCACTCGGTGGCCATCGAGCCCATGCCGTGGTTGACCGACACGTGCATGAACACGCCGTACGCCGAGGCGAGCAGCACCACTCCGGCGAGGACCCGCACCGCGGTGACCGCCCGCGGGGCCTCGCTCAGGGCGAGCAGCACCAGCGCGACCGCGAGAAGGGCCAGGGCGACCCAGGGGATGAGCTGGACGGGGGAGCGCCAGTGGCGTTCGAAGGCCAGCTCGAACCCGGCTCCCACGATGCCGATCGCGACCAGCGCCAGGAGACCGAGGCGCAGCGAGATCGGGCCTGCTTGAGCGAACCGGCGGCGGTGCGCCGCCCTCTCCGCGGTTGAGGTCATAGTCAGGACCCTGGCCTCGAAGGGTCAGAGAAGCCTGTAGGGAACCTGAAAATTAGATGAAAATGTGATTGTCGGCACGTAGAACAATTGTCGGCTCAACCACTTTCAGAACTCGCGCCAGTCGCCGAACCACGCCTCCGCCTCCGACGGCGGGACCCCGGCCCCCTCCGCGAGCAGGAAGAACGCCTCGCCCGCCTCCTCGCGCCGCAGGGTGTCGATCATCTCGTAGCGCTCCTCGATGCCGTTGAGCGCCTCGACGAAGCTCTGCAGGATCGGGCGCGCGTCCGCCACCGCGCCCGGATCGTGGACGTCCAGGGCCGAGATCGCGCGGGAGGCCGCCGCGTAGGCCCGGCAGGCGGCCTCGCCGGCCCGCTTGTGGTCGTCCACCCAGTCGCGGAGCGGGTTGTCCAGGTTGGTCGCCAGCCAGCGGTCCGGCTTCGCGCCCCGGATCTCGACGGACACGCCGGTGCCCTGGTAGCGCTGCCGGACGGCCCTGGACCGGCTGCTCCTGAACCCGTCGACGCGCAGGAGCCGCAGCGGCCCGCCGGGGGCGGGCAGCATCGACGGCTCGACGCCGTACGCGTCGGCCAGCTCCAGCGTGTGCAGCCGGGGATGGGCGTCGAGCCCGGCCAGGCCGCCGTACGGCCGGCCCCACCGGACGGACAACCGCTCAAGCCCCTCCACGTCGCCCAGGGACGCGCCGGTGACGTCGCCCGACGCCTCCACCGCCAGATCGCGAACGCCGCGCAACCCTCGCGGCACCCCCGAGCGCGTGGTGAGCCTGATCCACCGGCCCTCGGCGGCCGCCTCCACCGCCTCCGGAGCCCCGCCCTGCAGCCAGAGCGTCATCAGCCCCGGCGGCAGGACCACCCGGCGCGGCCCCGCGCCCGCGACGAGGGTCAGCCCGTGGAGGCCGGTCCGGCTCAGGTCGACGAGCTCGGGCGGATCCTCCCAGCGCAGGGCGGTGATCAGCGGCCGCGCCTCCAGCGCCGCGAGCAGGCCGCGCTCCGGGCCGCGCCAGCTGAGCTGCGTCAGGCGGGGCAGCGCGTCCAGCCCCTCCCACCGCACGTCTCCCGCGTGGTCACGCAGGTCGAGCGCGGGCAGGGCGGCCGGCCTGGTCACGGCCCCGCCCCCCAGGTCGACCTGGACCCTGCCGTGCCCGGCCCGTTTGTACGCCTCCCTCACCGCGCCGGGCACCTCCGCCTCCCAGCGCCGTTGCAGCACCACCTGCAGCCCGATGCCCGGCCAGGAGCCGTAGGCGGTGGACGCCTCCGGCAGCTCGGGCCGGACCGGAAGGCGGCCGAGACGCACGGCGTCGCCGGGCAACTGCTCGCCTGAGGGGACGTCGACCACCTCGGGATCGCCGCACCACGAGTGGTGGTCGACGCGGAGCGGCCCGGCCGAGCGCACGTCGTCGAGCTCGGGCACCGCGTCGGAACGCCAGTCGAGCACGCACACCGTCAGGCGCTCGCCCGCCGCCGTCACCTGGCAGGCGCCGTAGCCGCCCAGCGGCAACGGGATGGCCACCACATCGCCGATCTCCAGCATGTCCGGCACGCTAGCAACCGACGATGACATTCCCGCCTGCTTCCGGTGGCCCGCCTGCTTCCGGTGGCCCGCCTGCTTCCGGTGGCCCGCGCGCTCCCGGAGGCCAGCGCGGCTCCCGAAGGCCCGCGCGCTCCCGAAGGCCCGCCCGCTTCCGGAGGCCCGCCCGCTCCCGGAGGTCAGCGGGCCGCGGCGATCTCGCGCTCCGCGCCCTCCTTGGTGATACCAAGGTCCGTGAGCGCCCGCGTCAGCGGCCCGTCCTCCAGCCCCAGCACCCCCAGCAGCAGATGCTCGGTGCCCAGATGCTCGTGCCCCAGCCGCAGCCCTTCCCGCAGGGTCAGCTCCAGCGCCTTCTTGCTCTGGGCGGCGAACGGCACCTCCCGGGGTCCGGCGGGCTCGGTGCCCGGCCCGAGCACGCGGGTCACGGCGTCCCTGACCGCCTCGGGCGAGGCGCCGAGCGCCGCCATCGTCCTCGCCCCGAGCCCCTCGGGCTCGTCGGCCAGGCCGAGCACCAGGTGGCCGGGCTCGATGTGGCGGTGCCCTCCGCTCAGCGCGGCCCGCTGCGCCTTCACCACGACGGCCCGCGCCCGGTCCGTGTAGCGGGCGTAGACCCGCAGGTCGTCGGCCATCGACGGCGCGCCCTCCTTGGGCACGAACCGCTTCTGCGCGGCCTGCTTGGTGACGCCCATGCTGCGCCCGATGTCCGTCCAGGACGCGCCCGAACGCCTGGCCTGGTCCACGAAGTGCCCGATGAGGTGGTCGGCCACCTCGCCCATGTGCTCGCCGAGCGCGACGGCGTCGGTCAGCTCGCCCAGGGGATCCCCTTCCGGGTGCCGCTTCCTGATCACGGAGATGAGGTCGTCCAGTCGTACACTTTCTTCCATACGTCAACCCTAGGTTGACGACATCAGGACCGTCAATCCTGGGTTGACGGGTGTGAACCCGCTCACACCATGTCACTGGCCGGATGGTCATCTCGTCTCAGAGGGCATGACGAACGCAGAACAGACCACAGTGCTCATCACCGGCGCCAACAAGGGGCTCGGCCTGGAGACGGCCCGGCGGCTCGGCGCGGAAGGGTGGAAGGTGTTCCTCGGCTCGCGCGACGAGACCCGCGGGCGGGCGGCGGCGGCCAAGCTCGCCGAGGCCGGCGCCGACGTGGTCGTGGTCCCGCTCGACGTCACCTCGGACGCGTCCGTGGCCGACGCCGTACGGCTCGTCCGCGAGCACACCGACCGCCTGGACGTGCTGGTCAACAACGCGGGCGCGCCAGGCAACGTCACCCCGCCCGCGCAGACGACCGCCGAGGAAGTGCACGCCGTCTACGACACCAACGTCTACGGCCCGATCCGGGTCACGAACGCGTTCCTGCCCCTGCTCCAGGCCGCCGACAACCCGCGCGTGGTGATGGTCTCCAGCGGCGGCGGCTCCTTCGCGGTCATGGCCGACCCCACCCAGCAGGTCACGAAGATGCACGAACTCGCCTACAGCTCGTCCAAGGCGGCGCTGAACATGATCACCGTCCGCTACGCCCAGGCGCTCCCGCACGTCAAGGTCAACGCCCTCACCCCGGGGGAGGTCGTGAACCGCAAGTTCACCGCCACCGACATGAACCACCACACCGGCCAGCTCACCGTCACCGAGGGCAGCGACCCGATCATCGAGCTCGCGACGCTGGGCCCGGACGGGCCGAGCGGGATCTTCATCGACCGCCTGGGTCCCATCGGATGGTGACCAGGGTCCAGGGCTTCGAGCAGCACCGCCCGCTGCTGTTCTCGATCGCCTACCGCCTGCTCGGCAGCGTGGACGACGCCGAGGACGCGGTCCAGGAGACCTGGCTGCGGTACGCCGACGCCGGGGCCGAGCCCGACTCGGTCAAGGCGTACCTGTCGACCGTGGTCACCAGGGTGGCGATCGACCAGCTCCGCTCGGCCCGGGTGCGGCGGGAGTCGTACGTCGGGGAGTGGCTGCCCGAGCCGCTGCTGGAGGACCCCTACGAGGACCCGGAGCGCTCGGCGGAGCTGGCCGAGTCGGTCTCCACGACGGCGCTGCTCATGCTCGAACGGCTGAGCCCGCCCGAGCGGGCGGTCTTCGTGCTGCGCGACGTGTTCGGCTTCGAGTTCCCCGAGATCGCCGCCGCCGTGGGCCGGTCGGAGGCCGCCTGCCGGCAGCTCGCCGTACGGGCCCGCCGGCACATGCACGAGGGCCGTCCCCGGTTCGCGGCCGGCCGGAGGGAGCGCGCGGAGCTCGCCGGACGCTTCTTCGACGCGATCCGCGGCGGCGACGTGGGCGCGCTGCGCGAGGTGCTGGCCGCCGACGTGCGGACGGTCGGCGACGGCGGCGGCAAGGCGCCGGCGCTCGCGCGGGTCCTCGTCGGCGCGGACAACGTCGCCCGGGTGTTCGCCCGGCTGGTCCCCGCGCTCCTCGCGATCGGCGGCTCGGTCGAGCCGCGCGAGGTGAACGGCGAGCCGGGGGCCGTCTTCCGCGACGCGGAGGGCAAGGTGCTCAACACGCTGGCGCTGGAGATCCGTGACGGCCGGATCGCGACGATCCGCGCGGTCGCGAACCCGGACAAGCTGCGGCACCTGGGCCCGGTGGCGGACGCGTACCAGGTCAGCCGCGAGGCCCGCGAGGCGATGCGGGGATGATCGAGGCAACGTGACCCGATGGCGGGGCATCGGGGTCACGTTGCGCGCGTACGACCTCCGTCGCCGCGATCACATGTTGATCATGTGCCCCGCGAGCCCGTGGATGGCCTCCTTGACCGCCTCGCCGAGCGTCGGGTGCGCGTGGACGTTGCGCGCGACCTCGTGCACGGTCAGGTCCCACTGCTGGGCCAGCGTCAGCTCCGGCAGCAGCTCGGTGACCTCGGGGCCGATCAGGTGGGCGCCGAGCAGCTCGCCGTGCGTGTCGTCACTGATGATCTTGACGAAGCCGGCGCTGTCGCCGAGGCCGTGCGCCTTGCCGTTCGCCGTGAACGGGAACTTCGCCACCTTCACGTCGTAACCCAGGTCGCGGGCCTGCGCCTCGGTGTAGCCGAAGCTCGCCACCTGCGGCTGGCAGTAGGTCGCCCGCGGGATCATGACGTAGTCGAGCTCCATCGTCTCGGCATCGCCGATCGTCTCGGCCGCGATGATGCCCATGGACTCGGCGGCGTGCGCCAGCATCAGCTTGGCCGTGACGTCGCCGATGGCGAAGATGTGCGGCACGTTCGTACGGCAGCGGCCATCCACGGCGATCGCGCCCCGGTCGGTCAGCGCCACGCCGGTCTTCTCCAGGCCGTAGCCGTCGACGCGCGGCTGGAAGCCGATCGCCTGCATGACCTTGTCGGCCTCCAGCACCTGCTGCTGGCCGTTCTTGGTGACGGTGACCTTGACGGAGGAGCCGGTGTCCTCGATGCCGTCCACGCGGGTCGAGGTCAGGATCTCGATGCCGAGGCGCTTGTAGCGCTTGGCCAGCTCGGCCGAGACCTCCTCGTCCTCCAGCGGCACGACGCGGTCGAGGAACTCGACGATGGTCACCTTGACGCCGTAGTTGTGCAGCACGTACGCGAACTCCACGCCGATGGCGCCGGCGCCCGCGATGATGATGCTGCCTGGCAACTCCTCGGTGAGGATCTGCTCCTCGTACGTCACCACCCGCTCCGACAACTGCGTGCCCGGGATCAGCCTGGTGGTGGCCCCGGCCGCGATGATGCAGTGGGAGAAGGTGATGGTCTCGCCGTTCACCTGGAGGGTGTTGGCGTCGAGGAAGGTGCCCCGGCCGTCGTACTCGGTGATGGCGTTCTTCTTCATCAGGTAGTGAACGCCCTTGACCCGGCCGTCGGCCACCTTGCGGCTGCGCTGGAAGGCCGCGCCGTAGTCGAAGGTGACCTCGCCGCTGATGCCGAAGGTCTTGGCCTCGTTGTGGAAGATGTGGGCCAGCTCGGCGTTGCGCAGCAGCGCCTTGGACGGGATGCAGCCCACGTTCAGGCAGACGCCTCCCCAGTATTTCTCCTCGACGACCGCGGTGCGCAGCCCGAGCTGGGCGGCGCGGACCGCGGCCGTGTATCCTCCCGGACCCGCGCCGAGAACGACGACGTCATAGTGAGTGCTCATGAGTCGGACCATACCGCCCGCCCGGAACCACCCCTGACGCTAGACCTCCACCTGGTACGGAAGGCTCAGCTCATCGGCGGGAACCCCGCGAATCCCCCAGTTGACTTGCGGCATCTCGATGATCGTCAGCTCGATGTCCTCGGGGTCGTGCGGCCAGCGGGCGTACAGCTCCCTGATGAGCGTCCGCTTGGCGTGGTCGCTGCGGCCGGTGAAGCAGACGACCTCCACGATGAGGTAGCGCTCGCTGCGCTGAGGGCAGACGAAGTCGTCGGGGTCGAGCAGCAGGAAACGGTGGAACCGCTTGTCCTCCGGCAGTCCCCACGCGCTCACCAGGCACTCCTGCAACAGGTCGGAGAGCTCCCGCTGCCGCCCCGCCCACACGTCCCTGCGTCCGTACACCTTCACCTGCGCCATACCCGCCACTATAGAAGGCGTGATCCGCATCCTCCTCGCCGACGACGAAGCCATGATGCGCGCCGGGGTGCGCGCCATCCTCGCCTCCGACCCCGAGCTCGACGTGGTGGCCGAGGCGGGGGACGGGCGGCAGGCCGTCGACCTGGCCATCAGCCACCACCCCGACGTCGCGCTGCTCGACATCCGCATGCCGAGGCTCGACGGGCTGGCCGCCGCCGCCGAGATCCGCAGGGCCGCGCCGGGCACCGCCGTGGTGATGCTGACCACGTTCGGCGAGGACGACTACATCGCCAAGGCGCTCGACGTCGGCGCGGCCGGGTTCCTGCTGAAGTCGGGCGACCCGCGCGAGCTGATCGCCGGCATCCACGCCGTGGCGGAGGGGGCGGCCTACCTGGCGCCACGGGTCGCCCAGCGGGTCATCGCGCAGTTGTCGGGCGGCCGGATGGCGCGCGGCGCGCAGGCCCGCGACCGCATCGAGGCGCTGACCGAGCGCGAACGCGAGGTGCTGGCCCTGGTCGGGGCGGGGCTGTCCAACGCGGAGATCGCGAGCAGGCTGCACATCGTGGAGGGCACGGTCAAGGCGTACGTGAGCGCCATCCTGACCCGGCTCGACGTGCGCAACCGCGTACAGGCCGCGATCATCGCCCACGAGGCCGGGTTGGTAGCCTGACGCGTGATGTATCGCCTCGTGTTCACGCAGGTCTTGCGGCGTTTCGACGCCGAGGCCGTGCACCGTCTGACCGTGAGCGCCCTCGCGCTCCTCGCCCGCCTGCCGCTGCTCAAGCGGCTCCTGCACCGGGCGTTCGCGCCGCACGACCCGGTCCTGCGGATCACCGCGTTCGGCGTGCACTTCCCGGGCCCGCTGGGGCTGGCCGCGGGCTTCGACAAGGACGCCGCCTGCGCGGAGGCCGTCGCGGCGCTCGGCTTCGGCCACGTCGAGGTCGGCACCATCACCGCGCACGCCCAGCCGGGCAACCCGCGCCCGCGGCTGTTCCGGCTGGTGCCGCAGCGCGCGGTGATCAACCGGATGGGCTTCAACAACGACGGCGCCAGGGCCGCCGCCCGCCGGCTACGCCGCCCCCGCGGCGTGCCGGTCGTGGTCGGGGTGAACATCGGCAAGACCAAGGTCGTCCCCGAGTCCGGGGCCGTCGCCGACTACGTCGCCGGCGCGAAGGAGCTGGCGCCGCTCGCCGACTACCTGGTGGTCAACGTCAGCTCGCCCAACACCCCGGGGCTGCGCGACCTCCAGGCGGTCGAGCTGCTGCGCCCGCTGCTCACCGCGGTCAAGGAGGTCGCCGACGGCACCCCGCGCCGCACCCCGCTGCTGGTCAAGATCGCGCCAGACCTCGCCGACGACGACATCGACGCGGTCGCCGACCTGGCCCTGGAGCTGGGCCTGGACGGCATCGTCGCGACCAACACCACGATCAGGCACGGCGGCGAGACCGGCGGGCTGTCCGGCCGCCCGCTGAAGGAGCGCTCGCTGGAGGTGCTGCGCCGGTTGCGCGCCCGCGTCGGCGACCGCCTCACGCTGGTGTCGGTGGGCGGCGTCGAGGACGCCGACGACGTCTGGGAGCGCGTCCTCGCCGGCGCGACCCTGGTGCAGGGCTACACCGGCTGGATCTACGGCGGCCCGCTGTGGGCGGCCGGCATCCACCGGCAGCTCGCCCGCCGGGTCCGCCGCCACGGGATGAAGAGCATCGCCGAGGCCGTCGGCCGCACCGCCTAGCCAGCTCGCCGTCCGGGTCCGCCGTCACGGGACGGAGAGCATCGCCGAGGCCGTCGGCCGCACCGCCTAGCCAACTCGCCGTCCGGGTCCGCCGTCACGGGACGGAGAGCATCGCCGAGGCCGTCGGCCGCACCGCCTAAGCTAGGGGGAGTGATCGAGACGGTAGCACTCCCCGACGGCGTCGTCCTGCGCCCGCTGACCGAGCAGGACGACGAGGCCCTGCTCCAGGCCTACACCCGCAACCGTGACCACCTGCGCCGCTGGGAGCCGCGGCGCCCCGCCGAGTTCTACACCCTCGCCGGCCAGTCGCACCGGCTCAAGGACCTGCTGCGGCAGAAGGCCGAGGGCCGGACCATGCCCTGGGTGCTGGCGGACGGCGACGAGATCGTGGGCGGCATGACGCTCAACAACATCGTCCGCGGCCCGTGGCTCAACGCCGACCTCGGCTACTGGACCGACGCCCGCTACACCGGCCGTGGCCTCACCACCAGGGCGGTGCTGGAGGTGTGCCGGCTCGCCGACCAGGAGCTCGGCCTGCACCGGATCGCGGCGGCGACCCTGCTCGACAACGCGGCCTCGCAGAGCGTGCTGCGCAAGGCCGGTTTCGAGCAGTTCGGCACCGCGCCCCGCTACCTGGAGATCGACGGCCGCTGGCAGGACCACCGGCTGTTCCAGCGGATTCTCAACGACCGCCCCGCCTTCACGTTCTGAGCCGGCTCACGACACGCTCGGCCTGGTCGACTCCGGGTCGTGGGTCATGGCCTCGATGTGGGCCATGCGCTCGGTGATCGGCACGGGGCTCGCCCGGTGCGGCCGGCGCCGCTGCCACGGGTGCGGCCCGGCCAGGGGCCGGTACTCCACGCCGAGCGCGTCCAGCCGCCCCAGGTGCTCGGACAGCCGCCCGTCGAAGCCGTCCTGGGCGGAGCCCGACCAGGCGACCTCGGCCAGGGCGCAGGCCCGCGGCCACAGCCGGTAGTCGGCGGTGCGGGGGTCGGTGACCCGCTCGGTCCAGAGCTGCGCCTGCGCGCCGAGCACCCGGGCGTGCTCCTCGTCCGTCCAGTCCTCCGGCGCGGGCAGGAACGCGGCCACGTCCGCGACGGTGATCGCGTCGCCGATCGCCAGCGGCTCGTCAGACCCGGACGCCTCGGCGTAGTCGAAGTAGAGCGGGAACACCGGCGTCGCCACCACGTCGTGCCCGGCCGCCGCCGCGCGCCGGCCCACGCCCATGCCGCGCCACGGCATGACCACCGTGTCCTGCCGCAGGCCGCCGCTGACGAACGCCTCGTCCCACACCACGGCCCGCGCCCCCCGCTCGGCGAGCGCGTCGGCCAGCCGGCGCAGGAACCACGCCTGCAGCTCGTTGACGGTGGCCAGGCCCAGGGACTCCCGGTACGCGGTGATCTCCGGCGAGGCCGTCCAGTGGTCGAGCACGACCTCGTCGCCGCCGATGTGCACGTACGGGGTCTCGCCGAGCGCCCCGATCACCTCGTCGAAGATCGTGGTCAGGAACTCCACGGTCGGCGGCAGCGGCGACAGGATCGCAGGGGAGATGCCCCACCGGTCCAGCACCTCGTACGGCTCCCCTGTCGCCCCGAACGCCGGATACGCGGCGAGGATCGCCGAGGCGTGCCCCGGCACGTCGATCTCCGGCACGACCGTCACGCAGCGCGCCCGCGCGTACGCCCCGATCTCGGACAGGTCGTCCAGCGTGTAGTAGCCGCCGTGCGGCACCTCGTCGTAGGCCGCGGGCTCCCCGTGCGGGTGGACGGCGGTGCGCGGCCGGTGCGAGGAGACCTCGTGCAGCAGCGGGTACGCCCGGCTCTCGATCCGCCACCCCTGGTCGTCGACCAGGTGCAGGTGGAGCCGGTTGAGCTTGTGCAGCGCCATGAGGTCGATCAGGCGCAGCACCTCGCGCTTGGGGAAGAAGTGCCTGGCCACGTCCAGGTGCAGGCCGCGCCACGGGAAGCGGGGCGCGTCCTCCACCCGCACGCCGGGCACCGGCCAGGACGCCCGCTCGGTGTGCCGGTAGGAGGCGGCCGGCAGCAGCTGGTGCAGCGTCTGGGCCGCGTAGAACGCCCCCGCCCGCCCGCCGGCCACGATCTCCACGCCCCGCGAGCCCACCGTCAGCCGGTACGCCTCCTCGCCCAGCGCCGGGTCGCGCCGCACGTCGATCTCGCCGGTGTCGCCGGGACGCGGGTCCAGGCGGGGAAGGGCGAGACGGACGGCGTCCACGAGGTCGCCGGACACGGTCGCGCCGATGGTCAGCTCGTACGAACCGGACAGGTGAGAAGAAAGTACGGGACGAGGGATCATGTCCCCAAATAGTGCTGCAATCCGTTCGCCAGCGCCACCGCGATCCGCTGCCGGAACGCCGGGCTCGACAGCTTGGCCGCGTCGCCCGCGTTGCGCATGTTGCCGGTCTCGATGAAGATCTTCGGCACCGTGGACAGGTTGAGCCCGCCGAGGTCCTTGCGGTAGTCGAGCGCGTTCCTGCCGATGTAGGTGGAGTAGGGGATGCCGGTGCCCTTGCGGTAGGCGTCCCGTACGTCGATGCCCAGCCTGGACGACTTGGCCACGACCTTGTCCACTGGGCCGTTGATCTTCTTCGGCATGATGATGTGGAAACCGTGGTCCCGCGGGCCCGCCCCATCGGCGTGGATGGAGATCGCGGCGTCCGCGCCGGCCTTGTTGCCGATCGCGGCCCGCTCGGTGATGCAGGGGCCGACGCCGGTGTTGTTGCTCCTGGTGAGCTTGACGGTCGCGCCGCGCTCGCGCAGGATCTTGGCCAGCCGGGTGGAGACGTCCCAGGTGAAGGCGGCCTCGCTGTAGCCGTTGTTGGTCGAGGTGCCGGTGGTGTCGCAGGCCTTCTTCTCGGTCAGCACGTCGACCTGGCGGTTGATGATCTCCGGGTGCCGGTAGTTGTTGCCGTTGTGTCCCGGGTCGAGGACGATCACTTTGCCCTCCAGCGGCTTGCCCTTCGGCGGCGACTGCTTGCCTGGGCTCTGCTCGGCCGGCGAGGTCTCCTGCGTCGTCTGCGCCTGCGGCGAGCCGGCGGTCGCGGGAGCGGCCTGACCGGTCGCGGCGCCGCCGGAACCGGCGCCGCCGCACGCGGAGGCGATCAGGCCGCAAGCGGCGAGGACTGAGGCTGCTAGAGCACGCATGGCGTCCAACTTACGTCAGACCGCGTGCTCAAACCCCGCATACGGCGTGTCCGGCGCGTTACCAGACGTGCTCGCCGACTTCCTGGCGCTCCAGCAGGGCGGCCAGCTCCCGCGCGTCCTCGGCGTCCAGGCCGAGCACGACGCGGGGGCGGCCCCACGGGTGGTCGAGGGAGTGGGCGACGTAGCTGGCGACGGATTCGGCACCGCCGTCGGCGCCCCGCCCCCTGTTGGTGCGCCAGTGCCCCCAGGCGCGTTCGAGCTCGGCAGCCGCACGCTGGGCGCAGGACACCAGTTCCGGATCACGCATGACTGTTCCCCCGGATCAGATCGTGGCCGGAACGGATCCGGCCACCAATAGCATGACGCTGCCGAGTTAACCGCCGTGCGGCCGCGCCGCCGCACGGCTTGACCCAGCCTTGGCCCTTTTCAGACGCGACCCGTGCTCCGCCTCACGATGAGCTCGGGCCGCACCTCGCGCAGCCGCGCGCCCTTGCCCGGGTCGCCGATCCGGTCGCTCAGCAGCGCCGCCGCCGACCGCCCCATGGTCCGCCTGGCCTGGTCGACGGAGGTCAGCGAGACGTGGCTGGAGGCCGACATCTGGGTGTTGTCGTAGCCGACCACGGACAGGTCCTCGGGGACGCGCAGGCCCAGGCCGGCGGCGGCGGAAAGCACGCCCAGCGCGACCACGTCGTTGGCGGCGAAGATCGCCGTGGGCCTGGGGTCGCGGGTCAGCAGCGCCGTCGCCGCCTCCCGGCCGCCCTCCTCCGAGGCGTCCGCCGCCTCGACCATGATGTACGGCGCCAGCGAGTGCCTGCGCATCGCCACGAGGTATCCCTCGCACCGTGACGAACGCGGCCCCTCGATGTGCGCGATGCGCTTGTGTCCCAGCTCGACCAGGTGGTCGATGGCCAGGCGGGCGCCGAGCTGGTCGTCGTCGACCACGATGTCGACGCCGTCGAGCTCGATGTCACGTTCCCCGACGACGACCGTCGGCGTGTACGCGGTGGCCTCGATCAGCGTCTCGCTGGTCGGGGGGATGCCCAGCAGCACCAGCCCGTCGACCCGCAGCTCCAGGAAGGCCTCGACGGCCTCGTCCTCGAAGGCGGGGTCCCACTGGCTGTTGCCGATGAGCATGCGTAAGCCGTCGCCGTGCAGGCTCTCCTGCAGGCCGTCGAGGAACTCGGCGTAGAACGGGTTGTGCAGGTCGGCCACGAGCGCGCCGACGAGATGCGTACGTCCTTCGACCAGACTGCGCGCCACCGCGTTCGGGCGGTAGCCCAGCTCGCGTGCGGCCTGCAGCACGGCCTGGCGCCGGTGCTCGCTCACGTGCGGGGATCCACGCAGCACGAGTGAGACCAGCGATTTCGAGACGCCGGCTCGCTCGGCGACGTTCCTGATGGTCGGTCTGGGCCGAGGCAAGGCATCTACCTCTCTCAGCTCAGTGATCGTTGAAGTTTTGACGGGCGGTCCTGACATCTGTCTCCCCCGCGATGCGGATACGGGCACCTGTCTCACAAAACGATCGAGTTCGCCGCAGGGTACGGCCTCCATCGCGGTTTGACGGACAGAAGTGGACCTTGACCGGAAACGCACAGGCCAAGGGGTCGGCTACCGTACAGGGGTGACATCCGGGAAGTCAGCCGAGACGGCACGGCCGGCACGGCGCAGGCTCAGCGTGGACCGTCGTCGCGAAGAGCTGATGGCGGCGGCGCTGGAGCTGTTCAGCACCCGCGACGCGGAGGATGTCTCGATCGACGACGTGGCGTCGGCGGCGGGCGCCTCGCGCGCCCTGGTCTACCACTACTTCGGCGGCAAGCAGGAGCTCTACGTGGCCGCGCTGAAGAGCGCGGCGGAGCAGCTGGAGTCGCGGCTGCGGCCGCAGGGTGGCGGCCGGCCTCTGGACGACCTGGCCTCCGGGCTCGGCCGCTATTTCGACTTCGTCGAGGAGCACGCGGCCGGCTTCGCGGCGCTGCTGCGCGGCGGCCCCGCCAATCGTTCCGGCGAGGTCGGCGAGATCGTCGACGGCGTGCGGCGCCGGTTGTTCCGCCTCATCCAGGAGCAGATGGGAGTCGAGGAGCCCAGCCCGGTGCTGCGCGCGACCCTGCGCTCATGGATCGCCTCCGTGGAGACGGCCGGTCTCGACTGGCTGGAGCACCGCGATCTCGAACGCCCCGCCCTCGAACGCATGCTCGTGGACCAGATGGTGGCGCTGCTCGGAGTCGCGGCCGGCTATGACGCCGACGTGGCCGCCCTGCTGGAGCGGCTGGCGTAGCGCGCCCGCGGGCAGGCCGGACGGGAAGGATGGCGCCGGGCGGGCGACGCCAACTCTTCGAGGTGGACCGGGCCCCAGTGCCGGCCTGGCCCACCCTTCACCCCCCTGAGGTTCGTGAAATGACGACCCTCGGTTACTCGGAACGCTGCTGCGGAATCCCCGCGAGCAGTGCCCGGACCTCCGTCTCCCGGTAACGCCGATGGCCACCGAGCGTGCGGATGGACGTCAACTTGCCCGCCTTGGCCCACCGCGTGACGGTCTTGGGGTCGACCCTGAACATGGTGGCGACCTCAGCGGGCGTAAGCAGTGGCTCGGCCTCGGGTGTACGAGCTGACATTTGTGCGGCCTCTCCTCCGTGTGGACCGGCTTCGCGATCCTGTGACTGCCGTTTGCGCGTGTCACGGATGTCCGCCTATGGCGCAGAGCGTGCGGCTTTTCTAAGCCATATGCGGCATCACCCGATGTGACCATACCGCCACGCAGAGCGATTGGCGAGCCCTTCTTTGACCCAACTGCCCGCCCCCGTGGCCATGTCACGCTCGGTGATTCTAGCGACACGTTTCGTGGTATCGCAGTGAAAACGGCAAACTACTCAGTTCGCAGAAGAGAGCAGCCGCGAGCCGTGACCTACTCATGCAGGTCAGACGGCCGTATTGGGGCTCAGTTGGCAGATTCCAGCTGTTGCATTGACTTCCACCGCAGGATGACCCGCTGATACATGGCGTAGGCAAGTTCTTCTTGACCCGTGTCCAGGCCCGTCAGGGCCGCCGCCATCTCCGCGACCGACTGGTCGGCCTGCAGCGCGTCGTCGTCCATCAGGTGCACCAGCCCGCCGTAGTCGAGCTCGACGAGGGAGTGCGGGTGGAACTCCTCCAGCCACCGGGCGATCTCCTCCACCTCGAAGCCGGCCGCGAGGTCGCCGAGGTGCTTGCGCAGGACGTTGAGCGCCCGCGCCGCCCGCCGCCTGGCCTGGGCCATGGAGGTGACGTAGATGAGGTTGCGCCCCGTAGCGGTCGTCTTCACATCCTGTCCAGGAACGGAGGAGCCGAGCACCAGCCAGCGCTCGTTCCCATCAAACGGCACGAACCACGACGGCGGGACGTGCCACGCCGTGGTGCGGATGTGCGTGCGCAACGCCGACGATCCGGCCTTCCGCTTGAACCGGTCGAAGTCGTCGGCGACTTGGTCGGCGACGTTGCGCGGGACGAGGTGGTCCATCAGCTTCTGCGGAGTGGCCCCACGCCGCCGTGAGAAGGCCAGCCAGGAGCGCAACCGGGTCTGCCAGGGGCAGACGTACAGGCGGTCCTCAACGCGGCGTAGATAGGCGTTGGGGCTCTCCTGGGCGGGAACGGGTTGAGGGGGCATGCCGAGCAGGCGCATCACCGACTCGTCATGCTCCGCACTGAGCGCGTTGGCGCGGCGCGGGCGGTCGCGTGAGTCGGCGTAGTCGGCCCACACCTTGCGCTCGGACTCGGCGAACGCGGTCAGTGGCTCATAGACGCGGAGGTAGGCGGCATAGGGCAGCACGGAGGAATCGTGTCACGAAGCGAACCTCCATCGCATCGTTCCGCCGTCACTACAGTGTCAGTGTGATCTCCGTCGCGAAGATGCGGCGGACCGGACAGGGAGTCACCACCGTGACCGACGTCTTCGGCTCGTCCCACAAGGACGTGCATGAGCAGGTCGTCTTCTGCGCCGACGAGCAGAGCGGCCTGCGCGCCATCATCGCCATCCACAACACCGCGCTCGGGCCGGCGCTGGGTGGCACACGTTTCTATCCCTACGAGAGCGAGCAGGCGGCCCTCGCCGACGTGCTCAACCTGGCCAAGGGCATGGCGTACAAGAACGCCCTCGCCGGCCTCGACCACGGCGGCGGCAAGGCCGTCATCATCGGCGATCCCGCCAAGGACAAGAGCGAGGCGCTGCTGCGCGCGTACGGCAGGTTCGTCGAGTCGCTGGGCGGGCGCTACTACACCGCCTGCGACGTCGGCACCTACAGCGAGGACATGGACGTCATCGCCCGGGAGTCACGCTTCGTGACCGGCCGCACCCTCGCGCACGGCGGCGCCGGCGACTCCTCCATCCTCACCGCGTACGGCGTCTTCCAGGGCATGCGCGCCTCGGCCGAGCTGGTCTACGGCACGCCGTCGCTGCACGGCAGGCGGGTGGGCGTCGAGGGCGTGGGCAAGGTCGGCCACCGCCTGGTCGAGCTGCTGCGCGAGGACGGCGCCGAGGTCGTGGTCTGCGACGTCGACCCCAAGGCCGTCGAGCGGCTGCGGGTCCGCCACCCCGAGGTCGAGGTGGTGGCCGACGCGGCGGCGCTGAAGGCGGCCGACCTCGACGTGTTCTCGCCGTGCGCGCTCGGCGGGGCGCTCGACGACACGACGGTGGCGGCGCTGCGCGCGAAGATCGTCTGCGGCGCGGCCAACAACCAGCTCGCCCACGCCGGGGTCGAGAAGCAGCTCGCCGAGCGCGGCATCCTCTACGCGCCCGACTACGTGGTCAACTCGGGCGGCGTGATCCAGGTGGCCGACGAGATCGGCGGCTTCGACATGGAGCGGGCGCGGGCCAAGGCCGCCCAGATCTACGACACGACTTCGAAGATCTTCCGAATCGCTGCCGAGGAGGGAGTTCCTCCCGCCGTCGCAGCGGATAGGCTAGCGGAGCGCAGAATGTCGGAAGTCGGGCGTATTAGGGCCATTTGGCTCGGCCAGTGACGCCCCCCGCCCATCCGACGTACCGAGCTGGGCACAAAACAGGTACGGTAATAGGCGAACGATAGGCTGACGTCCAAAGTCAGGCGGCGTCAGTGTGTGGTGCGTTAGCGACGAGGGGTCGGGGACGACCCCGACGAGGGGGTCGAGCCAATGGGGCGCGGCCGAGCAAAGGCCAAGCAGGTCAAGGTTGCTCGCCAGCTGAAGTACAACAGCGGTGGCACGGATCTTGACCGTCTTCGCGACGAACTCGGGGTCGGAGACTCCAGCAATGACGACGCCGACGACCGCAATGACGAGCTGGCGGATCGCTATGCCGATTACGCCGACGACTACGGCGCCGATGACGACGACCGTCCGTCCGGCCGCCGATAGGCGCACTCTGGATTGACACATGACCGAGGGCCCGGCGTTCGCGCCGGAACCTCGGCTCATGCGCGTCGGGCCCCACGGGTGACCGTGGGGCTTCGTCATGCCCGCGCGGCGTCGAGCTCGCTGTCGAGTTCGGCGTCGGGTTCGGTGTCGAGTTCGCCGAGGAAGCGGGCGATCAGCGGGGCGATCTCCGGCAGTCTCTCCTCCAGCGCGAAGTGCCCGGTGTCCAGCACGTGCACCTCGGCCTCCGGCACGTCACGCCGGTAGGCGTGCGCGCCCGCCTCCGGGAAGAACGCGTCGCCCCGTCCCCAGAGCACCAGCGTGGGCGGGCGGTGCTCGCGCAGCCACTCCTGCCAGGCCGGGTAGAGCTTCACGTTGCTCGGGTAGTCGCGGGCGAGCGCGAGCTGGGCCTCCTTGCGTCCGGGCAGGTCGAGGAAGTGCTGGTCGAGGGTCCAGCCGTCGGGCGCGACCCGTGACGGGTCGGCGGCGCCGTCCTCGTACTGCGAGCGGGTGACCGCGAGGGTGAACAGCTCGGCGGGCGGCTCGGCGATGGTCCGGCGGGCCTGGTCCGACAGGCCCTCCTCGTAGGCGTTGGCGTTCTGGACGATGAGCGCGGCGATCCACTCGGGGTGCCGCTGGGCCACCCGGAAGCCGACCGGGCCGCCGAAGTCGAAGGCGTACCAGGCGAAGCGGGTCAGGCCGAGGGCCTGGACGAACCCCTCCACGACGTCGGCGAGGCCGTCGAAGGAGTAGACGAAGCCGTCGGGGACGCGGGTGTGCCCGAAGCCCGGGTAGTCAGGGGCGATCAGCCGGAACCGGCCGCCCAGAGCGTCCATGAGCCGTCTGTACTGGTGCGAGGCGGACGGGAAGCCGTGCAGCAGGAGCACGGGCAGGGCATCGCGCGGGCCAGTCTCGCGGTAGAAGACCTGCACGCCGGCCACGTCCACGAATCCGTGCCGCACCTCGGGGATGTCCATAGCTAATGCCTCTTTCGCTCGAAGATGCATTAGTTATAGCCATGCGACGGCTAACGGGTCAATCGCCAGATGTAGCATTAGTCCTATGGAGCTGCTGATCGGCGAGCCGCTGGCGCTGGACCTGCTCAACACCCGCACCCGCGACCTCGACGTCCTCGACACGCCCGGCGACTTCCAGACGTGGCTGGCCCGCCAGGCCGGGCGGCTCGACCCGCCGTCCGGGCCGCTCGGGCCGGAGGGGCTGGCCGCCGTACGGCGGCTGCGCGGGCACGTGGCGGCGGCGCTCGACGCCGTGCGCGCGGGAGAATCGCCTCCTGCGGCGGCGCTGGCCGCGATCAACGAAGCCGCCCGCGCGGCCCCCGCGTACCGGGTGCTGGAGTGGCACGACGGCGGCCCGCGCGTGCGTGCGGAACGTGACGGCGACGCCCCGGCCGCGCTGCTCGCGCAGCTCGCCGAGGCCGCCGTCGAGCTGCTCGCCGACCCGGCGGCCGGTCGCGTGCGCGGCTGCGAGGGGCCCGGCTGCCTGCTGCTCTTCCTGCCCGCGCACCCGCGCCGCCGCTGGTGCTCGCCCGACCTGTGCGGCAACCGGGTGCGGGTGGCCCGGCACTACCGGCGGCGCAAGGAGGCGTGAGCCCCGGCGGTCAGCGGCAGGGCGTGAGCCCCGGCGGTCGGCGGCAGCGGGCCTGGGGCCGGTCAGCGTGGCGGAGCGGTCGGTCAGCGGTAGCGGGCCTGGCCGGAGCCCTCGACGATCTCGCCCAGCACCCAGGCCGGCAGCCCGCGCTCGGCGAGCAGGCGCAGCGCCGCGTCGGCCGCGTCGGGCGCGACCACGGCGGCCATGCCGACGCCCAGGTTGAACGTACGGTCCATGTCCTGCTGCGCCACCCGGCCGTGACCCGCCAGCACCTCGAAGATCGGCGGCGGCGTCCAGGACGAGCGGTCGAGCACCGCGTCCAGGCCGGACGGCAGCGAGCGGGACAGGTTGCCCTCGACGCCACCCCCGGTGATGTGCGCGTAGGCGTGGACCTCGACGGAGCGGGCCAGCTCCAGGCAGTCGAGCGAGTAGATGCGGGTCGGCTCGAGCAGCTCCTCGCCGAGCGGGCGGTCCAGCTCGGGCAGCTCCGCGTCGAGCGACAGCCCGGCCTCCCGCAGGACGTGGCGGACCAGCGAGTAACCGTTGGAGTGGACGCCGGAGGAGGCGAGGCCCAGCACGACGTCGCCCGCGCGCACGCGGTCGGGGCCGAGCAGCGCGTCGGCCTCCACGACGCCCGTGCCGGCGCCGGCGAGGTCGTACTCGTCGGCCTCCATCGCGCCCGGGTGCTCGGCGGTCTCGCCGCCGACGAGCGCCGCCCCGGCCAGCCGGCAGCCCTCGGCGACGCCGCCCACGATCTCGGCGACCCGCTCGGGCACCACCTTGCCGCAGGCGATGTAGTCGGTCATGAACAGCGGCTCGGCCCCGCACACCACGAGGTCGTCGAGGACCATGCCGACGAGGTCGATGCCGATCG
Organism: Nonomuraea sp. AD125B; assembly: GCF_041402765.1. Lineage (NCBI taxonomy): Bacteria > Bacillati > Actinomycetota > Actinomycetes > Streptosporangiales > Streptosporangiaceae > Nonomuraea > Nonomuraea sp. AD125B. Next base: position 41,937 of record NZ_JBGLOU010000027.1, on the reverse strand, counting down.
TGTCGTGCTTGCCGTAGCGCTGGGCGATCATCACCTTGGTGCCCACGCCGTCGGTCGAGGTGGCGAGCAGCGGCCGCCGGTAACGTAGCAGCGCCGAGGCGTCGAACAGGCCGGCGAAGCCGCTGGCGTCGTCGACGACCTCGGGCCGGCGCGAGCGCGCGACCTTGTCCTTCATCAGGTCGACGGCCCGCTCGCCGGCGGCGATGTCGACGCCCGCGGCCTCGTAGGTGCTCGCTGTGCGCTCGCTCACGCCTTGCTCTCCAAAACGAACTTGCCGACGTTGTCCTGGTCGATGGCGATCGGGTATTCGCCGGTGAAGCAGGCCCGGCACAGGCGCTCGGCCGGCAGCGTGGTGGCCTTCGTCAGGCCCTCCAGCGAGATGTAGCCGAGCGAGTCGGCGCCGAGCGAGGCCCGGATCTCCTCGACCGTGAGCGAGCCCGCGATCAGCTCGGCTCGGGTGGCGAAGTCGATGCCGTAGAAGCACGGCCAGGCGACCGGCGGCGAGGAGATGCGGACGTGCACCTCGCGCGCCCCCGCCTCGCGCAGCATCTTGACGATGGCCCGCTGGGTGTTGCCGCGCACGATCGAGTCGTCCACGACGACCAGGCGCTTGCCCTCGACGACCTCGCGCAGCGGGTTGAGCTTCAGCCGGATGCCGAGCTGGCGGATGGTCTGCGACGGCTGGATGAAGGTGCGGCCGACGTAGGAGTTCTTGACCAGGCCCTGCCCGTAGGGGATGCCGCTCTCCTCGGCGTAGCCGACGGCGGCCGGGGTGCCGGACTCGGGGGTGGGGATGACGAGGTCGGCCTCCACCGGGTGCTCGCGGGCCAGCACGCGGCCCACCTCGACCCGGGTGACCTGGACGCCGCGCCCGGCGATCGTGGTGTCGGGGCGGGCGAGGTAGACGTACTCGAACAGGCAGCCCTTGGGCTCGGCCAGCGCGAAGCGGCGCGAGCGGACGCCGCGCTCGTCGATGGTGAGCAGCTCGCCGGGCTCGATCTCGCGGACGAACGTGGCGCCCACGATGTCGAGCGCCGCCGTCTCGGAGGCGACCACCCAGCCGCGCTCCAGGCGGCCGAGCACCAGCGGGCGGATGCCCTGCGGGTCGCGGGCCGCGTAGAGCGTCTTCTCGTCCATGAACACCAGCGAGTAGGCGCCCTTGACCTGCGGCAGCAGCTCGGCGGCGGAGTCCTCGATGCTGCGGGTGCGGTCCTGCGCGAGCAGCGTGGTCAGGACCTCGGTGTCGGTGGTGGCCCTGGTGGACCCCGGCGCGAGGCGCTCGGCCAGCACCGGGGTGTTGATCAGGTTGCCGTTGTGCGCGAGCGCGAGCCCGCCGACCTCGGTGGAGCTCAACGTGGGCTGCGCGTTCTCCCACACGCTCGATCCGGTCGTGGAGTAGCGGCAGTGGCCGATGGCCAGGTGGCCGCGCAGGGTGCCCAGCACCGACTCGTCGAAGACCTGGGAGACCAGACCCATGTCCTTGTAGACGAGAATGCGGCTGCCCTCGCTGGCCGCGATGCCCGCGGACTCCTGGCCGCGGTGCTGCAACGCGTACAGCCCGTAGTAGGTGAGCTTGGAAACTTCCTCGCCTGGTGCCCAGACGCCGAAGACGCCGCAGGCGTCTTTAGGCGCGCGGTCTTGGGGGTCCAGGTCATGGCCGAGCCGGCCGTCGCCCTTCAGCACATGGTTCAGTCTAGGTCGGCGTCTTCCGTGCTCGCGCATCCGGGTCCGCCATCACATCGCGTGCGATGACCTGCCCGCATTCGAGCCGTCGCGGACCAGCTCGCCCGTGACGTTGCGGTTGGCGGCCGAGCCGAGGAAGACGATCAGGGCGGCCATGTCGTCGGCCGTGGAGAGCCGGCGGCTCGGCGTGCGGGCGGCGATCTCGTCGAGCACGGACTGGGGGATCGGCCGCCGGGTGTCGGTGAGCGTGAGGCCGGCGACCGCCACGTTGACCAGGATGCCGTCCCTGCCCGCCTCCCAGGCGAGCGCGCGGGCCATGCCGTGCAGGGCCATCTTGGCGGTGCCGTACGGGCCGGGGCCGGGCACGCCCTCCTCGGCGACCCCCGAGGAGACGAACACGATCCGGCCGAACCCGCGCCGCCGCATCTCCGGCAGCACGCCCTGGACGAGCAGCGCGTTGCCGACGACGTTGGCGTGCACGGCCGCGGTCCACTCGGCGGCGGGCACGTCCTCGAAGGGCATGCTGCCGGGCATGACGCCGCCCCAGCGCACGGCGTTGGCCACCAGCGCGTCCACGGGCCCTGCCTGGGCGACGGCGGCGGCGATGGTGGCGTGGTTCGTCAGGTCGAGGTGGACGGCCGCCGCCTCGCCGCCTTCCGCCTCGATGCGCTTGACCACCTCCGCCGCGCGGTCGGGGCCGGTGTTGTAGGTGAGGGTGACGCGGGCGCCGGTCCTGGCGTACGCGAGGGCGGTGGCGGCGCCGATGCCGGACGATCCGCCCGTGATGAGGACGTGCATCTGTGAGCTCCTTGATTAGTCGGCTAATTAGCCAGCTAACCAGAAGGGGGTGCGCGGAGCAAGCCGGGAATCAGCGTCGGCGGGGCCTCGTTCACGCCTTGCATGACGACCTTCGTTCTCGTCCCCGGCGGCTGGCGCGGCGGCTGGTATTTCTCCGAGCCGGCCGACCGGCTGCGCGCCGCCGGACACCGGGCGCTGACCGTCACCCCCACCGGCGTCGGTGACCGCGCCCATCTGAGCTCCGCCACCGTCAATCTCGACACGCACATCGACGACGTGCTCGGCGTGCTTGCCGGCGAGCAGGTCAGGGACGCCGTTCTCGTCGGGCACAGCTACGGCGGCATGGTGATCACAGGTGCCGCCGACCGCGCCCCTTCCGGCGCGGTGCGCCGCCTGGTCTACGCCGACGCGTACGTGCCCGAGGACGGCCAGTCCTGCTGGGACCTGACCACCGACGCCTACCGCAGGCTGTTCCTGGAGGGCGCGGCGGCGGACGGATTCGCGGTCCAGCCGCCTCCGGGCAGGGACCCGCGCGTGACCGCGCACCCGCTGGCCTCGTTCCTCCAGCGGATCCGGCTGGACGCGGGCGGCCTGCGCGACGTCGAGATCCGGGACTACGTGTATCTGTCCGGGTGGGACGGCACGCCGTTCACCGCCGTCCGTGACCGGCTGGCCGGCGACCCGGGCTGGCGGGTCCACACCCTGGACAGCGGCCATGACGTGTGGCGGGACGCTCCCCGGGAGTTCCTGGAGATCCTTCTGCTCGGCGAATAGCGGCCCCGCTCACCGGTCAGGGCGGCGACGCGCGGGCCGGGCGCGGATCAGGCGCGACAGGACGTCGCGTTCGGTGGCGTCGAGGCCGCGCTGCAGGTCCTCGTCCAGCTCGTGCCAGATCCGCTCCACGGGGTCGCGCAGGGCCTTGCCCGCCTCGGTCAGGTGCACGCGGATGAGACGCGGGCGGTCGGGGTCGGGGGAGCGGTGGACGAAGCCGGCGCGTTCGAGGCGCTGGAGGGTCTTCGTGACCGTGGGCGGCTCGACGCCGAGGCGGGCGATCAGCTCGCTCTGGGTCAGGCCGTCCTCGCGCCAGAGCTGGTTGAGCAGCATCTCCTGTCCCGCGTGCAGCCCGAGCGGCACCAGGGCGGCGGCGAGCTGGTTGCGCTGCCGCTTCACGAGGCTGATCAGTGCGTACGACAGGGTCTCGTCCAGCATGCCCTCATCTTGCCCGCCGCGTGCGGGTTGGGCGCATGGTGACCCAAGGATGAGCGCGCTTTTGCCGTGTCGCGTGGTTGGGCGGGCGGCCTCCGCGACAGGGTGAAGTGTCCGGAATGCAGACTGGTCGGGAGGCGCAGACGTGACCACATCCGGCGATCCGAACGTCCCGCGGCGCGAGGAGGGATCCGACGCTTCCGAGCCGTACGAGGGGGAGGAGCCCATCGCCCCCGCGCCGCCCGTCGTGCCCCCGCCCCACGAGCCGCCGCACGAGCCGCCGCGCGGGCCCGTGGGGGAGCCCCGGCACCCCGACCTGCCCACGTCACCCGAGACCCCGGAGCCATCCGTGGGCGCGGGATCGGGGGAGGACGCGGAGGAGACGCAGGCGTTCCCGGTGCCGGGCGCGACGCCCGCCTACCCGGGCTGGGAGAGCGCCCCGCGGGAGGAGCCGCCGCCCAGGCCCACGCCCTCCCGGTACGAGCAGCCGCCCGAGGGCCGCCCCTCCGGCCCGCAGCACCCTTACGGCGGCTACGGGCACTCCGGCGGGGGCGGCGAGGTCCCGCCCGCCGGGCCGCCGCCGGGGCAGCCCGTCCCCGGCACCAGCCCGTCCAGCCCGTACGGTGGCCCGCCCGGCTACAATCCGCCCTCCTACGGCTATCCGGGCGCCCCCTACCAGTACGGAGGCCAGCCGCCGCCCCCGGACCGCACCGGCAACGGCCTGGCCACGGCCTCGCTCGTGCTCGGTGTGGCCAGCCCTTTCCTGGTGTTCGTCTGCTTCACCGGCCTGATCACCGCGATCCTGTCGATCGTGTTCGGCTGCGTGGCCCTCGCGCGGAAGGCGGGCAAGGGCCGGGCCGTCGCCGGGATCGTGATCAGCGCGCTGTCCCTGATCCTGTTCGCGATCGTGGCGATCTGGTTCTGGAACGTCGTGCAGGACTGCGCCCACCTGACCGGCCAGGCGGCCGACCGCTGCTTCGAGGAGCGTTTCCCCTGGATGAACGGCAGCCGGGGCTAGTCACCCAGGGGCAGGTGCGCTGACAGGTCGGCGCGGGAGCCGCTGGCCGAGACCGTGCCTTTGGCCACGGCCTCCTCCCAGGTGAGCCGCCCGACGGCGAGCTCGATCCAGGTGCGCCCGTCGGTCTCGACCACGTTGGGCGGCGTGCCGCGGGTGTGGCGCGGGCCGGGGATCGCCTGGACGGCCGCGTACGGCGGCACGCGCACCTCGACGGTCCTTCCGGGGGCGGCGGTGGCGAGGCGGTCGAGGAGGTGGCGTACGGCCTGCCTGGCGGCGTCGCGCTCGGGGGTGAGCCCGCGGTCGTAGGCGGCCAGCACGGCCGCGACGAGCGCGCCGGGCAGGGCGGCGGCGGGCCCGTCGTACGGCGGCTCGTCCAGGGCTACGAGCTGCGCGTCGAGGGCGGCTCTCAGTTTCTCCGGGTCCGGCTTGCGAGGTGGCACCCCGCCATTGTCTCCCGGCCGCTGTCTCCCTGCCTTCTCCCGAGAGCGTTCACCGGGACGGAGGTCGTCGTTCACCTCGGGTTTCGTCGCCGACCGTAGCCTCCGAACCGTACAGACGCGCACATACATGGAGGATCTGTGGCGAACCTCATGGGGGACGGGCGGCGACCGCTGCTGCCGCTGCTCTCCACCCCGCACAAAGGCGGCCGTTCCGCGTTGACCTGCCGGTTCCGATGTGGGGACGCGTGCGCGCACGACGTGGCCAACACCTCGGACAACGCCTACTTCGGCGACGTGGTGCGTGAGGCGATCTCGCGTCGCGGGGTGCTGCGGGCCGGCGCGCTCGGCGCGCTGGTGGCGGGCGTGGGCGTGGCGGGAGCGGCCCCGGCCTTCGCCGACAAGCCGGGGAACGCCCCGGGCCCGCAGGGTGGCGGCAATCTGGCGTTCACCCCTGTGGCGCCGAACACCGAGGACGCGCTGACGATCCCCTCCGGTTACCGCTCCTCCGTGGTCGTCCGCTGGGGCGACCCGGTGCTGCCCGACGCGCCGGCCTTCGACTTCGACAACCAGACGGCCGACGCGCAGGCCAAGCAGTTCGGCTACAACTGCGACTACGTGACGCTGCTGCCGCTCGGCAACGACCGCGCGCTGCTGTGGGTGAACCACGAGTACACCGACGAGAGCCTCATGTTCCGCGGCTACACGGGCGGGGCCGCCGCGACCGAGGAGCAGATCAGGATCGCCCTCGCCGCGCACGGCGGCTCGGTCGTGGAGGTCGAGCGCGCGGGCGGCACCGGCGAGTGGAAGCTGGTCACCAAGGGCCGCCGCCGCTACAACCGGCGCATCACCGCGCAGACGCCCATGAAGTTCACCGGCCCGGCCGCGGGCAGCGACCTGCTCAAGACGGCCGCCGACCCCGAGGGCGTCCAGCCGGTCGGCATGCTGAACAACTGCTCGGGCGGCACCACCCCGTGGGGGACCGTGCTGACCGCCGAGGAGAACGTCGACCAGTACTTCGTCAACGGCGACAAGGTCCCCGAGGCGCAGAAGCCGTACATCACCCGCTACACCATCACCACCGGCACCCCGTCGAGCAGCCGGCGCTTCGACCGCGTCGAGGAGCGCTTCGACCTGGCCAAGCACCCGAACGAGGCCAACCGGTTCGGGTGGATCGTGGAGATCGACCCGTTCGACCCCGACTCCACACCGATCAAGCGCACGGCGCTCGGCCGCTTCAAGCACGAGGCCGCCACCACGACGCTGTCCCGCGACCGGCGCCTGGTCGTCTACATGGGCGACGACTCGCGCTTCGAGTACATCTACAAGTTCGTCTCGAAGAACCGCTACAACCCGGGCAACGACCGGCACAACCGGACGCTCCTGGACGAGGGCACCCTGTACGTGGCCAGGTTCACGGGCAACAGCCCGGCCGCCGAGCTCGACGGCTCCGGCAAGCTGCCCTCCGACGGGGCCTTCGACGGCTCCGGCGAGTGGATCCCGCTGGTGTCGGGCGACCGGTCGTACGTGGAGGGCATGACCGCCCAGGAGGTGCTGGTCTACACCCGCGTGGCCGCCGACAAGGCAGGCGCGACGAAGATGGACCGCCCCGAGGACATGGAGCGCAACCCGGTCACCGGGGGCGTCTACGTGGCGCTCACCAACAACAGCAACCGCACGGCCGCCCAGGTGGACGAGGCCAACCCGCGCCCGTCCAACAAGCACGGCCACGTGCTGGAGCTGGTGGAGAAGCGCGACGACGCCGCCGCGACGACGTTCGTCTGGTCGGTGCCGCTGGTCTGCGGCGACCCCGCCGACCCGGCGACGTACTTCGCCGGCTACGACAAGAGCAAGGTCTCGCCGATCTCGTGCCCGGACAACGTCACCTTCGACCGTGACGGCAACCTGTGGATCTCCACGGACGGCAACGCGCTCGGCTCCAACGACGGCCTGTTCGTCATGCCGGTGCGCGGCAAAGAGCGGGGCCACCTGCGGCAGTTCCTGACCGTGCCGGTCGGCGCGGAGACCTGCGGCCCGCTGGTGACCGAGGACCAGCGCAGCGTCTTCGTGGCCGTGCAGCACCCGGGCGAGCTCGACGGCGCCACGCCCGACAAGCCGGCCAGCCGCTGGCCCGACGGCGACCAGCCGCGCCCGGCCGTGGCCGTGGTCTGGCACGGCAGGAACAAGAAGATCGGCGCTTGACCTCAACATAACTTGAGGCAATAGCGTCCCATGCCATGAGCATGGAGATGACGGCCTGGCACCAGCTGTACTCGATGAACGACCAGCGGGAGCGTCGCCGCCTGTCGCGGGCGACGCTCCGGCGCATCGGCGGCTTCGCCCGGCCCCACCGGGCGAAGCTCGCCCTGTTCGTGCTGCTCAGCGTGGTGCTGGCCGGCCTCGCGGTGGCCGCGCCGCTGCTCGCGGGCCGGGTCGTGGACGCGATCTTCAACGCCGAGCCGTTCGGGGTGGTGGTCGCGGTGGCGGTGGCCATCGCCGGGATCGCGGTCGCCGAGGCGGGGCTCGGGCTGGTCAACCGGTGGCTGTCGGCCGGCATCGGCGAGGACCTGATCCTCGGGCTGCGCACCGCCGTGTTCGACCACGTGCAGCGGATGCCGATCGCCTTCTTCACCAGGACCCGTACCGGCGCGCTGGTCAGCAGGCTCAACAACGACGTGATCGGGGCGCAGCGGGCGTTCACCGACACCCTGTCCGGCGTGGTCGGCAACCTCGTGACGCTGGCGCTGACGCTCACCGCCATGATCGGCATCTCCTGGCAGATCACGCTGCTCGCGCTGCTGCTCCTGCCGGTGTTCGTGCTGCCCGCGCGGCGCATGGGGACGCGGGTCGCCCGGCTGCGCCGCGAGGCGGCCGACCACAACGCCGCGATGGGCACCCAGATGACCGAGCGCTTCTCCGCGCCGGGCGCGACGCTGGTCAAGCTGTTCGGCCGGCCCGACCGCGAGTCGGCCGAGTTCGCCGCGCGGGCCCGCCGGGTCCGCGACATCGGCGTGCGCTCGGCCATGACCCAGTCGGCCTTCGTCACCGCGCTGACCCTGGTCTCGGCGCTCGCCCTGGCCCTCGTGTACGGCCTCGGCGGCTTCTACGCCCTGCGCGAGCAGCTCCAGCCCGGCGCGGTCGTCGCGATGGCCATGCTGCTCACCCGCCTGTACGCCCCGCTGACCGCCCTCGCCTCCGCCCGCATGGACATCATGAGCGCGGTCGTCAGCTTCGAGCGCGTCTTCGAGGTCCTGGACCTCAAGCCGCTCATCCAGGAGCGGCCCGGCGCGCGCGAGGTCCCGGCAGGCCCGGTCGCCGTCGAGTTCGACGACGTGCGCTTCGCCTACCCCTCGGCCGACAAGGTCTCGCTGGCCTCGCTGGAGGCGGTCGCCGTGCTCGACTCGCGCGGCGGCGAGGAGGTGCTGCACGGGATCTCGTTCCGTGCCGAACCCGGACAGGTCGTCGCGCTCGTCGGCTCCTCGGGCGCGGGCAAGTCCACGATCGCCCAGCTCCTGCCCCGCCTGTACGACGTCGACTCGGGCGCGGTCCGGCTCGGCGGCGTGGACGTGCGCGAGCTGTCGTTCGACTCCATCCGCGACACCCTGGGCCTGGTCACCCAGGACGGCCACCTCTTCCACGAGACGATCCGGGCCAACCTGCTCCTCGCCCGCCCCGAGGCGACCGAGGACGAGCTGTGGGACGCGCTCACCCGGGCCCGCCTCGGCGCCCTCATCGCGTCGCTGCCGGACGGCCTCGACACGGTGGTGGGCGAGCGCGGCTACCGCCTGTCGGGCGGCGAGCGCCAGCGGCTCACGATCGCCCGCCTGCTGCTGGCCCAGCCCCGGGTGGTGGTCCTGGACGAGGCCACGGCCGCGCTCGACGCGACCTCCGAGGCCGCCGTGCAGGCCGCGCTCGGCGAGGCGCTCGCGGGCCGGACCGCCGTGGTCATCGCCCACCGCCTGTCCACGATCCGCGCCGCCGACCTCATCCTGGTCGTCGAGGACGGCCGGATCGTCGAACGGGGCACCCACGCCGAGCTCCTGGCCGCCGGCGGGCGCTACGAGGAGCTCTACCGCACCCAGTTCGACGACCCCACGACCGCCGAGGCGTTCGCCTAGACGGCGCCGTGCCCGGCGGTGGCCGGGGCGGCGGTGCGGGGCTCGTCGGCCGCCGGGGTGCGGCGGGTGCGGAGGGCCCAGAGGGCGACCGGGATGGCGCACAGCATCACGACCGCCGCGATGACCAGCGTGAACCGGTACGCGTCGAGGAAGGCGGCCAGCGCCGGCAGGCCGCTCGCGCTCTGCCGGGAGCTGAGGATCGCGCCCAGGACGGTGATGCCGAGCAGGCCGAAGACCTCGCGCGAGACGTTCAGCATGCCCGAGGCCACGCCCGAGCGCCCTGCGGGCATGCTGTTCAGGACCGCCGCGGTGAGCGGCACGAGCAGGCCCGCGCCGAGGCCGTACATGATGAACCACGGGCCGACGTCGGCGTAGCCGGCCTCGCCGCCGACGCCGGAGAGCAGGTAGACCGCCGACCCCATCAGGGCCAGGCCGAGCGCGACCGTCGGGCCGAGGCCGAACAGCCGGGTCGCCCGCTGCGACAGCAGCGCGACGGCGGCGGTGACCAGGGCCATCGGCACGAACGAGCCGCCCGCCTCCGTGGGGGAGAAGCCGAGCACGTTCTGCAGCCACAGGGCGCTGAAGAAGTAGATCCCGAACACCCCGAACGACCAGATCCCGCTGGTGAGCAGCCCGCCGCTGAACACCCGCGACCGGAACAGCGACAGCACGAGCATCGGCTCGGCCGCCCGCGACTCGATCACCAGGAACGCCACGGCCGCCACCGCGGCCACCCCGAACGCGGCCAGGATCTCCGGGGAGGTCCAGCCGGCCGCGTCGCCCTCGATCAGCCCGTACGTCAGCGCGACCAGCGCCAGCGCCGAGGTCACCAGCCCCGGGACGTCCAGGCTGTGCCGCCGCCCACGCGGGGACGGCTTGATCGCCCAGAGCGCGAGCCCGACCGTGGCCACGCCGATCGGCACGTTGACCAGGTAGATCCAGCCCCAGTGCAGGTTCTCGCTGATGAACCCGCCGGTGACCGGCCCGAGCGCCATGGACAGCGCCCCCGTCGCGCTCCACACGCCCACGGCCCGCCCGCGCTCGCCGGGGTCGGGGAAGATCTGCCCGATCAGCGCCAGCGCCGTGGGGGTGAGCAGCGCGGCCCCCACGCCCTGCACGGCCCTGGCCGCGATCAGCATGCCGCCGCTCGTGGCCAGCCCGGCGGCCAGCGACGAGACGGTGAAGACCGCGAGGCCGGCCAGGAACACCCGCCGCGCTCCGAACACGTCCGCCAGCCGCCCGCCGACCAGCATGAGCCCGGCGAAGACCAGGATGTACGAGCTCACGATCCACTCCAGCCCGGAGACGGTCAGCCCGAGCTCCCGCTGGATCGTGGGCAACGCCACATTGCCCACGTTGTTGTCCAAATAGGTCATGAAGGTGCCCAGAGTCACCGCGACCAACGCCCACCACCGCATGGCGACGCCTTCCTGTACGCCGTACTTGTACGACGTACAGTTCAGCTTGTACGGCGTATAGTTGTCAACCGTGATGGGAAAACTGACCGCGCGGGCGATCGCGGTGCGCGCCCTGGAGATCGGCGACGCCGAAGGACTCGACGCCGTGACGATCAGACGCCTGGCCACCGAGCTGGGCGTGACCCCGATGGCCCTCTACTGGCACTTCAAGAACAAGGACCAGCTCATCGCGGGCATGGCCGACCACCTCATCGCCGGCTTCGCGCCGAAGCCCGCCGACCAGCGCCCGTGGCAGGAGCAGCTCCGCGACCTCATGGTCGGGTTGATCCGCACGCTGCGCACGCATCCCTGCGCGAGGAGCGTCATCGAGCAGGTGGACGTCATCACCGTCCCCAACTTCCTGGCCGTGTGGAACCAGGCGCTCGGCGTCGGCCGCGAGGCCGGGTTCAGCCATGACGAGAGCTGCCTCATCAGCCGCTACCTGCTCAACAGCGCCATCGCCATCGCCGACGCCCCCGCGCACCACCGCGCGGGCCGCGAGGCCGCCTCCGCCGTCCAGGCCAAGCTCATCGGCCTGCAGTCGGTGCCGGTCGAGACCTATCCGCACATCGTGGAGATGGCCGTGCCCCTGGTCGAGGGCCCGGACCCGGAGCTCTACGACACCTTCGGCGTCGATCTCGTCCTGGCGGGCATCGAAGCCCTGGCCGCCCGGCGGCTAGGGTCGTCGTCGTGACCTTCGAGCTGATCTGCGAGATCGAACCCCCCACCAAGCCCGATCTGAAGCACGTCAGGCACCAGATCGGCACCATGAGCACGATCGCCCACTCCTTCCTCATCCCCGACAACCACATCGGCCGCGCGACCGTGTCGAGCGTGGCCGTGGCGCACGAGGTCGAGGCGATGGGCGGGCGCGGCATTGCCTGCCTCAACTCCCGCGACCGCAACCTGCTCGGCTTCCGTCGCGACCTGCTGACCGCCGCCGCGTACGGGGTCGACCAGTTCCTGTTCGTCTACGGCGACAAGCCGACGAGCGGCAACCGGACCAGCGACCTCACCGTGCGCTCGATGATCGAGGAGGCGCGGGCGTTCTCGCCGGACCTCCGGCTCGGGGCGGCGGCCGGGCTGCGCTCCCTGCCGGCCTGGAAGCACGCGGCCGACTTCCTGTTCCTGCAGGTCAGCTACTCGGTGGAGGCCCAGCTCCGGTGGCGTGAGGAGCATCCGGCGGACGTGCCGGTCTACGCCGGGGTCATGGTCCTCGCCAGCGAGCGCCACGCCCACACGCTGGCCGGCGCGATCCCCGACATCGGCATCCCCGACGATCTCGTCAGGCGGGTGGCGGCCGACCGCATGGCGGGCGTCGAGGCCGCCTGCGAGCAAGTGCTCGCGCTGCGCGAGTCGGGCGCGTTCGCCGGGGTGCACCTCATCCCGGTCTCCCGCTACCGCGACGTCGAGTCCAGGCTCTCCGCCCTGCTCCGACCGTCCTGACGGCCCCGCGCCAGCGCCGCCAGCAGCGCGCCCGCCACGGCGACCGCGAACAGCACCGCGTACGCCCGCTGGAAGCCGTCCATGAGCTGCCCGACGGCCACGGGGGAGAGCGTGGACAACGTCCCCGCGTACACCTGGGCGCGCAGCTCCGGCCCCACGGAGGCGGTCACCACGCTGAGCGACAGGCCGACGCTGATCACGACCCCGATGTTCATGATCATGATGCGGAAGCCGTTCACCACGCCCAGGCTGCCGCTCGGCAGCGCCGCCATGACCTGCGTGGTGTTGCCGGTCAGGAACGTGCCGCTGCCGCACCCGGCCACGAACAGGCCGATCCCGGTCACCCAGTACGGCGTGGCCGGATCGGCCGTCAGCATCAGCGTCCCGAGCCCCAGCGCGCTGAGCGTCGCCCCGCCGATCGACAGCGCGTACGGCGACACCCACCGCCCCAGCAGCCCCACCAGCGGTGAGGCCAGCCCGATCCCGACCGGCACCGGCAGCACGCTGAGCCCCGCCGCGAACGCGTCCAGCCCCCGCGCGGCCTGGAAGTACAGCGCCACCACGAGGATCAGCGCCGAGCGCGCGAGCGCGTTGCAGAACGAGGCCGCGTTCGCGTACGCCAGCAGCCGCCCGCCGAACAGCCGCAGGTCGAGCACCGGGTTCGGGGCCCGACGCTCGGCCAGCACGACGAGCGGCACCAGCAGCACGAACAGCCCGGCCCCTGCCAGCACCACCGGGCTCGACAGCCCGCGCGAGCCCGCCTCCGACAGCGCCAGCAGCAGCGCCGACAGCGCGGCGAACAGCAGCACGTTGCCCGGCGCGTCCACCGGCTCGCGCGGCCCCCGTGGCATCTTGCGCAGGATCGCCGCGCCCCAGCCGAGCGCGAGCAGCCCGGCGGGGACGTTCACCCAGAAGATCCACTGCCAGCCGGCCGTCTCGGCGATGAGGCCGCCGACCGTGGGCCCGGCGAGCTGCGCCACCGAGAGCGTGCCGATGTAGACGCCCATGCCCTGGCTCAGCCGCTCGGGCGGGAAGGCGTCGGTGATGATCACGGTGCCGTTCGCCAGGATCATCGCCGAGCCGACCGCCTGCACGACGCGCATCGCGATGAGGAACCCCACGTCCGGCGACAGCCCGGCGAGCAGCGAGGCCAGCGTGAACAGGGCGAACCCCGCCAGGTACACCTCCCGCCGCCCCAGCAGGTCGGCCACCCGGCCGAAGAACACCAGGCTCGCCGTGTTGACCAGGAGGAACGACAGCAGGATCCAGCCGGACTCCGTCGGCCCGGCCGCGAAGTGCCGCACGACGGTGGGTAAGGCCACGTTGAGCGTGCTGCCGGCGATGCCGATGAGGACGAGCCCCAGGCTGGTGACCGAGCACGCCTTCCAGGCGTAGCGGAGGCGGTTGTCGTCTTGGGGGGTGACCGCGACCATGCTCCCACTATGACGTACGACGTACGTCCGATTTGGTGGGGGTGTTACCTGGCGCGCTTTCTGAGGCCGTCGAGGTCGTGGATGACCACCCGCCGCCGCCCGGTCTCGATCAGCCCCCGGTCGCGCAGCGTGCGCAGCGCCTTGCTGACCGCCTCCCGCGACGCGCCGGTCCAGCCCGCCAGCTCGTCCTGCGACAGCGGCAGCGCCACGCGCACCCCGCCGTTGGTCTTCTCGCCGTACCGCTCGGCCAGCTCGATCAGGCGGGTCGCGACCCGGCCGGTCGTGTCGTAGGCGCCGTACTCGATGCGCTTCCTGTCGGAGTCGCGCAGCCGGCCGGTGACGAGCTTCATGAGCAGCACCGCGATCCGCCCGTGGGCCTCCAGGAACGCCTGGAAGTCGCGCACCACGATGCCGCTGATCGGCTCCAGCGCGGTGACCGTGGCCGAGCGCGGCGAGCCGTCGATGGCGGACATGTCGCCCAGCAGCCCGCCGGGCCCGCGTACGGCCAGCACCACCTCGGTGCCGCCGCTCGTGTGGGAGGACACCTTGACCCGGCCGTCGAGCAGCACGAGCACCCAGTCGGCGACGTCGCCCTCGTTCATCACCGCGGTGCCGCGATCCCAGCGGCGCAGCCGCCCGGCGGCGCGCAGGGCCTGCGCCTCCTCGTCGGTGAGCATGGACAGGAACTCGCCCGGCTCTGGCTCCATGCGCCCGATTATGTCGGTACGAAGCCCGTCCAGCTACGGCAAACTCGTCAGAACGTACGCCGCCACGAGCTCTTCCTTGCCCTTCAGGCTCAGCCGCCCCAGCGGGCTGACCGTGGCGCCCTCGCCGAGCTGCTTGAGCGTCGTCTCGCCGATGACGACCGTGCCCGGCTCGGCGACGCCCTCCAGCCGGGCGGCCACGTTGACGCAGTCGCCCATCGCGTTGAAGCCGCGCAGCTCGGGGCTGCCGATGTTGCCGACGAGCGCGGGCCCGGTGTTGATCCCCACCCGGAACGTCGGCCACGGCACGTCGTCCACCCGCTTCCACGCCATCTCCTCGGCCACCTCGGCCGCGGCCTGCTGCATGGCCAGCGCGGCCCGGCAGGCGGCCCGCGCGTGGTCCTCCTGCGCGGCCGGGGCGTTGAACAGCGCGAGCAGCGCGTCGCCGACGAACTGCACGATCGTGCCGCCGTTGTCGAGGATGCACGGCACGGCGGCCGTGTGGTAGCGGTTGAGCATCTCGACGATCTCGCCCGGCGTGACCTTCTCCGAGAACGTCGTGAAGCCCTTGAGGTCGGCGAAGAGCGCGGTCAGCTCGCGCAGCTCGCCGCCGAGCGCCGCCTGCGCCGGGTCGGCCAGCAGCGCGTGCGCCACGTCCGGCGACATGTACTGGTGGAACAGCGTGTGCAGCTCGCGGTAGAGGCGGGCGTTCTCCAGCGAGAGGCTGAGCTGACCGGCGAGTGTGGCGGCCAGCGCCTCGTCCTGGTTCGTCCGGCCGATCGGCACCTCCAGCACGCCCGCCAGCCTGCCCTTCACGGTGAGCGGGAAGGCCAGCAGGTGGTCGCGGCGGATCGGCTCGTCACCGGTGAAGGCGTACTCGCGCGAGCCGACCTGGGTCCGGCCGTCGGCCACCAGCCCGATCTTGACGTCCCCGTACGCCTGCCGCACCCGCTCCAGCGACGAGGCCAGCAGCTCGTCCTCCGGCAGGCCGACCTTGGTCCGGGCGCTGACGTCCACGAGGGCCGCCAGCCGGGCCGACAGCTCGCGCTCGTTCGCGAGGGCCGCGCCCGCCCGGTCCAGCACGGCGACCTGGCTCTCGTTGAGCCGGAACTTGCCCGACAGGCGGGTCGCGGCCAGCGGCTCGCCCCTGCGTACGGCCTCGACCAGCTCCTCCAGGGCCCGGTCGTAGTCCTGCCTGATCCGCCGTACGGTCGCCGCGAGCGTCACCGAGTCGAACAGCCCCGCGCTCGACCCCTCGCGCCGGAACTGCAGGTAGGCGCTGTAGGCCACGAACACGAAGGCCAGGGTCAGCAGCAGGTGCCACTCCCACCACGACAGGTGCCAGTTGAGCTGCGACATGCCGGCCACCATCGACTCGGCGAGCAGCGCGTACGCGGTGATGAGGCTGATCAGCATGGCCGACGGCCGCCGCCGGTGGACGAGGAACATCATCACGCTGGCGGCGGCGTACAGCAGCAGGCCGGGGATCGAGCCCCAGGCGAGCCAGGGCACCGGCGTCACGGAGGGCGGCTCGCTGAGCGCGGTCAGCCCCGGCACCAGCGAGGCGACGCCCCACACCACCATGAAGCCGACCAGCGCCGCGCGGATCACCTGCTGCGCGCCCAGCACCCGCGCGGCCGCCCGCTCGCCGAGCGGCAGCGCCGAGGCGAAGGCGAACGCGGCGGCGGCCGACAGGCCCACCTGCTGCCCGATGTCGAAGCCGAGCGAGCCCGTGTGCAGGATGATCATCGGCGTGGCGAGGCCGTGCATGAAGAAGAAGCCCGCGCTGCTCAGGAAGACCATGGACACGAGGAACAGGCGGGCGTCGCGGCGGCGGCGCGAGGCCTCGCTGATCATCAGGCCGAGGGCCACGTTGATCCCGGCGACCGCGACGATCAGCCAGAAGTGGCTCGGGTTGTGCTGCCAGGGGATGTTGACGGAGTCGTTGGCGAGCAGGAGCCAGAGGCCCAGCATGGGCAGGACCAGGTGGATCGCCCAGACTGCGCCGCGCACCGGCTGGGTGGCCGGCGGCAGGTAGGGGGCGGGTTCGGCGCTAGGCACAAGCCGATTATCCACGCGGGACCGGTGCGGCGACTGTGCCGTTTTACTCACCCAAGTCATCGACAATCAGTCAACCTGGTAAGTAACGCTTTGGAGTGTGACAAATACGTTATGTAGTTTCTGCCAACCTCTGGACCGTTCGAAACGTGCTTCTCATGCATCTCTTATGAAACATCCGTCGCTGGAAGGACAGCCGTGGCTATCAAGATCCGCGGTGGGCGTGCGCTCACCCTCGCCACTGTCGGAGCGCTCGCCGCCTCGCTGCTCGCGGTCGGTGGCGTCGCCACCGCATCGTCGGCGAGCAACCAGGTCACCGCGTGCGTCAACAAGAAGACCCGCTACGCGCGCATCGTGAACCCGACCACGAAGTGCCGCACCACCGAGATCCGCGTGCTCATCGGCGGCGGCAGCGAGGCCACCACGAACTCCGTCACGGTCGGCCCCAAGGGCGACACGGGCCCGCAGGGCCCGAAGGGTGACGCCGGTCCCCAGGGCCCGCAGGGCCGCCCCGGTCTGAAGGGCGCGACCGGCCCGCAGGGCCCGAAGGGCGACACCGGCCCCGCCGGCCCCCAGGGCCCGCAGGGTCCGAAGGGTGACGACGGCAAGAACGGCCAGGACGGCAAGGACGGTCTTCCCGGCAAGAACGGCCAGGACGGCAAGGACGGCCTCCCGGGCAAGGACGGCAAGGACGGCCTCCCCGGCAAGCAGGGCGAGCAGGGCCCCCGCGGCCCGCAGGGCCCCGCCGGCCCGGCCGGCCCGCAGGGCCCCGCGGGCAAAGACGGCAAGGACGGCGGCGGCGCCTACACGACCTACGTCAAGACCGCCTCGCTGAACGGCCTCGGCTCCGCCACCGCCTCCTGCAGCCAGGGCGGCACCGCCACCGGCGGCGGCTTCAGCTTCAGCACCCTGAAGAACGCGGTCGTCATGGCCAGCGCACCGAGCGGCAACGGCACCGGCTGGACCGTCAGCGTCGCCAAGGACGACAACGGCGGCGGCAACGACAACCCGGGCCACGGCGGCGGCAACGGCACGTCCGTCAACGGCTCGGCCTACGTCATCTGCCTGAAGAAGGCGTAACCCCCACACGCGCGCGAAAGGGCCGGCACGGGAACCCCGTACCGGCCCTTCTCTCGTCCAGGATCAGCCGAACAGCGCGGGCAGCGCCCCCCGGTGCGTCTCCCGCAGCTCCTCGACCGGCACCTCGAACACGTCCTCGACCACCAGCGACGCCCCGCCGGTGACCCCGAGCCCGTAACACGGCACGTCGTGCCGCCCGCACAGCGAGGCGAACTCGTCGTACGACTCCGGCCGCACCACGACCAGCGCCCGCGCCGCCGACTCGCTGAACAGGTCGACGAAGGGGTCGCCGGACAGCGTCACCTTCGCCCCGACGCCCCGCGCCAGGCACGACTCGGCCAGCGCCACCGCGAGCCCGCCGTCGGACAGGTCGTGCGAGCCCTCCAGCAGCCCGCGCCTGGCCGCCTCCACGAGCACGGCGCCGAGCGCCCGCTCGGCCTCCAGGTCCGCCTGCGGCGGCAGCCCGCCCAGGTGACGGTGGACGACGTGCGCCCACTCCGAGCCGCCGAACTCCTCGCGCGTGTCGCCGAGCAGCACCACGCGCAGCCCTTCGGCGACGAACCCGGTGGGCACCCGCTTGGCGACGTCCTCGATGACGCCGAGCACGCCCACGACCGGGGTCGGGTTGATGGCGGTCGCGCCCGTCTGGTTGTAGAAGGAGACGTTGCCGCCGGTCACCGGCACCCCGAGGGTCCGGCAGGCGTCGGCGAGGCCGCGCGTGGCCTCGGCGAACTGCCACATGACCTCGGGGTCCTCGGGCGAGCCGAAGTTGAGGCAGTTGGTGACGGCCAGCGGCTCGGCCCCGGTCACCGCGACGTTGCGGTAGGCCTCGGCGAGCGCGAGCTGCGCCCCCGCGTACGGGTCGAGCTTGGCGTAGCGGCCGTTGCCGTCGGTGGCGAGGGCGATGCCCCGGGTCGTCGGCTCGGCGCCGGCGATGGCCTCGGAGATGCGCAGCATCCCGGCGTCGGCCGGCTGCGCCAGGACCGTGTTGGAGCGGACGTAACGGTCGTACTGGTCGGTCACCCACTCCTTGGAGGCCAGGTTGGGCGAGCCGAGCAGCCGCAGCAGCGTCTCCCGCAGGTCCGCGGGCCGCTCCAGGCGGTCGGGGGTGTCGGCGTTGAGCGCGGACTGCCCGGCCGGCTCGTGGTAGGGCCGCTCGTAGACCGGCCCCTCGTCGGCGGCCGTGCCCGGCGGGATGTCCACGATGACCTCGCCGTCCCACGTCATGACGAGCCGGCCGGTGTCGGTGACCTCGCCGATGACGGTGGCGGGGACGTCCCACTTGGCGCAGATCTCCATGAACGCCGGGATGTCGTCGGGCCGGACCACGGCCATCATGCGCTCCTGCGACTCGCTCATGAGGATCTCCTCGGGGCGGAGCGAGGGGTCGCGGAGCGGCACCAGGTTGAGGTCGACCTGCATGCCGCCGGTGCCCTTGGCGGCCAGCTCGGTCGTGGCGCAGGAGACGCCGGCCGCGCCGAGGTCCTGGATGCCGACGACCACGTCGGCGGCGTACAGCTCCAGGCAGCACTCGATGAGCAGCTTCTCCATGAACGGGTCGCCCACCTGCACGGCGGGCCGCTTGGCCTGCGACTCGTCCTCGAACGTGGCGCTGGCCAGCACGCTCGCCCCGCCGATGCCGTCGGGGCCGGTGGACGCGCCGAACAGCACGACCTTGTTGCCGGGGCCGGGCGCGGTGGCGAGCTTGATCTGGTCCTTGCGCAGCAGGCCCACGCACAGGGCGTTGACCAGCGGGTTGCCGAGGTAGCAGGGGTCGAAGACGACCTCGCCGCCGATGTTGGGCAGGCCCAGGCAGTTGCCGTAGCTGCTGATGCCCTCGACCACGCCGGGCAGCACCCGGCGCGTGTCGACCGCGTCGGCCGCGCCGAAGCGCAAGGAGTCCATGACGGCGATCGGGCGCGCGCCCATCGACATGATGTCGCGGACGATGCCGCCGACGCCGGTGGCCGCCCCCTGGTGGGGCTCGACGTAGGACGGGTGGTTGTGCGACTCGATCTTGAACGTGGCCGCCCAGCCGTCGCCGATGTCGACCACGCCCGCGTTCTCGCCCATGCCGACGAGCAGCGCCTCGGACTTGGGCGCCTTGGTGGCGAACTGCTTGAGATGCACCTTGGACGACTTGTACGAGCAGTGCTCGGACCACATGACGCTGTAGATGGCCAGCTCGGAGCCGGTCGGGCGGCGGCCGAGGATCTGCTTGACCCGGTCGTACTCGTCCTGCTTCATGCCGAGCTCGGCGAAGGGCATCGGCTCGTCGGGCGTCCCTGACGCCCGCTCAACGGTGTCGGTCATGCGTTCACCAGGCTCTTGAGAATGGAGGTGAAGAAGCCGAGGCCGTCGGTGCTGGGCGCGCCGACGAGGTCCTCGACCGCGTGCTCGGGGTGCGGCATGAGGCCGACGACGTTGCCGGCCGCGTTGCTGATGCCGGCGATGTCGTTGAGCGAGCCGTTGGGGTTGCCGAGGTAACGCACCACCACCTGGCCGCCCGCCTCCAGCTCGGCGAGGGTGTCGGCGGAGGCGACGTAGCGGCCCTCGCCGTGCTTGATCGGCAGTGTGATCTCCTGGCCCTCGTCGAAGGAGTTGGTCCAGGAGGTCGAGGCGCGCTCGACGCGCAGCCGCTGGTCGCGGCAGACGTAGTGCAGCGAGGCGTTGCGGGTCAGCGCTCCGGGCAGCAGGTGCGCCTCGCAGAGGATCTGGAAGCCGTTGCAGGTGCCGATGACCGGCAGCCCGGCCTTCGCCGCCGGGATCAGCTCGTCCATCAGCGGCGCGAAGCGCGAGATGGCGCCGCAGCGCAGGTAGTCGCCGTAGGAGAAGCCGCCGGGCAGGAAGACGGCGTCCACTCCCTTCAGGTCGTGGTCGGCGTGCCACAGCGGCACCGCCTCGGCGCCCACGAGGCGCACGGCTCTGGCGGCGTCCTGGTCGTCGAGAGTTCCTGGAAACGTGACTACGCCCACACGGGCAGCGCTCATGACAGTCGTCCCCTCCGAGGATGCGCACGCGCGCGCCACCGTCGATGCGGGGTGACGGTGGTCTGCGGCGGTCACTTCAGCGTATCGGAGGCGCTCAGATGCGCGGTATCGCGGTCAGACGGCGGCGAGCTCCCGGGGGCGGGCCGCGGCCTCTTCGTCCCAGTCGAGGGATTTACGCAGGTGGACGGTGGTGCCGCGGCCCGGCGTGATGCCGAACGAGATCTCGTCCACGACGGAGCGCATGATCAGCAGCCCACGGCCGTTCTCGGTGTCGGGAGGGGGGAAGCCCGGCGGGATCGACGGCACGCCCGTGCCGCTGTCCGCCACCCGGACGTCGCACTGGCCGTAGCCGATCGACGCGCTCACCTCGTAGCGGTTGGCGGGCCCCCCGTGCCGAACCGCGTTGGAGCATGCCTCGGAGACGGCGAGCAGCATGTCGGCGATGCAGGTCTCGCTCACGTTGAGCGACCTCATGGCATCGCCGAGCACCCGCCTGACCATCGGTATGCCGATCGCATCCCGAGGCAGTGCCAACGAGAACTCAATATCCACCGGACTCCTCCGGGCGCCAGAATGTCACCTGGAGTAGATTTCCCTGTGAAAACGGGGCTAACCGCAAAATCACGCTGTTGTTATTCACTGTTGGTGACCCCGTGGCATTGTGGCACGTCGGAACCCGGCTTTAAGCGGCCACGAGGAAAACGGGACGCCAAATCTCCCTACTGCTCCTCGACCCGGACGGCGTAGTCCTCGATCACGGTGTTGGCCAGCAGGGTCTCGGCCATCTTGCGGACCTCGTCCAGCGCCGCCGCGTCGGCCGGGCCGTCCAGCTCGACCTCGAAGCGCTTGCCCTGGCGGACCGACGAGACGCCGGAGAAGCCGAGACGGGGCAGCGCCCGCGCGATCGCCTGGCCCTGCGGGTCGAGGATCTCGGGCTTCAGCATGACCTCGACGATGACGCGCGCCACTGTTCCTCCTGCGTGCGACGGGGTTGGGAAAGCCAGCCTACCGGGGGCGTGTGGCCGACGGCACAACGGGAACGGGGGAGAGATGGGGCTTGCGCGGAGGGCTGTGACGTCTGCCACGATGTTCCCAAACGCGTACGAACCACCACCAGTTGGTTCATCGCCAAGAAGGCTGGCCTAAGGTGGCAACCCCGTCCGGACCAGCCCCGACGCACAGGAGAGTGGCACGTGACACTCGACGCCTCTCGCGGTGCTCACCAAGAAGCACCTCCGGAGCTCGTCCAGCTGCTCACCCCCGAGGGGGAGCGGGTCGAGCACCCTGACTACGACGTCGATCTCACCCCGGAAGAGGTCCGGTCGCTCTACCGCGACCTGGTGCTCGTCCGGCGCATCGACCTGGAGGCCGTGGCGCTGCAGCGCCAGGGCGAGCTCGGCATCTGGGCCTCGCTGCTCGGCCAGGAAGCCGCCCAGATCGGCTCGGGCCGCGCGCTGACCGACAGTGACATGGCCTTCCCCACCTACCGCGAGCACGGCGTGGCGTGGTGCCGCGACGTCGACCCGGTCAAGCTGCTCGGGCTGTTCCGGGGCGTCAACCACGGCGGATGGGACCCCCAGGAGCACAACTTCCACCTCTACACGATCGTCATCGGCAGCCAGACCCTGCACGCCGTCGGCTACGCGATGGGCATCCAGCGCGACGACGCCAGCGCCGCCACGATCGTCTACTTTGGCGACGGGGCCACCTCCCAGGGCGACGTGAACGAGTCCTTCATCTGGGCCAGCGTGTTCAACGCGCCGATCGTGTTCTTCTGCCAGAACAACCAGTGGGCCATCTCCGAGCCGCTGGAGAAGCAGACCCGCATCCCCCTCTACCGCCGCGCCTCCGGCTTCGGCTTCCCCGGCATCCGGGTGGACGGCAACGACGTGTTCGCCTGCCTCGCCGTCACACGCAAGGCCCTGGAGGCGGCGCGGACCGGGCAGGGGCCGACGCTCATCGAGGCGTTCACGTACCGGATGGGCGCCCACACCACGACCGACGACCCGACGCGCTACCGGGTCGCGAGCGAGCTGGAGGCGTGGAAGCTCAAGGACCCCATCGAGCGGGTGAAGGCCTACCTGTTCAAGAACGAGTTCGCCGACCAGGAGTTCTTCGACTCCGTCGACGAGGAGGCCGGCCAGCTCGGCGCCGACCTGCGGCGGCGCTGCCTCGCGCTGCCCGACCCGCGGCCGCTCGACATCTTCGACCACGTCTACCGCGAGCCCCACGCGCTGATCGACCAGGAGCGCGCCCAGTTCGCCGCGTATCTGGAGGGGTTCGAGAAGTGACCGTTCTGAGCTTGTCGAAAGCCCTGAACGAGGGCATGCGCAAGGCCATGGAGGACGACCCCAAGGTCCTCATCATGGGAGAGGACGTCGGCAAGCTGGGCGGCGTCTTCCGCGTCACCGACGGCCTGCAGAAGGACTTCGGCGAGGACCGCGTCATCGACACGCCGCTCGCCGAGTCCGGCATCGTCGGCACCGCGATCGGCCTGGCGCTGCGCGGCTACCGGCCGGTGTGCGAGATCCAGTTCGACGGGTTCGTCTTCCCGGCCGCCGACCAGATCATCACGCAGCTCGCCAAGATGCCCATGCGGTCGCTGGGCGCGATCAAGCTGCCGGTGGTCGTACGCATCCCGTGCGGCGGCGGCATCGGCGCGGTCGAGCACCACAGCGAGTCCCCCGAGGCGTACTTCACCCACACCTCCGGGCTGCGCGTGGTCGCCTGCTCCAACCCGGCGGACGCGTACACGATGATCCAGCAGGCCATCCGCTGCGACGACCCGGTGGTGTTCTTCGAGCCCAAGCGCCGCTACTGGGAGAAGGGCGACATCGACACCTCCTCGTCCGACTGGTGGACGCCGTTCGACGCGGCCAAGGTCGTACGGGCGGGGTCCGACGCCACGCTGCTGGCGTACGGGCCGATGGTGAAGACCTGCCTGGAGGCCGCGGCGGCGGCCGAGGACGACGGCCGCTCCCTGGAGGTCGTCGACCTGCGCTCGCTCAACCCGCTGGACGAGGCGGTGATCATGGAGTCGGCGCGCCGCACCGGCCGGGTCGTGGTCGTCCACGAGGCGCCCGTCTACAACGGTTTCGGCGCCGAGCTGGCCGCCCGCGTCACCGAGCAGTGCTTCTACCACCTGGAGGCCCCGGTGCTGCGGGTCGGCGGGTTCTCCACCCCCTATCCGCCGTCGAAGCTGGAGGAGCACTACCTGCCCGACCTCGACCGGGTGCTCGACGCCGTCGACCGGGCCTTCGGGTTCTGAGAGGGGGGTTCATGCGACGCGAGTTCAGGCTCCCCGACGTCGGGGAGGGGCTGACCGAGGCCGAGATCGTCCGCTGGCACGTCCAGCCGGGCGACGAGGTCAAGGTCAACCAGATCGTGGTCGAGATCGAGACCGCGAAGTCGATCGTGGAGCTGCCGATCCCGTGGGACGGCGTGGTGTCCGGCCTGCTGGCCGACGAGGGCCTGACGGTGGAGGTGGGCCGGCCGATCATCGCCGTGGACACGACGGAGGAGCCCGGCGAGGCCGGTACGGCGGACCAGGTCAAGGCCCTGGCCGACGACCTGGTGCCCAAGCCCCCGGCGGAGGGCGCGGTCGAGCCCGGCGCCCACGGCAGCCCGGCCCCCAAGGAGGAACGCCAGGCGGTGCTGGTCGGCTACGGCGTCAAGACCGGCGCCACCCGACGCCGCCCCCGCAAACCCGCCGCCACCACCACCGACGGCCCGCCCCCGGAAGCCCCCGCCCCGGAAGCCGCCGCCACGGGCGCTCCGGCCGCGGAGGCGCCCGCCACCCCGATCCCCGCCGCTCCGGTGGCCAACCCGAGGCGCGTGGAGGTGGCGCCCGTACCCGTCCACGAGGCTCCCGGCCCCATCACGGTGCTGGCCAAGCCGCCGGTCCGCAAGCTGGCCAAGGACCTCGGCGTGGACCTCACCACGGTCACGGGCACCGGCCCGCAGGGCTCCATCACGCGGGACGACGTCCACGCCGCCGCGGCCGCAGCACAGGCCCCGCAACAGGTCCCGCAACACGCCCCCGCCGCCCCCGGGCAGCGCGAGGAGCGCGTCCCCGTCAAGGGCGTGCGCAAGATGATGGCCCAGGCCATGGTCACCAGCGCCTACACCGCCCCGCACGTCACGGAGTTCCTCCAGATCGACGTGACCGGCACCATGGAGGCAGTCAGGCGGCTGCGCGCCCTGCCGGACTTCGCCGAGGTCAAGGTGAGCCCGCTGCTGCTGGTCGCCAAGGCCGTCCTGACGGCGGCCCGCCGGCACCCGATGATCAACTCCTCCTGGGACGAGCAGGCCCAGGAGATCGTCGTCAAGCACTACGTCAACCTCGGGATCGCCGCCGCCACCCCCCGGGGCCTGGTGGTGCCCAACATCAAGGACGCGCACGCCCTCTCCCTGCCCGACCTGGCCCGGAGCCTGGCCGAGCTGACGGAGACGGCCCGCGCGGGACGTACGCAGCCGGCCGAGATGGCGGGCGGGACGATCACGATCACCAACGTCGGCGTGTTCGGCGTGGACACCGGCACCCCCATCATCAACCCGGGCGAGGCCGCCATCCTCGCCTTCGGCCAGGTGCGGGACCTGCCGTGGGTGGTGGACGGCGAGCTCGCCGTACGCAAGGTGACGACGCTGTCGCTGTCGTTCGACCACCGGATCGTGGACGGCGAGCTGGGCTCGCGCTTCCTGCGCGACGTCGGCGACATGCTGGAGGACCCGCTCCGCATCATGGCGTGGAGCTGAGCTGAAACCAGGGTGATCGCCGGGAGGACCCCTCCCCCGGCGATCACCCTGCGAGGCGTGCCACACGCTTGCCTTCATGACGTCGGAGAGGCCGCCCGCCCGATCTGATACATCTCCTGTGGTTTTCCGCACCCTCACTCGGCCGTCCGCCTCATGGTGGCCGTACCCTGGTCGTTCCTAGTCTCTGGCGCATGACGGAATGGCTGATCGACCTGATGGAGATGCTCGGCGCCCCCGGAGCCGGGATCGCGATCGCGCTGGAGAACCTCTTCCCGCCCCTGCCCAGCGAGGTGATCCTGCCGCTGGCCGGCTTCGCCTCCTCCCAGGGAGAGATGAACCTGCTCGCCGTGCTGCTGTGGACCACCGCCGGCTCCGTGATCGGGGCGCTGGCGCTGTACGGGGTGGGCGCGATGCTCGGCCGGGAGCGCACGCTGGCCCTGGCCGCCCGGATCCCGCTGCTGAAGGTCTCCGACATCGCCAGGACGGAGGCGTGGTTCCTCAAGCACGGGCGCAAGACGGTGTTCTTCGGGCGGATGATCCCGATCTTCCGCAGCCTGATCTCCGTTCCCGCCGGGGTGGAGCGCATGCCGCTGGGCGTCTTCACGCTCCTGACCACGGCAGGCAGCCTGCTCTGGAACACCGTTTTCGTCCTGGCCGGATGGCTGCTGGGTGAGAACTGGGCGCTGGTGGAGACCTACGTCGGCGTCGGCACCAACGCGGTCATCGTCACGGTGGCGCTGGCGGTACTGGTCTTCGTGGGCACGCGGCTGGCTCAGCGGCGCAAGGGGCGGCATGCGGTCGGTGCTTAGCGGGCCGAGGCTCGTCGGGGCGGTGGCCGCCGGCGCGGTGACCGCCCTCGTGGGGTTGCTGTTCGTCCTGGCGGCGGCGCCGTTCGCGGACCGTCCCGCCGTGCGGGCGGCGGCCGCCCGGCTGACCCGGTTCGAGCTGTGGCGGCTGCGCCTGGACCTGCCCGTCAAGAACGAGGAGGGCGAGCTGCGTTACCTCGCCGCCCGCACGCCCGTGGGCGTGCTGGGCGGGCTCGTGGTGCTGCTGCTCGTGGTCGGCCTCGGCATGGCGGTCATGCTGGTGTGGTCGTGGGCGCGTGGGGAGGCGTTCGACGGCATGCTGCCCACCGCGCCGCTGGTGGCCTACCTGTCCGTGTCGGGCTGCGTCCTGCTGTTCCTGGACGTGTGCGGCCTGGTGGGGGTGGAGGCGCTGGAGCGGCGGCTGGCCGTACGGCTGCTCGCCCCCGACCCGGTGGAGGCGCTGCGGCGGCGGATCGACGAGCTGACCGTGAGCAGGGCCGGGGTGGTCGCGGCTGTCGACGCCGAACGGCGGCGCATCGAGCGCGACCTCCACGACGGGGTGCAGCAGCGGCTGGTGGCGCTGTCCATGCTCGCGGGCCGCGCCCGCAGGGGCCGCCCCGAGCTGCTGGGACAGCTCCACGAGCAGGCCCAGCAGGCGCTGGTGGAGCTGCGCGAGGTGGCCTGGCGGGTCTACCCGTCGGGGCTGGACGCGCACGGCCTGGCCGAGGCGCTCGCCGGAGTGGCCGAGCGGTCCTCGGTCGCGGTCAAGGTCACCTGCGAGCTGCCGGAGCGGCCCCCGGCGGTGGTGGAGGCCGCCGCCTACTTCGTGGCCAGCGAAGCGGTGACGAACGCGGCCAAACACTCCGGAGCCACCCTGGTGACCATCGACGTACGCCGGCAGGCCACCATGGTCGTCGTGCGAGTGGAGGACGACGGCGTGGGCGGGGCCGACGCCACCGGCGGCGGGCTGACCGGCCTGGCGCAGCGGGTGGCCGCCCTGGACGGCCGGTTCACCCTGACCAGCCCGCCCGGCGGGCCGACCGTGATCGAAGCGGAGTTGCCGTGCGCGTGATGCTGGCCGAGGACTCGGCCCTGCTGCGGGAGGGCCTGGTGCGGCTGCTGAAGGAGGAAGGTCACGACGTGCCGGCCGCGGTGGGCGACGCCGACGCGCTGCTGCGGGCGGTGACCGCCGAGCGGCCCGACGCGGTGGTGGTGGACGTACGGATGCCGCCCACCCACACCGACGAGGGCCTGCGCGCCGCCCTGGAGATCCGGCGGCGCTGGCCGGAGGTCAAGGTGCTGGTGCTGTCGCAGTACGTCGAGAAGAAGTACGCCACCGAGCTGATGAGCGGCAGCATCGACGGCGTCGGCTACCTGCTGAAGGACCGCGTGGCCCAGGTCGGCGACTTCCTGGACGCGCTGGACCGGGTGGGCGCGGGCGGGACGGCGTTCGACCCGGAGGTGGTGCGCCAGCTGCTCGCGCGCACCAGCCACACCGACCCGCTGACCCAGTTGACCGCCCGCGAGCGCCAGGTGCTCGAGCTGATGGCGCAGGGTCTCACCAACGCCTCCATCGCGCAGTCCCTGCACGTGTCGCAGAGCGCGGTGGAGAAACACGTCAACGCCCTGTTCGACAAGCTCGCGCTGTCGCACACCACCGGCTACAGCCGCCGGGTCCTGGCGGTGCTGCGTTACCTCGGCTCCTGAGCCGGCGTCGATAGGGTGCTTCCATGATTCGCCACATCGTGCTGTTCACCTGGACCGACGACGCGACCGACGAGCAGAAGGCGACGGTGACCGCCGAGCTGCGCAAGCTGCCGGACGCGATCCCGGAGATCCGCTCCTACACCGTCGGCCCCGACGCCGGCATCAACGAGGGCAACCACGCCTACGCGGTGGTGGGCGACTTCGACTCGGTGGACGACTATCTCGTCTACCGCGACCATCCGCAGCACCAGGCGGTCATCGCCGAGCACATCAAGCCGATCCTGGCCGCCCGCGCCGCCGTGCAGATCGAGGTCTAGGGCCTAGATCTCGGGAGGGTTGTTCTCGCGGTGCATCAGGCGCCCGTCGGACGTGCGGCCCCGCCTCGGGGCCAGCACGATGCTCAGCACGACGCCCACGCCGCCCACGATCATGAAGATCAGGCCGATGACGTCCATGTGGACGCTCTCGCCGAAGACGTCGGGCTCGATCGCGAACTTCAGGATGGCGCCGAGCGTGAGGAAGAAGATGCTGACCCCGACACCCATGACGAGCCTCCCTGGTAAACGGCCGGTACGCCCACGGTCATACCCGGGTGAGGACGATCACACCCCCCCACCGGCCGAACGACGGAACGCCCGCACGGCGTGCGGGCGTTCCGTGTGATGCCGGGACCTAGAAGGCCTCCTCAGGAAGCTCCATGAGCTCCTGGCCGGTGGCGTCGAGGACGCGCCGCTCGGCGGCCAGCCGGGGCAGCACGGTCTTGGCGAAGAACGTGGCCGACGCGACCTTGCCCTGGTAGAACGGGTCCTCGCCGTCCGCCAGCCGGGCCAGCGCCACCTCGGCCTGGCGCAGCAGCAGCCAGCCGATGACGAGGTCGCCGAGCGCGAGCAGCAGCCGGGTGGTGTTGAGCCCGACCTTGTAGACCTCCTCCGGCTTCTCCAGCGAGCCGAGCGCCCAGGTCGCCATCGTGTCGCCCATGGCCTTGACGTCGGCGGCGGCCTCGGCCAGCAGCTCGCGCTCCTCCTTGAGCCGCCCGTTGCCGGCCTCGGAGGCGGCGAAGGCGGTGATCTCGCCGAGCAGCGCGCCGACGGCCGCGCCCTGGTTGCGCAGGATCTTCCTGAAGAACAGGTCCATGCCCTGGATGGCGGTGGTGCCCTCGTACAGGGAGTCGATCTTGGCGTCCCTGATGTACTGCTCGATCGGGTAGTCCTGCAGGTAGCCGGAGCCGCCCAGGGTCTGCAGCGAGCGGGCCAGCAACTCGTACGACCGCTCCGACCCGACGCCCTTGACCAGCGGCAGCAGCAGGTCGTTCATCGCGTGCGCGTGCCGGTCATCCGGGTCGATCATGACGGCGTCCTGGAAGGTGGCCGTGTAGAGGACCAGGGCGCGCATGCCCTCGGCGTACGCCTTCTGCAGCATCAGCTCGCGGCGCACGTCCGGGTGGTTGACGATGGTGACGCGCGGGGCGGTCTTGTCGGTCATCTGGGTGAGGTCCGCGCCCTGGACGCGCGACTTGGCGTAGTCGAGCGCGTTGAGGTAGCCGGTCGAGAGCGTGGCGATGGCCTTGGTGCCGACCATCATGCGGGCGTGCTCGATGACCATGAACATCTGCTTGATGCCCTCGTGCACCTCGCCGACCAGCCAGCCGACCGCCGGGTGCTTCT
Organism: Nonomuraea sp. AD125B; assembly: GCF_041402765.1. NCBI lineage: Bacteria > Bacillati > Actinomycetota > Actinomycetes > Streptosporangiales > Streptosporangiaceae > Nonomuraea > Nonomuraea sp. AD125B. The sequence continues at coordinate 12,577 of NZ_JBGLOU010000027.1, read as the reverse complement.
CGCCGAAGGTGAGCTCGCAGGTCGTGGAGACCTTCAGGCCCATCTTCTTCTCGACGTTGGTGACGTAGACGCCGTTGCGCTCGCCGAGCTCGCCGGTCTCCAGGTCGACGTGGTACTTCGGCACCAGGAACATCGACAGGCCCTTGGTGCCGGGGCCGTGACCCTCGGGGCGGGCCAGCACCAGGTGGAAGATGTTCTCCGACATGTCGTGCTCGGCGCTGGTGATGAAGCGCTTGACGCCCTCGATGTGCCAGGTGCCGTCGGGCTGGCGTACGGCCTTGGTGCGGCCGGCGCCCACGTCGGAGCCGGCGTCCGGCTCGGTCAGCACCATGGTCGCGCCCCAGTTGCGCTCGATGGCCAGCTCGGCGAAGCGCTTCTGCTCCTCGGTGCCGACCTGCCACAGGGTGTAGGCGAAGTTGGGGCCGGCGGCGTACATGTAGAGCGCCGGGTTGGCGCCCAGCACCATCTCGGCCGTGGCCCAGGCGAGGCTCCTCGGGATGCCGGGGCCGCCCAGCTCGGCGGGCAGGTCGAGGTGCGCCCAGCCGCCGTCCACCAGCGCCTTGAACGACTTCTTGAAGCCTTCCGGCATGGTGACCGAGCTCGTCGCGGGGTCGAAGACCGGCGGCGTCCTGTCGCCCTCCTCGAAGGAGTCGGCGAGCACGCCGGTCGCCAGACGGTTGACCTCTTCCAGGATGCTGCGCGCGACGTCCTCGTCGACTTCCGCAAAGGGCCCTGCGCCGAGGATCTCGCGTCGCCCGAAGACCTCGAAGAGGTTGAATTCAAGGTCGCGAACGTTGCTCTTGTAGTGGCCCATGGGGTCGATCTCCTTGAACCGAGTCAGGGGTGTACTCGCGAGTAACCTTACTCTGAAATGCTACCCGCGGGTAACCCCCGCCATGCATGGCATGCTCGTCTCCATGGACGCCGAAGAACTCGCCGCGCGGTGGCGGGAGCGACTGGAGGCCTGGGCGATCCCGGACGAGATCCTGGCCCGTGCTTCCGCCGACCCCTGGACTCACTCGCCCGAACGGTTCGGCACCCGCACCGACCGGGCCCTCGCCGAGCCGGACGACGGACCCACGACGACGAGGCTCACGGAGGCCCTGCCCGACCAGGGCACGCTGCTCGACGTGGGCTGCGGCGCCGGCGCGTCCTCGCTGCCGCTGGCCGGGCGCCTCGGCCACCTGTACGCGGTCGACTCCTCGGCCGCGATGCTCGACGGGCTCACGCTGCGGGCCGACAAGCTCGGGGTGCCGGTCACCACGATCCACGGCCGCTGGCCGGACGTCGCGGGCGAGGCCCCGGTGGCCGACGTCGCCATCGCCGCGCACGTCGTCTACAACGTGCCCGACCTGGCCGGCTTTCTGCGCGCGCTCGACGCGCACACGCGCGGGCGGGTGGTGCTGGAGCTGACGCACCGCCACCCGACGAGCTGGATGACGCCGCTCTGGCAGCACTTCCACGGCATCGACCGCCCGGTGCGGCCGGTCGCCGAGGACTGCGTGGCGCTGGCGGCGGCGCTCGGCTTCGCCGTACGGGTGGAGGAGCGGGAGGCCCCGCTGGAACGATTCAGCTCCCTGGAGGAGCTCGCGGCCAGCGCCTGCCGGCGGGCGTGCCTCGACCCGTCCCGAGCGGACGAGGTGGCCGAGACGGCCGTCGCGCTCGGCATGTGGCCGTTGCCGAGGGACCGCTGGGTCACCGTCTGGTGGGACTGACACCGGTTTGACGTCCACGGCGGTGTCGGGTTGGGTGTTGCCATGATCGAGATCCACGCCGTCACCGTCGACGCCGCCGACCCCTACGCGCTCGCGAGCTGGTGGAGCAGGGCCACCGGGCTGCCTCTGGGCGAGGACGACCAGCCGGGCGACGACGAGGTGATGCTGCGGACCGAACGCGACCCCTACGTGCTGTTCATCCGCGTTCCCGAGGGCAAGACGGTCAAGAACCGCCTGCACTTCGACGTCAACGGCACCGCGGGCGCGACCCGCGACGAGGAGGTCGACCGGCTCATCGGGCTGGGCGCGACCGTCCACGCCGACCTGCGCCGGCCCGACGGCACCGGATGGGTGACGATGCTCGACCCCGAGGGCAACGAGTTCTGCGTGTGCCGCAGCCAGGCCGAGCGGGAGTCCTGAAGGCCGGGTGGGGTCACCGCTCAGAGCGTGCCCTGCCCTGCATCGTGAGCGTCAGGATGGCGGCGATCAGATAGACCAGCGCGCCGTGCCACAGCGCGTGCACGGCCGAGCCGAAGACCCCTTCGCCGTCGAGGACGAGCTGCACCGGATAGTCGAGCACCGCCGTGATGCCCGCGGGCAGCAGCGCGAACTTCCACGGGTGGCGCAGCGACCAGACGCGCGCCTGGCGGGTGACCCGGTCGCCCTCGTGCGGCTTGGACACCGCCCCGATCGCGGCGATCAGGGCGAACAGGCTGATGCCGAGGCCCAGCGCCCACACCAGGTCGCCGCCGCCCGTGAGCAGGCCCATGCCGTAGCTGGCGGCGGTGACGACACCGCCGCCGACGGCCGCGGCCTTCCAAGGGGCGCCACGGAGCGCGGCGCCGGAGAGCGATATCTCATCGCGTCGACTGATTTCGTTCATATCGCCATGGTCGCTCCCGGGGCCCCTTGGGAGCATCGGGGACGGACCCTGAGCCGTCCCTGACATGATGCGAAACATGCAGGAACCGCACGTAACAGACATCACCTTCCGTACGGCCCGCCGTGACGACGTGCCCGCCATCGTCGCGATGCTGGCCGACGACCCCCTCGGCGCCCGGCGCGAGGGCGACCCCGGCGACCCGCGTTACCTCGCGGCCTTCGACCGCATCGACGCCGACCCGTACGACGAGCTCGTCGTCGCCGAGCAGGGCGGCGAGGTGGTGGGCACGATGCAGCTCACGTACCTCGCGGGGCTCTCCCGCCTCGGGGCCGAACGCTGCCAGATCGAGGCCGTACGGGTCCACGCGTCGACCAGAGGCCAGGGGCTCGGCCGCCGGATGATCGGCTGGGCCGTGGAGCGGGCCCGCGAGCGCGGCTGCGCCATGGTGCAGCTCACCTCGGACAAGACCCGCACCGACGCGCACCGCTTCTACGGCTCGCTCGGTTTCACCGCCTCCCACGAGGGCTTCAAGCTCCAGCTGAGCTGAGCCGCTCCAGCATCCACCTGCACCACTCGACGCGGTGCCGCTCGTAGCCGAGCCCGCACCAGAGCGTCGCGTAGTTGCCGAACCGGGGATCGCCGGGCGGGGGCGGCCCGCCGAAGGCCGCCTCCTCCCGCTCGTAGTCCGCCAGCCGCTCCTCGTGCATGGCGAGCTGGTCGGCGAACAGCCTGCGCAGCAGCCCCGGCTCGGCCAGCCACGACGCGTACGTCTTCAGCACCAGCTCGTCGCGCTCCGGCCGGGCGCGCGGCGGCTCGGTCACCCATGCCCGCAGCTCCGCCAGGCCGTCGGCGGTCAGATGGTAGACCTTCTTGCCCTGCGGGCCGGGACCGTGCTCGGCCTCGAAGCCCACCAGCCCAGCGGCGCGCAGCTTCTGCAGCTCGGCGTGGATCTGGCTGTGGCCGGCCGTCCAGAAATAGCCGACCGGGGTGCGCATGGCGGCGGCGAGGTCGTATCCGGTGCGCTCGCCGCGGGCCAGCACGGCGAGGATCGCGAATCCCAGTGTCGAGGTCATCGTGGCCTCAGGATAAGGTCCTTCCCACTATGTCACTTCTGACATAGTGTGGAGGCATTGGAGGTGGGCGGTCGTGCGAAGGATGCTGAGCGCCGTCGGACTCGTGACCATGCTGGCCGCCTGCGGAAGCGGCGGCGGGGGCGCCACGGGGGCGGCCCCCGCCCCGGCGACCCCCGCGACCCCCACGGCCGGCGCCGCCCCCAGCAGCAGCCCGCCGCCCACCGGCCCCAACGTCTCCGGCTGCTTCACCGAGGCCGACGGCAAGATCTTCGAGTACGACGGCGGCCTCCCCGGCGTGATCACCGGCACCGGCTCCACCGGCGTCGTCATCACCTACGAGCGCCGCGGCAACGTCTGCACCTGGCGCCCGCTCTCCGACCGCCTGGTCGCCGCCGGCTACCGCGTGCTCCTCTACGCGAGAAGCGTCGCCGCCCTCCCCGAGGACACCACCGTCGCCATGGCGAAACGCCTGGCCAAGGAGAAGGGCGTCGGCCGCGTGTTCCTGGTCGGCGGCTCGATCGGCGCCACCACCGCCGTCCCGGCCGCGCTGCGGCTCGGCCCGGAGAAGATCGCCGGGGTGGTCGCCCTGTCAGGCGAGATCGCCTCCGAGGACGCGGCCGAGCTGACCGTCCCGCTGCTCCAGATCGGCAGCGAGCACGACGACTACGGCGGCCGCGCCGCGCTCGACGCCGCCCGCGCCGCCGCCACCAAGGCCCCGGACGCCCAGGCGCTCGTCATCCCGGGGGAACGCCTGCACGCCTCCCAGCTGCTCGCGAGCCCGTACGCCGATCAGGTCCTGAGCACCGTCGAGACGTTCATGAACCGGCACAAGGGCTGACCTCGACCAGGTTGTCGTGGAAGCCCGGCCCCTTGCCCATGTCGCCGTCCCGCTCGGCCACCACCGCGTTCGCGTTCGAGCCGCCGGGGCTCAGCTTCGGCCAGCGGCCCTTGGGCGAGGCCACGACCCCGGGGGCCACCCGGTCGCTGATCTCCACGTCGGCCAGGAACTCGCCGCCGTCGTTGTGGACCCGTACGCGCTGGCCGTCCGCCAGCCCGCGCGCCGCCGCGTCGGCCGCGTTGATCAGCACCACCGGGTCCTTGGCCCGCCGCCGCAGCTCGGCGTTGTTGCCGAACGTCGTGTTGAGGAACGTGTGCGAGGCCGGCGTCACCAGCGTCAGCCGGTACGGCGAGCCGTCCGCCGTCAGCGTCGCGTGCGACGGCACGTACGCCTCCCCGGGCCGCGGGAACCGCATCCGGCCCGACCGCGTCGGGAACCCGTCGGCGAAGGGCGTGAACGGCTTGGGATAGTTCATCCGCACCCAGCCCTCCTTGCGCAGCCGGTCGAGCGTGACGCCCTCCAGCGACGGATGCCCGCTGGACAGCAACTGCTCGGCCAGCTCCAGGTCCGAGTCGTAGAGCGACGGCTCGGTGAGCCCCATGTGCCTGGCCAGCCGCCGGAACGTCTCGGTCGTCGACAGGCACTCGCCCGGCGGCTCCACCGCGGCCTCGTTCCACAGCAGGTAGAGGTGGCCGTAGCCGGCGTGCAGGTCGTGGTGCTCGGTCTGCATGGTGGCCGGCAGCACGATGTCGGCGTAGTCCACGGTGTCCGTCGGGAACTGCTCCATGACGACCGTGAACAGGTCCTCGCGGGCGAGCTGCCGCCTGATGGCGTTCGCGTCGGGCGTGGAGCCGAGCGGGTTGGCCGCGTACACCCACAGGCACTTCACGTCGTCGAGCTGCGAGGCGAGCTTCGTCATGACCCGGGTGCGCACCGGCTTGGCCAGCAGGTCGTCGCGCGTGTCGATGTTGAGGTGGACGTGCCCGCTGGTCGAGTACGCCACCCCGCCCCCCGGATGCCGCCAGTCGCCCGTGACGGCAGGGATCGCGCCGATCGTCCGCATGGCCGTGCCGCCGCCCGCGTGCCGCTGGATGCCCATCGTGGCCCGGATGGCGGTCGGGCGGGTGTGCGCCAGCCTCATCCCCAGCCTGTGGATGTCGGCCGCCGGGATGCCGGTGATCTCGCTCACCTTCTCCACCGGGTGGGCCAGGATCTCCTCGCGGAAGCCGGCCCAGCCCTCGGTGTGCTCGGCCAGGTAGGCCTCGTCCTGGGCGTTCTCGGCCAGCACCACGTTGAGCAGCCCGAGCGCGAGCGCCGCGTCCGTGCCCGGCCGGATGGCGAGGTATTCGTCGGCCTGGTCGGCGGTTCTGGTGCGGATCGGGTCGATGGCGACCACGTGGGCGCCGTCCGCGCGGGCGTCCTGGATGAACTTCCACAGGTGGTGGCCGCTGGTCAGCGTGTTGGTGCCCCAGAGCAGGATCAGCTTGGAGAGCGCGAAGTTCTCCGGGTCCATGCCGCCCGCGGTGCCGTTCGCGCGGAAGAGGCCGCTGCTGCCGGCCGCCGAGCAGATGTTGAGCCAGTGCTTGGACGCGCCCAGCACGTTCCAGAACCGCCGGCCCGCCACGCCCTCGCAGCCCTGCAGGTAGCCGAGCGTGCCGGTGCCGAGGTAGGGCCAGATGGCCTCGCCGCCGTGCTCGTCGACGATCGCGCGCAGCCGGGTGGCGATCTCCTCCAGGGCCTCGTCCCACGAGATCCGCTCGAAGCGCCCCGAGCCCTTCGGACCGACCCGGCGCATCGGGTGCAGAATGCGGTCGGGCGCCTGCGTGTGCTCCAGGTAACGGTTGACCTTCACGCACAGCGCGCCCCTGGTGTAGGGCTGGTCGGGGTTGCCGCGCAGTTTGACGGCCTGTCCGTCCTTGACGGTCACGACCCAGGAACAGGTGTCCGGGCAGTCCAGCGGACATGCCCCCAGAACCCTCAATTCGCCCGACATGGGACACAGCCTACGCCGGGCGCCGAGAGGTGAACTGCTGGAGCCGCACCGTGTAGCCTGCCTGCGCGGACGTAGGCTGCCCGATGGGGACGGCAGGCGCCCGTCCGCATTGCGAAACGGGGACACTGCGACCCAGAGATCTCACGGTCCTGCCGGGAAGGTGCAGAATCGCTGACGGTGGCCGAAATCAGGGAACGAGATGACACGGAGGACCTCACGGAGGGGGATCCGGCCGTGGGCGAGCCACGCGCGGACACCGACGTCTACGTCGTAGAGCCGCTGCTGCCGCAGCGCCTGCGCCGTCCCTCCGACCTGCTGCGCTTCATCGCCACGCTCGTCGTCCTCGGCGCGGTCGTCCTGCTCGCCCTCGTCGCCAAGCAGACCCTCATCGGCCTGGAGGCCGACGTCAAGGAGGGCGCCGAGCTCGTCCCGCTGCTGAGCCGCGTCGCGGCCTTCCTCGGCGGCGCCGCCGTGCTCGTCGTGCCCACGGCGTTCGCCGTCGAACGGGTCTTCCACCGCGACGGCCTGCGCGTCGCCGAAGGGCTCATCGCCGCCATCGTCGGCATGGCCGGCTCGTTCCTGCTCGGGCAGTGGCTGGTCGGCGGCAACGTCGAGGACCTGCGCGTGCTGCTCACCGGCAACCGCGACATCGAGCCGCTGAACACCCTGCTCACCTCGGTCGTCGCCTACACCACCGCGGTCCGCATCTCCCGCCGCCCCACCTGGCGGATGCTCATGTGGACCACGATCGCGCTCTACATCCTCGCCTTCTTCTCCGGCCGCCAGATCACGATCCCCAGCGCCATCGTCACCGTCCTCGTCGGCATGGCCATCGGCTACGCCACCCTCTACGGCGTCGGCAGCCCCAACACCCGGCCGCCGGGCAGCGCCGTGGTGGCCGCGCTCCGCAAGCTGTCGTTCCAGGTCGTCTCCGCCCGCCGCATCGAGGACGACCACCAGGGCAGCCGCCGCTACGCCGTCGGGCTCAAGGACGGCACCAGCCTCGACGTCACCGTCCTCGACCGCGACCGGCAGGTGGCGGGGCTCCCGTACCGATTGTGGCGGCGCATCAGGCTCAACTCCGAGACCCGCCGCCGCGCCATCCGCTCGCTCCGCGCCGAGCTGGAGCGCGAGGCCCTCATGGCGTACGCCGGCCAGGCCGCGGGCGCCAGCACCCCGCGCCTGCTCGGCACCAGCGAGATCGGCACCGAGGCCGCCCTGCTCGCCTACGAGCACATCGAGACCCGCCCGCTCGACGAGGTCCCCGACAACGAGATCGACGACGCCCTGCTGCACCAGATCTGGGAACAGGTCGAGCTGCTGCAGATCCAGCGCCTCGCCCACCGCCGCCTCACCGGCGACGGCATCCACCTCGACCGGGCCGGCCGGGTCGTCCTCACCGACGCGCGCAGCGGCGAGATCGCCGCCGGCGACCTGCTGCTGCGCCTCGACGTCGCCCAGCTCCTCACCTACCTCGCGCTGCGCGTCGGCCCCGAGCGCTCCGTACGCGCCGCGTCCGCCGTGATGGGCCCCGACGCGCTGGCCGCCGCCATGCCGCTGCTCCAGCGCATCGCGCTCACCAGGGAGACCCGCGCGGCCGTCGGCAAGGCCAAGCAGATCCTGCCCGGCATCCGCGAGCAGATCGTCGCGCTGAAGCCGCAGGGCAAGGTCGAGGAGGTCCGGCTCGAACGCTTCCGCCCGCGCACGCTGGTCACCATCATCGCCAGCGCGCTCGCCGCCTACTTCCTGCTCTCCCAGCTCAGCCAGGTGAACATCTACGAGGTGGTCACCACGGCCAACTGGGCCTGGTCGATCCTGGCGCTCGCGGCCTCGTTCGTCAGCTTCGTGGCCGCCGCGCTCATGCTGCGCGGCTTCGTGCCCGAGCCGCTGCCGCTCTGGCGGACCGTGCTGGTGCAGTTCGCGTCGTCGTTCGTCAAGCTGGTCGCGCCCGCGGCCGTCGGCGGCGTCGCGATCAACACGCGCTACCTGCAGAAGCGCGGCATCCCGCCGGGCAGCGCGGTCGCCAGCGTCGGCGCCTCCCAGCTCATCATGCTGGTCTTCCACATCGCGCTGCTGCTGCTGTTCGCCTACATCACCGGCTCCAACACCGCGACGTCCTTCACCCCGTCGCGCGGCCTGGTGCTGGCGCTGCTGGCCGTGGCGGTGGCGGTCGTCGGGGTGCTGGGCGTGCCGCCGCTGCGCAGGCTGATCACCTCGCGGATGCGCCGGCTGTTCAGCAACGTGCTGCCGCGCCTGCTCGACGTGCTCCAGTCGCCGCGCAAGATGATCGAGGCGTGCGCCGGCACCCTGATGATCACGATGGCGTTCGTGGTGTGCCTGGACGCCTGCGTGGCGGCGTTCGGCGGCGAGCTCAGCTTCACCGCCGTCGCCGTCGTCTACCTCACGGCCAACGCCATCGGCTCGGCCGCGCCCACCCCCGGCGGGCTGGGCGCCGTCGAGGGCGCGCTGGCCCTGGGCCTCACCGTGGCCGGGCTGCCGGCCGAGCTCGCGACCTCGGCCGTGCTGCTGCACCGGCTGCTCACGTTCTGGCTGCCGGTGCTGCCCGGCTGGGCCTCCTTCACCTACCTCCAGCGGCACGAGGCCCTGTGAGCGAAGCGAACCATCAGACGCAGCATCTTGATCACCGGGCCGACGAAGTCGGAACGGTGATCTTGTCGATGGCCTGCAGCTCGTCCTCGGTGAAGGCGGGGCCGTCCACGCAGGCCACGTTGTCCTCAAGCTGCCCGACGCTGCTCGCGCCGATGAGCACGCTGGTCACCCGCGGATCCCTGAGCGTCCACGACAGCGCCATCTGCGCCAGCGTCTGACCCCGCAAGCGGGCGATCTCGTCGAGGTCGCGGGCGAGCTCCCTGTCGATCCGGTCCGGGGTGAGGAACCGGCTGGTGGCCGCCCGCGAGTCGGCCGGCACCCCCTTCAGGTAGCGGTCGGTCAGCACCCCCTGCGCCAGCGGCGAGAACACGATGCAGCCCATGCCCGCCTCCTCCAGCGTGTCCAGCAGCCCGTCCTCGATCCACCGGTTGATCATCGAGTACGACGGCTGGTGGATGAGCAGCGGCGTGCCCAGCTCGCGCATGATCCGCGCCGCCTGCGCGGTCTGCTCGGGCGAGTAGTTGGAGATGCCCGCGTACAGCGCCTTGCCCGAGCGCACCGCCCGGTCCAGCGCCCCCATGGTCTCCTCCAGCGGCGTGTCCGGGTCGGGCCGGTGGCTGTAGAAGATGTCCACGTAGTCGAGGCCCATCCGGCCGAGCGACTGGTCGAGGCTCGCCAGCAGATATTTGCGCGAGCCCCACTCGCCGTACGGGCCGGGCCACATGTCGTACCCGGCCTTGGTCGAGATGATCAGCTCGTCCCGGTAGGGGAGGAAGTCCTCGCGCAGGATCCGGCCGAACGTGCGCTCCGCGGACCCGTACGGCACCCCGTAGTTGTTGGCCAGGTCGAAGTGCGTCACCCCGAGGTCGAACGCCCGCCGCAGGATCGCCCGCGAGTTCTCGACCGGCCGGTCGTCGCCGAAGTTGTGCCACAGGCCGAGCGACACCGCCGGCAGCCTCAGCCCGCTGCGCCCGCTCCGGTTGTACGGCTGCCGCTCGTAGCGCTCGTCGTCCGCCCGGTAACTCATGCCGTGCCCCTCTCGATGATCCAGGAGAGCGCGAACGCCTCCTCGCGCCAGGCGTCGTAGCGCCCGCTGCGCCCGCCGTGACCGGCCCCCATCTCCGTCTTCAGCAGGAACGGGCCGCCCTGGGCGCTCGCCCGCAGCCGGGCGATCCACTTGGCCGGCTCGTGGTAGAGGACGCGCGTGTCGTTGAGGCTGGTGATCGCCAGAACAGGCGGGTACGTCCGCCCGTCCACGTTCTCGTACGGCGTGTAGCTCTTCATGTAGGCGTACACGTCGGGATCGTGCAGCGGATCGCCCCACTCGTCCCATTCGATCACGGTCAGCGGCAGCGACGGATCGAGGATCGTGTTGAGCGCGTCCACGAACGGCACCTCGGCCACCACGCCCGCGAACTCCTCCGGCGCCAGGTTCGTCACCGCGCCCATCAGCAGACCGCCCGCCGAGCCGCCCCGCGCGATGATCCGCTCGCTCCAGCCGGACGCCTTCATGTGCCTGGCCGCCGCCACGAAGTCCGTGAACGTGTTGCGCTTCCTGGTCAGCTTGCCGTCCTCGTACCAGCGCCGGCCCATCTCGCCGCCGCCCCGCACGTGCGCGACCGCGAAGACGAACCCGCGGTCGAGCAGCGACAGCCGCGCCACCGAGAAGCCCGGGTCGATCGAGGTCTCGTAGCTGCCGTAGCCGTAGAGCAGGGTCGGAGCCGGCGTGGCCGCGTCCTTCCGCTTGACGATCGAGATCGGCACCCGCGTGCCGTCCTCCGCCGTGGCCCACTCGCGGAACTGCTCGTACTCGGCCGGGTCGTAGCCGCCCAGCACCGGGCGCCGCTTCAGCAGGATCAGCTCGTGGGAGTCGAGCTCGTAGTCGTACACGCTGGGCGGCGTCACCATGCTCGTGTACGTCAGCCGCAGCCGCCTCGTCGTGAACTCGGGGTTGCCGGCCGGGCCGACGTCGTACAGCGGCTCGGGGAAGTCGATCTCGTACGCGTTCCGCTCGGCCGCCTCGACGCGCTCACGCCAGCCCTGTCCCCCGTCCGGGTACGGCAGCACCCGCAGCCCGGTCAGCCCGTCGCGGCGGAAGTACACCACCGCGTGGTCGGCGAAGGCGTCGATGCCCAGCAGCCGGGTGTCCTCCCGGTGGGGGATCAGCGGCGTCCACTCGGCGGGGGCGTCGAGCGGCGCCGTGGCCAGCTCGAAGTTCTCGGCGTTCTCGTTGTGCAGGATGTAGAAGAAGTCGCCGGCGTGCTCCACGCTGTACTCCACGCCGGTCGTACGCGGCCGGACGACCCGGAACTCGCCGGAGTGGTCGGCCGAGTCGAGGATGCGGACCTCGCTGGTGATCTTGCTGCCGGCGGCCAGCACCAGGTAGCGCTCGCTGCGGGTCAGCCCGATGCCCACCCAGTAACGCTCGTCGGCCTCCTCGTACACCAGGACGTCCTCCTGGGTGCCGAGGGTGTGCCGGTAGACCTGGTAGGGACGCCAGGCGTCGTCCACGCGCGTGTAGAAGAACGCCGAGCCGTCGGGCGACCAGGCGCCGCCGTAGAAGATGTCGGCGATCTCGTCGGGCAGCACCTCGCCCGTCTCCAGGTTCTTGAAGCGCAGGATGAAACGCTCGTCGCCCTTGTAGTCGGTGGAGAAGGCCAGCATCGTCCCGTCGGGGCTGACCGCGCTGGTGCCGACGGAGAAGAACGGGCTGTCGCCGGCCAGCTCGTTGCCGTCGAGGACCACCTGCTCCAGGTCGAGGCGCTCGCCGGGGGTGATCAGCGGGGGCGCGTCGCTGTCGGCGGGGACGCGGCACGAGACGGCGTACTGTTTGCCCTCCTCGGTGCGGCTGAAGTACCACCAGGCGCCCTTGCGGCTCGGCACCGACAGGTCGGTCTCCTGGGTGCGCCCCTTGATCTCCTGGAACACCTGCTCCTGGAGGTCCGCCAGATGAGCGGTCTGCTCCTTGAGGAACGCGTTCTCCGCCTCCAGATAGGCGGTGGTGTCGGGATCGTCCTTGTTGGCCAGCCAGGCGTACTCGTCGATGAAGGTGTCGCCGTGATGCGTACGCTCGGCCGGGATCTTCTTCGCCACAGGCGGCATGTTGCTGCTCACGTGGGGAGTCTATGGTCGGCCGTGATCGTTCTGTGGCCGGAGAGACAGGCGAATCGGCACGAGCAGCGTGGAGGCGCTGCTAATCTTTAGAAGCCGACGCGGTGCGGCGCAACCCTCCTTCATCACTCAGATGACTTTGGTGTGCGTTGTGTCGCCAGTGCCGGTAATCCCTTGTGCCTCACCTGTCCGGTGATCGATTCGCTAGTCGGTCGAAGGGCTGGTAAGTTAGAGGGGTTGCCCCGGAAACGGGGCGCGGATTAATTCCAGCAGGTCGAGCAAGTCCGGTCAATTTGACAGAGACTTGAACGGCTGAAAGAATTAAGACACAACGAAGACGAAATGAACGCCTCC